>NZ_JAUYFA010000075.1 GCF_030691135.1 Phreatobacter sp.
CAAGTCGTGGATGCCCGGGACAAGCCCGGGCATGACGCGAAGAGGTTGAGCGCGTCCGGCTACCCCACCACCGGCCAATCCCTCTGCGCCGGCCGCAGCTTCTCCAGTGCCATACAGAAGCGCATGACGCCCCGATCATCGAAGCGGTGGCCGGTGACCTGGACGCCGATGGGGAAGCCGGTCCGGTCGTAGCTCCAGTTGACGCTCGCCGCGGGCTGTTCGGAGAAGTTCTGCGCCACGGTAAAGGGGATGTGCTCCAGCGCCCGGTGCGGGTCGTCGGTGGGGGAGTGGGCCTCTGCGGCATAGTTCACCGGGCAGGTGCAGGGCGACAGGAGAAAGTCGAACCCCTGGATCGCCTGTGTCGCCGCCTCGCGCATGGCCTGCACGGCGAGGAAGCCGCTCATCACGTCCTCGCCGGTGAAGGCGCCGGCGCGCCAAGTCGCCCATTCGACGATATAGGGCAGGATACGCGCCTTCTCCGCCGCGGAGAGCCGCGCCACGTCGCCGTGGGAGCGCGCCTCGAAGAAGCGGCAGATGCCGTCGAGCATGGCGAGGGTCAGATAGCCCTCGACCGGCGTGACGACGGCGCCCTCGGCGGCCAGCGTCGCGGCCGCCGCCTCCACCGCTGCGACGATGGCGGTATCGGCGGGCAGGCCCGCCGGCATGGCGGTGATGACGCCGACCTTCAGGCCCTTCAGGGGCAGGCCCGCCGGACCCGCGGCGAAATCCTGCCCGTCATGGGGCAGGCTCGCATAGTCGCGCGGGTCGGGCCGGGAGATGACGTTCATCAGCAGTGCGCCGTCCTCCACCGTGCGGGTCATGGGTCCGGCGACGCGGCCGAGAAAGGGCGGGTGGATCGGCACCCGGCCATAGGAGGGTTTGAGCCCGAACAGGCCGCAATGGGCGGCGGGCAGGCGGATGGAGCCGCCGATATCGGTGCCGACATGCAGCGGCCCGTAGCCGGCGGCCGCCGCGGCGCCCGCGCCGGAGGAGGAGCCGGCGGGGTTCTTCGAGAGGTCCCAGGGGTTGCGGGTGATGCCGTGGAGCGAGGAGAGCCCCGAGGACATCATGCCGTAATCGGGCATGGTGGTCTTGCCGAGGATGACGCAGCCGGCCTCGCGCAGGCGCGCGGGCACGGGCGTATCCTCGGCCCGCGGCGTCATGTCGGCGATGGGCACGCCGATGGGGGCGGGGTCGCCCCTGGTGCCGATGTTTTCCTTCACCGTCACCGGCACGCCGTCGAGCGCCGAGAGCGGCGCGCCTGTCGCCCAGCGGGCCTCCGCGCCCTTCGCCGCGGCGAGCGCCGCATCCGACGACACGATGTACATGGCGTTGATGGCGGGTTCGCAGGCTTCGATCCGGGCGAGGACGGCGCGGGTCACCTCCACCGGCGAGAGCGTCTTCGCCGCATAGGCTCTGGAGAGGGCGGCGGCGGTGAGGTCGGCGAGGTCGGTCATGGCAGGCTCCGGCAGGTGCGCCCTTGTCCCGCCGCGCGGGCCGCCGTGCAAGCCGCGGTGCAGGGGGCATGCCATGCACGCGCTTCGTCCCTTCGGCATGCTGGCATCGGCACGCGAACGGGGTACATTCACCGCCCCTGATCCAGCAGCCGAGGCGCGCATGTTCTCCTCCGTCCTCATCGCCAACCGCGGCGAGATCGCCGTCCGGGTCATGAAGACGGCGAAGCGCCTCGGGCTCCGGACCATCGCGGTCTATTCGGAGGCCGACGCCAATGCGATGCATGTGCGCATGGCCGACGAGGCCTACCCAATCGGCCCGGCCCCGGCCCGCGACAGCTATCTGGTGATCGACAAGATCATCGCCGTCGCCCGGGAAGCCCATGCCGAGGCGATCCATCCGGGCTATGGCTTCCTCTCCGAGCGCGCCGAATTTGCGGAAGCCTGCGAGGCTGCGGGCATCGTCTTCGTCGGTCCGCCCGCCTCCGCCATCCGCGCCATGGGCCTGAAGGACGGCGCCAAAGCCCTGATGCAGAAGGCCGGCGTGCCGGTGGTGCCGGGCTATCACGGCGCCATGCAGGAGGCGAAATTCCTCAAGGAGAAGGCCTACGAGATCGGCTATCCCGTGCTGATCAAGGCGGTCGCCGGCGGCGGCGGCAAGGGCATGAAGCGCGTCGACAAGGCGATGGACTTCGACGATGCGCTGGCCTCGGCGCAGCGCGAGGCGCAAGGCGCCTTCGGCGATCCGCGCGTGCTCATCGAGAAATATGTGCTCTCGCCCCGCCATATCGAGATCCAGGTGTTCGGCGATACCCACGGCAATGTCGTCCACCTGTTCGAGCGCGACTGCTCGCTGCAGCGCCGCCACCAGAAGGTCATCGAGGAGGCTCCCGCCCCGGGCATGCCGCAGGCGATGCGCGAGGCCATGGGCCGCGCGGCGGTCGAGGCGGCGCGGGCCGTCGGCTATGTCGGCGCCGGCACCGTGGAGTTCATCGCCGACGGCTCGCAGGGGCTGCAGCCGGACCGGTTCTGGTTCATGGAGATGAACACCCGCCTGCAGGTGGAGCATCCGGTGACGGAGGCGATCACCGGGCAGGACCTGGTGGAGTGGCAGCTCCGGGTCGCCTCCGGCGAGCGGCTGCCGCTGTTGCAGGACAATCTGTCGATCGAGGGCCATGCCGTGGAGGCGCGGCTCTATGCCGAGGATCCCGAGAAGGGCTTCCTGCCGTCGACCGGTACGCTGCACGCGCTGGAGTTCGGCACGGCGGAGGGCGTGCGCATCGATACGGGTGTGGAAGAGGGGGCGGAGGTCTCGCCCTATTACGACCCGATGATCGCGAAAGTCATCGCCCATGGCGCGACGCGCGACGAGGCGCTGGACCGGCTGGGTCAGGCGCTGGCGGGAACGGTGGTGGCGGGGCCACGCACCAATGTGCGGTTCCTGAAGGCGCTGACCGAGGCGGAGGGGTTCCGCGAAGGGGATTTCG
Source organism: Phreatobacter sp. (assembly GCF_030691135.1). Classification (GTDB taxonomy): domain Bacteria; phylum Pseudomonadota; class Alphaproteobacteria; order Rhizobiales; family Phreatobacteraceae; genus Phreatobacter. The sequence goes on from NZ_JAUYFA010000075.1 coordinate 2,942, forward strand.
ACACGGGGTTCATCGACCGGAATGTCGAGGCGCTGGGGGCGGTGCCGCAGCCGATGGATGCCAAGGCGGCGGCGGTGGGGGTGTTGCGGCTGATCCAGGGGGAGCTTGGCCGGCTGGCTTTCCATGGTTTGGGACCTCACGTTGGACCATGGAGTCCAATCGAGGCCGACGGCTTCCTCCTCTCGTCCAAAGAATGGTCCCGGCAGCTTGCGTTCGAGTTGAATGGCGAGCGCAAGGTTGCCACGGTCAATTGGTCTGCGAACGGCCCGACGGTCCGCGTCGATGGCCAGTCCGTTGATGTTCCTGATTTGCCCGGTCACCATCGGCTGGGAAGGCTCGGGGGCTTCATTTTCGGTCACGAGGAACATCTCTATCTGGACGATACGCGTGTGATGCCTGTTGCCGACCGCGTCTTTGTCATCCGCGATGGCCGCCAGACCGAAATCCGCGCCTTCGACCCGCTCGACGTCGACCTCGACCATCTCAACGGCGGCGGTTCGGTGAAGGCGCCGATGCACGGCAAGGTCGTGCAGGTCTTCGTCGAAGCCGGGCAGCAGGTGGCCAAGGGCGACCGCATCGCTGTCATCGAGGCGATGAAGATGGAGCACACGCTGGTGGCGCCCTCCGACGGGACCGTGACGATGGTTGCGGTGCTGGCCGGTGAGCAGGTCGCCGAGGGGGCACCGGTCGCCGCCATCGAGGTGGCCGAGGCGCGGGCGGCGTGAGGGTGGTGCTTCTGGTCGGCCCCACCCTTACCCTCCCCTTGTCGCGCCGCTCCAAGGGGAGGGGGACTACCGCGTCGCGTCCTGGCATCGACCCGGCGCGCCTGGCCCGACGTATTGGCGCGAGGCGGAACGTCGTAGTCCCCCTTTCCTCGCGCAGCGAGGGGAGGGTGAGGGTGGGGCCTTTCCCATGACCCCCCGCACACCGGGTGGATGGCAACGAGGGAGGATGCGATGAGACCAAGCCCTGTCGCCGCCCTCGTGGCCTTGCTCGCCGCCACTCCCGCCTCGGCCTGCCAGTGCTTCAATTTCTCCCGCGCCGAGATCGTCCAGCGCGCCGACATCGTCTTCGAGGGCACGGTGGCGGTCGTCACCGTGGCGCGCGGCCAGCTGCAGGCGACGATCGACGTGCAGCGGCTGGAAAAGGGCCCTGAGCTCACCTCCATCACGCTGCTGACGCCGCTCAGTGCCGCCGCCTGCGGCGTCAGCTTCCAGGTGCCGCAGCGGGTGATCGTCGCGGCGCGGCGCGACGGGCCGGTCTGGCGCACCGACCTCTGCATGGCGCTGGGGCTGCGGCCGCTGCCGGTTGTCCCCAGCCGCTGACGCCGCGCCCCTTGGGGCGGCGGCTGCGGCGCGCTAGGTTGCCGGCATGACCCTCCACCTCATCAAGCTCTGCGTCGGCGCCGATTCCGTCGAGGATCTGCAGGAATGGATCGACTGGCGCATCAAGAGCTTCGGCGAGCAGGTCCACACGACGCGGATGCAGCCGAAGCGCGCTGACGAGATCATCGGCGAGGGGTCGCTCTACTGGGTGATCAAGGGCCAGGTGCTCTGCCGGCAGAGGCTGCTCGGCGTGCGTCCCTTCACCGATGGCGAGGGCATCTCGCGCTGCGACCTGATCCTCGAACCGGTGATCCACCGGGTGCAGCCGCGTCGCAAGGGGCCCTTCCAGGGCTGGCGCTACCTCGCCGCCGCCGATGCGCCGCCGGACCTGAATTCCGGTGCCACAAAGGGCATGCCGCCGGAACTGGCGAAGGAACTGGCGGAGTTGGGGTTGCTGTGAGCGGCTCTCAGGCCTCGTCGTCGTCTTCCGGGTCCGGCCGGGTCATCCACCAGATCACCAGCATGGCGACCGGGATCCAGGCGAAGCCGGCGACGGCATAGAAGACCGGCTCGCCGATCGGCCCGAAACGGCGGACGGCATTGTGCGTGATCGCCATGACGATGAGCGCGTAGAAGGTCACCCAGGCCAGGAGCAGGAGCGTGCCGATGAGTTTGCGGGTGCGTTGACGCATGCGTGAAGACCGGGTCAGGTTGCCGCCTTGTCGGGCGGGAGGTGAGGGCTATATCTCCCACCGTACGCTCATCACAAGCTGGAGGATCGCCGCATGACGGCGACAGCGGACCTTCCGTCCCGCCCCGATACCGATCGCATCATCCGACTCTGGCTGCTGGTGGTGGCCGCGCTCGTCTTCGCCATGGTGGTGGTGGGCGGCGCGACGCGCCTCACCGATTCCGGCCTGTCGATCACCGAATGGAAGCCGGTCACCGGCGCCCTGCCGCCGCTCAGTGCGGCGCAATGGGCGGAGGAATTCGCCAAATACCGCGCCAGTCCCCAATATGAAGCCATCAACCGCGGCATGAGCTTCGCCGACTTCCAGTTCATCTACTGGTGGGAATGGGGCCATCGCTTCCTCGGCCGCCTCCTCGGCGCCGCCATGCTGCTGCCCTGGCTGTTCTTCGCTGCCAAGGGCTGGATGTCGGTGCGCCTCGCCGCTGGCACCTTCGCCATCGGCCTGATGATGGGCCTGCAGGGTTTCGTCGGCTGGCTGATGGTCGCCTCGGGGCTGCAGCCGGGCATGGTCTATGTGGCGCCGCTGAAGCTGATGTTCCACCTGTCGCTGGCCTGTCTCATCTTCGCGCTGCTGGTCTGGACGGCGCTGATGCTCGGTGCGCCCCACCGGCGCGAGCCGGTGCCCGACGCGGTGCGCCGCGGCGGCATCGCCGTGCTTGCGGTACTGGCGCTGCAGATCGCCCTCGGCGGGCTGGTCGCCGGCAACAAGGCGGGCATGCGCTTCAATGACTGGCCGCTGATGGACGGCGCTCTCATTCCGCCCATGGCCGTGCTGTTCGACAAGCCGAGCACCTTCGAGGCCTTCATCGACTCGCTGGCCCTCGTCCAGTTCAACCACCGCCTCGTCGCCTATGGGCTGGTCGCCCTGGCGCTCTGGCACATGCTGTCGGCGCGTGGCACGGCCTATTTCAAGAGCGCGACCGTACTGTTCGGGCTGATGCTGGTGCAGGCGGTGATCGGTATCGTCACGCTGATGCTGGTCGTGCCGCTCTGGGCGGGCCTGCTGCACCAGGGCTTCGCGGTGGTCCTGCTGGGACATGCGCTGTCGCATGTCTTCGCCCTGACCCACGCGCCGCGGATGCAGGTGGCGCCGGTCGGGCGTGCGGTGCCGGCGGAGTAGGGACGGGCCAGATCGTCGACCGGAGTTCTTCACCTCTCCCCGCTGGGGAGAGGTGAAGGAACCCACCCGCTCGCGTCATGTACGGCAGGAGGCCGGGCATGATGACGGATGGCGTCGGGCGTCCTCACACCGCTCCCAGCGCCTTGTCGAGGTCGGCGATGATGTCGGCGGGGTCCTCGATACCGACCGAGAGGCGCACCACTTCCGGCCCGGCGCCGGCCACGGTCTTCTGCGCGTCGGAGAGCTGGCGGTGGGTGGTCGAGGCGGGGTGGATGATGAGGGAGCGCGTGTCGCCGACATTGGCGAGGTGGGAGAAGAGCTGCACCTCGGAGACCAGCTTCACGCCGGCATCGAAGCCGCCCTTCAGGCCGAAGGTGAAGACCGCGCCGGCGCCCTTCGGGGTGTATTTCTGCGCCAGGGCATGGCCCTTGTCGCCGGGCAGGCCGGGATAGGAGACCCAGGCGACCTTGGCGTGAGTGGAGAGGAATTCGGCCACTTTCAGGGCATTGGCGCAGTGGCGCTCCATACGCAGCGGCAGGGTCTCGATGCCGGTCAGGATCTGGAAGGCGTTGAAGGGCGAAAGCGCCGGCCCGAGGTCGCGCAGGCCGAGGACGCGGGTCGCGATGGCGAAGGCGAAGTTTCCGAAGGTTTCTGCGAGGACGATGCCGCCATATTCCGGCCGGGGCGAGGTCAGGAAGGGGTAGCGGCCGGACTTGATCCAGTCGAAGGAGCCGCCATCGACGATCACGCCGCCGATGGAATTTCCGTGGCCGCCGAGGAACTTGGTGGCGGAATGGACGATGATGTCGGCGCCATGCTCGAAGGGGCGAATAAGGTAGGGTGTCGCCAGCGTGTTGTCGACGATGAGCGGCAGGCCGTGCTTCTTCGCGATGGCCGAGATGGCGGCGATGTCGGTGATCTCTCCGGCGGGGTTGGCGATGCTCTCGATGAAGATCGCCTTGGTCTTCGGCGTGATGGCGCGCTCGAACGAGGACACGTCGTCCTGATCGGCCCAGACGACGTTCCAGTTGAAGCTCTTGTAGGAATGGTTGAACTGGTTGATCGAGCCGCCATAGAGCTTCTTCGAGGCGACGAACTCGTCACCCGGTTGCAGCAGGGCGTGGAAGATGAGGAATTCGGCGGCATGGCCGGAGGCGACGGCGAGGGCCGCCGTGCCGCCCTCCAGAGCCGCCACACGCTCCTCGAGCACCGCATTGGTCGGGTTGCCGATGCGCGTGTAGATGTTGCCGAAGGCCTGCAGTCCGAAGAGCGAGGCGGCGTGGTCGACGTCGTCGAAGACGAAGGACGTCGTCTGGTAGATGGGTGTCGCGCGGGCGCCCGTGGTCGGGTCCGGCTGGGCGCCGGCGTGGACGGCGAGGGTCGCGAAACCGGGAGCGCGGTCGGCCATGGGGAGTCCTCCTTGGGGTGCCGTCGTGCGGCTGGTTTCATTGACGAACGTTGTGTTCTTTTTATCGAACGCCCGCATCCCCGGTCAAGGAAAGAGAATTTTCTTTTCCGTCACGATGGGAGATGTGCGGTTTCCCGGGGGCCGCGAGCCGGCGTTCAGTCGCTGCCCTCGAAGGTCTGCCGCAGGCCGAGCTTCTGGAACTTGCCGGACTTCAGCTGCGGGGCGCGCTTGGCCGAGATGGTGCGCGAATTGACACCCATCCAGGAGATTTCCGAGGAGAGGCGGCCGAGTTCGATCTTCGGGCAGCGGTTCATCACCACTTTCAGGCCGGCGGTTTCGGCCCGCGCCGCGGCCTCATCGTTGCGGACGGAAAGCTGCATCCAGACGACCTTCGGCGGCGTGGGCAAGGCGAGGGCCTCGTCGACGACGGCCGCGGCGGCCTCCGCATTGCGGAAGATGTCGACCATGTCGACCGGCTCGGGAATGGCGGCAAGGCTGCCATAGACCCGGCAGCCGAGGATCTCCTGGCCGGCGAGGCCGGGATTAACCGGATGGACGCGGTAACCGCGGTCGAGGAGGTATTTCAGCACGAAATAGCTAGGACGCACGGCATTGGCCGAGGCGCCGACCATGGCGACGACCTTGGCCTCGCCAAGGATCGCGCGGATGTAGGCGTCGGGATAGTGGTCGTGGTTCACCGGTCTTCCCATCGGGGCTGGCGCTTGGCGAGGGTGGCGCCGATGCCCTCCTCGGCATCGCGGGCGAGCATGTTCTCGACCATGACGGCGCTAGCGTGGTCGTAGGCGTCTGACAGGCGCATGCCGCTCTGGTCGTAGAAGGCACGCTTGCCGATCTTCACGGTGAGCGTCGATTTCGCGGCGATGCGGGCGGCGAGGGCCTCGGCTGCGGCGACCTCCTCGCCGGCCGGGACGACCCGGTTAACGAGGCCCATGCGCAGCGCCTCCTCCGCCGGGATCATGTCGCCGAGCAGCAGCATTTCCATGGCGTGTTTGGGCGCGACGTTGCGCGACAGGGCCACCATCGGCGTCGAGCAGAAGAGGCCGATATGGACGCCCGGCGTGCAGAAGCGCGCGGCGGCGGATGCGACGGCGAGGTCGCAGGTGGCAACGAGCTGGCAGCCGGCGGCGGTGGCGAGGCCCTGGACGGCGGCGATGACCGGCTGGGGCAGATGGACGATCTGCTGCATCATGGCGGAGCAGCGGGCCAGCACTTCGGTGAAATAGGCGCGGCCGCGGTCCGGGTCGGCGCGGCGGGCTGTCATTTCCTTGAGGTGGTGGCCGGAGGAGAAGCAGGGGCCGACGGCGGTGAGGACCACGGCGCGCACGGACCGGTCCGCGGCGATGGCGGTGAAAGCGTCGGAAAGGCCGGCAAGCATCGCCTCCGACAGCGCGTTGCGGCTGGTGGGATCGTCGAGGGTCAGCGTCGTCACGCCGTCCTGGTCACGGCGGTCAAGGATCGGGCGCGTCGAGAGGGCCGGCGCGTGCATCGCCATCCGCCTTTCGCAAGAGGAGCGGCCGGGACTGTCGCCCGCTATCGTCGCGCCCGCAAGGCTGTCGAACGACCGCCGTCGGGATCCGCTTGTGCCATGTCACAGACCAAACCGCCGCCAAAACTCGATGCCGCCGCGATGGAGGCCTTCCTGGAGAGGGAGTTCCCGCAGGTCTTCGGCGCCGGCAAGACCTTCCTGGTCGAGGCGGTGGAGCACCGCTTCGCCCGCATGCGCTGCCGCTATGATCCCCGCCAGCTCCGTCCCGGCGGAACCATTTCCGGTCCCACCATGATGACGCTGGCCGATACCGGGCTCTATGTGGCGATCCTCGCCTCGATCGGGCCGGTAGCGCTGGCGGTGACGACCAATCTCAACATCAACTTCCTCAGGAAGCCCGACCAGCGCGACCTGATCGCCGAATGCCGGCTCATCAAGCTCGGCAAGCGGCTGGCCGTCGGCGAGGTGTCGATCTGGTCGGAAGGCGAGCCGTACGAGCTCGTCGCTCATGCGACGGGCACCTATTCGATCCCGCCGGACCGGTGAGGGGACCGCCGTCGACCTTCGGATGGAAGAATGCCCCACCCGCACCCTCCCCGCGCTCCGCGCGGGGAGGGGGACTTCGGCCTCGCGCCCAATTTCTTCGGTCGGGCCAGGCTCTACCGGGCGGCGCATGCTCGACGCGGTAGTCTCCCGCTCCGCGCGGGGAGGGTGAGGGTGGGGCCGTTCCTGATCCTTGCTCGCCTCACGCCTCCAGCCGCTTCCTCAGCTCGGCCTTGGCGATCTTCTCCAGCGTCGAGCGCGGCATGTCGTCGACGAGATGCACCTCTCGCGGCACCTTGAAATCGGCGAGGGCGGCGCGGCAGGCGGCGAGAACCCTGTCGGTAAGGCCCGGCGCCGCGCCAGCGACGCCGCCCTGCGGGATGATGAAGACGACGGGCACCTCGTCGAGCATCGGATGCTTCTTCGCCACCACCGCCACCTCGCGGACGCCCGGAACCGCCAAGATGACCTGTTCGATCTCGGACGCCGCGACATTCTCGCCGCCGACCTTCAGCATGTCCTTGTCGCGGTCGGCGAATTTCAGGAAGCCGTCGGGCAGCAGGGTGATGCGGTCGCCGGTGATGAAATAGCCGTCCTCGTCGAAGCTGTCGGCCATGGCCTTGGCGTTGAAAAGATACTCCTTGAACAGCGACAGGCCGGGAATGCCGCGGATGCGCAGGTGGCCGGTGCCGCCGGCCGGCGTCGGCCGGCCATCGTCGTCACTCACCCGGATCTCGTATTCCGGCGCTGCCCGGCCGATGGCCATGGGCGTGTTCGGCTGGTTCGCCTCGCCGATGATGCCGTGGGTAATGGTCTCGGTCATGCCCCACCAGCCGATGGTCTTGACGCCGAAGTGGGCGTCCGTCGGCGGTTCGCAGACGGCGCTGCCCCAGAGCCGGAACGTGTGGGCCTTCGGAATGTCCCGCTCCATGAGGGCGCGGGTGCAGAAGGGCACGACGGAGGTCCAGGTGCAGCGGTGCGCGGCGGCAATGGTCCAGAAGCGGCTCGCCGAGAAGCGCGGCATGACGACGGCGGTGGCGCCGCCCCAGAGCGCCGCGAGCACCGAATAGGCGAGGGCGTTGGTGTGGAAGAGCGGCAGGTGGACGAGATGGACGTCCTCGGGCCGGAGGTCCTCGTGGACCGCGTTGACCTTGGCACCCCACAGCGCATTGGCGTGGGTCCAGAGCACGGCCTTGGGCCGGGCCGTGGTGCCGGAGGTGTACTGGACGGAGCAGGGCCATGCGGGGTCGTGCGGCCGTGACGGGCGGTCGGAATCGTCCGCGAAGAGGGCGTCGAAGCGCATCGCCTTTTCGGGAAGCGCGGCGGCCGGGGCGGGCTCGCCGCCATCATTGTCGGTGACGGCAATCCACCGGAGGTCCGGGCAATGGGCGGCCACCGCGCCGGCATAGGCAGGCTGGGTGATGGCAGCCACCGCCCCGCAATGGCCGGCGAAATAGGCGACCTCCGGACCGGCCGAGCGGGTGTTGGTGGTCACGGCGATGGCGCCGAGTTCGACGCAGGCATACCAGGCGAGCAGGGCTTCGAGGCAGTTGTCGAGGTGGATCAGCACGAATTCGCCGGGCGTGACGCCGCGCTTCGCCAGGCCCGCAGCGAGGGCGCCGACACGGGCGTAGAATGCGCCGTAGGTGAGGGTGACCGAGGGCCGCCCGAAGGGCGTCCAGACGATGAAGGGATGGTCGCGGCGGGTGCGGGCCCGAAGCTTCAGGAGCCAGGGCACGTCGAGGCCGGCGAAGGGTCCGACATGGCCCGCGGGCGGGGTGACCATCGGCATGGGCTTTCCTCGGGACTCATGCGGGGCGGGTTGATCCCGCCTCCCGGACCGGATGAGCGTGGCGCAGAGGGGATGGGTCGCTCAACTGGGCCGTGCGGCGGAGCCGGCCGATCACGATGGCGCGATGCTTGCGCCGCGCCCTGTGATCGCCGAGGCTCGCGGTCCATCTGACAACCGGGTCCCGTTACACTGACCGGCCAGGAGCTGCCATGTCCGACCTTTCCGCCTTCGCCGTCACGAGCCGTTGGCCCGCCGCCCATCCCGACCGCATCCAGCTCTATTCGCTGCCGACGCCGAACGGGGTGAAGGTGTCGATCATGCTGGAGGAGACGGGGCTGCCCTACGAGCCGCATGCGATCAATATCGGCCAGAACGAAACCTGGACCCCGGAATTCCTGGCGCTCAACCCGAACGGCAAGATCCCGGCGATCATCGACCCCGACGGGCCCGGCGGACAGCCGCTCGTGCTGTTCGAATCCGGTGCGATCCTGCTCCATCTCGCCGAGAAGACCGGTCGCTTCCTGCCGGCCGATCCGGTCGCCCGGATCGAGACCATCCAGTGGGTGTTCTTCCAGATGGCAGCTGTCGGCCCGATGTTTGGCCAGCTCGGCTTCTTCTTCAAGTTTGCGGGCCGGGAATACGAGGACAAGCGCCCCCTGGAGCGCTACCGCGCCGAGGCCCACCGTCTGATCCGGGTGCTGGAGACGCGGCTCGCCGGGCGCCGCTACATCATGGGCGACGACTACACCATCGCCGACATCGCGCTGATAGGCTGGGTGCGCAACCTCGTCGGCTTCTATGGGGCCGGCGATCTCGTCGCCTATCACGAACTCAAGGAGGTTCCGGCCTGGCTCGAGCGCTGTCTCGCCCGTCCCGCGGTCCAGCGGGGCCTCGAGATCCCGGCGCGCCCCTGAGCCAGGACGGGGGCAAGCCCTTGCAAAATCGGCCATAAAAACAAGGTATTAAAATACCTATTTTATAAGTATCTGGTTTTGCTTTTCTTTTTGCCGGTTGCCTGCGTTGACGCGGCAGCCGGTCTCGCCTATAGCCCTCCCGACGCGACGGGCGATCTGCGCACCGCCGCTTCCGATTTCTCAATTCCGGAAGACACGACCATGAAGACCTATGTGGCGAAACCCGCCGAGGTCGACAAGAAGTGGGTTCTGATCGACGCGAAGGGCCTTGTTGTCGGCCGCCTCGCGACGATCGTGGCGACGCGCCTGCGCGGCAAGCACAAGGCCACGTATACCCCCCATGTCGATTGCGGTGACAATGTCATCATCATCAATGCGGACAAGGTGGTTTTCACCGGCCGCAAGTGGGACCAGAAGGCCTACTACCATCACACCGGCTATCCGGGCGGCATCAAGGAGCGGATCGCCAAGACCATCCGCGACGGCAAGTTCCCCGAGCGCATCGTCGAGAAGGCCGTGGAGCGCATGATCCCGCGCGGTCCGCTCGGCCGCCGGCAGATGTCGAACCTGCGCGTCTATGGTGGCGACAAGCACCCCCATGAGGCCCAGACGCCCGTCGTCCTCGACGTCGGCGTGATGAACTCCAAGAACGTGAGGGCATGACCATGGCTGAGACCGTTTCGTCTCTCGAAGGCCTGAGCGCTCTCAAGCCGGCGACCGCTGACGCCCCCCGGCATGTGCAGAAGCTCGACAAGCAGGGCCGCGCCTATGCCACCGGCAAGCGCAAGGACGCGGTTGCCCGCGTCTGGGTCAAGCCGGGCTCCGGCAAGATCACCGTCAACGACCGCACGCTCGAAGTCTACTTCGCCCGTCCGGTGCTGCGCATGCTGCTCCGCCAGCCGCTCGTTCTCGTCGGCCGCGACACGCAGTACGACATCAACGTGACGGTCGCCGGCGGCGGCCTCTCCGGCCAGGCCGGCGCAGTGCGCCACGGCATTTCCAAGGCTCTGACCTATTACGAGCCGGATCTGCGCGGCGCGCTGAAGAAGGGCGGCTTCCTCACGCGCGACAGCCGCGTGGTCGAGCGCAAGAAGTACGGCAAGGCCAAGGCCCGCCGGTCCTTCCAGTTCTCGAAGCGCTGATCGCTCTTCACGACATCAGAAAGCCGGGCCCTGTGCCCGGCTTTTTCGTTTTGGGCAGGCCGAGGCCGCAGGGCGGCGCCTACTCGCCCTTCGGCACGAGCCGTTCGTGGGCCGGGATCGTGGTGCCGGCCTCGGTGGCGGTCGAATGGGCTTCCTTCAGCACCGTCCGGGACCCCTCGTCGTCCCCGCCGCCGCCCGCCGTGCGACGCTCCACGCCCTCGGCACCCTTCTCGACCGGCTTGTCGTGGGCCGGGATCGTGGTGCCCTTCTCGGTCGCTGTCGTATGCGCCGTGCGGGTCGTCGTCTCGCGGGCGGTCACGCTCTTCGTCTCGTCCTGCATGCCGGGTCCTCCTTTGTCGTGCTGATCCACAACATCAGGGCGCCCCGGTTGTTCCGGCCCGGCCGGTCGCGGCCGTGTCCGAGGTTCAGCCGCCGGGGCCGCGATCGTGTTTCGCGTCAATAAGACGTGAATTGCGGAACAGGGTTTTGTCGCCATCGTGGGCATGTCGAGAGGGGTCGGCTCATGTCTTTGGATCGTCGTCATGTCTTGCTCGTGGGCGCGGGACTCGTCGCCTCGGCGCCTAGGCTGCTGCAGGCGGAGGTCACCCGGCGCTATCACTCCGACTATTTTTCCTTCGTCGGCTCGGACGCGCAGGGCACCGTCTACCTCGCGCATGACAACAATCGCGGCCAGACCGGAGAACGCTTCTTCGCCGACCACTGGATCGCGATGTTCGCCGAGGGGCAGGGTGTCGTGCCTGTCGCCGGCAGCGCGCATTATCCCAATCCGGACAAGATCCTCGAGTCCATCCCGGATTCCGAGCACTTCCAGTTTCGCGGGACGGTTGCCGGCGGCATGCGCATGGTGAGCGCGACCAACGACATCGACATGGTGGTCGAAGGACTGACGCCGATCCTGCGGCGGCAGACGCCGGACAATGACTACTGGATCGGCGCGGCCTCTGCCACGATGCGCTGGAAGGGGCGGGAGCTCCGCGGGCGGGTCATCTTCGAGTTCATCGCACGCACGGGCTTCAACCGGTTCACCAGCGATTTCGGCGCGAACTGGAACAATTTCAACGGCCTTTACCTATGGACCGAGGACAACCGGGACATCTATCTGCGCTACCACGACCGCGCCCAGCCGGGCGTGCCGCGCGAGAGCGGCATGACCACCGTCGACGGCGAAGGCGTGATGTCGGACATCGATTTCAAAATCCGCGACAGCCGCCCCGTCAGCGACCGCCCCTATCGCTGGCCGACGCATTGGCAGGTCGGTTTCACCCATCGGGGGGCGCCCTGGCGGCTGGAGGCTGAGACGGTAGCGCTCGAGGAGGTCGCAGACTGGCGGACCGGCGGGTTCGCCATGGCCGTGATCCGCGGCGACCTGGCGCGGTCCGACGGGTCAGCGCGGCGGAGCTTCAAGGGCTGGGCCGAACTGCTGATCTGAGCCTTCCGATCCGGTCGACGAAATCTGGCCTTTCGCCTGATTGCGAGCGGGTCCATGTCGCTCGCTCCGATCCCAGCGTCAGAGACGGACTGGCGTCGCGATCCACCAGACATTGCCACAGGCGTCGCGGAAGCCGCCGCGCCGGTCGCCGTCGCCCTTCGAGGAGGGGGCCTCGACCTCGGTGGCGCCCTTGTCCAGCGCCGCGGCATGGGTGGCGTCGACGTCGTCGACATAGACATGCAGCCAGGCGGGGAAGGCGGGGTGGTCGGCGGTGGCCTCGGCGATCATCACCACGGAATCGCCGATCTTGAGCGAGGCGTGCATGAGGCTGCCATCCTCGCGGGCGATGGCCATCAGCGTCGTCGCGCCGAAGACGGTGCCGAGGAAGTCCATCAGGTCGCGCGCGCCCTGCGCCATCACATAGGCCGAGACGGTGGAATGGTCGGCGGGCTGGCTGGCCGGTCGGGTCATGGAGATCTCCTCATCCGCGGGTGAACCGCATGCGGCCGCGGCGGTTCACCCCGGCGCGATCCATGCGACAGTGGCCATTGTTGTCGACCGGATACCCGATCATGGCCATAGACGTCTCTCCCGTTCCGCAGGCCCTGCGCGACGCCGCCTACAACAACGGCCAGGCCGTGCCGAGCTGGGTCGAGACATTCGCCGGCTGGACCGCGGAATCCGCTGATATCCGCGGGCGCTTCGCTGCGACGATGGACCTGCCCTTTGGCACGGCCGCGCGGCAGAAGATCGACCTCTATCCCGGGCGGGACCCCCGCGCGCCCTGTCTCATCTATTTCCACGGCGGCTACTGGATGCGGAACTCCCGCGAGATGTTCGCGGTGCTGGGCGAGGGGGTGGCGGCCCATGGCTGGTCGGTGGCGATTCCCGGCTACACCCTGGCGCCCGAGGCGTCTCTGGCGCAGATCGTCGGCGAATGCAGCACGGCGCTCGACTGGCTGGCGGCGAATGCTGCCGCGCACGGCATCGCCGGCCCGCTGATCGTTGCCGGCTGGTCGGCGGGCGGGCACCTCGCCGCGATGGCGCTGAGCCACGCGGCGGTGACGGCCGGGCTCGGCATTTCCGGCATCTTCGAACTCGCGCCGCTGGCCGACACCTATCTGAACGAAACCCTCAAGCTCTCGGCGGCCGAGATCGCTGACCTGTCGCCGCTGCGCCGGCCACCGGTGATGAAGCCGTTCGCCATCACTTATGGCGCGCAGGAGTTGCCGGCGCTGGTGGCGAACTCCCATGCCATGCATGCGGCGCGGCTGCGTGCCGGTGCACCGGGGTCCATCCTGCCGGTCGCCGATGCCGACCATTTCTCCATCCTCGAGACGATGCGCCGCCCGGACGGCGCGCTGACGCGGGCGCTGCTCGATCTCGCCCGCTAGCTGCCGAGGGTCACTAGCTGCCGATCTTGCCGCCGCCCTGCCGGGTGATGGCGAGGACGGAGGGCCTTGGGGGCATGTCGGGCGAAAAGTCCGGCCAGCGGGTCGCGGGGTTCTCGAAGGTCGCGGGTGCCGCCCTCGCATCTTCCGGATCGGCCTCGCCGGGATGCTGGATGGCGACGAAGAAGGTTTCGCCGTCCGGGGTGAATTCCGGTCCGCAGAGTTCGGCGCCGAAGGGGCATTTGAAGAAGAGCTTCGAGGTGCCGCGCGCCGCGCCCTCGGTCTCCATCGCCCAGACGCCGTCGTTGCGGCCGGTGCGCGAGGGGAAGTTGCCGTCGGTCGTGACCCACAGCCGCCCGTCGGCGTCGATGGCACAGTTGTCGGGCATGCCGAACCAGCCGTCCCGTGAGGTGCGGCTGTTGAAGGTGGCGCCGACGGTGGCCACGGACGGGTCGCCGCAGCGCACGAGGATGTCCCAGGTGAAGCGCGGCGCGGCGTGGTCGCGCCCGTCGGGGAGCATCTCGACGATATGTCCGAAGCGGTTGTCGGCGCGCGGATTGGCGGCATCGACCTCCTCGGGCTTGCGGCGGCTGTTGTTGGTGAGCATCACATAGACCTTGTCGGTCGCAGGGTTCGCCTCGACGTCCTCCGGCCGGTCCATGCGGGTGGCGCCGAGGAGATCGGCGGCCCGGCGCGTCTCGATCACCACGTCCGCCTGGGAGGTAAAGCCATTGGCGGCGGTGAGCGGTCCTTCGCCGAACACCAGCGGCAGCCAGTCGCCCGTGCCGTCGGCGTTGTAGCGGGCGACGGCGAGCGTCCCGGCATCGAGGAGGTCGCCGTCGCGTGCCCGGTCGCCGGTGACGCGGCCTTCGGTGATGAAGCGATAGACGTAGTCGTAGCGCTCGTCGTCGCCGGAATAGAGCACGTAGCGCCCGTCGCGGGCGACGATGCCCGCCGCGCCCTCATGCTTGAAACGTCCGAGAGCGGTGCGCTTCTTCGGCGTCGATGTGGGGTCGAAGGGGTCGATCTCCACGACCCAGCCGAAACGGTTGGCCTCGTTCGGCTCCCTGGCGAGGTCGAAGCGTTCGACATGGTCGCCCCAGTTGTACCAGCGCGCGGGAATGCCCATGCGGCGGTAGTTGACGGCCTCGGCATGGCCCTCGGGCAGGCGGCCGGTGAAGTAGCCGTTGACGTTCTCCTCGCAGCTCAGCCAGGTGCCCCAGGGCGTGCGGCCGCCGGCGCAGTTGTTGAGCATGCCGAGGACGCGCCGGCCTGCCGGGTCGGCGGCGGTGCGCATCCGCGGATGACCGGCGGCGGGCCCGGTGATCTCCATGGCGGTGTCGGCGGTGATGCGGCGGGCATAGCGCGAGCCGGCGACCACCTGCCAGCGCCCGCCCTCGCGCCGGACCTCGATCACGCTGCCGCCATGGGCCATCATCTCGATCGCGACGAGTTCCGGGGTCATGCCGGAAAAGGCCCTCGCGCGGCCGAGCGGTCCGCCCCAGTCCTGCCGGCCGAGGCCGGGGAACATCAACTCCTCGTTGGTATATTCGTGGTTGATACAGAGCAGGCCGTGGCGCGACGGGTCGGATGCGCCGGGGACGGGGAAATAGCCGAGATAATCGTTGTTGTAGCCGAACTGGCGCGCCTGGCCCGCCGCGCTCTGGGCGCGCGGATCGAAGGCCGGTGCATCGGCGAGGACCCCGTCGCCCCAGCGGATCAGCACGTCGGCGGCATAGCCCTCGGCCACTTCGGCGCGTTCGGTGGGCGTCGAGGACAGTTCGCGGAAGCCGAAGGACGGCGTGGTGTCGGCCGTCTGCGCCGCGGCAGTCCGGGAGGCGAGGGCGGCGGGTCCGAGCGCCGCGGTGATGGCGCCGACACCGAGGACGCCCTTCATCAGGTCGCGGCGGTGGAAGCGGGCGGCAACGACGTCGCCGAAGGTCGGCGCGCCGGCCGGGCTGAGGCCGATGTCCTCGGCGCGTTCGGCGGCCTGCGAGCGGACGAGGGCCGGATCGTCGGCGCGGTGGGTCGTGTCGGTCATCACGGGCTCCGGGTCGGCAGTGAACCTCAACCTCAACGGCAGACTGCGACATCACGGTGACGGCAGGCCCGTCGTGCCTGGCACCAAAATGTCACACCCTCGCCGCTTCCGTCTCGTTCCGGCGCCACTGCCCATGGCGAGCGGCCCCGTGCAAAGACCTCGTTTACGCCTGCAGGTCCAGAGTTCGCGACAGGGCAGGCGAGGCGTTCCGGAGTTGCGTCATGGACCGCGTGTTGGGACTGGTGACCGTCGAACAGGATCTGGCGAAGCTGATGCGCGCTGCCGAGCGCGCCGGCCTGGCCCTCGGTTGCATCGACCCGGAGGAGACCAGCCTCGTGCTCCCCGGCGATGAAAAGAGCGCGGAATGGACGCTGGGGCGGATCGGCGCCTGGGTCGTGACCGTGGCGCTGTCGGCGACGTTCCTGGTGTTGTGACAGGCTGGCTAGCGGGCGCCGCCATCGACGTTCCTCTTCGCGATCGAAGCCCAAGCCACAGACGACGACGCAGCGTTTTGAGCACGCCAGCGTGACGACGCGGCGCCCGCTTGTCCGGCGTGTCGCACTGATAATCCACAGACCGATCTCGACCCGTGGTCCAGCCACGAAGATGCTGCACTCGCGGCTTCGCGGATACCCTTGTCAGAAATATGCAAAGGCTGCACAGTTCAAACTTCCCTTGAGGAACAGACGTTTCTCCATCGTTTTCAGCACGCCAGCACCGTTGGCATCAGCAGGCCGCAGTGACATCCATCTCTCAGCGTGCGTCGGTCGTGGCCCCGACCCGGCGACCCGGCCGGCTCCAGCAGATCGTCATCGTCTTCGGTTCCACGGTCGCCGCGTCGCTGCTCGCGGCCTTCGCCGCATGGCTGCTGCTGGTGGCGATCTCGCAGGACCGCATCGCCTCCGTGGGGCACGCCGTCCTCAACCAACTCGCGGCCCTCGATCTCGAGGCGCGGCAGACCCTCGATCTCTTCAACCGGCAGCCGGCAGCCTTTTGTTCGGCGGCGGAACTCGAGCAGCTGCGCGAGCGGGTCTTTCTGACGCGCTTCATCAAGGATATCGGCCGCGTGCGGGGAGGCGCGCTGCATTGTTCGGCGGCGCTGCAGACGCTGCCGTCGCCGGCCATCATCGCACCCCCCGACCTCGTGTCCCGGCAGGGCCTTTCCGTCCACGCGGCCGAAGCCCTTCTCGTCGTGCGCCACAGCCGTGCGCCGATCCTCGGTGAAGGCGAGGCCAATGTCGTTCTGGATCCCGACGCCCTGGCGCATGATGTGCTGGTCGGGGTCGATTTCGTCGCCGGCTATCTGGGAGCGGACGGCAGGTTCGTCCGGCTGTTCGGCAAGCCCCTGGCCCTCGGCGGCGCGGAACTGCTGGCAGGCCGACCGGTGGACCGCGACGGCACGCTGTTCCATCCGGCCTGCGACGGCGATCGCTCGATCTGCGTCGTCACGTCGCTTCCGAAGTCCGAGATCCTCCGCCTGCAGTGGCCGATTATGGCGGCCGGCGGATGGCTCGGGACGATCATCGGTCTCGGCCTCGGCCTTCTCATCATTCACCGGCAGACAGCCCGGCGGTCCCTGCCCGAAAAGCTCAAGCGGGCGATCGCCCAAGGCAGTTTCGACGTGGTCTACCAGCCGATCGTCAGGCTCGCCGATCGATCGGTGGTCGGCGCGGAAGCGCTCATTCGCTGGCGCGACGAAAATGGCGATCAGGTCCCGCCGGCGACCTTCATCCCCGTCGCCGAGGAGGCCGGGCTCATCGGTCAGATCACCCACTTCATGCTCCGCCGGGTGATGTTCGAACTCGCCGGGTTCATAAAGAGCCATCCCGATTTCTGCGTCAGCATCAACATCTCGGCCAGCGATCTCGACGATCCCGACTTCTACGAGACCCTCGCCTCCATGCTCGAACGCACGCACATCGAGCCGCGATGCATCATCCTGGAACTGACCGAACATGCCGCCACACGCCGGGATCAGGCGATCGACGGCACCAGGCTGCTGCGGGCGAGGGGACACCGCATCTACATCGACGATTTCGGCACGGGCTTTTCGAACCTGTCCTATCTCAACGAATTGTCGATCGACGCCCTCAAGGTCGACCGGAGCTTCACCGTGACAGTCGGGGCGGGCAAGAAGGGGTCACCGGTCCTGCCGCAGATCCTCGACATGGCGAGGGCTCTCGAGATCGATCTCGTGGTCGAGGGGATCGAGACGGAAGAGCAGGCGGCATGGTTCGTCGGGCAGGCGGTGGCCTATGCGCAGGGCTGGCTGTTCTACCGCCCGGTTGATGCGCAGGCTCTGCAAGGGATCGTCGCCGAGCAGCGCCAGCGGAGCGAGGCGCTCGGGGTCAACCCCGCGACCTAGGCATGGACGTCGGTGGTTCCGGGCCGTTCGCACCGAAGCTGATGTCGGGTGTTGCTTCCGGTTCAGGTTCGTGGCTCGCTCTCAGGAAGGGGATCGATGCCCTGCCGTTGATCGGAGAGAGAGGCTGGAATGAAGACGCTGACTGTCGCGACGACGCTGATCCTCGTCGCCATGGGCGCCGCGGGCGCCGACGAATGCCGCGACCGTCTCGTGCGCTATCTCGAGGGTGCCCTCGACGGCCGGCCTGGCCAGAGCCTCAACACGGTCCAGCAGGGCGCGTCGACCACAGAGAGCGCCTTCATCTTCGTCTCCCGCGACCACCACATGTTCAAGCCGGTCAATCCGGAGAACATCCCCTGGGTGCTCACGTATCAGGGCGCGATGTACCAGTCCGCCGACCAGGTACGCACCTGGACGAAGGTTCACAGCTTCGACCGTGACAAGCAGCATGCCGAAGCCAGGGAGGCGATCAGGTCACAGGCGCGGTCGGCGACGGGAGTGGTCTGCGGAACCGAGACGCTCGACGGCGTGGTGCATGACACATTCGATGCGCGCATGACCATGGAGGGCGCGGTGCGGGTCGAGATGCACAACCGCTACTGGATCAGCCGCGAGAGCGGTATCTCGACGCAGGCGGTCTCGATCTCCCGGTTCAGCGGTGTCGAAATGACCACGACACAGCGTTGGCGGCCGCTCGGGGATATGACGCTGCCGGTTCCGTGACAGGGCCTTGAAGGTCGAGCAGCGGGGCGCCGGACTTCTGGGATCAACAGGGCTTCTTGGCGGTAAAACGTCTTGAGAAAGAAGGGGCGGGCCCGAAAGCCCGCCCCGTCCGCATCAGACCGAGTAGTACATGTCGTACTCGACCGGGTGAGGCGTCATCTCGTAGCGCATCACCTCGGTCATCTTCAGCTCGATGTAGCTGTCGATGAAGTCGTCGTTGAAGACGCCGCCGGCCTTGAGGTAGGCGCGGTCCTTGTCGAGGTTCTGCAGAGCCTCGCGCAGCGAGCCGCAAACCGTCGGGATCTTCTTCAGCTCCTTCGGCGGCAGGTCATAGAGATCCTTGTCCATGGCAGCGCCCGGATCGATCTTGTTGGTGATGCCGTCGATGCCGGCCATCAGCATGGCCGCGAACGCCAGATAGGGGTTGGCGGTCGGGTCGGGGAAGCGGACCTCGACGCGCTTGGCCTTCGGGTTGGCCGTCCACGGAATGCGGCAGGAGGCCGAACGGTTGCGGGCCGAATAGGCCAGCAGCACCGGGGCTTCATAGCCGGGGACCAGACGCTTGTAGGAGTTGGTCGACGGGTTGGTGAAGGCGTTCAGGGACTTGGCGTGCTTGATGATGCCGCCGATGTACCAGAGGCACTCCTGGCTGAGGTCGGCATACTTGTTGCCGGCGAACAGAGGCTTGCCGCCCTTCCAGATCGACTGGTGCACGTGCATGCCCGAGCCGTTGTCGCCGTAGACCGGCTTCGGCATGAAGGTGGCGGTCTTGCCGTAGATGTTGGCGACCTGATGGATGCAGTACTTGTAGATCTGCATCTGGTCGGCCATGTGCGTCAGCGTGTCGAACTTCATGCCGAGCTCGTGCTGGGCGGAAGCAACCTCGTGGTGATGCTTCTCGACCTTCACGCCCATCTTGGCCATGGAGGCGAGCATTTCGCCGCGCATGTCCTGCAGGCTGTCGATCGGCGGCACGGGGAAGTAGCCGCCCTTGATGCGGACGCGGTGGCCGAGATTGCCGCCCTCGTAGTCGGTGTAGGAATTGGTCGGCAGCTCCGACGAGTCGACCTTGAAGCCCGTGTGATAGGGCTCGGCGGCGAATTTCACGTCGTCGAAGACGAAGAATTCGGCCTCGGGACCGACGAAGATGGTGTCACCGATCTTGGTCGACTTCAGGTAGGCCTCGGCCTTCTTGGCGATGCCGCGCGGGTCGCGGTTGTAAGACTCGCCGGTCGAGGGCTCGAGAATGTCGCAGACGATGGAGAGCGTCGTCTCGGCGAAGAACGGGTCGATCTGGGCGGTCGAGGGGTCGAGCATGAGGAGCATGTCCGACTCGTTGATCGCCTTCCAGCCGGCGATCGAGGAACCGTCGAACATCGTGCCTTCGGCGAAGATCTCTTCGTCGATCATGGTGATGTCGAAGGTGACGTGCTGCCACTTGCCACGCGGGTCGGTGAAGCGGAGATCGACGTACTTCACGTCGTTCTCCTTGATCATTTTCAGGACATCCTTGGCAGTCGTCATTTAGTGCTTCCTCTTGGTTTGCACGTTTGCATTTGCGACAGGCGGACCCGCCGAATTTCGTTCAGATCGCGTCGAGGCCGGATTCGCCGGTGCGGATGCGGATGGCTTCCTCGATGGTCGAGACGAAGATCTTGCCGTCGCCGATCCGGCCGGTCTGGGCCGCACGGCGGATGGCGTCGATCGCCTTGTCCACCATGTCGTCGGGCATGACGATCTCAATCTTCACCTTGGGAAGGAAATCCACGACATATTCAGCGCCGCGGTAGAGTTCGGTATGACCCTTCTGGCGGCCGAACCCCTTCGCCTCAGTAACGGTGATGCCCTGAAGTCCGACCTCCTGCAGCGCCTCCTTCACCTCATCGAGCTTGAAAGGCTTGATGATCGCCTCGATCTTCTTCATTCCGATCCTGCTCCTGTGGTCCGATCGCCGGATCTGGCTCCCGCTCCCGAACCGCTTTCGCGGGCTAGCAGGAGATGTGCCAGAGGCTTCACGAGGCAATTGTGCTGCAATTGCAAGGAGAAAGCCAGCGCTCCTTGGCCCATGGCCGGCCACGCCGTCAAGTCAGTGCCGCAAAAATGCGCATCAGGATTAAAAAATAGTCGCTCTGCCTGCCGCGCGGCGGGTTGCCGTCGGCCGATGCGTCATGTTTGCCGTAAAAATAGGCAAACAAAATTGTCGTTCCGGCAACCGGGGCGATTGACCCGGACCGGGAGCCTCCCGAAGGTGGCGGCATGACACGCCGTTCCAGCGCTCTCCTGACGCCCCGGGCCATGGCCGAGGCCGACCGCCTGACCATCGCGGCGGGCACGCCGGGGGCGGTTCTGATGCACCGCGCCGGCGTCGCGGTCGCCGATGCGGTGGCGCGCGCCACGGCCCTCGGCACCCGCATCGTTGTGCTGTGCGGGCCCGGCAACAATGGCGGCGACGGCTATGTGGCGGCCAGGGTCCTGCGCGAACGCGGCTTCGGCGTGACGGTTGCGGCCAGTAGGCCGCCGCAGGCGCCCGACGCCGCGGCTGCGGCGGAGGCCTGGGGGAGGGCGCCGGTCCCTCTGCGGGACTGGGCTGCCGGCCGGCCCGCCGTTGTGGTCGACGCGCTCTACGGCGCCGGCCTCTCCCGCGCAATCGCCGGTGTCGAGGCGGATGTCGTCGCCGCCGTCAACGCCTCGGGCTGCCGGGTCGTCGCTGCCGACATCGCCTCGGGCATCGACGGTGAGACGGGCGCGGTGCGCGGCGTCGCGATGATGGCGCGGGAAACCGCCACCTTCTTCCGCCGCAAGCCCGGCCATCTGCTGATGCCTGGACGCCTGCATTGCGGAACGGTCCGGGTCGCCGATATCGGCATTCGGCCCGCAGTTCTGGACGGGCTCGCCATCCGCGATTTCGCCAACGACCCTGCGCTCTGGTGCGACCATTTTCCGTTCCCGCGGGCGGACGGGCACAAGTATCATCGCGGTCATGCGGTCGTGGTGTCGGGCGGGCTGGCGCGGACCGGCGCGGCGCGCCTCGCGGCACGCGGGGCGTTGCGGGTGGGCGCGGGCCTCGTGACGCTCGCCTCGCCGCCCGAGGCGCTCGCCGTCAACGCGTCTCATCTCACCGCCGTCATGCTGGAGCGGATGGACGGGCCTGCCGGCCTCGCCGCCATTCTGTCCGACCGGCGGCGCAACGCCGTCTGTCTCGGTCCGGCGCTGGGGACCGGCGAGGCGACGCGGGCGCTGGTCGCCGAGGCGCTCGCGAGCGGGGCGGCGACCGTCATCGACGCCGACGGCCTCACCGCCTTCGCCGAGGAACCCAGCGCGCTGTTCGCCGGCATCCGCGCCTGGCCCGGTCGTCCGGTGGTGCTAACGCCCCATGGCGGGGAGTTCGCGCGGCTGTTCGGAGCCGACCCCGCCCTGTCGAAGCCCGAAGCGGCGCGCCGGGCGGCGGCGCTTTCGGGAGCCGCTGTGATCTTCAAGGGGCCGGATACGGTGGTGGCCATGCCCGACGGAACCGTGTCCATCGCCGCCAATGCGCCGCCCTGGCTGGCGACGGCCGGGTCCGGCGACGTGCTGGCGGGCATCGTGACGGGCCTTCTGGCGCAGGGCATGGCACCCTTCGAAGCGGCGAGCGCCGCGGTCTGGCTGCATGGCGAGGCCGGGCAGGCCGCAGGTCTCGGGCTGATTGCCGAGGATCTGCCGGAGGTGCTGCCGCGGGTCCTCGGTGCGCTGGCGGGCCGCCTCGCCGAGGCGAGAGAAGCTGACGCTGCCGACGACGACTAGCCGACGTCCAGCAGGGCGACGAGGGGATCATCCGCGCCGTTGATCGCCTGGGCCGTCACGCGGAACCGTCCGGCAGTCTCCGCCACAAAGGCGATCCGGGCGGTGCTGCCGGGCGCCACCAGGACCGTATCGAGGAAGAAGGGCTTCCAGCCGTCGTCGAGGCCGTCGAGAAGGCGGGCGGGATGGCCTTCGAGGTGGACGGCGTGAAAGGCCGCGCCCTCGTTACGGATCGCTGCGAGGACCACCGCACCACGGCGCAGGCGCAGGGCCGGTGCGCCCGCGGCGTCACGAGCGCTGCGGCCGGCAAAGGTCGTCGCCCCGATCGGCAGGTCGAGCCGCGTCGCGCGCCGGAAATCCATGGCCTGCGGTAGCGGATTGGCAGGGAACGGGGCTGGGGGTGGCAAGGGCGCCGCGCGCAAGGGCGAGCCCTCCACACTCATGCGACCGGCGAGGGTCGTGCCGGCGAAACTGGCGAGGGCGATTGGCAAGGTCGTACCGGCCGCCGCCGCGACATCCCACATGACCTCCGCACGCTGTCCCGGTGCGAGCATCAGCCGGCCCTCGTCGAGCGGAAAGGGTTCGCAGGGCTGGCTGTCGAGGGCGACGAGGGTGAGGCGCTGGTCGGGCACGGTCCATTGCAGGATGCGGCTTGCCGTGGCGTTGGCGAAGCGCAGCCAGAGCCGCTCGTGCGGGCGGGCGGAGAGGGAAAGGTCGGGCCGGCCGTTGACGAGGAGGCCCGCCTGCGGCGACGCCGCGCCGCCGGGCGGCTCCGAGAGCAGCAGGGGAATTTCGCGATCGTGGAGCGGCGACGTCTCGTCGGCGATGACCAGCAGCCCGGCAAGGCCCGCCCGCAGCTGCGCCTCGCCCCCGGCGAGCCGCGGCCGGTAGAGAAAGGTGCCGGCGTCGCGCGGCGTCAGGTCGTGGCGCTGCGTGGCGCCGGGAGCGATGTCGGGCAGGCTGCCGACGGCCGGGTCCCTGAGGCCCAGCCAGTGGAGGCCGGTCGGTTCGGCCAGCGCATTGGTGACGTCGATCGCCAGCGGCACACTGCGCTTCGCCCGCAGCACCGGACCCGGCAGGACGCCGTCATAGCCGAGGACGGGCGTCACCGGGCCGTCTGGGGCCCCGAGCCGGGCCTCGCCCGCTGCGGCGGTGAGCCGCAGGCCCTGCGCCGCAGCGCGTTCCGGCGTCGCCAGCGCGGCGAGGGTCAGGACCGCCGGGGCGGCGAGCAGGTGGCGCCGACTCAAGGTGCGGGCGCTGGGCGATCGGGGAATATCGGAAGGCAAGGGCGGCCCTGTCTCACAACGGGATGGCACGGGACTTGAGGTGGAGAGCGTCCCTGTCCCGAATGGAGGCGTTCCATGGTGAAAATAGCATTGATCGGCATCGCCGGTTTGGTGGCAGCCGGCTATTTCGGCCTGGTGCCGCACAGCCAGGCGACGGTCGCGCTTGGCGCCGCCGGTGCCACGGTCGTCATGGTCTGGATCGGCCTCTTCGCCCGCACCTGACGGCGAAGGCGCGATTTTCTTGATGCAATCGCCAAATGCCGGTGTTATGAGGCCGCGCCCGGTGAATGACTTGCATCTGCCGGGGCGAGAAGCTATTTCGAGCGGCCCTCGGCGGGCGTGGTGGAATTGGTAGACACGCGGGATTTAGGTTCCCGTGGCGAAAGTCGTGGGGGTTCAAGTCCCTCCGCCCGCACCATCCTGCCGGCCGCGCCGATCACGAACACGAAAGAAACGAAGCCATGCAGGTGACCGCCACCCTGTCCGAAGGTCTGAAGCGCGAATTCCGCGTGGTGGTTCCTGTGACCGACCTTGCCGCCCGCGCCGATGCCCGCCTCGACGACCTCAAGGGCCGCGTCAACATCAACGGCTTCCGCCCCGGCAAGGTACCGACGGCCCATCTGAAGAAGCTGTACGGCCGCGCCGTGCTCGCCGAGACCATCGAAGCGCTGGTCGGCGAAGCCAACCAGAAGATCGTTGCCGACAACGGTTTCAAGCTCGCCCAGGAGCCCTCGGTGAAGCTGCCCGAGGCCGAGTCGGAGGCGAAGGCCGTCTTCGACGGGACCGCCGACCTCGACTACACGGTCGCCTTCGAGGTGCTGCCGACGATCCAGCTCGCCGATTTCAAGGGCATCAAGGTCGAGCGTCCGGTGGTTGAGCCGGCAGAGGCCGACGTCCAGTCGATGCTGGAGACCATGGCGAAGCAGAACCGCCCGTTCGAGGCGAAGCCCGAGGGTGCCGCCGGCGAGAACGGCGACCGCCTCACCATCGGCTTCGTCGGCACCATCGAAGGCGAGAAGTTCGAGGGCGGCACCGCCGAGGACATCCAGCTGGAGCTCGGCTCCAACTCCTTCATCCCGGGCTTCGAGGACCAGCTCATCGGCATCAAGGCCGGCGAGGACAAGGTCGTGAAGGTCAAGTTCCCGTCGAACTACATGGCAGAAAACCTCGCCGGCAAGGATGCGGAATTCGCCGTCACGGTGAAGTCGATCGAGAAGCCGGGCGAGCGCGCCATCGACGAGGAGTTCGCCAAGATGGTGGGCTTCGAGGACCTCGCGAAGCTGAAGGCCGCCGTCACCGACCGCCTGAAGAGCGAATATGCCGGCGCCTCGCGCCGCAAGGTGAAGCGCGCGCTGCTCGACGCGCTCGACGAGAAGCACGCCTTCGACCTGCCGCAGACGCTGGTCGATCAGGAGTTCGAGAGCGTCTGGCGCCAGGTCAGCCAGGATCTCGAATCCCGCGGCAAGACCTTCACCGACGAAGAGACGACCGAGGAGAAGGCGCGCGAGGAGTATCGCAGCATCGCCCAGCGTCGCGTCCGCCTCGGCCTCGTCCTTGCGGAAATCGGCGAGAAGGCCCAGATCAAGGTCAGCGACGAGGAAGTGTCGCGCGCCGTGGTCGAGCGGGCGCGCCAGTTCCCCGGTCAGGAGCAGCAGGTCTGGGACTATTACCGCAAGACCCCCCAGGCTCTCGCCTCGCTCCGCGCTCCGATCTTCGAGGAGAAGGTCGTGGACTACATTCTCGAACTCGCCGACGTGACCGAGAAGCCCGTCTCCAAGGATGAGCTGTTCAA
The DNA here is from genome assembly GCF_030691135.1 of Phreatobacter sp. GTDB lineage: Bacteria > Pseudomonadota > Alphaproteobacteria > Rhizobiales > Phreatobacteraceae > Phreatobacter. The sequence continues at coordinate 28,269 of NZ_JAUYFA010000075.1, forward strand.
GGACAACGACGGCGAGGAAGCCGCCTGAAAGGCGCTGCGACCGGACAATTCCTTGTGAAGGAAGGGCCGCCGCGTGCGGCCCTTCTCTTTTTCCGGCAACCGTGTGGATTCACCGCGGATGCGCATTGCCGTTAGGATGGCGTCAAAGAGATTCGGGCGATGCTCCGTCCGAATCGCGACCCCGAAGGACCGAAGACGATGAGAGACCCGCACGACACGCTGATGAACTACCTGGTGCCGATGGTGGTCGAGCAGACCAACCGCGGCGAGCGGTCCTACGACATCTATTCCCGCCTCCTGAAGGAGCGGATCATCTTCCTGTCGGGCCCGGTCGAGGACGGCATGGCGACGCTGATCGTCGCCCAGCTCCTGTTCCTCGAGGCGGAGAACCCGAAGAAGGAGATCAACATGTACATCAACTCGCCGGGCGGTGTCGTCACGGCGGGCATGTCGATCTACGACACGATGCAGTTCATCAAGCCGGCCGTCACCACGCTCTGCATGGGGCAGGCCGCCTCGATGGGCTCGCTGCTGCTCACGGCCGGCGCCAAGGGCCAGCGCTTCGCCCTGCCGCATTCGCGTATCATGGTGCACCAGCCCTCGGGCGGCTATCGCGGCCAGGTGACCGACATCCTGATCCACGCCGAAGAGGTCAAGGAACTGAAGCGGCGCCTCAACGAGGTCTATGTGAAGCACACGGGCCGGTCGCTGAAGGAGATCGAGGAGGCGCTCGAGCGCGACAATTTCATGTCGGCGCAGAAGGCGCAGGAGTTCGGTCTCATCGACAAGGTGATCGAGGAACGGGCCGAGGAAGCCGAGCCTGCCAAGGTTTGACGAACGGCGCAGGGTGGACGGGATGCCGGGCACCGGCATCCCCCGGGGTGTCACTTTTGGGTCACCACTGGCGGTCCGCCCTTTGCATAGACTGATCCGAGCGCGCCTGCGGTCCCTCAATGAACCGTATGTGACGAAATAGCGTTAATCCTTTCTTGATCCCGCAGTGCGCACCATGTTTGGCTAGTGAGCCAAACGGCGTACCGGGGGCCGAGACACCGAGAGACCAGATGGGTCTCGCGTCAGACGATCCTGAGCCCACGGGTGACGGGTTGCGTTGGAGAGAGATGATGAGCAAGGCCGGCAGCGACGCGAAGAACACCCTCTACTGTTCATTCTGCGGCAAGAGCCAGCATGAGGTCCGCAAACTGATTGCCGGGCCTACGGTGTTCATCTGCGACGAGTGCGTCGAGCTCTGCATGGACATCATCCGCGAGGAGTCGAAATCGTCCCTGGTCAAGTCCAAGGACGGCATTCCGACTCCGAAGGAGATCTGCAAGGTCCTGGACGATTACGTGATCGGCCAGTTCCACGCCAAGCGCGTGCTCTCCGTGGCGGTGCACAACCACTACAAGCGGCTCAACCACGCGACCAAGCACAACGACGTCGAGCTGTCGAAGTCGAACATCCTGCTGATCGGACCGACCGGTTCGGGCAAGACGCTGCTCGCGCAGACGCTGGCCCGCATCCTCGACGTGCCCTTCACGATGGCCGATGCGACGACGCTCACCGAGGCCGGCTATGTCGGCGAGGACGTCGAGAACATCATCCTGAAGCTGCTGCAGGCCTCAGACTACAATGTCGAGCGGGCGCAGCGCGGCATCGTCTATATCGACGAAATCGACAAGATCTCGCGCAAGTCCGACAATCCGTCGATCACCCGCGACGTTTCGGGTGAGGGCGTGCAGCAGGCGCTGCTGAAGATCATGGAGGGCACCGTCGCCTCCGTGCCGCCGCAGGGTGGGCGCAAGCACCCCCAGCAGGAGTTCCTGCAGGTCGACACGTCCAACATCCTGTTCATCTGCGGCGGCGCCTTCGCCGGCCTGGAGAAGATCATCTCGACCAAGGGGCAGGGCTCCTCGATCGGCTTCGGCGCCACCGTGCGCGCGCCGGAAGAGCGCCGCACCGGCGAGATCTTCCGGTATGTCGAGCCCGAGGACCTGTTGAAGTACGGTCTGATCCCCGAGTTCGTCGGCCGTCTGCCGGTTCTGGCGACGCTCGAGGATCTCGACGAGGCGGCGCTGAAGAAGATCCTGACCGAGCCGAAGAATGCGCTCGTCAAGCAGTACCAGCGCCTCTTCGAGATGGAGAATGTCGACCTCACCTTCCACGAGGACGCGCTCGGCGCGGTCTCGCGCAAGGCCATCGAGCGCAAGACCGGCGCCCGCGGCCTCAGGTCCATCATGGAGAGCATCCTGCTCGACACGATGTATGATCTTCCGGGTCTCGAAGGCGTCGAAGAGGTGGTGATCTCCGACGAGGTCGTGCAGGGCAAGGCGCGTCCCCTCTACATCTATGCGGAGAAGGAGAAGGCGCAGAGCGCCTGATTCCACGTGTCTGCGAGCATTGCGAGGGCGGGTCCACGGGCCCGCTCTTTCGCGTTGCGGGGCAGGGCGGTAGCCCGCGGTATCGCGCTTTCCCGCCGTGTTTCGAACGGCTTTGCTCCCCGGCCTTTAGTTGCCTTGACACCCGGGGTGTGCAGCGCCACCTAATGAACACCGACAGACCCCCGGGCAGGGATTTGTGCCCGAGGTCGGCCAAGCGCCTCGAGACCTCCGAAGGAAGCCGGCAGAGCTTCCCGGCCGGCCTCAATCCCGCCGCCGTCCCCGCGCGACAAAAGCGTAATTCCGCGTCACCCTAGCCAGGAATCATCCGAGCGCCGCCGTCGGCGCGGGCCCGCAAGGGCCGCTTCGCGGCGTGTCGAGGAAAGGACGAGTGAACCATGAGCGATGCCAAGAAGCGTCCGCCCCTCAACCCCGGCGAGGTCAAGACCTTCCCGGTCCTGCCGCTGCGCGACATCGTGGTCTTCCCCCACATGATCGTGCCTCTCTTCGTCGGCCGCGAGAAGTCGATTCGCGCCCTCGAGGAGGTGATGCGCGCCGAGACGCATATCCTGCTCGCGACCCAGATGAAGGCGCAGGACGATGATCCCGAGCCCGAGGCCATTTACGAGATCGGCACGCTCGCCTCCGTCCTCCAGCTCCTGAAGCTGCCCGATGGCACCGTGAAGGTGCTGGTGGAGGGTGTTTCGCGCGCCCGCATCGGTGCCTATTCCGGCCGCGAGGAGTTCTACGAGGCCGAGGCCGGGGCGATTGCCGACGAGATCGGCGACAAGGTCCAGGTCCAGGCGCTGGCGCGCTCGGTGATCACCGAGTTCGAGGGCTACGTGAAGCTCAACAAGAAGGTCTCGCCGGAGATCGTCTCGGTGGTCAGCCAGATCGACGAGCCGTCGAAGCTAGCCGACACGGTCGCCTCGCACCTTGCCGTGAAGATTTCCGACAAGCAGTCGGTGCTGGAGACGATCGACGTCGCCAAGCGGCTGGAGAAGGCGCTCGGCCTGATGGAGAGCGAGATTTCGGTCCTGCAGGTCGAGAAGAAGATCCGCACCCGCGTCAAGCGCCAGATGGAGAAGACGCAGCGCGAGTACTACCTCAACGAGCAGATGAAGGCGATCCAGAAGGAACTCGGCGACGAGGACGGCCGTGATGAGCTGGTCGAGCTCGAGGACAAGATCAAGAAGACCAAGCTCTCGAAGGAGGCCCGCGACAAGGCCAACCACGAGCTGAAGAAGCTGCGCCAGATGTCGCCGATGTCGGCCGAGGCGACGGTCGTGCGGAACTATCTCGACTGGATGCTGTCGCTGCCCTGGGGCAAGAAGTCGAAGATCAAGAAGGACCTGCCGGCCGCGCAGAAACTGCTCGACGCCGACCATTTCGGCCTCGACAAGGTCAAGGACCGCATCGTCGAGTACCTGGCGGTGCAGCAGCGCGCCAACAAGCTGACGGGCCCGATCCTCTGCCTGGTCGGTCCTCCCGGCGTCGGCAAGACCTCGCTCGGCAAGTCGATCGCCAAGGCGACGGGGCGCGAATTCGTGCGCATCTCGCTCGGCGGCGTGCGTGACGAGGCCGAAATCCGTGGCCACCGGCGCACCTATATCGGCTCGATGCCGGGCAAGATCATCCAGTCGATGAAGAAGGCGAAGACGGCGAACCCGCTGTTCCTGCTCGATGAGATCGACAAGATGGGCCAGGACTTCCGCGGCGATCCCTCCGCGGCTCTCCTCGAGGTGCTCGACCCCGAGCAGAACGCGACGTTCAACGATCACTATCTGGAGGTCGATTTCGATCTCTCGAGCGTGATGTTCGTCACCACGGCGAACACGCTGAACATCCCGCCGCCCCTGCTGGACCGCATGGAGACGATCCGCATCGCCGGCTATACCGAGGACGAGAAGCGCGAGATCGCCAAGAAGCACCTGATCCCCAACGCCGTCACCAAGCACGGCCTGAGCGAGAAGGACTGGTCGATCACCGACGAGGCGCTGATGACCGTCATCCGCCGCTACACGCGGGAGGCGGGCGTCCGCAACTTGGAGCGTGAGATGTCCAACCTCGTCCGCAAGGGCGTGAAGGACCTGACGCTGACCAAGAAGAAGACGATCAAGGTCACCCCGAAGGTGGTCGAGGAGTATCTCGGCGTCCCTCGCTATCGCTTCGGCATGGCGGAGACCGAGGATCAGGTCGGCGCCGTCACGGGCCTCGCCTGGACCGAGGTTGGCGGCGAGCTCCTGACCATCGAAGCCGTGATGATGCCCGGCAAGGGCCGCATGACGGTGACGGGCAACCTGAAGGACGTGATGAAGGAATCGATCAGTGCCGCCGCATCCTATGTGCGGTCGCGCTCGCTCGCCTTCGGCATCAAGCCGACGCTGTTCGACAAGCGCGACATCCACGTCCATGTGCCCGAGGGGGCGACCCCGAAGGACGGTCCGTCGGCTGGTATTGCGATGGCAACAGCCATCATCTCGGTCTTGACCGGCATCCCGATCCGCAAGGACATCGCCATGACCGGCGAGGTCACGCTGCGGGGCAGGGCGTTGCCGATCGGGGGCCTGAAGGAGAAGCTGCTGGCCGCGCTGCGCGGTGGTCTGAAGACGGTCCTCATCCCCGAGGAGAATGCCAAGGACCTCGCGGAGATCCCGGACAATGTGAAGAACGGGCTGGAGATCATCCCGGTTTCGCATATGGACGAGGTGATCAAGCACGCGCTGATCCGCGTGCCCGAGCCGGTGGAATGGGACGAGGAAACCGAGCCCATGACGCAGCGAAAGGCCGGCGAAGAGGACCCGTCCGGCGTCGTCGCGCATTGAACCCAGCCTTCCGCTCATGATCGCAAACCCCGGGCCGAGGCCCGGGGTTTTCTGTTGAAAGCCTCGAAAATCAACCGGCAGCGGGCGGAAAATCCAGCATTTTCCTTGCTTTCGGACTGCTGGCGCGGCAAAGGGAACGCCCGCCGGCAACGGAATCCGCATTCCCGGACCGGCGCAAACTGAAGGAGAACAGCCCGTGACCAAAAACGAACTGATCGCCGCGGTCGCCGATGCGGCGAGCCTGACGAAGGCGCAGGCGGGTGCAGCAGTGGATGCCACGTTCGACGCCATCGCCGCCACGCTGAAGGCCGGTGGCGACGTGAAGCTCGTCGGTTTCGGTGCCTTCTCGGTGACCAAGCGCGCCGCCCGCGAGGGTCGCGACCCGCGCACCGGCAAGCCCGTGCAGATCAAGGCCTCCAACGCGCCGAAGTTCTCGGCCGGCAAGGGCCTGAAGGACGCCGTCAACTCCTGATCCGTTGACGCCGTATTGGCGAAACGCCGCTGCGGCCTGGGGCTGCGGCGGCGTTTTCGTCTTGCCGCGTCGTGCCGGTCCGGGGCCGAGGCGCCTCTTGTCCCGGCGGCGGGAGCGGTCTACATGGCGGGAGCACCATGATCCCCGGGGGCGGTTAGCTCAGTTGGTAGAGCGCCTGCTTTACACGCAGGATGTCGGCGGTTCGAGCCCGTCACTGCCCACCATTCCCCATCGGCTGACCTGTCGATCTCCCGGCCGCGATGCTGCGGCGGCCTCGGGCACGGGCAGCTGGCTTGTCGAAATCGCGTCCGTTGTGGTCCTGGTGCCGTGCTAAGCGGCGGCACGTCGCGGCGCAGCGGCCGACAGCGTGAGAGGGCAGGGATGTGACGGGTTGGCTCGCCGAAGTCCGCAACGGTTTCGCGGAACTGTCTCCCACCGTTTTCCCCTATCGCCGCTTCGCCTTCGCCCTCGCCCTCGGCATCCTGGGCGGCGTGATCTTCCATGCCCTGCGCCTGCCTCTGCCCTGGATGCTGGGTGCGATGACGGTCTGCACCATCGCCGCGCTGGCGCGGGCGCCCGTCGCGGCCCCCAACGTCATCCGTTCGCCGATGTCCGCCATCATCGGCGTCATGCTGGGTTCGGGCTTCTCGCCGGACATCGTCTACCAGCTGCCGCAATGGCTCGTGCCGCTGGCCGGGCTGGTGCTGTTCATGATGGCCTGCGGCCTGTCGGTCGTCTGGTACTACCGCCGGGTCGGCGGCTACGACTGGGTCACGTCGTTTTTCTCCGGCATGCCCGGCGGGCTCGTCGAGATGGTCATCTACGGCGAGGAACGCGGCGGCGACGCGCGCGTCATCGCGCTCGTCCATTCGGCGCGCATCCTGCTGGTGGTGCTGACGCTGCCCTTCATCATCCAGTTCAGCCAGGGCATCCGGCTGGACCGTCCGGTCGGTGGCGTGTCGATGTTCGACGCTCCGCTCACGTCGGAACTCTGGTTGGTCGTCTGCTGCTTTGCCGGCGCTTTCCTCGGCCACGTCCTGCGGCTTCCGGCCAAGACGCTGCTCGGCTGCATGATCGCGAGTGCCGCCGTGCATGTTTCCGGCCTGTCCGACTTCAAGCCGCCCTATGAGATCGTCAATGCCGCCCAGCTCGTGCTCGGGGTCGCCATCGGCTGCCGCTTTGCGGGAACGGCGGGCAGGGTGGTCTGGCGTGTGCTGGCGCTCTCGGTCGGATCGACCGCCATCCTGCTGTTCTGGATGACGCTGTTCGCGGTGACCTTCTCTCACCTGTCGGGCTTTTCCACCGTGACGCTGATCCTCGCATATTCGCCCGGCGGTTTGACGGAGATGGCGCTGATCGCGGTCACCCTGCAGGCCGAGGTCGCCTTCGTCGCCGCCTTCCACATCATCCGGGTCTTCCTGACGATGATCGCCGCGCCGCTGACGTTCCGCTGGCTCGGTGCAGGAGCCGGGCCACGGCCCTGACCCGCAGAGGCGACAGGCCGGAGGCGTGTCCGCCCCCGGCCAGCGTGTTGCCGGATGGTCCCGTGGCGCCGACAGGCGTCAGGCGGCCTTGACCTCGCGGAGGAAGGTCTCGACCGAGCGGGACAGGGTGGTGGCCTGTTCGGAGAGGCTGCGTGCGGCGGTCAGCACCTGCGAGGCCGAGCTGTTGGTTTCGGCCGAAGCGGAGGTGACGGCGGTGATGTTGTCGACGACGCGGGCCGTCCCGGTGGCGGCGGCCTGGACGTTCTGTGAGATTTCGTCGGTGGCCGCCCGCTGCTGCTCGATGGCCTCGGCGACCGCCGAGGCATAGCTCGCGACTTCGGTCATGGTCTGGGCGATGGCCTCGATGGAGCCGACCGCCGTCGTCGTCTCCTGCTGCACCGCGTTGATCTGCGCGGCGATCTCCTCGGTCGCCTTGGCGGTCTGACCGGCGAGGGACTTCACCTCGCTGGCGACGACGGCGAAGCCGCGGCCCGCTTCACCGGCACGCGCCGCCTCGATGGTGGCATTGAGGGCGAGGAGATTGGTCTGTTCGGCGATGGCGCGGATGAGGTTGAGGACCTCTCCGATCCGGCCCGCCGCCTCGGCCAGCGCCTTGACGCGCTGGTTGGCGCCGTCGGCTTCGGCGCTGGCGCGCTCGACGACGGAATTGGTCTGGCCGATCTGGTTGGCGATCTCGTTGATCGACGCCGACAGTTCCTCCGATGCGGCCGCGACCGACTGGACGTTGGCCGAAGCCTGGCGCGAGGCGCCCGAAGCCTGGTCGGCCTGCCCGGATGCGCCGGCGGCGATGCCGGTGAGGGTGCGGGCGGTTTCTTCCATCCGGCCGGCATTGTCGCCGACCCCCTGGAGCACGGTGCCGATCGATTCGGAGAAGTCGCGCACCAGAGAGTCGATACGGGCCTGGCGGGCCTGGCGGGCGCGGGCCTCCGCCTCGGTTTCCGACTCCAGACGGGCGCGGGCGACGGCGTTCTCGCGGAACACCTCCACCGAGCGCGCCATGTCGCCGATCTCGTCGCGGCGGTCGACCGAGGTGACGTGCTGCGCATGGTCGCCGGCGGCGAGCGCCGTCATGGTGGCATTGAGCTCGCGGATAGGCTTGCCGAGGTGGCGGGTGAGCAAGGTGGCGATGCCGATGCCGGCGACGGCCACCGCCAGCAGGACAGCGAGCAGCGTCAGCATGGCGGTGTTGCGGGCGGAGACGAAGGCGCGGGTGTCGATGGCGACCTCGAGCGTGCCGATCGGCTGGCCGGAAAAGTTCCGTAGCGGTCCCGCCAGCACGGCGACGGGATGGCCGCCGATGGTCGATTCGCGCCACAGCCCCGGAGCCTGGAGCGCCGCCTGATGGACGGGTAGGGGGAGGAGGGTCTTCTCGGCGAAGGTCGCCCCCAGCGAGTTCAGCGCGCCGTCCTGGATGAGGTGCATGGCGATGTCGGCCTTGAAGCGGCGCTTCAGGTCGGTGAGGAAGGGAAGGCCGAGCGCCGCGCCGATATCCGTGACGCCGACGATCTGCCCGCCGGAGCGTACCGGCGTGACGGCGAAGATCGAGACGTTGTCGCGGCCCGGCTCGATGCCGACAACCTGTGCGCCCGAGGAAATGGCGGAGCGTATAGTGTTGCGGCGGCTCAGCACGTTGTCGCCGAAGGCCTGCGGAGCGTGGACGCGGGCGAAGGCCGTGCCGTCGGGCCTCTGGAAGCTCAGGAGGCCGAGGCCGAGCCCGGTCCTCATCGGCTCACCGAGATCCTTCATGGCGGCGAGGAGCCCGGCGCGGTCGTCCTTCAGTAAGCTCTCCGCGACGCGCGGATCGTTGGCGATGGCCTGGGAGGCAGCGGCGGCGCGCTGCCCCTGCTCGGTCATGGCTGCGACGACAGCCTCGTAACGCTGGACGAGAGCCGACTCGATGGCCTGATCGCTGAGAGCGTCCTGCTGGAAGTAGCCGGCGGTGCCAACAACGCCCGCCGCGACGAGGGCGGTGGCCGTTACCGTTACCATCAGCTTCACGCCGATCGTGCGCAGTTGCAGAAGACTTCCCAAGGCCATGAACGCGTCCATCCGCTGTTCGGCACATTCGCGCACCTGATTGCGGAGGTATTTCGCGCGACTCTGGTTAAAGAAGACTCAAATGAGCGGGAAGGCGTCAAAAGAGACATGAAGCCATGTCCGGCGTGCCTCCCGTTCATCCCATGCCCTGACGCATCGGTGGGCAAATGCGGCGATATCCGCAATTCGCCTTGACAGGCTCATGAGCCTCCCGTAATTCCCGCCACCTCGACCGGCGCACATCAAGCGCGCCGAGCAACGCGCGGGCGTAGCTCAGTTGGTTAGAGTGCCGGCCTGTCACGCCGGAGGTCGCGGGTTCGAGTCCCGTCGCCCGCGCCATTGTTCTCGCCGGACCTGTCCTTTCGCGGGCATTTGTTCCAGCATCCGGCGGCCCCTCTGCTTCGCCTCGCTGGTCGGAATGCCGATACGTTTCGCGGGTGATTCGCCGCTTTTCCGGTTCTCGCCTCGAAGTGAGGACGGATGCCGCGCGATTTTCATAACGTTTCCAAGGAAAGCGACTCCTGAAGGTCTGCCCGCTGCTTGCACCGCAACAGGGGAGGGAGTAAGGCACAGGGCATAGCCGGTTCGGGGGCTCGCGCGCCCCTTGCCGGTCATGCAGGAGGGCCTTCGATGCAGGCTGCGACATCCGCGCTGCTGAACGACTATCTGCCGCTGGTGATCTTCATCGCGCTGGCCGGCTTCATCGGAATTGCCCTTCTCGTCGCTCCGTTCGTCGTCGCCTTCTCGAGGCCCGACAGCGAGAAGCTCTCGGCTTACGAGTGCGGTTTCAACGCCTTCGACGATGCCCGCATGAAATTCGACGTGCGGTTCTATCTCGTCGCCATCCTTTTCATCATCTTCGACCTCGAGGTCGCCTTCCTGTTCCCCTGGGCGGTGGCTTTCAAGGAGGTTGGACTGTTCGGCTTCTGGTCCATGATGGCCTTCCTCGGCGTATTGACGATCGGGTTCGTCTACGAGTGGAAGAAGGGCGCCCTGGAGTGGGATTGAGGTTCTGACCATGCCCACCGCAATCGATCGCGGCGCTCCGCTCGTCGCTCCGGCCCCTAAGGGCCTCATCGGCGCCGACGGGCGACCGCTGGGCGCCTCCGATCCGTTTTTTACCGGCGTCAACAACGAACTGGCCGACAAGGGCTTCATCGTCACGGCGACGGACGAGCTCATCAACTGGGCGCGGACCGGCTCGCTGATGTGGATGACGTTCGGGCTGGCCTGCTGCGCCGTCGAAATGATGCAGCTGTCCATGCCGCGCTACGACGTCGAGCGCTTCGGCTTCGCGCCGCGCGCTTCGCCGCGCCAGTCGGACGTGATGATCGTGGCGGGAACGCTGACCAACAAGATGGCCCCGGCGCTGCGCAAGGTCTACGACCAGATGCCGGAGCCGCGCTACGTCATCTCCATGGGCTCCTGTGCCAATGGCGGCGGCTATTATCACTATTCCTACGCGGTGGTGCGCGGCTGCGACCGGATCGTCCCGGTCGACATCTATGTGCCGGGCTGCCCGCCGACGGCCGAGGCGCTGCTCTACGGCGTGCTGCTGCTGCAGAAGAAGATCCGCCGCACCGGCACGATCGAGCGGTGAGGGGACACGATGTCGCTTGAAGAGCTCGGCGAGACGATCAAGGCGGCGCTGCCGGGCGCCGTGACGGGTGCGCGCGTCGCCTATGGCGAACTGACGCTCCAGGCGGAGGCGGGCGACATCGTCCGTATTCTGACCCATCTGCGCGATGATCCCGGCTGCCTGTTTCGCAACATCATCGACATCTGCGGCGTCGACTATCCGGGCCGCGCAAAGCGTTTCGACGTGGTCTATCACCTGCTGTCGCCGAAGTTTAACCGCCGGGTCCGGATCAAGATCCAGACCGACGAGACGACGCCGATCGCCTCGGCGACGGACGTGTTTCCCGGCGCGCTGTGGTTCGAGCGCGAGACCTACGATCTCTTCGGCGTGCTGTTCACCGGCCATCCGGACCTGAGGCGCCTGCTGACTGATTACGGTTTCGACGGCCATCCGCTGCGCAAGGACTTCCCGACCTCGGGCTTCGTCGAGGTGCGCTACGACGATGAGGTCAAGCGCGTCGTCTACGAGCCGGTCCGGCTGCCGCAGGAATTCCGCCAGTTCGATTTCCTGTCGCCCTGGGAAGGGACTGACTATGTCCTGCCCGGCGACGAAAAAGCCAAGGCGAACTGAGCATGGCCGAAGCCGAGATTCGCAACTTCACCTTCAACTGGGGTCCGCAGCACCCGGCGGCCCATGGCGTTCTCCGGCTCGTCATGGAACTCGACGGCGAGGTGGTCGAGCGCTGCGACCCGCATATCGGGCTGCTGCATCGCGGCACCGAGAAGCTGATCGAGACCAAGACCTATCTGCAGGCGCTCCCCTATTTCGACAGGCTCGACTATGTCGCGCCGATGAACCAGGAACATGCGTTCTGCCTGGCGATCGAGCGCATGCTGGGCATTGACGTGCCGAGGCGTGGCCAGCTGATCCGCGTGCTCTACAGCGAAATCGGCCGCATTCTTTCGCACCTCCTCAACGTGACGACTCAGGCGATGGACGTCGGCGCGCTGACGCCGCCGCTGTGGGGCTTCGAGGAGCGCGAGAAGCTGATGATCTTCTACGAGCGCGCCTCGGGCTCGCGCATGCACGCGGCCTATTTCCGCGTCGGCGGCGTTCACCAGGACCTGCCGGTCGGTCTCGTCGAGGATATCGAGGCCTGGTGCGACCCCTTCCTCAAGGTGGTCGGTGACCTCGACGCGCTCTTGACCCCCAACCGCATCTTCAAGCAGCGCAACGTCGACATCGGCGTCGTCACGCTCGACGAGTGCTGGGCCTGGGGCTTCTCGGGCGTGATGGTGCGCGGTTCCGGCGCGCCCTGGGACCTCAGGAAGTCGCAGCCCTACGAGTGCTATGCCGAGCTCGATTTCGACATTCCGATCGGCAAGAACGGCGATTGCTACGACCGCTATCTCATTCGCATGGAGGAGATGCGCCAGTCGGTGAAGATCATGCGCCAGTGCTGCAAGCTGCTGCGCGAGACGCCCGGCCCGGTCTCGACCAAGGACAACAAGGTGGTGCCGCCGAAGCGGGGCGAGATGAAGCGCTCGATGGAGGCGCTCATCCACCACTTCAAGCTCTACACCGAAGGCTTCCACGTGCCGGCCGGCGAGATCTACGCCGCGGTCGAGGCGCCGAAGGGCGAATTCGGCGTCTATCTGATCGCCGACGGGACCAACAAACCCTATCGCTGCAAGATCAGGGCGCCGGGCTTCGCCCACCTGCAGGCCATGGATTTCCTGTGCAAGGGCCATTTGCTGGCGGATGTCTCCGCCATTCTCGGCTCCATCGACATCGTGTTCGGAGAGGTTGACCGGTGAGCGTTCGCAGACTGGCGCCAGACGAGGTCCAGCCGGCCTCCTTCGCCTTCACCCCCGACAATCTCGCATGGGCGCAGAAGACGGTCGGCAATTATCCGTCCGAGCGGAAGGCCTCCGCCGTGATCCCGCTCCTGTGGCGGGCGCAGGAGCAGCACGCCTACTGGCTGCCGAAGGCGGCCATCGAATATATCGCCGACATGCTCGACATGCCCTATATCCGGGTCTTCGAGGTGGCGACCTTCTACACGATGTTCCAGCTGCAACCGGTTGGGAAGAAGGCACATGTTCAGGTTTGCGGCACGACGCCCTGCATGCTGCGCGGCGCCGAGGCGCTGATCAAGGTCTGCAAGAGCCGGATCCATCACGAGCCGTTCCACCTGTCCGACGATGGCGACTTCTCGTGGGAAGAGGTCGAATGCGCCGGCGCCTGCGTCAACGCACCGATGATCCAGGTCTTCTCCGACACCTATGAGGATCTGACGCCGGAGAGCCTTGAGAAGGTGCTCGACGCCTTCGCCCGCGGCGAGAAACCGGCTCCTGGCCCGCAGAACGGACGCCACGGCGCCGAGCCCGAGGGCGGGGCGCTGACGCTGCGCGACCTGCCGTATGATGCCGCGGCGCCCGGGGGCGCCATGGTCGCCGAGAAGAAGGTCGCCGAGAGGCCGGTCGCCGACACCGGACCTTCCGCCGAAGCGCTGGCCCTGGCGGCGCGGGAAGAGGCCGACATCAAGGCGAAGCTGGCGACGCTCGCTGCCGACGCCACGCCCGAGCAGAAGGCCGACGCGGTCGGCATTCGGCCGCAGGGTCTGCCGGCGGCCCGCGAGGCGAAGGCCGACAAGCTTCAGCAGGTGAAGGGCATCGGGCCGGTCAACGAGGGCAAGCTGAACGCCCTCGGCATTTTCCATTTCGACCAGATCGCCGCCTTGACCCGCGAAGAAATCCGCTGGGTCGGCACTTATCTGTCGTTCCCCGGCCGTATCGACCGCGAAGAGTGGACGGTGCAGGCCAAGGCGCTGGCGGCGGGTCTGCCGTCCGTCAAGGAGTGAGAGCATGCTCGCCGACAAGGACCGCATCTTCACCAATATCTACGGCTTCCAGGACAAGAGCCTGAAAGGCGCGATGGCGCGCGGGAACTGGGACGGGACCAAAGGCTTCATCGCCCAGGGCCGCGACTGGATCATCCAGCAGATCAAGGATTCGGGGCTGCGCGGCCGCGGCGGCGCCGGCTTCCCGACCGGTCTGAAATGGTCGTTCATGCCGAAGCAGTCGGACGGCCGGCCGCATTACCTCGTGGTCAATGCCGACGAGTCGGAGCCGGGCACCTGCAAGGATCGCGAGATCCTGCGCAACGACCCGCATACGCTGATCGAGGGGTGCCTGATCGCCGCGTGCGCGATGGGCGCGCATGTGGGCTACATCTACGTGCGCGGCGAGTTCATCCGCGAGCGCGAGGCGCTGCAGCGCGCCATCGACGAGTGCTACGACGCCGGCCTCCTCGGCAAGGGCAACACCAACGGCTGGGACTTCGACCTCTACGTCCATCACGGCGCCGGCGCCTATATCTGCGGCGAGGAGACGGCGCTGCTCGAAAGCCTCGAGGGCAAGAAGGGCCAGCCGCGGCTGAAGCCGCCGTTCCCGGCCAATATGGGCCTCTACGGCTGCCCGACGACGGTGAACAACGTCGAGTCGATCGCCGTGACGCCGACGATCCTGCGGCGCGGGGCGACCTGGTTCTCCTCCTTCGGTGCGCCGAACAATGTCGGCACCAAGCTGTTCTGCGTCTCCGGCCACGTGAACAAGCCGGCGACCTTCGAGGAGGCGATGTCGGTGCCCTTCTCGGAACTCGTCGAGAAGCATTGCGGCGGCATCCGCGGCGGCAGGGACAACCTCCTCGCCGTCATTCCCGGCGGTTCCTCGGTGCCGCTGGTGCCGGCCGAGCAGATCTGGGACGCGCCGATGGACTTCGATTCGCTGCGCGCCCTGAAGTCGGGCCTCGGCACGGCGGCGGTCATCGTCCTCGACAAGTCGACCGACGTGGTGAAGGCGATCACCCGCATCTCCTATTTCTACAAGCACGAGAGCTGCGGCCAGTGCACGCCATGCCGCGAGGGCACCGGCTGGATGTGGCGCGTGCTGACGCGCATGTCGGAAGGCCGCGCCCAGAAGAAGGAGATCGACATGCTCCTCGAAGTGGCGGGGCAGGTCGAAGGCCACACGATCTGTGCGCTCGGCGACGCCGCGGCCTGGCCGGTCCAGGGCCTGATCCGGCACTTCCGTCACGAGATCGAGAAGAAGATCGACGCCTATTCGGCCAACCCGCACGGCGAACCCGTGCGAATCGCTGCGGAGTGACGCGCATGACCCGGCACGGCCTTCTCCTGATCGGTATCCTCGCGCTCGGCGGCTGCGTCACGGCGGCCCCGCCGCCGCCCCGTCCGACCGGCGAGACCGCGCTGCGCATCACCATCAACGCCTCGCCGGACTTCGTCCGCCAGACCCTGTTGATGCGCGCTGCGTCCCGTGGGGCGTCGGCGCGCACGCCCAATGCCCGCACCGTCGTACTGGAACGGCCGATCACCGAGACGACGCCGGCGCTCGCCGCCGTCTGCGGCCCGCACAAGCCAGGCCGCCGCGTCAGCATCGTGATCTCCACGGAAGGGGCGGGCAACCGCACCGCCCTGACCGAGCGGCGCTTCCTGATCGACGGCGACGGCACGCGCTGCGCCGTGCTGCTGACGCCCGAGGATGTCGCTGCCGGCAACCGTTCCCTCGCCGAACTCAAGGCGCAGGTCGAGACGCAGATGGCGGGACGATGAAGAGCCCGCCTTTCCACATCGAGCCGACTTCGGGACACTCCCGGCGACGGAGGCAGTGCATCACCGCAACCGCGATGGAGGGCCGGTCATGACCGCTGCCACCAAGACCGTGAGTGCATTGCCTGCCAGCGCGAACATGTCGCTGGATGCCCTGACTGGCCCGGCCATGGCCGCGATGATGCTGCCGAGCACCATGATGCTGGGCGGTATCGTCACCATGTGCGGCTTTGGCTTCGCCTTCGCACGGGCCTTCGAGGTCATCGGCCGCGACCAGGGCGCTCCGGCGCCGGCTGCCGCCGCGCCGCGGCTCGTCGTCTCCAACCCGCCGCCGGTCGCGCTTACCGCGGTCGAAGCGGCGAAGCCTGCGCCGGCCAAGCCGCCGGCCGCGTCGTCGAAGCCCAAGGCGATGAAGGCCGTCCCGACGAAGGTCGTCCCTGCCAAGGTCGTCGCTGCCAAGGTCGTTCGGGCCAACGAACCGGCTCTCCAGGCTGCCGCGGTGACGCTGCCGGCCACAAAGGTTTCCGCTCCGGCCGCCACCGTGGAAGCGGCGAAGCCTGTGCCGGCCAAGCCCTCGGCCGCGCCGCCGAAGCCGACGCGCCCCGGCGGCTCGCCGCCGAAGCCCAAGGCGATGAAGGTCGTGTCGCCCAAGGATGCGCCCGCCGCCCCGAAGGCCGCCGCTGTCAAGACGGCGGTGCCGGAAGTCCCGGCCGTTGCTCCGGTCGAGGCTGCCAAGCCCGTGTCGGCCAAGCCGACGGGGATACCGCCGAAGCCTTCGCGGCCTGGTGGATCACCGCCGAAGCCGAAAATGGCAATGCCTTCAACGGCAGAGCCCCCGGTTGCCGCAGCCCCTGCAAAAAAAGTTGTCCCCAAAGCGCCGAAAGCGCTGACAATAGCGACCACATCGACGTCGAAGGGCATTTCGCTGCCCAAGCTGTCGATTCAGAAGAATCCGGGCTCCGAGCCCGGCAAGGACTGAAGCCTCCGCCGGCCTCGCAAGGGCAGGTGGATTTGAGATGAGGGGTGGCGCGAGCCGCCTCACGAGGATGCCGGAGCCGCCGTCGTGCGGTTTCGGCCAGGAGCGGATGGATTGAGCCGATGGCGAAGGTGATCGTCGACGGGCAGGAGATCGAGGTGCCGGGCGAGTACACGCTGATGCAGGCGTGTGAGGCCGCGGGCGCCGAGATTCCGCGCTTCTGCTACCATGAGCGGCTGTCGATCGCCGGCAACTGCCGGATGTGCCTCGTCGAGGTGAAGGGCTCGCCGAAGCCGGTGGCGTCCTGCGCCCAGAACGTCCGCGACCTGCGTCCCGGCCCGAACGGCGAGCCGGCCGTCATCAACACGCGGACGCCACTGGTGAAGAAGGCCCGCGAGGGGGTGATGGAGTTCCTGCTCATCAACCACCCGCTGGACTGCCCGATCTGCGACCAGGGCGGCGAGTGCGACCTGCAGGACCAGGCCATGGCCTATGGCGTCGACAAGTCGCGCTACTCGGAGAACAAGCGCGCCGTCGAGGACAAGTATATCGGCCCGCTGGTGAAGACGGTGATGACGCGCTGCATCCACTGCACGCGCTGCGTCCGCTTCACCACGGAGGTCGCCGGCATCTCCGAGCTCGGTCTGATCGGCCGCGGCGAGGATGCCGAGATCACCACCTATCTGGAACAGGCGATGACGTCCGAGCTGCAGGGCAATGTCGTCGACCTTTGCCCGGTCGGCGCGCTGACCTCCAAGCCCTTCGCCTTTAACGCCCGGCCCTGGGAACTCCTGAAGACCGAATCGACTGATATGATGGACGCGGTCGGCTCGGCCATTCGTGTCGATGCCCGCGGCCGCGAGGTGATGCGCGTGCTGCCGCGCCTCAACGAGGCGGTGAACGAGGAGTGGATCTCCGACAAGACCCGCCACGTCGCTGACGGCCTGCGCACCCAGCGCCTCGACCAGCCCTATATCCGCGAGAATGGCCGGCTGCGCCCCGCGACCTGGCCGGAGGCCTTCGCCGCCATTGCTGCCAAGGTGAAGGGGACGGCGCCGGAGAAGATCGGTGCTCTCGCCGGCGATCTCGCCACGCTCGAGGAAATGTACGCGCTGAAGAGCCTCGTCGGTGCCCTCGGCTCCAGGAGCATCGACGGCCGCCAGGACGGGGTGAAGCTCGACCCGGCCCTCGGCCGCGCCTCCTATGTGTTCAATCCCGGCATCGCCGCCATCGAGGAGGCGGATGCGATCCTGCTGGTCGGCACCAATCCGCGGCGCGAGGCGCCGATCATCAATGCCCGCATCCGCAAGCGCTGGCGCATGGGCGGGGTCAAGATCGCCGTCATCGGCGAGGTGGTGGACCTCACCTATCGCCACGACTATCTCGGCGCCGGGCCGGAGACGCTCGCCGAGGTCGTGTCGGGCAAGCATTCCTTCGCCGAAGTGCTGAAGGGCGCCAAGAAGCCGCTGGTCGTCGTCGGACAGGGGGCGCTCGCCCGTGCCGACGGCGCCGCGGTGCTGTCGCTTGCCGCCCATGCGGCGACCGCCTTCGGCGCAGTGGCCGAGGGCTGGAACGGCTTCGCGGTCCTGCACACCGCGGCGTCCCGGGTCGGCGCGCTCGACCTCGGCCTGGTGCCGGGCGAGGGCGGTCTCGACGCCGCGGCCATGGCGGGCGGCGGTGTCGACGTGTTGTTCAACCTCGGTGCCGACGAGATCACCATCGGTGACGGCCCCTTCGTGGTCTATGTCGGCACCCATGGCGACCGCGGGGCGCACCGGGCAGACATCATCCTGCCGGGCGCGACCTATACGGAAAAGTCCGGCCTCACCGCCAATACCGAAGGCCGCATCCAGGTGGTGAACCGCGCCGGCTTCCCGCCGGGCGACGCCAAGGAGGACTGGGCAATCCTGCGCGCGCTGTCCGACGTCCTCGGCGTCAAGCTGCCCTTCGATTCGCTGGCCCAGCTGCGCGCCGCGATGGCGAAGGACCACCCGCATACGCTGCGCATCGGCGCGCTGGCGCCCGTCGACGCCGCCGCCATCGGTGCGCTCGCCGGCCTCGGCGGCAAGGTGGAGGCGGCGCCCTTCACCGCCGCCATCGAGGACTTCTACATGACCAATCCGATCGCGCGGGCCTCCGCGACGCTCGCCGAATGCTCGGCGATCGCCAAGGGCACCCACCGGCAGGCGGCGGAGTAAGGCAGAGCCATGGACAATTTCTGGACCCTGATCTGGCCTATCCTGCTCATCGCCATCCAGAGCCTCGTGCTCATGGCGGCGCTGCTGGTCTTTGTCGCCTTCATCCTGCTCGCCGACCGCAAGATCTGGGCGGCCGTGCAGTTGCGCCGCGGCCCCAATGTCGTCGGCCCCTTCGGCCTGCTGCAGAGCTTCGCCGACCTTCTGAAATTCGTCTTCAAGGAGCCGGTGATCCCGTCGGGGGCCAACAAGGGTGTGTTCCTGCTGGCGCCCTTCGTTTCGGTGCTGCTGGCGCTGGCTGCCTGGGCGGTCATCCCGCTCAACGAGGGCTGGGCCATCGCCGACCTCAATGTCGGCATCCTCTTCATCTTCGCGGTGTCGTCGCTCGGCGTCTATGGCGTCATCATGGGCGGCTGGGCGTCGAACTCGAAGTATCCCTTCCTCGGCGCCCTGCGCTCGGCGGCGCAGATGGTGTCCTACGAGGTCTCCATCGGCTTCGTGATCATCTGCGTGCTGCTCTGCGTCGGCTCGCTGAACCTGTCGGACATCGTCAGGGCGCAGGACAAGGGCATCGGCCTGTTCGGCTGGTTCTGGCTGCCGCTGTTCCCGGTCTTCGTGATCTTCTTCATCTCGGCGCTGGCGGAGACGAACCGCCCGCCCTTCGACCTGCCGGAAGCCGAGTCGGAGCTGGTCGCCGGCTTCATGGTCGAATATTCCTCGACCCCCTACATGATGTTCATGCTGGCCGAATACGTGGCCATCATTACCATGTGCGCGCTCATCACCATCCTGTTCCTCGGGGGCTGGTTGCCGCCGTTCCCCTTCGCCCCCTTCACCTGGGTGCCGGGGGTGGTGTGGTTCGTTCTCAAGATTTCGCTGGTCTTCTTCATGTTCGCCATGGTGAAGGCCTTCGTGCCGCGCTACCGCTACGACCAACTGATGCGCCTCGGCTGGAAGGTGTTCCTGCCGATCTCGCTGGTGATGGTCGTCGTGGTGGCGAGCGTGCTGCAATTCACCGGCTGGGCGCCGTAAGGGGCCCGGCATGGACAGCCTGTTCAACCCGGCCGGACTGCTCGGCGCCCTGATCGGCGCCGCGGTCGGCTGGGTCGACTACCGGATCGTCTCGGGTCTGCTGGTCGGCAAGCTCAGGCAGACCGACCGCTCGACCACCGAGGCCGAGCGGCAGGATTACGAGCGCCGGATCGTCCTGGCGCAGCGGATCCTGATGGTCGTCATCGTGCCCGCCTTCGCGGGCCTTGGTTACTGGCTCGGCCGCACGCTCAGCGGCTGGGGCATTTGAGGAGAAGAGGTCCATGGCGTCGACGTTCCGGCTCGACCGCGCGGCCAAAGCCCTGTTTCTGACGGAGTTCGTCTCGGCGTTCCTCCTGTCGATGCGCTATTTCTTCAAGCCGAAGGCGACCATCAACTACCCCTTCGAGAAGGGGCAGATCTCGCCGCGCTTCCGCGGCGAGCATGCGCTGCGCCGCTATCCGAACGGCGAGGAACGCTGCATCGCCTGCAAGCTGTGTGAAGCGATCTGCCCGGCCCAGGCCATCACCATCGAGGCCGGCCCGCGCCGCAACGACGGAACGCGGCGCACGACCCGTTACGACATCGACATGGTGAAGTGCATCTATTGCGGCTTCTGCCAGGAGGCCTGTCCGGTCGACGCCATCGTCGAGGGGCCGAATTTCGAATTCGCGGTCGAGACCCGCGAGGAACTCTACTACGACAAGGCACGGCTTCTGGCCAACGGCGACCGCTGGGAACGCGAGATCGCCGACAGCCTGAAGAAGGACGCGCCCTACAGGTGACGACGCAGGGACGCAGCCCGGCGGAGCGCCGTCTGGACGCGTTGCAACTTGGACTTTAAGAGAGGCGCGCGCAGGGCTCCCCCCGAGTCTGTCACAAGCGCGCCCTCCGCAACAGGAACGGGGCAAAGGGGCAGATGCTCGCCGGTCTCTTCTTCTACCTCTTCGCCTCCGTGCTGGTGGCCTCGGCCGTGATGGTCATCGCCGCGCGCAATCCCGTGCACTCGGTGCTGTTCCTGATCCTCGCCTTCGTCAACGCCTCCGGGCTCTTCGTCCTGATGGTCGCGGAGTTCCTGGCGATGATCCTGGTGGTGGTCTATGTCGGCGCCGTCGCGGTGCTCTTCCTCTTCGTCGTCATGATGCTCGATGTCGACTTCGTCGAGCTGCGCCAGGGCTTCCTGCAATATCTGCCGGTGGGGGCGCTGGTCGGCCTCGTCGTGCTGGCCGAGCTGTTCATGGTGATCGGCGCCTGGACCCTCGGCGGGGTGTCGCCCAAGACGATCACCGCGCCGATCCCGCCCGACATCACCAATGCCGAGGCGCTGGGGCGGGTTCTCTACACCCAGTATGTCTATTTCTTCCAGCTCTCGGGGCTGGTGCTGCTGGTCGCCATGATCGGCGCCATCGTGCTGACGCTCAGCCACCGCACCGGCGTGAAGCGGCAGGATCCGGGCGCACAGTCGGCCCGCACGCCGGAGACGGCGATCGAGGTCGTCAAGGTCAAGACGGGCGAGGGGGTCTGAACCATGCTGACCATCGGCCTCTCCCACTACCTCTCCGTCGCGGCCATCCTGTTCACGCTCGGGATGCTCGGCATCTTCCTCAACCGGAAGAACATCATCGTCATCCTCATGTCGATCGAGCTCATCCTGCTGGCGGTGAACATCAATCTCGTCGCCTTCTCCACCCATATGGGTGACATCGTCGGCCAGGTCTTCGCGCTCATGGTGCTGACGGTGGCGGCGGCCGAGGCGGCCATCGGGCTCGCCATTCTCGTCGTCTTCTTCCGCAACCGCGGCTCGATCGCGGTCGAAGACGTCAACATGATGAAGGGCTGACCGGTCCATGTATCAGGCCATCGTCTTCCTTCCGCTCGTCGGCTTCCTGATCGCCGGCCTGTTCGGCCGGGCCATCGGGGCGCGCGCTTCGGAGATCGTCACCACGGGCCTTCTCGGCATCGCCGCGCTGCTGTCCTGGGTCGCCTTCTACCAGGTCGGCTACGCCGGCCAGGGCACCACGGTCGAGCTGTTCCGCTGGATCAGCGCCGGTTCGCTCAACGTGTCGTGGTCGCTGCGCATCGATACGCTCACCGTCGTCATGCTGGTGGTGGTGAACTCGGTCTCGTTCCTCGTCCACCTCTATTCCATCGGCTACATGCACGAGGATCCGGACCGGCCGCGGTTCTTCGCCTATCTGTCGTTCTTCACCTTCACCATGCTGGTGCTGGTGACGGCCAACGACCTGCTGCAGATGTTCTTCGGCTGGGAGGGCGTCGGTCTCGCCTCCTATCTGCTGATCGGCTTCTGGTACAAGAAGCCCTCGGCCAATGCCGCGGCGATGAAGGCCTTCATCGTCAACCGCGTCGGCGATTTCGGCTTCCTGCTCGGCATTTTCGGGCTCTACATGCTCACCGGCTCGGTCAGCTTCGAGGCGGTTTTCGGCGCCGCCCAGGGCCTCGCCGGCAAGCCGATGGAGTTCCTCGGCTACCAGGTCGACGCGCTCACCGTCGTCTGCCTGCTGCTCTTCATGGGCGCCATGGGCAAGTCGGCGCAGTTCCTGCTGCACACCTGGCTTCCCGACGCGATGGAGGGGCCGACCCCGGTCTCCGCCCTCATCCATGCGGCGACCATGGTCACCGCCGGCGTCTTCATGGTGGCGCGGCTGTCGCCGGTCTTCGAATATGCGCCGACCGCCCTGCAGGTGGTGATGTTCTTCGGCGCGACGACGGCCTTCTTCGCCGCCACCGTCGGCCTGGTACAGAACGACATCAAGCGTGTCATCGCCTATTCGACCTGTTCCCAGCTCGGCTACATGTTCGTGGCGCTCGGGGCAGGGGCCTATTCGGTCGGCGTCTTCCACCTCTTCACCCATGCCTTCTTCAAGGCTCTCCTGTTCCTCGGGGCCGGCTCCGTCATCCACGCCATGCACCACGAGCAGGACATCCGCCGGATGGGCGGCCTCGCCGGCCATATCAAGTTCACCTATGCGATGATGGTGATCGGCACCCTGGCGCTGACCGGCTTCGGCCTGCCGTTCCTGCATATCGGCTTCGCCGGCTATCACTCGAAGGACGCGATCATCGAGGTCGCCTATGCCGCTCACGGCGCCATGGGGCCCTATGCCTTCTTCATGACGGTCGCCGCGGCGCTGATGACCTCGTTCTATTCCTGGCGCCTGATCTTCATGACCTTCCACGGCAAGCCGCGCTGGGGCCACGACGACCACGCGCACGCCCCGGCGGAACTTCATGCCCACGGCCATGCCGATCCGCATGTCGCCGCCCACGGCACCCATGACGATCATCATGCCGCCCATGGTCACGGCCATGCCCACAAGCCGCACGAGAGCCCGCTGGTCATGCTGATCCCGCTCGGCGCCCTGGCGGTCGGCGCGGTGTTCTCCGGCTTCGTCTTCGCGAAGAGTTTCCTCTACGGGGACGGCATCAAGTCGTTCTTCCGCGACTCGATCTTCATGCGGCCGGAGAACCACATCATCCACAACTTCCACGCGGTGCCCGGCTGGGTCCCCTGGACGCCCTTCGTGATGATGGCGATCGGCTTCGCGCTGGCCTGGTACATGTACATCAAGCGGCCGGACGTGCCGGCACAGCTCGCCCGCGAGCACCGCGGCCTGTACCAGTTCCTGCTCAACAAGTGGTATTTCGACGAGCTCTACGACCGCATCTTCGTGCGGCCGGCGCGCTGGCTCGGGCGGTTCTTGTGGAAGAAGGGCGACGGCTGGCTGATCGATGGCTTCGGCCCCGACGGCATCGCCGCAAGGGTCGTGGACGTCACCCGCGGCGTCGTGCGGCTGCAGACCGGCTACCTCTACCACTATGCCTTCGCCATGCTGATCGGGGTCGCGGCGCTCGCCACCTGGTTCATGTTCTCCGGCGGCGTCGCAGGAGTCCGCTGATGTCGAACGCTCCGATCCTTTCGATCATCACCTTCCTGCCGCTGCTCGGCGCCGCGCTGATCCTCCTGGTGCGCGGCGACGACGAGGCGGCGAAGCGCAACATCCGCATGATCGCGCTGTTCGCCACTCTGGTGACGTTCGGCCTGTCGCTGATCCCGGTCTGGCTGTTCAACCCGGCCACCGCCGAGTTCCAGTTCGTCGAGCGTGCCGCCTGGCTCGGCGGCGTCATCAGCTACCGCATGGGCGTCGACGGCATTTCGCTGCCGCTGGTCATCCTCACCACCTTCCTGATGCCCTTCTGCATCCTCGCCTCGTGGGTCTCCATCGACAAGCGGGTGAAGGAATACATGATCGCCTTCCTGGTGCTCGAGACGCTGATGATCGGCGTCTTCTGCGCCCTCGACATCGTCCTTTTCTACCTGTTCTTCGAGGCCGGCCTGATCCCGATGTTCCTCATCATCGGCATCTGGGGCGGCAAGCGGCGGGTCTACGCGGCCTACAAGTTCTTCCTCTACACGCTGCTCGGATCGGTGCTGATGCTCCTCGCCATCATGGCGATGATCTTCGCCGCCGGGACCTCCGACATCGCCGAGCTGATCAAGACCGGCCCGCAGATCTTCTCGCGCGACATGCAGTTCTGGCTGTGGCTTGCCTTCTTTGCCTCCTTCGCGGTGAAGATGCCGATGTGGCCGGTTCATACCTGGCTGCCGGACGCCCATGTGGAAGCACCGACGGCGGGCTCGGTGATCCTCGCCGGCGTGCTGCTGAAGATGGGCGGCTACGGCTTCCTGCGCTTCTCGCTGCCGATGTTCCCGGAGGCGAGCGCCTTCTTCGCGCCCTTCGTCTTCACGCTGTCCGTCATCGCCATCATCTACACCTCGCTCGTGGCGCTGATGCAGGAGGACATCAAGAAGCTGATCGCCTATTCCTCGGTCGCCCATATGGGCTTCGTGACGATGGGCATCTTCGCCGGCAATGCCGAGGGCATCCAGGGCGCCGTGTTCCAGATGATCTCCCACGGCATCGTGTCGGGCGCGCTCTTCCTGTGCGTCGGCGTCGTCTATGACCGGATGCACACCCGCGAGATCGCCGCCTATGGCGGTCTGGTCAACCGCATGCCGATCTATGCGGTGATCTTCATGGTCTTCACCATGGCCAATGTCGGCCTGCCCGGCACGTCGGGCTTCGTCGGCGAGTTCCTGACGCTGATGGGCACGTTCAAGAGCTCGACGCTCGCCGCCTTCCTCGCCACGACGGGCGTCATCCTGTCGGCCGGCTATGCGCTCTGGCTCTACCGCCAGGTCGTCTGGGGCGAACTGACCAAGCCGTCGCTCAAGGGCATCGCCGATGTCGACCGCCGCGAACTGACGATCCTCGTCCCACTGGTGGTGCTGACCATCTTCTTCGGCGTCTATCCGCGCCCGATCCTGGCGACGTCCGAGGTCGCGGTGAACGCGCTGGTGGAATCCTACAAACAGGCGAACGGAGCGGCCCGCACGGCCGCTGCCGTTCCGCCGCGCTGATGGTGTCGACGATGAACGCTCCTGTCCTCGACCTCGTCCCCATCCTTCCCGAGCTGATCCTGGCGCTCGGCGCCATGGCGCTGCTGATGTACGGCGTCTTCACCGGCGACCGTTCGGCCCGCACCGTGACCGTCGGCGCCATCGTGCTGCTGGTCGCGGCGGCGGTGACGGTGATGCTCATCGGCGGAACGCCGCGCAGCGCCTTCAACGGTTCCTTCGTCCTCGACGCCTTCGCGCGGTTCATGAAGGTTCTCGCCTTCCTTGGCGCGGCGGTGGCGCTCGTCCTGTCGCAGGACTTCCTGCGGCGGGAGCGCATCGAGAAGTTCGAGTTCCCGATCCTCATCCTTCTGTCGACCACCGGCATGGGCGTGCTGATCTCGGCCGGCGATCTCATCGCGCTCTATATGGGCCTGGAGCTGATGTCGCTGGCGCTCTACGTCATCGCCTCCATCCATCGCGACAATGCGAAATCGACGGAAGCCGGCCTGAAATATTTCGTCCTCGGCGCCCTGTCGTCGGGCATGCTGCTCTATGGCTGCTCGCTGATCTACGGCTTCACCGGCACGGTTCAGCTCGCCGGTATCGCCGCTGCCCTGAAGACCGGTCCGATCAGCCTCGGTCTCATCTTCGGCCTCGTGTTCCTGATCGCCGGCATGGCGTTCAAGGTCTCCGCCGTGCCGTTCCACATGTGGACGCCCGACGTCTATGAGGGCGCGCCCTCGCCGGTGACCGCCTTCTTCGCGGCGGCCCCGAAGGTCGCGGCCATCGCCATCTTCGCCCGCGTCCTGGTCACCGGCTTTCCGGCGGCGACGCAGCAGTGGCAGCAGATCGTCGTATTCGTCTCGGTCGGCTCCATGCTGCTCGGCGCCTTCGCGGCGATCGGCCAGACCAATATCAAGCGTCTGATGGCCTATTCCTCGATCGGCCATATGGGCTTCGCGCTGGTCGGCCTCGCCGCCGGCACGGCCGCCGGCGTGCAGGGCGTCGCCGCCTATATCGCCATCTACATGATCATGACGCTCGGCACCTTCGCCTGCATCATCGCCATGCGGCGCGGCGACGAGGCGGTCGAGACCATCGACGATCTGGCGGGACTGTCGCGCACCAATCCGCTAATGGCGGCGGCTCTCGCGGCGCTGCTGTTCTCGCTCGCCGGCATCCCGCCGCTCGCCGGCTTCTTCGCCAAGTGGTACGTCTTCTCGGCGGCCATCGAGGCCCAGCTCTACACGCTGGCGGTGATCGGCGTTTTGTCGAGCGTCGTCGGGTGCTACTATTATCTGCGGATCATCAAGCTGATGTATTTCGACGAACCGGCGCCGGCCTTCTCGCCGGTCCGGATCGAGCTGAAGACGGTTCTCGTCGCTTCGGCGCTGTTCAACACGTTCTTCGTCGTCTATCCGGCCCCTCTCGTCGCCGCGGCCGCCGCCGCGGCGCGGGCGTTGTTCTGAGCCCGGCGGCCGATCCGGCCTCGCTCCTGCCGCGTTGCAGCACGGCCGGGCTTGTCCCGGCCTTTCGCGGCTTATAGGACTGCCGGCACATGCGGGCGGTCTTGCGGTGGTTTTCTCGCGGGTGGACCTCCCCGGTCCGTCGTCTCTTGAGCAGGATTTCGTGCTGACCCTCTCCGACACCGCCAACGCGGCAGGCTTCCAACTCGTCCATCTCGCCGAGGTCGGCTCGACCAATGCGGAGGCGCTGGCGCGCGGTGCAGCGGGCGAGACGCGGCCGACCTGGGTGGTGGCGGACCGGCAGACGGCAGGTCGAGGGCGATGGGGCCGCTCCTGGGCCGGCTTCGAGGGCAATCTCTTCGCGACGCTCCTGTTGACCGATCCGGCGCCGCCGGCCCGCATCGCCCAGCTCTGCTTCGTCGGTGCCCTGGCGCTGGACGACGCGCTCCTGACGCTGGCGCCCGATCTGGAAAGCCGGTTCAAGGTGAAGTGGCCGAACGACGCGCTGCTCGACGGAGCCAAGGTCTCCGGCACGCTGATCGAAGCGACGACGCGTGGTTCCACGACACAGGTCGCCATCGGCATCGGCGTCAATGTCGCCCATCATCCCGACGGCATGCCCTATCCGACGCAGAGCCTCAGGGCGGCTGGCATCGCCGTCGACCGCGGTGCGGTCTTCTCGGCGCTCAGCCGCTCGATGGTGACGGCGCTCGCCATCTGGCGGCGCGGCGAGGGCTTCGACGCCATCCGCGCCGGCTGGCTCGCCCGCGCCCACAATCTCGGCGGCCCCATGGTGGCGAAGAACGGCGACAGACGCATCGAAGGCGTCTTCGTCGGGCTCGACACCGAAGGGCGCCTTCTCCTCGATACCCCGGACGGCCGGGAAATGATCACCGTCGGCGAGGTCGTTCCCGCGCTGGCCGGCACGGTGCACTGACATGGCAAGACGACCCAATCCAGGAACGGCCGAGGAGCTCGTCTTCTGTCCGCTCGGCGGCGTTGGCGAGATCGGCATGAACTTCTCGCTTTACGGCTTCGGCTCGCCGGCGAAGAAGGACTGGCTGGCGGTCGACTGCGGGGTCGCCTTTGCCGGTCCCGACCTGCCGGGCATCGACCTGATCATGCCGGATCCGCGCTTTCTCCGTGACGAGAAGAAGCGCCTCAGGGCGCTGGTCATCACCCATGCGCACGAGGATCATATCGGCGCCGTCGCCGACCTGTGGCCGCGCCTCGGCTGCCCGGTCTACCTGACCCCCTTCGCCGCGGCCATGCTGGAATCCAAGCGCCTGTCAGAGCATGGTGCGCCGAAGATTCCAATCCACATCATCCAGCCGGGCCAGAAGA
Organism: Phreatobacter sp.; assembly: GCF_030691135.1. Lineage (GTDB taxonomy): Bacteria > Pseudomonadota > Alphaproteobacteria > Rhizobiales > Phreatobacteraceae > Phreatobacter. The sequence continues at coordinate 56,124 of NZ_JAUYFA010000075.1, forward strand.
TAGACGTCGGGCCGTTTTCCTTCGAGATGATCGCGGTGGCGCATTCGATCCCCGAATCGACCTCGCTGGCGATCCGCACGCCGCTCGGGCTCGTCATCCACACCGGCGACTGGAAGATCGACCCGACGCCGGTGCTCGGTGCCGTCACCGACGAGGCGCGCTTCAGGGCGCTCGGCGACGAGGGCGTCCTCGCCATGATCGGCGATTCCACCAACGCCATCCGCGAGGGCATCTCGCCCTCCGAGCGCGCGGTGGCAAACGAGCTCGAAAAGATCATCCGCGCGGCGAAGGGCAGGGTGGCGGTCACCACCTTCGCCTCCAATGCCGGTCGTATCCGCTCGGTGGCGGAGGCGGCGATGCGCTGCGACAGGCAGGTGGTGCTGGTCGGCCGCGCCATGGATCGCGTCATCGGGATCGCCCGCGAACAGGGCATGCTGGACGGCATTCCGCCCTTCGTCGGCGCCGAATCCTACGGCTATCTGCCGCGCGACAAGGTGGTGGCGGTGCTCACCGGCAGCCAGGGCGAACCGCGGGCGGCGCTCGCCCGCATCGCCAACGACGACCACCCCGAGGTGACGCTGACCCCGGGCGACACGGTGGTCTTCTCCTCGCGCACCATTCCCGGCAACGAGAAGGCGGTGGGCAACATCATCAACAGCCTCGTCAAGCAGGGCGTGAAGATCATCACCGACCGCGACGGCCTGGTGCATGTCTCCGGCCATCCGCGGCGCGGCGAGATGGAGCAGATGTACAACTGGGTGCGGCCGAAGATCGCCATTCCGGTGCACGGCGAGGCCTATCACATGGCCGAACACGCCGCGCTCGCCCGGCGCATGGGCGTCAAGGACGTCATCCTCGCCAACGACGGCGACGTCATCCGCCTCGCTCCCGGTGAGCCGGACGTAGTCGATACCGTGCCGGCGCAGCGCCTCCTGAAGGACGGCTCGCTGCTGATCGAGGAGGCGGCGCGCGTCGTCCCCGATCGCCGGCGCCTGTCCTTCGCCGGTATCGTCTCCGTCGCCATCGCCCTCGACGACCGCGGCCAGATCGTCGGCGACATCCAGATGGACATGGCCGGCGTGCCCGAACAGGACGCGATGGGCGTGGATTTCGCCGAGCTTGTCGAGGAAACGGTCATCGACTGCGTCGAGGGACTGCCGAAGGCCCGCCGCCGCGATCCCGATGCGGTGGCCGAGAGCGTCACCCGCGCCATCCGCGGCACGCTCAACGGCAAGTGGGGCAAAAAGCCCATGTGCCATGTGCTCGTGGTGACGGTATAACGAACGGGGAGCGACGCGTGGCGAATGGGAAAAGGGTTGCCGGCCTGTAAGGTCGGTCCCGTTTTCGCCACTCGCCACTCGCCACTCGCCACTCCCGCAAGGAGCGCTTCATGATCGGACGCCTCAACCACGTCGCCATTGCCGTGCGGGACATCGCCAAGGCGAGTGCGCTCTATCGCGACACGCTCGGGGCGAAGGTGACCGCGCCGGTCGCGCAGCCCGCGCATGGCGTCACGGTGGTCTTCGTCGAACTGCCGAACACCAAGATCGAGTTCCTCGAGCCGCTGGGCGCCGACAGCCCGATCGCCAAGTTCCTCGACAAGAACCCGGACGGCGGCATCCACCACGTCTGCTATGAGGTGGACGACATCATCGCCGCCCGCGATCATCTAAAAGCCCAGGGCGCACGTATTCTCGGTAATGGCGAGCCGAAGATCGGCGCCCATGACAAGCCGGTCCTGTTCCTTCACCCGAAGGACTTCAACGGGACGCTGGTGGAGCTCGAACAGGCATGAGTATCGCCGCGGCACTCGCCATTTATTTCATCATCTGGTGGCTGGTCCTGTTCGTCGTGCTCCCGTTCGGCGTGCGCTCGCAGATCGAAGCGGGGCGCGTGGTGCCGGGCAGCGACCCCGGCGCGCCGCAGCGCACGGTGATGCGCAACAAGCTGATCGCCACGTCCTTGGTCGCAGCCGTGGTGTTCACGCTCTACTATATCAACTTCATCTATGGCTTCTTGACCCTGGACGACATTCCCTTCCTGCCGCACGCCGTCGTCGGCTGAAGGTTTCACGACCCTGTATGCTGCAGCGCAGCGCAAGGTGGCATACGTATTCTTCCGGACAGGCTATTTTGCACTTTTTTTCGCCACCGGCTGCCCACGTTGGTGACAAAGCTTTTTATGTCGTCTAACCTCAATTTGCTGCAAGAAAGAGGCCCCTGCGCACGAACGCGGAAAGGCTTCATGGCTCAGGTCTTGGGAGGAAGACCCCCTGTGATGCAGGTTCGGAAGAGCCTTCGTCACGGGATATAAAAAGGAGACGGCCGGCGCGATACTCCGCGACGTCGATCTTCACTGGCATGACCTAGAGGAGGCGGGATCCATGATCCCGCCTTTCCTTTTTGGGGCGGGGCCGAAGCCGGCCGCCGGGCCCCCAGGCCGGGCGCCTTTGACGGCCCGAACGCCGCAAAGCCATGCGCAGCCGGCCTTTCATCTTGCTTCCGACGGCAAAAGAGGGTCAATTCCGCCTCCCGCGCCCTGCTGCGCGGCCGCCACCGCCACGCCCCTACCGAGGTCTTCGATGCGTCTGTCCCGCTATTTCCTGCCGATCCTGCGCGAGACGCCGAAGGAAGCCGAGATCATCTCCCACCGCCTGATGCTGCGCGCCGGCATGGTCCGCCAGGAGAGCGCGGGCATCTATGCCTGGCTGCCGCTCGGTCTCAGGGTGCTCAACAAGGTGCAGGCCATCGTCCGCGAGGAACAGAACCGCTCCGGCGCGGTCGAACTCCTGATGCCGACCATCCAGTCCGCCGATCTGTGGCGCGAGAGCGGGCGCTACGACGCCTATGGCAAGGAGATGCTGCGCATCCGGGACCGGCACGACCGCGAGATGCTGTTCGGGCCGACCAACGAGGAGATGATCACCGAGATCTTCCGCGCCTATGTGAAGAGCTACAAGGATCTGCCGCTCAACCTCTACCACCTGCAGTGGAAGTTCCGCGACGAGGTGCGTCCGCGCTTCGGCACCATGCGCTCGCGCGAATTCCTGATGAAGGACGCCTATTCCTTCGATCTCGACAAGGACGCCGCGGTCCACGCCTACAACAAGATGTTCCTCGCCTATCTCCGGACCTTTGACCGGCTCGGCCTGAAGTCGATCCCCATGCGCGCCGATACCGGCCCGATCGGCGGCGACCTCTCCCATGAGTTCATCATCCTGGCCGAGACGGGCGAGAGCCAGGTCTATTGCCACAAGGACTATCTCGACTTCCCCGTGCCGCCGGCCGACACCGATTTCGACGATGTCGCAGGCGTGAAGGCGACGGTGGCGAAATGGACCTCGCTCTATGCCGCCACCGACGAGATGCACGAGACCGCCGCCTATGACGCCGTCCCCGAGGCCTCGCGCGTCTCGGCGCGCGGCATCGAGGTCGGCCACATCTTCTATTTCGGCACCAAATATTCCGATCCGATGGGCGCCACTGTGCAGGGGCCTGACGGCAAGCCGGTGCCGGTCCATATGGGCTCCTACGGTATCGGCCCGACGCGCGTCGTCGCCGCCATCATCGAGGCCTGCCACGACGAGGCGGGCATCAAATGGCCGCTGGCGGTGGCGCCCTTCACGGTCTCGCTGATGAACCTCAAGCAGGGTGACAGCGCCTGCGACGCGGCCTGCGAGGAGCTCTATCGCATGCTGTCGGCGAAGGGCGTCGACGTGCTCTACGACGACCGCGAGGATCGCCCCGGCGCGAAATTCGCCACCGCCGACCTGATCGGCATTCCCTACCAGGTGATGATCGGCCCGCGCGGCCTCGCCGAGGGCAAGGTGGAGATGAAACTGCGCGCCACCGGCGATCGCGAGATGCTGACGGCGGCCGACGTCGTCGCGCGCGTCACCGGTGGCTGACGGCCAGCCGCCGGACCGGATCGAGATCCGGGTGGTCGGACCGGCCGACCGCGCGCTTTTCAAGCGCGTGGCGCCTGATGTCTTCGACGGACCGGTGGTGCCCGAGCGGCTGGCCGGCTATCTCGGCTCGGCGGACCATCTCATGGTCGTCGCGCTGCTCGACGGTGAGGTGGTGGGGCAGGCGGCGGCCGTCATCCACCGTCATCCCGACATGCCCGACGAGCTCTATGTCGATAATCTCGGAGTGACGCCGGCGCTGCAGCGCCAGGGCATCGGGCGGCGGCTGATGGACCGGGTCTTCGCACTGGGCCGGGCGCGTGGCTGCGAGGAGGCCTGGGTCGCGACCGAAACTGACAACGGGCCGGCGCGGGCGCTCTACGCGCGGCTCGGGCCGGTCGAGGACGAGCCCGTCGCCTTCTATCTCTATGAGCTCTGAGAGCCGCAGCGCCGCCCATCTGGGCCTGCCTTGTCCGCCAAGCCCCTGTGCCTATCTCGAAGGGGGCAGGGTCGCCCCTGCCATCGTGATGCGCCACTGGGGACGACCCCGCACCGTAGGAGGCTGCCTTGGCCTGGATCTATCTCCTGTTCGCCGGCCTGTTCGAGATCGGCTGGGCGGTGGGCCTCAAGTTCACCGCCGGTTTCACCCGGCCGGTGCCGACCGTCCTGACCATTGCCAGCATGGCGGTGAGCCTGACGCTGCTCGGTCTCGCCCTGAAGACGCTGCCGCTCGGCACGGCCTATGCGATCTGGACCGGCATCGGCACGGTGGGGACGGTGGTGCTCGGCATTGCCCTGTTCGGCGAGAGCACCCACGCTCTCCGCCTTGCCTGTATCGGCCTCATCGTCCTCGGCATTGTCGGCCTGAAGGTGGTTTCGCCGGAATGACGAGTCGGATGAATCGGTTGCGGCGGGGTGCTGGGAGATCGATTCCGGTCGTTGAGGCGCTGATTCAACTGGCGGGCGCGCCGAGAAATCGAGTCCGGAAACGGCGCCAAGTGATTGCGTTTGGAGTCGTTTCCGTTCGCGCGTGACGGCAGGGCCCGTTGCCGCGCCTCAGGCCAGCGTGAAGGCCTCGTGGATGGCGCTCTTGACGCCTCCGCCCATCTGCGGGCCGCCGCCGGCGACATAGATCGCGTCGCCGATCGCCACTGCGCCCATGCCGTGGCGTGGGGTCAGCATCGGTGCATAGGCTTCCCAGCGGTCGGCGACGGGATCATAGGCCTCGTTCTGGCCGTAGACGCGGTTCCAGCCTTCGCCGCCCATGCAGAAGATCCTGCCCTGGAAGACCACGGCGCCGTGGCCCGAGCGCGGCGTCGGCATGTGATTGCGGGCGGTCCACTTGTCTTCCCTGGGCTCATAGACGTGGTGCAGGACGGAATTGGTGTGGAAGCTGTCGACCCGCCCGCCGATCAGGTGGATGCGGTCGTCGATGGCGACGATGCCGACATGGTCGCGGCCGAGCGGCATCGGGGCGAGGCGCGTCCAGCGGTCGTCCTTCGGGTCGTAGACCAGGTGCCAGTCGATCGACTTGCGGTTGGCGAAGGTGTTGCCGATGGCGCCGCCGATGGCGTGGATGCGCTCGCCGATGGCGATGCAGGCGATGGCGCCGCAGGCCTCGGGCAGGGGCCGGATGGCGGCCCAGCGGTCGCCGTCGGTACCCCAGATGAAACATTCGGCATGGGGCGTGCGATTCTGCTCGATGAAACCGCCGATGGCGTAGAGCTTGGTGCCCGCCACAGCGACGCCGACATGGTTGGCGCCGCGCGGCACCTCCGCTGCGGTGATCCAGGCGTTGCTCGCGGGGTCGTAGACGTGGTGATAGGGCCGGTCGACGCGCTGTTCGGCATAGCCGCCGACCAGGTGCATACGCCCCTCGCGGCCGACCGCCCAGGCCATCTCCGTGCGCGGGATCGGCAGCGGCGCGCGTGCCTGCCAGCGGCCGGGATTGGCGGCCATCGGCACCGGGCTCGTCACATAGGCCTGGGAATGGTGGATGTCGGGGATGTCGACGCGGCCCGGCGCGTTGAGCCGTTCGAACTGGCCCTCGCGGTGGGGGTGATGCGGGCCGTGACCGGCATGGGGGTTCTGCGCCAGGGCGGCGCCGGAGACGACGGCGAGGCCGCCGGACAGCATTAGGCGACGGGAGGGGTTGTTCATCGCGATGTCTGGGGTTTCCGAGGGCCAGGGACCCCGAGGCTAACGCCGCCGCCGGCCAGCGCAATCTGCCGCGATGGCCTAGACCGCCGACGCGGCGCGGTGCGATCACGACTTGCATTCGACGCCGCCTTCGCCAAATTCAGCCAATGACGCAGAAGAATCCTCTCGCGCCGGGACAGACCGGCACCGCCACTCCCGGCCGGACGGGCGCCGGCGGCGTTTCCGTGTCGGGTGCGGCGGATATCTCGGCCTTCCTGAAGACGGCAGCCGCGGTCGGGCCGCCGAAAGTGCCGGGCGAACGCGGCCGGCTGGTTTTCGCCCTCGACGCCACGGCGAGTCGTGAGCCGACCTGGGGTATGGCGCAGGAAATCCAGGGCCAGATGTTCTCGGAAGCGGCGCGGGTCGGCACGCTGGACATCCAGCTCGTCTTCTTCCGGGGCATGGGCGAGTGCCGCTCCTCGGGCTGGGTGGCGGATGCGGCGAAGCTGAAGGCGCTGATGGCCAAGGTGTCCTGCATCGGCGGCCAGACGCAGATCGGCCGGGTCCTCGCCCATGCAGCGGAGGAGGCGGGGGAACGGCGCATCCATGCCGTCGTCTATGTCGGTGACGCGATGGAGGAGAGCCTCGACGATCTCTGCGCCAAGGCGGGCCGGCTCGCCTTGGCCAATGTTCCGGTCTTCCTGTTCCTGGAGGGCGGCGATCCCGTCGCCGAACGCGCCTATCGCGAGATCGCGCGCCTGACGCGCGGCGCCTTCGCCAGGTTCGACCCGGGGGCCGGTGCCCAGCTCGCCGAACTGCTGCGTGCGGTGGCCGCTTTCGCCTCCGGCGGAAGGCTGGCGCTGGCGGATGCGGCAAAGGGCTCGCGCGGCGCGCAGGTCCTCCTCGGCCAGATGCGCTAGACTGAGCCCATGACCTATTTCATCGCGGGCCTGATCGCGCTCATCGTCTTTTCCGGCTTCCTCAACCAGATCCTGGGCGCCAATCCCAAATGGCTGTCCAGCACGGTGAAGAAGGCCGGCGGCATCGCCGTGATCGCCTTCGGCGTCTTCCTGCTGGCGCGCGGGCGCTGGGAGATGGCGCTGCCCGCCTTCCTCGCCGGGGCGACGCTGCTCGGCATCATGCCGGGCCAGGCGGCCCTTTCAGGCTGGGGCCAGGCGGGCAACAAGACGCCGCGGCAGAACTCGACGGTGCGCTCGCGCTTCGTCGAGATGGTGCTCGACATCGATACGGGCGAGATGAGCGGCCGCTTCATCGCCGGTTCGCTCGCCGGCCAGACGCTGGAACAGATCCCGCTCGCCCGGCTGATCGAGGCCTTCGCCGAGATCGACGGGGAAAGCGCGCAGCTACTCGAGGCTTATCTTGACCGCCGGGAGCCCGGCTGGCGTGAAAACGCTCATGGCGATGCGGGTGCGCGGCAGGGCGGCACGCCGAGCTCGAGCGCGATGACGGAGGAGGAGGCCTACCAGATCCTTGGCCTTCAGCCCGGGGCGGACGAGAAGGCCATCCGCGGCGCGCATCGCGCGCTGATGAAGAAGCTGCACCCCGACCAGGGCGGGTCGACGTGGCTCGCCTCGCGGGTCAACCAGGCCAAGGACACCCTCTTGGACCGTCATGGCCGGAACTCCTGAAACGCGTGTCATCGGGTTTGGATCGCTGGCATCAGTTGCGGACGGGGATGCAGTCGAAGTCGCGTGACTTCAGTGCGCGGCAGGCGGCATCGGCGCTGGAGCGGTCGAAGCCGGCGAAGCGGGCACGGACCAGCGTCATGCCGCGGGCCTCGACCTTCTCGGTATAGGGATCGGCAGCGCCGAGCTGGCGTCCGGAGGACTCGCGGGCCTCCTTCAGGGTCTCCAGCGCAGCGGTCTCTGTGGGGTAGGCGCCGAGCTGGATCGACCATTCGCCGCGGCGCGTAGGCGCGGCCTCAGTGACGGGCGCGGTGCCGGCGGCGCCCATCTGCACCGGGCGCGGCGAGACCGAGGCGGTGGTCAGCTGCGAGGCGTTGAGCGTGCCGAGGACGCCGGGGCGCGGGTTGGGATTGCCGGCTGCGGCCGGCGCTGCGACCGGCGCGGCAGGGGCGACGACCGGACGCGAGGCGGTGGCCGAGAGGACGGTAGCGGCGACCGGCGGCGGTGCCGTCTCGGCGCGGATGACCTGACGGTGCGGCTGGGCGCTGGCGGTGACCGGGGCTGCGGCGGAGGCACCGGTGGAGGCGCCGCCACGGGTCTGTCCGGCGGTGATGACGGCGGCCGCCATCGGGGTGATCGGCATGGGCTCGGCTACAGGCTGGCGCCGGCCGGGCACGGGGACCTGGGCGGCGACGGCGATGCGGGTCTGGGTGCGGGCCGGTTCGCTGGCGCGGGCGATCATCGGCGCGGTGCGGCTGCCGGCGAAGGCACGGGGGAAGTTGGCATCGACCAGCTGGCGCATGCGCGCGTCGCGGGCGCCGCCGGTGCGGCCGCCCATGACGACGGCGACGATCTGGCGCGGGCCACGGCGGGCCGAGGTCAGGAGGTTGAAGCCGGAGGCGCGGATATAGCCCGTCTTGATCCCGTCGACGCCCTCGACCCGGCCGAGCAGCCGGTTGTGATTGCGGAAGTTCACGCCGCGATAGGCGAAGGAATAGGTCTGGAAATAGCGGAAATAGGTCGGATAGTGATCCTGGATGGCGCGGCCGAGGGTCGCGAGATCGCGCGCCGTCGTCACCTGTGTCGCATCGGGCAGTCCGGAGGCGTTGCGGAAGGTGGTGCGGCTCATGCCGATGGCGCGGGCCTTGCGGGTCATCAACTGACCGAAGGCCTCCTCGGATCCGGAGATGTTCTCGGCGACGACCACGGCGACATCGTTGGCCGACTTGGTGACGAGGGCGCGGATCGCCTCCTCGACGGTGATCGTCGAACCGGCGCGGACGCCGACCTTGGACGGCGGCTGGCGCGCCGCCTCGGCTGAAACGCGCAGCGGTGATTGCAGCGAGAAGCGGCCGGCATCGATCTGCTCGAACAGCAGATAGAGCGTCATGACCTTGGTGATGGAAGCCGGGAAGCGCTGGGCGTCGGCGGCTTCGGCATGGATCGTCTCGCCGGTCTTGGCGTCGACGACGATGGCCGAATAGGCGGGCGCGTAGCCACCGTAGCGGCGCGGACGCGCATCGGCCTGCGTCACGGCGAGGAGCGACAGCGTCGCGGCCATGCCGGCTGCCACCATGAGGGTCATGCGGCTCCACACCGCGCGACCGGCGCCGTTCGTCGTCGCCATAGCGCCACCCCTGAACTCGTCACTAGCGGGGTCCGGGAGCCTTCTGGCGACCGGTCCGCAACCCTGTCCCTGACGCGCCGGGCAGGCTGCGGTTCGACCGGTCATCACAACCGGCGGTCCGTGAGGACCGCCGGCGACGCGACACCACAATCGGCGATACGCAGCCGTACTCGGCACTGCAGCTCCTGAACCTCAGGGGCCGTTGATGAGCACGGTAAGCGGTCGCGGTTGCCAGTTGGTTAAGCGGCGATTCGTCGGCCCGCTTTGGCGCCCGAAGGCGTGCGGGCCTCAGCCGATCGGATGATGCTGCAGTGCAAAAAGATTAATTGACGCAGTGCAGCATGTTGCCTATAAAAAGGGCGTCAGTGCAGATGCTCGGCGACCCCCGGCCGGGAAACGAATTCGGCGGATTATCGCGAGGAGAGCGGCCATGGCCCAGAATTTCGACGACGTGCAAAAACTCGGCAAGGACAATCTCGACAACGCCGTGAAGGCGATGACGGTCCTCACCAAGGGCTATCAGGCGATTGCCGCCGAGATGGTCGACTATTCCAAGAAGTCTTTCGAGGACGGTTCGGCGACGATCGAGAAGATCGCCGCAGTCAAGAGCCTGGACAAGGTCATCGAAGTCCAGTCGGACTACGCGAAGGCCGCCTATGAGGCTTCGGTCGCCCGCGCCACCAAGATCGGCGAGCTCTATACCGACCTCTTCAAGGAGGTCTTCAAGCCCTACGAGGCCGCCTTCGGCAAGCTCGTTCCGGCCAAGTGATCGTTGCAGGCGTGAGCCTGTGACCTCAAGGCCCGGCGCAGCGCGCCGGGCCTTTTTCGTTGCAAAACACGTCTTTCCGTCACTGTGTCAGGCGCAGCTGGCCGATCTCGGCGGCGATGCGCTGGAAGACCGGCACCAGTTCGGCGGCCGACCGGACGTCGAAATACATCGACGGCGTCGTGGCGCAGCGGCGCAGCAGGGCGGCGTCACCGTTGATCACCCGGATCGTGTAGAGCCGGATGCCGTTTGCCTTGGTGTTGGTGCAGGCGAGGTCGGTGCGGGCGTCGATGGACGTGCCGTTGGTCGTCCAGCGGTTTTGCGTGTTGTCACCGTCGGTGAGCAGGATGATGATTCGCTCGAGATCCGGTTCCTGGACGAGGGTCCGCGCCGTCGTCAGCGGCTGGCTGGCCGTCAGCATGTGGAGGCCCCAGACCAGTCCGATTGTGACGTTGGTATTGCCGGCCGGGGACATGGCGTCGACCTTGGCCTTGAGCGCGGTCCAGTCGGTGGACAGCGGCATGATCGATGTCAGGTTGGAGTTCGTGCAGTTGCGCGCGGGAAACAGAGTGGCCGGGACGCCGGCATTGGGCGCCGTATCGGCGACGTCGTTGCTCTGGTCACGGTCGGCGACGCAGCCGGTCCAGGAATTGGCGGTGATGCTGGTTCCGCCATAGGTGAGCCAGCTCTCGTTCTTGTAGGTCGTCCCGAGGCGGACCTGCACGTCGAAGGGCACGATGCCGATGCGCACGGCATCGGGCTTGTTGGACACGATCGCCATGGTGTCGATCAGGTTCTTGGCTGCCGTCTTCAACGCCGCCATCTTGCCGGCGCTCGACATCGACCCCGTGTTGTCGAGCACGAGGACGAGCTCAATCTTCTTGGTGCGCCAGGCCGCGCCAGCGGTGCCGCGGATCATGAGATCGCCGGCGCTCAGGATGTTGGCCATGACCGGATTGATCTGGCCGCTGCCGGTGACGAGCACGTTGGTGCTGTCCATCGAGGCGTTGATGACGACGTTCGACATTTCTGACGGGTTGATGTTGCCGATGACGAAGGCGCGGGCAGCGGCGCTGAGATCGGCGGGAGGCTTGCCGTCGGCGACGAGGCGGGCGACGAACAGGGCGGCGGCGTCGAGGGCCGCCTGCAGGCGCGCCTGCTGTTGCCCAAGGCGGCTGAGATCCACCGCGGCGCAGATCATCATGAGGATGGGATAGAGTGAGACGGCAAAAACCACGGCAATTGCGCCGCGCCGATCATTTTTGAACCTAAGAAAAATTTTCCACATGGCGTGGCGACCCCCGATCTGCGACCGGGGATCAGACTAGAGCGTCCGAAATAAGCATTCGGAATCGCGCGTGAATCAATTATCTGCGTATTTTTCGCCGAAAATTAGGCGTCTGTTTACCGATATCTTCCGGATTTTGATGCAAGCGCAGGGGAAAGACATGGTCGGAGGTGTGGCGTTACGTAAGGAGACGCCTTGTTGCTTCCGCAACGTCATCCTGACGCATCAAACTCTCGCCGACCAGCAGGGTGTGGATGCCCACGGCTCGCAGCCGGGAGACATCCGATGAGACGAAAATCCCGCTTTCGCCGACGACGATCCGGTCCGCGGGAATGCGCGGGGCCAGCCTCTCGGCGGTTTCCAGCGTCACCTCGAAGGTCCTGAGGTTGCGGTTGTTGATGCCGATGAGGCGGCAGGGCAGGGTGAGCGCCCGGTCGAGTTCAGCCTCGTCATGGACCTCGATCAGCGCGTCCATGCCGTAGTCGGTCGCAGCGGCGACGAGGTCGGCCGCCAGCGCGTCGTCGACAGAGGCCATGATGACCAGGATGCAGTCGGCGCCCCAGGCGCGGGCTTCCGCCACCTGGTAGGTGTCGTGCATGAAGTCCTTGCGCAGGGCGGGCAGGCTGCAGGCTGCGCGCGCTGCTGTTAGGAAGGCGGGTGCGCCCTGGAACGATGGCGCGTCGGTGAGGACCGAGAGACAGGCGGCACCGCCGGCCTCATAGGCGCGGGCGAGCGAGGGCGGGTCGAAATCGGCGCGGATCAGACCCTTTGACGGGCTCGCCTTCTTGATCTCGGCGATCAGGGCAGTGCCATCCGCAGCGATCTTGTCGGTGATGGCGCCGGCAAAGGAGCGCACCGGCGCCGCGGCACGGGCCTCGGCGTCGATCACGGCGAAGGGACGCTCACGCTTGGCCGCGGCGATCTCCACCAGCTTGTAGGCCTCGATGCTCTTCAGGATGTCGGCCATGGGATCAAGCCGTGCCGGATATGGCGACGAGACGGTCGAGCGTCTTCGCCGCAGCACCCGTGTCGAGCGCCGCCGTCGCCATGGCGAATCCGTCGGGCAGGGTCGCGGCGCGCCCCGAGACCACCAGCGCCGCGGCGGCGTTGAGGGCTGCGACGTCGCGATAGGCGTTGCGGGCGCCGGTGAGGACGGCGCGCAGCTGCATGGCATTGTGGGCGGCGTCGCCCCCCTTGAGGTCGCCGGGCTGGCAGAGACCGAGACCGACATCGGAGGGGTGGACGTTGAAGCTGGTGACGCGGCCGCCCTTGAGCTCGGCGACGGCGCTGGGGCCGGTGCCCGTCACCTCGTCGAGCCCGTCCGAGCCATGGACGACCCAGGCATGGGTGGAGCCGAGATTGGCCAGCACGGCGGCCAGCGGATCGACCCATTGGCCGGAAAAGACGCCGACCATCTGCCGCTTGACGCCGGCCGGATTGGAGAGCGGGCCGAGCAGGTTGAAGATGGTGCGGGTGCCGAGTTCGACGCGGGTTGGCCCGACATGTTTCATGGCGGGGTGATGGGCCGGGGCGAACATGAAGCCGATGCCGGCCTCGCGGATGCAGCGGGCGATGTCGGCGGGGGTGAGGTCGATCTTGACGCCGAGGGCCATCAGGCAGTCGGCCGCACCCGAGCGGGACGACAGCGCCCTGTTGCCGTGCTTGGCGACGGGCACGCCAGCGCCCGCCACGATGAAGGCGGCGCAGGTGGAGATGTTGAGGGAGTGGGAAGCATCGCCGCCGGTGCCGACAACGTCCACCGCATCGGCGGGCGCCTCCACCCGCACCATCCTGGCGCGCATGGTTTCGACCGCCGCCGTGATCTCGTCGATCGTCTCGCCGCGCACCCGAAGCGCCATCAGGAAGCCGCCGATCTGCGAGGGCGTCGCATTGCCCGACATGATCTGGTCGAAGGCGGCGGAGGCCTCCTCGCGCGTCAGTGGCGTGCCGGTCGCTGCCTTGGCGATCAGGGTCTTGAACTGTTCCATCAGCGGCGTCCCTGGCTGCGGTTCCAAGCGGCCGCGAGGTCGAGGAAAGTGGCGATCATGCGGTGCCCGTGCTCGGAGGCGATGCTCTCAGGGTGGAACTGCACGCCGTGGACGGGCCGCGAGCGGTGCATCAGACCCTGGACGACGCCGTCTTCGGATTTCGCGGTGATCTCGAGATCGTCGGGCCAGGTGGCACGGTCGACCGTCAGCGAGTGATAGCGTGTCGCCTGGAAGGGTCCGTTGATGCCGCGGAAGACGCTGCGGCCTTCGTGCGAAATGGTCGACATCTTGCCGTGCATCGGTTTCGGCGCGCGGATGACGTCGCCGCCGAAGCTCTGGCCCATGGCCTGGTGGCCGAGGCAGACGCCGAACATCGGGATGCGGGCGGAGGCCGTGGCGATGAGGTCGAGGCAGATGCCGGCCTCGTTGGGCGTGCAGGGGCCGGGGGAGAGCACGATCGCGTCGGGATCGGAAGCGATGACGGCCTCGGCGGTGGTCCGGTCGTTGCGGATGACCTCGACCTTCGGCCTGACGCCGCCGATATCCTGACCGCCGATATAGTGGACGAGGTTCCAGGTGAAACTGTCGTAATTGTCGATGAGGGTGATCTTCACTGGCCCCTCCCGACGCGGGCCGCCGTCTTCACCGCCTCGTCGGCGGCATGGACCAGCGCCTTGGCCTTGTTGACGCATTCGGCCTGTTCCATAGCGTTGACGCTGTCGGCGACGATGCCGGCGCCGGCCTGGACATACATCTGCCCGTCCTTGACCACGGCGGTGCGCAGCACGATGCAGGTGTCCATGGCGCCGGTGGCGGAGAAATAGCCGACGCAGCCGGCATAGAGGCCGCGCTTCTCCTTCTCCAGCTCGTCGATGATCTGCATGGCGCGCACCTTCGGCGCGCCTGACACCGTGCCGGCGGGAAAGCCTGCGGCGAGGGCGTCGATCAGGTCGTGCTTCGGGTCCAACTCGCCTTCGACGTTCGAGACGATGTGCATGACGTGGGAATAGTGCTCGAGGAAGAACTTGTCGGTGACCTCCACGGTGCCGATCTGCGCGACCCGGCCGACATCGTTGCGGCCGAGATCGAGCAGCATCAGATGTTCGGAGCGCTCCTTCGGGTCGGCGAGCAGTTCCTCGCCGAGGCGCTTGTCGTCCGCGGGCGTCGCGCCGCGCGGCCGCGTGCCGGCGATCGGGCGGATGGTGACGCGGCCGTCGCGCACCCTCACCAGGATCTCCGGCGAGGAGCCGGCGACCGAGAAGCCGTCGAAAGCGAGATAGTAGAGGAAGGGCGAGGGGTTCACCCGCCGCAGCGCCCGGTAGAGCGAGAAGGGCGGCAGGGTGAAGGGCGTCGAGAAGCGCTGCGACAGCACGACCTGGAAGATGTCGCCGGCCGCGATGTAGTCCTTCGCCCGGTCGACCATGGCGGAATAATCCGCCACGGGCGTGTTGGAGACGAGGCCCGCCATGATCTCGGCGTGGTCGGGCAGGGGAGTCTGCTTGTCGAGCGGTCCGTCGAGGGCGTCGAGCACGGCGCCGAGCCGGTTGACGGCCTGGTCATAGGCCTGTTTCGCGGTCTGGCCGGCCTGCGGCCGCACCGGCGTCACCACGGTGATCTGGTCCTTCACGGCATCGAAGACGAGGACGACGGTCGGGCGGATGAACAGCGCGTCGGCGAGGCCGAGCGGATCGGGCGGCACGTTCGGCAGATGTTCCATCTGCCGAACCATGTCGTAGCCGAGATAGCCGAAGACGCCGGCCGCCATCGGCGGCAGCGTCTCGGGAATGGCGATGCGGCTGTCAGCGAGCAGCTTGCGCAACTCGGTCAGCGGCGCCTCGGGCAGGGGCACGAAGGCGTTGCGGTCGGCGGCCGGGCGGCGGTTGATCTCGGCCACCGACCCGCGGCAGCGCCAGATCAGATCCGGCTCCATGCCGAGGATGGAATAACGGCCCTTGATGGCGCCTCCCTCCACCGACTCGAGCAGGAAGGCGTTGGTTCGCGACCCGGCGATCTTCAGATAGGCGGAAACCGGCGTCTCCAGATCGGACACCAGCGTCGTCCACACCACCTGCGGCTGTGCCGCGGCGTGGAGGGGCTGGAAGGCCTCGAAGGCCGGTTCGATCTGCATGACGTCCTCGTTGTCGCCGCCGCCTCAGCGGGCATCGGCCGTGCCGCCGACCGCCCGGTTGAGCAGCGTGCGGTTGACGCTGGAGCCGAAGTCCCGCTGCAGCCGTGCGATGTACTGCGCGAGAACGTCGTCCTCGATGGATTGCGAGAGCTGGTCCCGGGTCCGCTCGTCCAGTGTGGCATCCGTCGCCAGGGCGATCTCGGTCGTCACAAAGACGATGCGGTCGATGCCGTCGGCGGCGGGGGCATTGGTGCTCTGGCCCTGGGCAGTGGCGAAGAGCATCTGGATGGCGCTGGCTCCCCAGACGCCGTCGGTGGCGCTGCGTCGCACTGCCGGTGTCGTCCTGACCTCGAGGCCCGCCGCCTGGGCGAGCTCGGTGAGCGGCTTGCCCTCGCGCAGCGACGTCGCCATCACGTCGGCGGCCCTGCCGATGCGGATCTTGACCTCGTCCTCGCGCCAGCGCGCCTCGACCTGGGGGCGAACCTCGTCGAGCGTGCGGTCGCGGGCCGGTGTGACGGCGGCGACCTCGTACCAGACCCACAGCCCGCTCGTGCGGTTGTTGACCGGCTCGTTCTCAAGGCCCACCTCGGCGCGGAAGGCGGTCGGGAGGAAATCGGCGGCGCCGGGCAGGTTGAGCTGCACCTCGGCGGGGTCGCGGCCCTGCACATCGACGGCATCGACGGGGGTCACGGTCAGGCCGACCTTGGCGGCGATGTCGGAGAGTGGCAGCCCGGACGAGCGCTCCTTCTCGATTCGGTCGTGCAGGTCGTTGACGGCGTTGCGGGCCATGGTGGTGGCGATGGTCATGCGCGCCTGTTCGATCACCTGGCCCTCGTTGAAGGGCTCGATGACGGTCACCCGCAGCAGCACGGTGCCGAAGCGGCCGCGCACCGGCTCGCTGACGGCACCGGCAGCGAGGGCGAAGGCGGCGTCGCGCACGGCCGGATCGGCGATCTGAGTGCGCGAGAGACTGCCCAGCGTCAGGTCGGTCTCGGCGACGTTGCGCTCTTTCGCGAGGTCGTCGTACGAGACGCCGCCCTTGAGGCGCTCGGCGGCAGCCTGGGCTTCCTCGGGCGTCGCGAAGGTGAGCTGCTGGACGGTGCGGCGCTCGCTGGTTTCCCGCAGGCGCGCGACCTCCTCGGCGACCTGCTCGTCCGGCACCTGCTGGAAGCCGAGCTGTTCCTGCGGCGACAGTGTGAGAAGCACCAGCTTGCGGAATTCGGGGGCGCGGAACAACGCCTTGTTGGTGTCGAAATAGGCCTGCAGCGTCGCCGCATCGGGGGCGGGGACCTCGCCGGCCTGGGCCGCGCCGAGCACGACATACTGGGCCTGCCGGGACTCGTTCTGGAACCGCGTCATGGCGTCGATCAGCACGCGCGGCGTGCCGAGCCGTTCGGAGACGGCGCCTGCGATCTGCTGGCGCACTGCAAGCCGGCGCTCGTTGTCGATGAAGGATTGTTCGGTAAAGCCGAACTGGCGCAGCACCTCGGTGAAGGCGTTGCGGTCGAACTGGCCGGTCGGGCCGCGGAACTGCGGCGTCGAGACGATGCGGGCGCGGATCGTCGCGTCGTCGATGCCGAGGCCGAGCTGGCGGCCGCGCTCGTCGAGAGTCGCCTCGGTGACGAGCTGGTTGAGGACGCGCTGGTCGATGCCGAACTGGCGGGCCTGATCGGGCGTGATACCGCGGCCGACCATACGCCCGAGATTCTGCACCTCGCGGTTATAGGCGTTCTGGAAGTTCTGGACCGAGATCTGCGTGCCGCCGACGCTGGCGACGGTCGTCGCCGTGCCGCCACGAAAGATGTCGCCGATCCCCCAGACAGCGAAGGACAGGACCAGCACCGCCATCAGGGCGATGAGGATGAAGCGGGCGAAGCCCTTCTCGAAGGCGCTGCGAAGGCCGGTCAACATGCCGGGCGGGTCTCCTGCGGGCGGCGACGAGGGCCGCGAGGGGGCGAAAAAGTCGGCGGAGCATAGTGACGGCGCCCCCGAGGGGCAAGCATGGCAGGTGGTACCCTTCTGCGGCTTCTGCTAGGCAGCCGGCCATTCCATTTTCATCACTGTCAGGGAGTTCGTCATGGGTGTGCGCCCGCTCGTCGCCGGCAACTGGAAAATGAACGGCAGCCGTGCCGCGCTGAAGGAACTGGTGGCTCTCGCCGAAGGCTATGACGCCAGCCTGCGCGCCAAGGTCGACCTGATGATCTGCCCGCCAGCGCCGCTGGTCTTCACGGCTGCGGCGACCGCCCTCGGCTCGCGCGTCGCCATCGGCGGCCAGGACTGCCATCCCGAAGCCTCGGGCGCCTTCACCGGCGAGGTCTCCGCCGAGATGCTGGCCGATGCGGGGGCGACGGCGGTGATCGTCGGCCATTCTGAACGCCGGCAATATTTCAAGGAGACCGATGCGCTGGTGGCCGCCAAGGCCTCGGCCGCGCTGCGCGCCGGCCTCGCCGCCATCGTCTGCGTCGGGGAGACCCGCGCCGAGCGCGAAGCCGGCAAGGCGCTGGCCGTCGTCGGGCGTCAGGTGGCGCGTTCCGTTCCCGAGCATGCGACACCGGCGACCATCATCGTCGCCTACGAGCCGGTCTGGGCCATCGGCACCGGCCTCACCCCGACGGCCGCCGACGTCGCCGAGGTCCACGCCCTGATCCGCAGGAAGCTCGTCTCCCGCCACGGCAAGCAGGCCGCCGGCATCCGCATTCTCTACGGTGGTTCGGTGAAGCCGGCCAATGCCAAGGAGCTGATGGCGGTCGAGAATGTCGACGGCGCGCTGGTGGGCGGTGCGAGCCTCAAGGCCGCCGACTTCCTGGCCATCGCTGCCGCCTATCGCTGAGGATGGCCGGATGACCGAGGCCGGCGGCGGAAGTTTCAGGATCCTCCTCTGGATCGTCGCCGTCGGCTTCTTCATGCAGACGCTGGATTCCACCATCGTCAACACGGCGCTGCCGTCCATGGCGCGGGCGCTCGGCGAAAGTCCGCTGAGCATGCACTCGGTGATCATCGCCTACTCGCTCACCATGGCCATGCTGATCCCGGCCTCGGGCTGGCTCGCCGACCGTTTCGGCAGCCGCAATGTCTTCCTCGCGGCCATCGTGCTGTTCACAGTCGGGTCGGTGGCCTGCGCCGCTTCCACCTCACTGACCCAACTCGTCCTGTCGCGCATCGTGCAGGGAGCCGGCGGCGCCATGCTGCTGCCGGTGGGCCGCCTCGTGGTGCTGCGCAACGTGCAGCGCGACCAGTTCCTCCCCGCGATGAGTTTCGTCGCGATTCCCGGCCTGATCGGGCCGCTGATCGGCCCGACGCTCGGCGGCTGGCTGGTGCAGACGGCCTCTTGGCACTGGATCTTCCTGATCAACCTGCCGGTCGGCATCGTCGGCGTGGTGCTGACCGTCCTCTACATGCCGGAGAGCCGCAATCCCGGCATCGGTCGTTTCGACACGCTCGGCTATCTCATGCTGTCGCTCGGCATGGTGGCGCTGTCCTTCTCGCTCGACGGGCTGACCGATTTCGGCTTCGAGCGGGCGACGGTGCTGGTGCTGCTCGTCTTCGCCTTCGCGCTGATCGTCGGCTATTTCCTGCATGCCCAGCGCCATCCCGACCCTCTTTTTCCGCTGAGCCTGTTCCGCATCCACACCTACACGGTCGGTCTTCTCGGCAATCTCTTCGCGCGCATCGGTTCCGGGGCCATGCCCTTCCTCATTCCGCTGCTGCTGCAGGTGGGTCTGGCGCGCAGTCCGGTCGAGGCCGGCATGATGATGCTCCCGGTCGCCGCCATGGCGATGACAGCGAAACGCGCCGTCACCCGGCTGATCACCCGCTATGGGTACCGGCGGTTTCTCGTCGTCAACACCCTGGTGCTCGGCTGCCTGCAGGCGGCCTTCGCCTTCATGCCCCTCCTGTCGCTGCCGGCGATGATCGTCCTTCTCGGCTG
>NZ_JAUYFA010000083.1 GCF_030691135.1 Phreatobacter sp.
CCGCCGCCGGCATTGAGCGTCGAGCCGGCCCAGCCCTTCCAGCCGCCGGCCGGTACCGCTCCCCAGGCCGAGCAACCCGCACCGCCGCCGCCCACCGCGGCGCTGCCGCCGGCTCCGACGACCCCGACGGTCGAACCCGTCCCGCCCGCCATGGCGATCCCCGAAGCGCCGGTGCGGCAGATACCCGCGCCCTCAGCGGCCCTGCCGCCAACGCCGGCCCCGGTCATGCCCGTACCTCCCGCCGCCGATCCCGTCGTGCCGCCGGCACCGGCAGCCACAGCGCCCCGGGTCGAACCGGCGCCGGCCACCGAGACCGCCCAGAAGCCCGGCGAGAGCGAAGGCGTGCTGATCGACGGCCGCTTCCTCGGGCCCAACGGCGAAAGCCTGCCGCCAGCCGGCGGTGCGCCGGCGACGCCCGGCATCCGTCAGGTGACGCCGCCCGCCTCGAACTGACGGGCCGGCGGCCCTCGGCCGCCACCAGCCGCGACGCATGACGACGAAACGCCCCGGTGATGCCTCACCGGGGCGTTCGTGCATCTCAGGAGGGGCCGTTGGAGGACGGCCCTGCTGTCGGGTCGATGCGGGTCAGGCGGCCTGGCGGTCCGTCGTGCCCTCGATGGTACGCGGGCCGGAGCCCGTACCGATGGAGATCTGGCGGGGCTTCTTGGCCTCCGGGATCTCGCGGACCAGATCGACATGCAGCAGGCCGTGATCGAGGACCGCACCCTTCACCGACACATGGTCGGCGAGCTGGAAACGGCGCTCGAAAGCGCGGGCGGCGATGCCCTGGTGCAGATAGTCCGGCTTGCCCTCAGCTTCGGCGGGGGCCTTCCCGCCACGGATGGTGAGGGCCTGTTCGCGGACCTCGATCGAGAGGTCCTTGTCGGTGAAGCCGGCGACCGCGACGGAGATGCGATAGGCGTTCTCGCCCGTGCGTTCGATATTGTAGGGCGGGTAGGTCGGCGACGGCGCCTCGACGCCGGAGGTCTGGTCGAGCATCGAGAAGAGCCGGTCGAAACCGACGGTCGAGCGATAGAGCGGAGCAAGATCGAAGCTGCGCATGGATGTCCTCCTTCAAGCGACACCAGAGTGGGGACCCGCCTGTCGTGGCCGGGCCTTGCGATGGGTGCAGCCCGCAAGGGGCCTGCACGGGACCTGAGTTAGGAATGCCGCGCGGGCCGCGCAAGAGGGGGGAGCGGCGACGCCCGGCGGATGAAGAGCGGGTGAATGGCGGCTTCCGCGACGGTTCAGCCGAGGGGGCGCAATCTCGCTTCGATGATGGCGGCAGGCCCTGCCCTGCAACCACGCGTACAAGCCCCGACGGGGACCGGATCGAATCGCCATGCCCGACTTCGCAACCTTTCCCGCCCGCATCACCGGCGACGCGCCGCGTGCCACGTCGCTCTCGCGCCTCGCCCTCGGCGCCGTCGCCGGGTCGGCCGGCATGGCGCTGGTCATCGCCGTGATCGCCTGCGCCAGCGGTCTGGCCCGGGCCGATGCGCCGACGCCGCGCCGCCCTGCGGCCGAAGCGCCGCTCAGCGCCGGCGAGGTGGCGGGCCGCCTTTCGGCGCGCGGCTACTCCGTCACGGACCCCGTCGTGCGGCGCGGCAGCACCTATCTGACCCACGGAAGCGACAAGCATGGCCAGCGGTTCCGGCTGGTCATGGATGCCCGCAACGGTGAAATCATCGGCCTCAGGGTAATCGGCGATGTCCCGCCGACGCGCCGGGGCCGCCCCTGACGTCCTGTGGTGCCGTGCGTCCTGCAGGTTCTGGCTGACCTTGCGGAACAGACGGTGCTGGAGGACAGTGCGTCCAACGACAAGGAGGAACTGGCCATGCGGACGATCCTGATGACGACGGCCTTCGCGGCCTTGATACCGGGCATGGCCGCGGCCATGCCCCTGGCGCCGGCCCTTCCGCAGACCTCGGCGGTGATCCAGGTCCAGGGGCTCCCCGGCAACTATCGCGGGGACCCCTGCTCGCCGGGCGCTCCGCCGGTGCGCGTGACGATCATCGACGGCGCGACCGGCCAGCCGATCGAGACCCATGTGCCGGCCTCGCGCTTCTGCCGCGGAGGCGGCGGCGATTTCCAGCGTCCCTCCCGCCGCTTCGAGGACGACCGCCCGATCTATCGCGAGCCGCCGCGCCGCTTCGACGACGATCGCCGGGTCTATCGGGACGCTCCGCGCCGGTTCGAGGACGACCGCTCGGTCTATCGGACCGGCCCGCGCTACTACGACGAGCGCCCTGTCTATCGGGAGCGTCCGCGCTACTACGATGACGAAACCCCGGTCTATCGCCCCCGCCGCCCGCCGCCGCCCGGCTGGGAGCGCGATCCCTATAGCGGCCGCGACACGCGCATCCTGCGCTGACGCTGCCGTTCAGGCGATGTTAGCGCGGCGGGGGCATGATGATGTCCCCGCCGCCTGATCGTGCGGGTTCGCCTGCCCGATGGACCGCATGTCATGGATCTCGTAGCACTCCCCGACAGGCCGATCCCCGCGGGCGTGCGGGCCGGCACCATCACCACCGCCGACCGCATCCCCATCCGCTATGCGCGCTGGGACGCAACCGGTGCGCCGCGCCGCGGCACGGTGGTGATCTGCCAGGGCCGGGCCGAGTTCATCGAGAAATATTTCGAGGTGGTGGCGGACCTGCGGGCGCGCGGCTTCGGCGTGCTCGCCTTCGACTGGCGTGGCCAGGGCGGGTCGGGCCGCCTCCTCTCCGACGGCCGCAAGGGCCATGTCCGGCGCTTCTCCGACTACCAGACCGACCTTGAGACCGTCATGACCATCGTCGGCCTGCCCGATTGCCGGCCGCCCTTCTATGCCCTCGGCCACAGCATGGGCGGCGCCATCCTCATCGAGGCAGCCCATGCCGGCCGCACCTGGTTCGACCGCATGGTGCTGGCGGCGCCCATGGTGGCGCTCGCCCAGGTGACCCGGCCGGCGGTAATCCGCCCGCTTCTGTCGGCGATGAGCCTCACCGGTTTCGGCGGCGCCGTGATCCCCGGCGGATCGCCGCAGCCGGTGTCCATGAAGCCTTTCGACGGCAATCCCGTCACCTCCGACCCGGTCCGCTACGCTCGGGCCGCCGCCTATGCCGAGGCCGATGCGCGGCTGGGGCTCGGCGCCCCCACCGTCGGCTGGGTGCGTCAGGCGCTCGCCGTCACCCGGCGCTTCGCCCATCCGCTCTACACGCGCGGCCTGCGCCAGCCGATGCTGCTGGTCGGCGCCGCCCGCGATCCCCTCATCGACACGCCGCGGATCGAGGAATTCGGCCGCCGCCTGAAGACCGGCGGCGCCGTCGTCGTGCCGGGATCCCTGCACGAACTGATGCAGGAGCGCGACGAGATCCGCACCCAGTTCTGGGCTGCCTTCGACGCCTTCGTCCCCGGCGAGATGCCGTTCCTCTGAGGGATCAGGCGTTGAGGATCGCCAGCGCCTCGGCATGGACGCGCCGGTCCCCGGCGGCGACGATGCGCCCGCCGGCCGCGGCCGGCCCGCCGTCCCAGCTCGTGACGATGCCGCCGGCGCCCTCGATGATCGGGATCAGCGCGACGATGTCATAGGGCTTCAGGCCAGCCTCGACGACGAGGTCGACATGGCCGGCGGCGAGCATGCAATAGGCATAGCAGTCGGCGCCGTAGCGATAGGTGCGGCAGCGCGCCTCGACGGCATCGAACCGGCCGCGCGTCTCCGAATCGAACAGCCGGGGCGAGGTGGTCATGATGGTCGCCGCCGCGAGCCCCTCGCAGGGCCTGACCATCAGGTGGCGACTGCCGGCCGGCCCCTCGTAGCGGGCGCCGGCGCCGTCGCCCCAGAAGCGCTCGCCGATGAAGGGCTGGTGCATCATGCCGAAGACCGGATGACCGTTGCGCGCCAGGCCGATCAGCGTGCCCCAGACGGGAATGCCGGCGATGAAGGCCTTGGTGCCGTCGATCGGGTCGAGGATCCAGACATGCTCGGCATCGGCGTTTTCCTCGCCATATTCCTCGCCGACGATGCCATGGGCGGGAAAGGTCCGCTTGATGAGCTGGCGCATCGCCGCCTCGCCTGCCCGGTCGCCTTCGGTGACCGGATCGAACTGGCCGAGGCCGGCCTTGTTCTCGACACCGATGGCCGAGCGGAAGAAGGGCAGGATCGCCTCGCCCGACAGGCGGGCGAGATCGCGGACGAAGCTCTCGAAATCCACAGCACTCACGATCTCTTCTCCTCGCCATCGGGGCCGAAGAGCTATAGGCACGGGGCCGGCGGGCGGCAACAGCCGGCGGGTTCCATGCGCCGGCAGGGCCGCAGGCGTGCCGGCGCCCGCCTTGCAGGAACGCTGCGGGACGGGCAGTTTCGCCGGCCCGGAGGACAAGGTGCCGCAATCAGCCAAGGGAGGGCGTTCGAGCCCCGCGGGTCTCACCCGCCCGGCGGTCCTCGCCATGGTCGCGGTGCTCGCAACCGCGACCGCACTCAGCCAGTTCTTCCGCAATTCCGTCGGCGTCATCGCCACGACCCTCGCCGACGAACTCGGCCTCGATCCCGACCAGCTCGGGCTCGTCGCCTCCTCGTTCTTCCTGATCTTCGCGCTCTGCCAGATCCCCGTCGGCATCGTCATCGACCGCTGGGGCCCGCGCGTCGCGCTGCTGGGATCCAGCCTCTTCGCGGTGGCCGGCGCCCTCGTCTTCGCCCAGGCCAACGGACAGGCGGGCCTCATCGCCGGCCGCCTGCTGCTCGGCATCGGCTGCTCGACCTTCTTCATGGCGCCGCTGGTCATCTATGCCCGCGCCTTCCCGCCCGCCGTCTTCGCCAGCCTCGCCGGGTTCCAGATCGCCTTTTCCAGCCTCGGCACGATCCTGGCGACGGCGCCGCTCGGCTGGATGACGGCCGAGCTCGGCTGGCGCTCGGCCTTCCTGCTGGCCGCCCTCGTCTCGGCGCTGCTGCTCGTCGGCATCGTCCTCGGGGTGCGCGGCGCGGCCACCGGACGCCTGCCCGGAAAGGCGACGGAAACGCTGCCACAAGCCTTCGGCGGGATCGGCGCGGTGATGCGCACGCCGGGCTTCTGGCCGCTCTTCCTGATGTCCTTTTCCACCTTCTCGACCTTCGCCCTCTTCATCGGCCTGTGGGGCGGCCCCTATCTCGCCCATGTCCACGGTGCCGATCTTGCAGCCCAGGGCCACACGCTCTTCGTCATGGCGATCGCGCAGGTGGTGGGCACCATCGCCTGGGGCTCGGCCGACCGCTTCACCGGCGCCTACAAGCCGCTGGCGGTGACCGGCGCGCTGCTCACCCTCGCCCTCCTCGGCGCCATCATCACCGTCGGCCATCACGGCGTCCTGCAGGCCGGCACCATCATCGCCCTGCTCGGCTTCGCCTGCGCCTTCACCCCGGTGCTGGTGGCCCATTCCAAGGCGCTGTTTCCCCCGGAGATCACCGGGCGCGGTCTGTCCCTCATCAACATGGGCACGATGAGCGGCACCTTCGTGTCCCAATGGCTGACCGGCCTCGCGGTGAAGGCGGCGGCGGGCGGCGCAGCAACCTATCCGGTGACCGCGTTCCAGATCGCCTTCGCCATGCAGGCGGTGCTGCTGGCGGTGGCGACGCTGGTCTATCTCAGGGCGCCAGAACCCCGCCGCTCGGTCCCCTGAGAGCGGGCGCCGCATCGGCCGAAGGGCGGTGTGAAAAAAATGGGACAGCCTTCTTGCCTTTTCCGGAGACCCCGGGCATATTGTTGCAGCGCGGTATCGCCTTGCGGTGCCACGCAGCCCTCCTTGGGCGTTTCCTCCCTAGACTTGGGCCGCTCACGAAAGTGGGCGGCCTCTTTCTTTGGTGGAAACTTATTTTCTTCTTATAAATCAACGACTTGATCCGCCATTTCCGTGACACGGAACTTGGCCTCGACCCGTCGTATACAATCGAAAAAGCCGAAGATTCGTTGTGCGTCGCACCCTGATCAATCGATCAGGAGGCCCCGGAGCAGGGCAAGCCCATTCCGTTGCCGGCGCGACAGATTCGCTCGCCATGCAAAAATGATGGGGCTGATGCGGCTATTCCGCCGCGATGCGCCAGTCGCCGGCACGGTCCAGCGGCAGCCGCGCCAGCGCTTCGGCGAGGATCATCAGGTCGCTCTGGAGGCGGCCGAAATCACCGGTCGGGCGATAGGTCCGCTCGTCCATGTAGATGGCGCGGTTGATCTCGATCTGCACCGCATGGACGCCGGTCTGCGGCTGGCCGTAATGCTCGGTGATGAAGCCCCCCGCATAGGGCTTGTTGCGCACCACGTTGTAGCCGCGCGCCCGCAGCACCCCCTCGATGAGATCGCCGACGGCCGGCGAACAGCTCGTGCCGTAGCGGTCGCCGATGACGATGTCGGCGCGCGGCCGGTCCTCGCGGATGGGCGCCATCGAGGGCATCGAGTGGCAATCCACCAGCAGGGCCTCGCCGAAGGCCCGGTGCACCGAGGCGATCAGGCGGCGAAGCGCCCGGTGATAGGGCTTGTAGAGCGTCTCGATGCGCACCAGCGCCTCGTCGATCGGCAGGCGGCGCGCATAGATCTCCTGCGCCTCGCCGACCACGCGCGGGATGGTGCCGAGCCCGCCGGCGACCCGCATCGAGCGGGTATTGGCGAAGGTCGGCAGCCGCCCGTCGAACATGCGGGGGTCGAGTTCATAGGGCTCGCGGTTCACATCCACCATGGAGCGCGGGAAATGGACGCGCATCAGCGGCATGCCGCGCTCCACCACCCCGGCGAAGAGGGCGTCGACGCCGGTATCCTCGGAGCGCCGCAGCAACGGCAGGTCGAGCCGGACCTGGCCGATGAAATGCGGCGGATAGACACGGCCCGAATGGGGCGAGTTGAAGATGACGGGCGCGCGCGTCTCTGCCGGCTCCAGCGCCTCGAAGGCGGGGTCGATGTCGCAGATTTCGGCTTCCATCATCACGCGTCCGTCGGCGCGCGTCACGGGCGCCACGACCTCCACTCTAGCGCGCCGCGCCGGGCTGTGAACCCTCAACCGGACGTGACTGCCCGTCGCGGTCGAATGGCGCTTCGCACGGGGTGCCGCTGCTCTTCACCGCACATTTACCATCTTCATGCTTGATGGGGCACAAGCGGGACCGGGTTCGCTACACCGCCTCCCCGACGACGGACGGACGAAGGACCGCATTCAGCATGGGCAAGATTCTCCTGGCCGAAGACGACAACGACATGCGCCGATTCCTGGTCAAGGCGCTGGAGACTGCCGGTTACGACGTCGCCCATTTCGACAATGGCCTGTCCGCCTACCATCGCCTGCGCGAGGAGCCCTTCGAACTGCTCCTCACCGACATCGTCATGCCGGAGATGGACGGTATCGAACTGGCCCGCCGCGCCACCGAACTCGACCCGGACATCAAGGTCATGTTCATCACCGGCTTCGCCGCGGTCGCCCTCCAGGCGGACTCGCAGGCCCCCAAGGATGCCAAGATCCTCTCCAAGCCCTTCCACCTGCGCGACCTCGTCAACGAGGTCGAGAAGATGCTCCAGCAGGCCGCCTGAGGCCTTGTCCACAAAGGCGCAATTTGGCCCGCGCGATGCTCTTGCACCGTTCCGCGATCCCCACTATACGGTGCGCCTCGCTTTCGCGGTCCCTCGGATCGCAAAAGGGCGCGTAGCTCAGCGGGAGAGCACTACGTTGACATCGTAGGGGTCACTGGTTCGATCCCAGTCGTGCCCACCATTCGAGGAAAACCCCGCCGGAGCGATCCGGCGGGGTTTTTCGTCATGGCCGCAGCCGGAACGCGGGTGACGACCACGTTCCTCGCCCCGGTGGAACTTCGGGGGGCTCGCCGCGTTATCCGACCATGCTCACGGTCCGGACCCGACACGCAGCGACTGGTCTGGCGATAGCAGCCCTTGCGGTCGCGCTGGGCGCCTGCGCCTCCAATTACGCGACGCAGGGTCCGCTGACGGTCAGCTCCAGCCTGCCGCCGGCATACATCGCATCCTGCATCGAGGGCCTGTTCAACACCCGCCACCCCCCCGTCCGGCGCTCGCCCCTCATCGGCGGTACGCTGATCAAGGCGATGGACGACAACGACCGGACGATCGCCGCTGTCAGCGTCCTCAGCGAGGCCGGCGAGACCAGCGTCGCCTTCGTCTCCGACCATGCCGACCGCTCGTGGTACGAGCACCTGTTCCGCCAGTGCGTGGCGCTGCCCGGCGACCGCTGAGTCCCGCGTCTCAGCGCATGACCGTGCGGCTCTGCTCGCGCATGAACTGCGGCAGGTAGAAGGTTCCGAGCCCGCCCTTCGATCCCGTCCCCGAACCCTTCCAGCCGCAGAAGGTCTGGATTCCCGGCCAGGCGCCCGTCGTCGCGCCGCTGGCCCGGTTGGCATAGAGGACGCCGGCCTCGGCGGTGTCGAGGAAGAGGGCAAGCTCGCTCTCCTCGCGCGTGTAGATACCCGCCGTCAGGCCATAGGGCACCGCATTGCCGCGGGTGATGGCCTCATCCAGCGATGAAAAGCCGCGCACCGTCAGGAATGGCAGGAACAGCTCGTCCCGGTGCAGGGCGTGGTCGTCCGGCAGGCCGGTAACGATGGTCGGCGCGGCATAGTCGCCGCCGTCGTAGATCCCGCCGCTGAGCACCTGCCCGCCCGTCACCGTCGCCCCGGCAGTCCGGGCCGCTTGGGCCGCCTGCTCGAAGCGGCTGCGGGCGGCAGCGCTGATCAGCGGCCCCATGAAGACGTCGCGGTCTCGCGGGTCGCCGATGCGCAGCGCCGCCGCCTTCTCCTCCAGCGCCGCGAGAAACGCCGCACGGATGGCGTCATGGACGAAGACCACCGACCCCGCCGAGCATTTCTGCCCCTGCAGGCCGAAGGCCGAGCGGGCCATGCCGGCGGCGGCCGTCTCGATATCGGCCGAGGCCGTGACATAGGTCGGGTTCTTGCCGCCCATCTCGGCGAGAACCGGCCGCGCATGGGCGCCGCCGACGCCGAAGCCGCGCAGGATCGCCATGCCCACCCCATGCGAGCCGGTGAAGGCGATCCCGTCGATGCCGG
>NZ_JAUYFA010000088.1 GCF_030691135.1 Phreatobacter sp.
CAGATTCGCATTTCGAGCCAGTCGGACAAGGCGTTCACCACCGACACGCCGACGCCGTGGAGACCGCCCGAGACCTTGTAGGAGTTCTGGTCGAACTTGCCGCCGGCATGGAGCTGGGTCATGATGACCTCGGCCGCCGAAATGCCCTCGGTCGGGTGGATGTCGGTGGGGATGCCGCGGCCGTTGTCAGTGACCGTCACCGAATTGTCGGCGTTCAGCGTCACGGTGACTTCCGTGGCATGGCCGGCGAGCGCCTCGTCGATGGCGTTGTCGACGACCTCGTAGACCATGTGATGCAGACCCGACCCGTCGTCGGTATCGCCGATATACATGCCGGGGCGCTTGCGGACCGCGTCGAGGCCCTTCAGGACCTTGATGCTGTCGGCGCCGTAATCGGCTTCGTTGATCTCGGTACGAACGGGTTCGGCCATGAGCCTCGGTCTCTCCTTCGGCAGGCGCAACGCCGTCACGGTGGCCGTGCCAGCCTTGCGAATCGGTCCGGCATTTTAGCTGGAACGCGTCAGGGTGTCCTCACGCGCACGCAGGCGCGGGGAAACCCGACCGCCTTTCCTTAGGCGCGAAAGGCGGAGAATGAAAGGCAGGGCGAACGTGCGGGAATTTCACGAATCGGGAGCATATTCTACAACCATATTCAGGATTGCTTAGCGCCCGCTTGGTACTCACGGGAAGCATCACCGGAACGATCGATCGCGTGCGTTTTCGAATTCAGCATCTCCAATGGTTGGGTGGCATCGTCGCTGCCGCGGCATGCGTCGCGCTCGGCGGCCTGTCGCTGCAGACCAATTTCGCCGATCACGCGCGCTACCAGCGGGGCACCGACCAGCTCGCCCGCTTCCAGTCGGTCCTGGTCGCCGCCAATGCCATCTCCGCCGAGCGAGGACCGGCCAACGCCGCCATGGGCGGTGCAGAAGAGAAGCGGTCGACGCTGGCCGCTGCGCTGGCGGTCAAGCGGACCGAGACGGACAACCGGATCTCCGAGATGGAGGCGAGGTTCATCGGGGAGCGTGGCCGCTTCGGCGACATCGACGCACTGCAGTCGGACATGCGCCGCCGCCTCGACGCCGGACGTCGGGCTGTGGACGAGGTCATCGCCAGGCCCGCCGCCGAACGCAGCGGCACCCCGATCAGAACGGCCATCGAAGCCATGTTCGACGCCGCCGACGCCTCGGCTGTCCTGCGCGACCGGCTCGGTCGCGAGATCGTGGCGGTGACGCCGCAGGTCGCGACCCACATCCTGCTGAACTCGCTCGCCGGCAACCTGCGCGAGCAGACCGGGCGGCTCGGCTCCTATGTCGTCATGCAGCTCTCCGCCGACCCCGAACAGCGCCGGCAACTGGAGGTCCAGGTCGTCTCGACACGCGCCCGCCTTGAGCTGATGTGGCGGGCCCTGGCGAGCTATGCCGGCGCCGTCCTGCCGGATATCGGCGTCGATGAGGCGATCACCGCCGTCGAACGGGACTATTTCGCGACCGCCCTGCCCTATGCCGAAGGGGTCGCGCGGGACAGCTGGCTCGGGACGGCGCCCGACGCTGATACGTTCACCCGCGCCTATGTACCGGGCATGAGGCCCGTCGAACTGCTGCGCGATCGCATCGCCGCGGCCTCCCGCGCGACCATGGAGGCGCTGCGCCACCAGGCCCTGCTTCTTGTGCTCGCCTCGCTGCTGCTGACCGGTGTCGCCATTGTGGCGATCGTGGTCATCGCCCTGATCTTCCGCGACGGCCTGTTCCATCCGTTGCTGAACGCCCACCGGCAGATCGTCCAGATCGCCCGCGGCGATCTCTCCGATCCGCCGCCGATCCGCAATATCAGCGCCGAGGTCCGGACCATGTTCGCCAGCCTCGACCTCCTCCGCGAGCAGCAGCGCCAGCGCCTGCAGCTCGAAGAGGACCAGCGCCTGATGTCGGAAACCCTGCGGCACCTGTCGGAAACCGACATGCTCACCGGGCTGCTCAACCGCCGGGCCCTCACCGAGGCCGCCGAACGGGCCCTCTATGAATCGGACCGGCACGGCGCGCCGGTCTCGGCGATCCTGTTCGACATCGACCACTTCAAGGCTATCAATGACGGGCATGGCCATGCCGTCGGCGATCTCGTGCTGAAAACCATCGCCCATGATCTGCGCGCCGTGGCCGGAGCGGAAGTCGCCTTCGCCCGCCACGGCGGCGAGGAAGTCCTCCTCATGCTCCCCGACACGCCGAAGGGCGCCGCCCTCGCCCTGGCGGAACGTCTGCGCCGCGCCATCGAGGCGATGAACATCAACACGGTTCCCGGTCTGCGGGTCACGAGCAGCTTCGGCGTCGCTTCCCGGTCGGCCGGCGCGATGATGTCCTGGGAGGAACTGGTCGCGACGGCCGATCGCCGCCTCTACCGGGCCAAGCAGGAGGGGCGAAACCGCGTCTGCGACAGCGACGAAAAGCCGGCCGCGCCCCGGGCCGTGGCCTCCGAGGCGACATGGTACCCGCAGGCGGCCAAGGCGGCCCGCTGAACCCGCTCTCCGGGCCGCGCCGTCACGCCGAGAGGAGTTTCTCGATCTCGTGGATCGGATGCGAGGTCAGGTCCTTCGGGACCTCGGCGGTCACCCGGTCACTGACCTCCTTGTGGAAGGCCTTGCGCAGATGGCCGAGCACCTTCGGCGGGGCCACCACGATCAGCGCCTGGAAATTGCCCGCATGGGCGTGCTTGTAGAGCCGCTCGGCGATCTCCTCGACGAAACGGTCCTCGGCCAGTTGATGCCAGTCGGTCTGTTCCATGGCGCTGCGCTGGGCTCCGGAACTGGCGAAGGAACGGCCCGGCCGGTCGGTGCCCTGGTCGCGCGTCGCCGGGTTGTCCTGAGCGAACACCTGCTCGACCTCGAGATTGACACGTTCGGCATCGCCCTTGTTGCGCAGGAACAGGGCCTTGGTGCCATCGCCGACGAAAACGAGAGCCTCGTGCGGAATCCTGATCTCGGTCATGTGTGGTCCTCCATTGGCATCGCCTGACAAACCGCCCGCGATCCCCTTCGTTCCGGCCCGTGACGATCCGTCCGGCTGACGGGATGCCCGGCCGCCTTATCCGCGCTATCTTTCTGCGCGACTCACAGCGCCCTCCATGCGCTCGATCAAACTGGCGCCCCTTCACGCCGGACCCTCGGGAGCCGTCATGACCTCCATCACCCGCCGCAGCCTCGTCGCCGGCGCCGCCACCCTCGCCCTGCCGGGCCTCGCCGGACCGGCCGAGGCGCGCTCCTTCGAGGCCTTCGTCGCCAGCCTCTGGCCTGCCGCCTCCGCCGCAGGGGTCTCGCGGGCCGCCTTCGACCGCGCCTTCGCCGGCGTGCAGCCGAGCCCCCGCGTCGTCGAACTCTCGCAGCGCCAGCCGGAATTCCGCCGGACCATGGGCGACTATGTGGACGTGCGCGCCTCCAACAAGCGCGTCACCAACGGCCGCGCCGCCCTCGCCGAGCACGGCGCCACCTTTTCCGCCGTGCAGAGCCGCTATGGCGTGCCGTCCGAGATCGTCTGCTCCATCTGGGGCAACGAGACCTCCTACGGCACCTCCCGCGGCGACCACTACGTGATCCAGGCGATGGCGACGCTCGCCGCCGCCGGCCGCCGCACCGACTTCTTCCGCCGCGAGCTGATCGCCGCCCTGCGCATCCTGCAGTCCGGCGACACGACGCCGCAGAACATGATCGGCTCCTGGGCCGGCGCCATGGGCCATGTCCAGTTCATGCCGACGAGCTTCCACGCCTTCGCGGTTGATTTCACCGGCGACGGGCGGCGCGACATCTGGACCTCCATCCCCGACTCCATGGGGTCCGCGGCGAACTATCTGCGCCGCAACGGCTGGACGCCGGGCGTGCCCTGGGGCTTCGAGGTCCATGCCCCGGGCCTTGCCGGCAACCGCTCGCAGCGCAAGAGCTTCGACGGCTGGGCCGTGGCCGGGGTGCGCCGCATCGGCGGCGGGCCGATATCCGGCGGCGCCCAGGCCTCGCTCTGGAAGCCGGCGGGAGAAGAGGGCCCGCATCTGCTGGTGACGAGCAATTTCAACGTCATCAAGCGCTACAACAATGCCGATTCCTATGCCCTCGCCGTCGCCCATCTCGGCGACCGCATCAAGGGCGCCGGTCGCTTCTCGAAGCCCTGGCCTCCCGGCGAGGGTGGCCTGACCCATGCCGACCGCGAGGAGATCCAGACGCGCCTCAACCGCCTCGGCTTCGACCTCGGCGACGTCGACGGCATTCTCGGCGACAAGTCCAAGGCGGCGATCCGCACCATGCAGGGCCGCTTTGGGATGTCGCCCTCAGGCGAGGCGGACAGGACCTTCCTGGAGCGACTGCGCCGGGGCTGACGCGGGGCGGCGTCTGGCACGCGGCTTGAATGCCCGGACCCCGACGAGGTCGCGATGACGGATCCCCTGGCCATTGCCTTCACCGCCGGCGAGACCGGTCCCTGGCGCATCGCCGCCTGCACGCCGGTGACGGGGACGGCCCTGCCTGCCGCGCCGCGTCTGGCGGTGACCGCGGCCGGCGCGGCGCCCGGCGGGGTCTGGACGCTGATCGGCACGACCAGCAACACCCGCTATGCCACCAGGGCCGAAACCGACGCCCTCGCCGCACGGCAGCAGGGGCTCGGCCGGCCGGCCGCGACCTGCGCCGCCCTCATCCCCATCCGCAAGTCCGCAGCCTGGTGGGCGCTGGCCCAGGACGAACGGCGGGACATTTTCGAGGCGCGCTCGCGCCACACGGCCATCGGCATGGACTATCTGCCGCAGGTGGCGCGGCGCCTGCACCATTGCCGCGACCTCGGCGGCGCCTACGACTTTCTCACCTGGTTCGAATATGCCTCCGATGACGCCGCGGCCTTCGAACGGATGGTGGCGCGGCTCAGGGCGACCGAGGAATGGCGCTATGTCGAGGCCGAGATGGACCTGCGTCTGGAGCGTGATTGAAGGCTCTGGACCAGCCGACACGACCGTGCCTTAACTGTTCATCAAGCATGCGCGTTGTTCCACTGGAGCCAGGACGGGGGCGTTCGGGACGTGAGGCGCTTGGCATGAAACGCGGATATGCTTCTCCGGCGGTGCTGACGGTGGTCGCCGCTCTCGCAGCGACGGCGCCGGCCGCCGCGCAGGGCAGCTTTTCGGATTGCCTGAACGGCCTCGAACAGCAGGCCAGGGCCCGTGGCGTGCTGCCGCAGGTCTTCCAGCAGGCGACATCCGGCCTGACCCCGGACAATTCCATCCTCTCGCTGCTCGACCGCCAGCCGGAATTCTCCCGCCAGCCCTGGGACTACATCAACGGCCTCGTCGCGGCGAACCGCATCGCCGAGGGACGGCGCATGCTGCAGACCCACCGCGCCGCCTTCGACAGGGCCGAGCGCGAGACCGGCGTCGACCGCCACGTCATCGCGGCCATCTGGGGCATCGAGACGAGCTTCGGGCGCACCAAGGGCAATACGAGTGTGGTGCGCGCCACGGCGACGCTCGCCTGCTACGGCCGCCGCCAGGACTTCTTCCGCGGCGAATTCGTCGCCGCGCTGCAGATCATCCACGAGGGCCATGTCTCGCCGGCGAATTTCCGCGGCTCCTGGGCAGGGGCCTTCGGCCATACCCAGTTCATGCCCTCGACCTTCCTCAGGGCGGCACGGTCCGGGTCCGGATCACAGCGCATCGACCTCATGGGCTCCGTGCCCGATGCGCTGATGTCGACCGGCAACCTGCTGCGCGCCGAGGGCTGGCAGGCCGGCCAGGGCTGGGGCTACGAGGTGGTGGTGCCGCAGGGCCTCGACTTGGCGCTCGCCGGCCGCGAAAGGCCGCAGACCATCGCCCAGTGGGAGGCCCGCGGCGTGAGGCGGGTCGGCGACCGCGCCTTTCCGCGGAAGTCGGATCAGGCCTTCCTGCATCTGCCCGGCGGCGCCAGGGGTCCGGCCTTCCTGATGCTCCCGAATTTCCGGGTGATCATGAAATACAACAACTCGGAAAACTACGCGATGGCGGTCGGCCACCTCGCCGACCGGCTGCGTGGCGGCGGCGGCTTCGCCCAGCCCTGGCCGACGGCCGAGCGGGCGCTGTCGCAGCAGGAGCGGATTGAACTGCAGCAGCGCCTCGCCCAGGTCGGGCTCTACACCGGGACGGTGGACGGCAAGCTCGGCGCCGGAACACGGGAAGCGCTGCAGCGCTTCCAGGCCCGCGCCGGCATGCCGGCCGACGGCTTCCCCACCGCCGCGATGCTCCAGAGGCTGCGCCGCGGCGGCTGACGACGGGGATAAATTCCGCCGCTCCGCAGAATCTTTGCGGCGGAATCAGCCGATCTGCGGTGATCGTCGACACGAACTTGTCCCCGAATTCCCGGCCGGTGCTAGAATGCCCTGGTGTTGGACGAGGAGCGCGGCATGATCGTGATCGGGTTTCGCAAGTGGATGGTCTGGGCCTGCCTCGCCCTGGCGACTTTCGCGGCGACGCCGGCCGAGGCCCAGTCGTCCTATGTCGACGACCGCTACCCGCATCTCTTTGCCCCGCGCGACCAGCGCCCCCGCATCATCCGGATCCCTCAGGGGTCGCGCAACGTGACGCCGCGCGTCGCCCGTCCGGCCGAATCCCTGCGCCCGCAGCGTGAACAGGCGGCAGCGCCGACCGCCACCGACAGCGCCGAAGCCGTCGCCCCGGCCGCGCCCACGACCTTCGTGCTGGTCATGGGTGACAACCTCGCGGAATGGCTGGCCTATGGGCTGGAAGAGGCCTTCGAGGACGTTCCCGAACTCGGCGTCGTCGACAAGACGCGCCTGTCCTCCGGCCTGACGCGGCCCGAATTCCACGACTGGGTCCGGGCCGTCCCCGAGACGCTGGCCGCCCAGGAGAAGGTCGATTTCATCGTCATGATGCTCGGCGCCAACGACCGCCAGGCGATCCGCATCGAGCGCGAGGCGATCGACCCGGAAAACGAGCGCTGGCGCGGCCTCTATGCCGAGCGGGTCGGTCAGATCATGCAGGCGATGAAAACGCGCGGCGTGCCGGTCTACTGGGTCGGCGTGCCGCCGCTGCGCGGCCAGCGCACCTCGGCCCACATGCAGATGCTCAACGCCATCTACAAGGAACAGGCCGAGAAGAACGGCGTCAATTTCGTCGACGTCTGGAACGGCTTCATCGACGAGCACGGCAACTACACGCAGTTCGGGCCCGATTTCGCCGGACAGGTGCGGCGCCTGCGCACCGCCGACGGCGTGCACTTCACCGTCGCCGGGGCCCGCAAGCTGGCGCTCTTCCTCGAACAGGACCTGCGCCGCGACCTGCTCGGGCGGATCACGCCGGCACTGCCGTCCGGCGCCGACCCGGCCGGCCTTCCCCAGGCGGATCTGCCGGGCGCCCCGCTCCCCGTCGCGCCGCGTCCCGCCGCCGGTCCTGTCCTGACGCTGCACGGGACGCCGACACTGCCCGCCGGCGCGGCGCCG
>NZ_JAUYFA010000092.1 GCF_030691135.1 Phreatobacter sp.
GAGTCCGAAAAGACCGGAGATGACCCAGTTGGCGACGAGCTTGGCGTCGCGCCCGCCGCGGGCCGTACGCTCGAAATAATCCGCCGTTTCGCGCTCGACCACCAAGACGCCGGCGTCGTAGGCCGAGAGCTTGTACTGCTGCTTGAAGCGTTCGGCCTTTGCGTCCGGCAGTTCCGGCAGGGTCTTGCGTGTTGCTTCGATGAAGCTCGCTTCGATCACCAGCGGCAGCAGGTCCGGGTCGGGGAAATAGCGGTAGTCGTGCGCCTCCTCCTTCGACCGCATGGACCGCGTCTCGCCCTTGGAAGCGTCGTAGAGCCGCGTCTCCTGGTCGATCGTGCCGCCATCCTCGATGATGCCGATCTGCCGGCGCGCCTCGTAATCGACGGCCTGGCCGATGAAGCGGATCGAATTGACGTTCTTGATCTCGCAGCGGGTGCCGAGGGGATCGCCCGGCTTGCGCACCGAAACGTTGACGTCGGCGCGCAGGTTGCCCTTCTCCATGTCGCCGTCGCAGGTGCCGAGATAGCGCAGGATGGTGCGCAGCTTCGTCACATAGGCCTTGGCCTCCTCGGCCGAGCGCATGTCGGGCCTGGAGACGATCTCCATCAGCGCCACGCCGGAGCGATTGAGGTCGACATAGGACAGGGTCGGATGCTGGTCGTGAATCGACTTGCCGGCATCCTGTTCGAGATGCAGCCGCTCGACCCCGACCTTGAAGCTCTCGGTCGGCGACAGGTCGACGATCACCTCGCCCTCGCCGACGATCGGGCTCTTGTACTGGCTGATCTGGTAGCCCTGCGGCAGGTCCGGATAGAAATAGTTCTTCCGGTCGAAGACCGAGCGGTGGTTGATCTGCGCCTTCAGGCCGAGACCGGTGCGGATCGCCTGCCGCACGCATTCCTCGTTGATCACCGGCAGCATGCCCGGCATGGCAGCGTCAACCAGGCTGACATTGGCATTGGGCTCGTCGCCGAAGCCGACCGCCGCGCCCGAGAACAGCTTGGCGTTGGACGCCACCTGCGCGTGGATCTCGAGGCCGATCACCACTTCCCAGTCGCCGGTGGCGCCGGGGATGAGGTTCTTCGGATTGGCATGAGCGGTCATGGGCGGGCCCGGCAGTGGAGAAGAAGCGCTTGGGTAGCCCAGGGGAGCGGTCATCGGCAAGGGGCAGCGGGCCCCGCAGGCCCCCTTGCGTCCTGCCGGCGGCCTCAAAGCGGCGTCGCCCCCCGCCCGACATAGAGGATCGGCCCGGTCGGCCGCCCGGTCGGCGACCCGCCCGCCGGCTCCAGCGTGATCTCGTACATTTGCTGGCCGACCGGCCGCGGCATGCCTGACGTTACGTAGTCGCGCGCCTCGGCCCGCTCCATCAGACCGACCGAGCGTGGCCCGACCTGCCGGTCCCACAGGGTCCAGACCTGCAGTACCCGCCCTTCCGGCACCGGGATGGCGCGCAGCGGCACGACGCGGATACGACCGTCGGCGAAGGCCTCGACGATGGCGCCGGCTTCGCTCGTGTTCGGAGCGTTCAGCACCGCGACGACCGTTGGCTTGTCACTGCGCCCGAATGGCTGCGTGACCAGAAGCAGCGCCATGACGAGGGCCGCCGCAGCCCCCGCGAGCGAGGCGAGCCTCAGGGCGGAGACATCCTGCCAGAGGCGCGCGAACCAGCCGGGTTTCGCCTGTTCCGGACGCGCAGCGCCAATAGCCCTCTCGATGGCCGGCCAAAGGCCTTCGGAGGGCGCCATCTGCGTCGCGGTCTCGTCGAGCGCGAGGAGCCGCGTGCGCCAGTCCGCGACGGCGCTGCGGACCATGGGGTCACTGGCGATCAGCCGTTCGAAGGCCTCTTGCTCCTCCGGCGACATCAGTCCGGCGACATACTCCCCGGCGGTGGCGATGAGGTCGTCGGTCATCCCATGCACTCCCTGAGCGCCAGCAGCGACCGGCGGATCCAGGCCTTCACCGTGCCGAGCGGCAGGCCGAGACGGCCGGCGATCTCGCCATGGGAGAAGCCGTCCACATAGGCCATGAGGAGGCTGGTGCGGCGGCGGGCCTCGAGCCCCTCCAGGCAGCGGCGCAGGGCCTGGCCTTCCGGCAGGCGCTCGGCGGCGGCATAGGCCTCCACTGCCGCGCCTGCATCCTCCGGCACCTCGTCGACGAGATCCTCGCGCCGGCCGCTTCGCAGGGTGTTGATGGCCTGGTTGCGGACGATGGCATAGATCCAGGCCTTGGCAGGGCCGAGGCCGGGGTCATAGCGGTGGGCATTGCGCCAGATCTTGACGAAGGCCTCCTGCACGACCTCTTCGGCCAGTTCGCGCCGCTTCACGATGCGCACGGCGACGCCGATCATCGATGCGCATTCGCTGTCGTAGATCATCCTGAGGGCAGCCTTGTCGCCGCCCGCGCAGCGCGCGAGGGCGTCCTTGAGATCGACGCTGACCGCCACCATGGAGCCTCCCGAACCATGCCGTCAGTGGTTCTACACCAAAGAACGCCCCCTGGATGCGACAGGCTGTCGCTGAATTGCGCTTTTGCCCTTCCCGCTGCATCCGGTGGCATGGGGGCCCCGTATCCCAGTTGGGCGGACGCCCCATCCGCCCCTGGGAAGCCGGCAGCCGCCCCGCCGCGCCGGCCCCCGGCGGCGCCCGCGCCAATGCGGGCGTCGCCACCCTCAGGGCTGGCGCAACCGCCTCATGATCGGGTCGATGATGTTGGAATAGTCGTCGGTCCAGGTCTGGAAGCCGGCTGGCACGGCCAGGGGAGGCCATGCAGGCGACCCAGCGACGGCCCCGAGATGCCTCGCGTCGCGCGCCACCATGGCCACGATGGCCGGGGCGGTCATCGCCTCGCGCATGCCGCCTTCCGCAACACCGTGGCGAACGCCGCCGGTGAGGCCATGGGCGGCGGCGGAGGCCGCCACGACCGGGCTGAGATCCATGTTGCGGTTGGAGATGTGGACGAGGATCGCCCCGTCCGGCGCCAGCTTGCCGAGATAGCCGGCAAAGGCCTCCCGCGTCAGCAGATGGACGGGGATGGCATCCGAGGAGAAGGCGTCGACGACAATGAGGTCGAAGCGGCCGGCCTGGTCGCCGAGCGTCAGGCGCCCGTCGCCGATCACCACCGGCGCCTCGGGCGCACAGCGTGTCAGCGACTGGAAGAGGCGGGTATCGCGGGCCATCCGGACCACGACGGGATCGATCTCAAGGAATGTCCAGGCATCGCCAGGCTCGCTGTAGCAGGCGAGCGAGCCGATCCCGAGCCCGATGGCGGCGACCCGCAGCGGCCTGCCCTGCCGGGTGGCGCGCAGGGCGCCGATGGCATCGCCGAAGGGCCCGCCGCGATGATAGTAGCTCGCCGGTTCGGGCCGCCCGTCGATGAGCCGGCCGTCGGGATGGCGGATGCGCTCGGCGCCATGGACCGTGATGCCATGGACCAGCAGTCGCCCCCGCCCGTCCGGCGTCTCCTGCACCTCGTGGACGGCGAAAAAGGAGCGCTCGCGCGCGAGGGTGCCTGCGGGCATGACCGGCGCCTGGCTCATCGCGAAGAAAACGAGCGCCCCCGCCAGCATGGCAGCCGGCTGCTGCCGGCTAATGAGGATGACGCCGGCAATGGCGGACATAAGGGCGATATAGCCGATAACCGGCAGCGACTTGGCAGTGACGCCGGCGACGGCCTGCATCCCCACCAGGCCGGCCAGGATGGCCATGGCGGCGACGAGGCGCGACCAGCCGAGCCGCCCCAGTGCCTCGCACATGCCCGGCCGGCACAGGACTGCGGCAACGACGAGGATCGGATACTCGAGGATCGAGTTGAACAGGGCTGGCGCGGCCAGGCTGGCGAAAACGCCACCGATGACCCCGCCGACGGACAACATGACGTAAAACTCAGTCAGATGCGTGGTGATCGGGCGACGGCGGTAGAGTTCGCCGTGGCAGACCATCGTGGCGACGAAGAAGAAGCCGACATGCAGCGCCGCCGCCAGCGGCCAGGGGATGTTCGCACCGGCCACCAGGGCGAAGACAACGCCGACCAGCATCAGCGGCTGAGCGGCGACCATGAGGCGATGCAGACCGGAGCCGCCGTCGCGGAAGGCGAGCACGAAGGTGAGCAGGAAGAGCGCCAGTGGCAGCACCCAGAGGAGCGGCACGGCGGCGACATCGGTCGACAGATGTGCGGTGAGCGCCACCAGAAGTCCAGATGGCACCGCCGCCTGACCGATCCAGGTCAGCCGCTCCGCCCAGGCGACCGACGTTTCGGCGCGGACCGCCGACGGAGCGACCGCGGGCGCCCGGATGGTCGAGACGAGGATCACCGCGGTGACTGCGATCAGGCCGCCAAGAACGGCGAAGCTGGCGGTCCAGACAGCGGACTGGGTTTTCAGAGGCAGCAGCGGCTCGATCACGAAGGGATAGGACAGGAGCGCCAGGAAGGAACCGAGATTCGAGGCGCCATACAGAAAATAGGGGTCGGCGGCGTCGCGGTGGCCCGTCCGGGCGAACCATGCCTGCAGCAGTGGACCATTGCCGGCGAGCGCGAAGAAGGGAAGGCCCACCGACGCCGCGAACAGGCCGATGAGCCAGAACGCCTCGCCTTCGGCCGGTGGCCGGCCCCAGCCCGGCGCCAGGGCGATCGGCAGAGCGATCGCGAATACGGTCGCCATCATGGCCAGATGGACGAGGATGGCGCGACGCGGATCCAGATAACGGTTCAGCAGATGGGCATAGCCGTAGCCGGCGAGCAGCACGCCCTGGAAAAAGACCATCGCCACCGACCAGACCGCCGGCGTGCCGCCGAGCACCGGAAGCACCATCTTGGTGAACAGCGGCTGCACCGAGAACAACAGGAAGGCGGAGACAAAGATGGCGAGCGCGAAGAGCGGCAGCGCGGCGAGCCGGGCGAGACTCCCCTCGCCGGCGGGCACGTCGTGTGAAGAATCGATCGATGACATGAAGCCCCGCGGCGGCAAACGAACCCGCGGAGAATGGCCGATAGCCCCTTAAAAGAGCGTGTCGAACATGGGGAAACACGTCGCCGCTAGCGACCCGCCTCGATCCGCCGCGCCAGATGACGGCTGGCGAAACCCGACGCCACCGAGGCGAGGGCCATCACGGCGAGATAGACGAGCTTGAACCCCGGATCGCCCGACCGCCAGGCCATGACGAGATAGATCACGAGCAGCCCGGCGAAAATCCACAGGAGCCAGCCGAAGACCGTCAGACACGCGATGGCGACGGCACGGGCGGCGATCATCGCCTCATCCCCACCAGCGGTCGCTGACGGGGAACCGGCCCTTGGCCTTCTCGATCACGCTCGCCACCGAGAACAGCGTCTCCTCGTCGAAGGCGCGGCCGATGAGCTGCAGGCCCAGCGGCAACCCTTGAGGGTCAAGGCCGGCGGGAAC
This sequence comes from Phreatobacter sp., assembly GCF_030691135.1. GTDB lineage: Bacteria > Pseudomonadota > Alphaproteobacteria > Rhizobiales > Phreatobacteraceae > Phreatobacter. The sequence goes on from NZ_JAUYFA010000092.1 coordinate 5,399, forward strand.
GGCGATGCCGGGCAGGCCCGCCATGTTCACCGTCACCGTGAAAATGTCCTGGAGGTACATCTCCACCGGATCGGCGGAGCCCTTCTCGCCGATGCCGAAGGCGGCGGAAGGCGTCGCCGGCGTCAGGATGGCGTCGACGCCGGAGGCATAGGCCTGTTCGAAATCCTGCTTGATCAGCGTGCGGAGCTTCTGCGCCCGGACGTAATAGGCGTCGTAATAACCGGCCGACAGCACATAGGTGCCGATCATGATGCGGCGGCGGACCTCCTTGCCGAAGCCCTTGGCGCGGGTCTTTTCGTAGAGGTCGACGATGTCCTTGCCTGGTTCGCGCAGGCCGTAGCGCACCCCATCATAGCGGGCGAGGTTGGACGAGGCCTCGGCCGGCGCCACGATGTAATAGGCCGGAAGCGCATATTTCGTGTGCGGCAGGGAGATCTCGACGATGTTGGCGCCGGCCTCCTTGAGGATCTGTGCGCCGTCGTCCCAGAGCTTCTGGATCTCCTCGGGCATGCCATCGATGCGGTATTCCCGGGGGATGCCGATGGTCATGCCCTTGATCGACTTGCCGACCGCCGCGGCATAGTCGGGCACCTCACGATCGACGCAGGTCGTGTCCTTCGCGTCGGCACCGGCGAAGGTGCGCAGCAGCATGGCCGCATCCTTCACGTCGCGGGCGATGGGGCCTGCCTGATCGAGCGAGGAGGCGAAAGCGACGATGCCCCAGCGCGACACGCGGCCATAGGTCGGCTTGATGCCGACCGTGCCGGTCAGTGCCGCCGGCTGGCGGATGGATCCGCCCGTGTCGGTCGCGGTCGCACCGGCACAGAGCATGGCGGCGACGGCGGCCGACGAGCCGCCGGAGGACCCGCCGGGAACCAGGGGAGTACCGTCGATTCCGCCGGGGCCGACGCCGGCGTTGGAGCCCTGCCGCCGCCACGGATTGATCGGCGTCGGGAAACAGCTTGTCTCGTTGGACGAGCCCATGGCGAATTCGTCGTTGTTGAGCTTGCCGAGCATGACGGCCCCGTCGCGCCACAGATTGCTCGTGACGGTGGATTCATAAGGGGGCACGAAATTGGCGAGAATGTTCGAGCAGGCCGTGGTGCGCACGTCCTTGGTGCAGAACAGATCCTTCACGCCGATGGGAATGCCCTCGAGCGGTCCGGCCTCGCCCCTGGCGATGCGGGCATCGGAGGCAGCAGCCATCGCGACCGCCTTTTCCGGCGTCTCCAGCACATAGGCGTTGAGCTTGCGGCCCTTTTCCATGGCCGCGAGATAGGCCTGCGTCAGGTCGGCGGCCGAGAAGGTCTTCTTCGTCAGGCCGTCGCAGGCCTCGGCGATGGTGAGCTGGGTCAGATCGGTCATGGCTTACTCCACGACCTTGGGAACGGCGAAGAAATGCCCTTCCCGCTCGGGCGCGTTGGCGACGATGAGATCGGCGATGCCCCCGTCGCTCACCACGTCCTGGCGTTTCTTCATCGCCATCGGGGTGACCGAGGTCATCGGCTCGACGTTGGACACGTCCACCTCGTTCAACTGCTCGACGAAGGCGAGGATGGCGTTGAGTTCATCCTGGAGGTGCGGCACCTCTTCGTCTGTCACGGCGATGCGCGCGAGATGCGCGATGCGCCGGACGGTCGCCTGATCGACGGACATGCGGAAATCACCCGTTGGAACGAGAAAAGCGGATCGCGCCTCTTAGCATCAGGCCGTTTCACGCCGCAATGGTAAGACGGGCTGCGCGGCGGACCGTGTCGACACCAGGCCGATGACGGCGCCCGGGCTGTCGCGCGCCGGAGAGTTCGGGAGAACGAAGCCATGACCGACGATCAGACGATCCTCGCGGTGATCGAGGCGGCCGCAGCCCGGCATGGGTCGACGAGCCGCATCGCCATGTTCGGCGGCACGGGAGTGCTGCTCGGCGGCAACATGGTGGCGGCGCTGTCGGAAAGCGGGCTGCTCCTGCGGGTCGGCAAGGAGCAGCACGCAGCGGCCCTCGCCCTGCCGGGAACCCGGCCGATGGAGGTGCGGGGCAAGCCGATGGAAGGCTATGTCTACGTCGACCTGGCGACGCTCGACGCGCCGGCCCTGGCGGGCTGGGCGGACATGGCCGTCGGACATGTCGCGGCGCTCCCGGCCAAGGCCGCCCGGCAGGCGCGCGGCCCGCGCAGCTTCGAAGAGCGCTAGGGGACCTCGGGCCTCAACGTGACGGATTCGGCGGATCGCGATCGGGGCGGATGAGCCGCGGCAGGTCGCTGAGCCGGAACCTGAGGATCGACCGCGCCGGAATGCCGCCGGCCTCGCGCCGGGCGAAGCGCGCGGCCGCCTCGACCACGACGGCCTGGTGTTCGGCGACCAGTTTCTCGCGCAATGCCCGCGCCGCCGCAGCGCCGCCCTGGCGGATCACCCGCGGTGGCGCGGTGATGATCGGCGCCACATCCCCGTCCGGAGCGGCGGCCGTTTCCCGGGCCGCGTAGAGGGCGGCATTGGCCTTGAGCTCGGTCTGGTCGACGATGCCGGACTTCGAGAAAAGGTCTCGCTGCTCGCTCATTGGGGTCTCCGGGGGAATAGAACGACGGCAAATTACCTGCCGGACCGCGCCGGGACGAGCCAAACCAATTGTTAACCTTGACGCGGTGGTGGCCGGGCACTTGCGCCGATCTTGGCACTTGGGCTTGTCCACAAGGGCGGGATAGAAGACTTGACACGACCGATGCCCCTTCCCACCGCGGACCCCATGCCATGTGCGCCGATTGCCCCCCGCAGGCCCCTGCGTCACCATCGAAGACCGAGATCGAGGAGGGTGACCGTCTCCTCCCCCGTTTCGGTGCCGATGGTCTGGTCACCGCGGTGACCAGCGATGCGCAGACAGGCGATCTCCTGATGGTGGCCCATATGAATGCCGAGGCGCTGCGCCTGACCATCGAGACCGGCGAGGCCCATTACTGGTCGCGCTCGCGCGGGGTCATCTGGCACAAGGGCGACACGTCCGGTCAGATCCAGTCGGTCGTCGAGATGCGCGTCGACTGCGACCAGGACGCCGTCTGGCTCAAAGTGCGGGTCGGCGGCGACGGCGGCTCGTGCCATACCGGCCGCAAGACGTGCTTCTACCGCACCGTCCCCATCGGCGGCTCGCTGGAGGATGTTCGGCTCGTTCCCCGCGACGCCGAGCGGCTGCGCCCGGCTTTCGGCTGAGCCATGCTGACGTTGCGCCGCCGTCGCCGGCCAGAGGCCGAGCCCACCGATTTCGCGGAAGGCACCTTCACGCCGCCGCCGCGGCCGGTCATCGGCCTGGCCCTGGGAGGGGGCGCCGCCCGCGGCCTCGCCCATATCGGCATCATCCGCGCCCTGGTGCGCGCCGGCTACGAGCCGGACGTCATCGCCGGTACCTCGATCGGCGCCACCGTCGGCGGCCTCTATGCGGCCGGCAAGCTCGACGCCTTCACCGATTGGGCCCTGTCGCTCAAACGGCGCGACGTCATCTCGCTCGTCGACATCGCCATTTCCGGCGGCGGCCTGATGGGCGGCTCGCGGCTGGCCCACCTGCTGCAGCGGGAGATCGGCGAGACGCGGATCGAGGCGCTGCCGATCAGCTTCGCCGCGGTGGCCACTGAGATCGGCACCGGCCACGAGATCTGGCTGACGCGCGGGCGGCTGATGACGGCGCTGCGCGCCTCTTATGCCCTGCCGGGGATCCTTCCCCCGGTCCGTGTCGGCGGCCGCTGGCTGATGGACGGCGCCCTGTCGAACCCCGTCCCCGTTTCCGTCACCCGCGCCCTCGGCGCCCGGCTGGTGATCGCCGTCAGCCTCAATGCCGACGCCCTCGGCCGCTCGACCGTCATCCAGGACCACGGCACCAGCCCCGAGGACGAGGCCCTGCCGCTGGTCGAGAGCCGGCCGCGCGTCAGGGCGGTGGTCAATCTCGGCAAGGGCATCGGACGCGGTCTTGGCCGCGGCATCGGCCGGGCACTGGCGCGGCCGCTGCGCGCCGCAATGTCGCTCGACACCGAGCCGGGGCCCATCGATACGCGCATCGCGATGGCCCGCGCGCCGGGCATCCCCACCGTGATGGCCAAGGCCTTCAACGCCACCCAGGAGCGCATCGCTCGCCAGCGGCTGGCGGGCGATCCGCCGAATATCCTGATCGGCCCCCGGCTGTCGAAGATCGGCCTGTTCGAGTTCCACCGCGCCGCAGAGGCCATCGCGCTCGGCGAGGAGGCGGCCGAGCGGCTGCTGCCCGATCTCGCCGAGGCGCTGAAGGCCGTGAGCTGAGCGCCCGGATCAGGCGTTCATCACGTAGTCCTTGAGGGCGTTATGCTCGCGCTCGATCTCCGAGAGCCGCCGTTTCACCACGTCGCCGATGGAGATGATGCCGACGAGCCGGCCGTCTTCGACGACGGGCAGGTGGCGGAACTTGCCGTTGGTCATGCTCTCCATGAGCTGTCCAAGGGAGTCCTGTTCGGCGCAGGTGGTCACCTTGCGCGTCATGGTTTCGTCCACCGAGCGGTCGAGGGCCCGCGCGCCATGTTCCGACAGCGAGCGGACGATGTCGCGTTCGGACAGGATGCCAGCCACGGTATGGCCCGCTCCCGTGACCACGACGGCACCGATCCGCTTTTCGGCGAGCAGGTTGGCGGCAGCCGCCAGCGTCGCGTCGGGAGCGATCGTGGCGACCGCCCTGCCCTTGGCGTCCAGAATGCTCTTCACGTTCATGATCTGCCTCCGGTCGCGGCGGGACGCCCGTCGCGGGCAGCCCCGCCTTGTCATACCACGGTTGCCCGGACCCGAAGTATTCGCCTTGCTCGGCATGAAGACAAGACGGCAGGTGTGCAGCGCAACACTGTCAGCCGGCGCGCACCGGATCGAAGAAGCGGAACAGGAAAAGTCCCGCCGCGAAGCCTGCGAGATGAGCCTGCCAGGCGATCTGGCCCTCGAATCCCGGCATCGGCAGGTTGATCGCGCCGAAGGCGACGTTGACCGCGATCCACACCACGATCATCCCCATCACCGGCCCGTTGCGGACCATGGCGGTAAGCCCGAGCGCCGGGACCCGGAAGGCATCCTCGCCGCTGGCCCGCATCGGACTCAGCGGGCCGCCCGCCTGGAAGACGAAACGCAGGGCGGCGGCCGTGAAGCCGGACACGGCGGCCGACGCACCGATCACCGGCACGAAGGCGGTCCCGACCGCCATGAGGTGACCGACGGCGCCCGCCGCCGCGGTCACCGCGAAGAACACCAGGCTTCGCAGCGTCCCGAAGCGACGCGCCACGGCCGACCCGAAGACCGCCAGCCAGAGGACGTTGACGGCCAGATGCGTCCAGTCGGCATGCAGGAAGCCGTAGGTCACGAAGGTCCACACATCCCCCGCCGCCCCACCGGGGAACCAGGTGCCGGCAAGCGACGGCTCGAACCGGGCCGGGATGAAGGCGAAGGTGAGCAGCACCTCGCGGTCCGCATCATCGCTCAAGAGGAAGATGCGGGCCGCGTGAATGGCGATCATCGCCAGGCTGAGCGCGGTCACCACTCCGGGAATGTTGAGGATCGGTTCGCGTTCGGACAAGGAGAACTGCCGGGGGATCGCCTGCGGGAAGGTCTCACTAGAGCCAAGGCGACCCCCGTGTCGAGAGCCGGCGGGGCGCGCGACGGACCGCAGGACCACACCGGGCACCGCAAGGACAAAAAAAGGGGGAGATCTTGCGATCTCCCCCGGCGGGAACGTGGGGAATGGCGAACCATTCCCGATAGGTCACGTCTCCATCTCCTCTTGTCCCCGGAGATATGCCTGAAGTCGTGCGGTCGGCCGGGAGTCAAGACCGGCGTCCCGAATTCGTGGAACGACTGAACCGAACCACACGCCGTGCGCCGCCTGCAATCGAAAGCGTTTCTTAACCCTAACGCGGAAACGAACCGTTAACTCCGCCCGCCCCGCCGGGTCATGGCACAGGCGGTGCTGATCCCGTCTCGATCCTTCGCATCCGGGCATTTTCCGTCCCGGATCGGCACAGACGAGGCCCATGATGAACAATGCCGCCAGCAGCACCCTCTTCGCCCACTGGGACCAGCTGCGTGCCGGCCGACCGGCTCCCGATCGCACGGAAATCGACCCCCGCGCGATCGCTCCGATTCTCGGCGATACGTTCATCCTGGAAACCGACCACAGCGGCAGCCTCGTCTACCGTCTCGCCGGTTCCAGGGCCTGCACGCTCTTTGCACGGGAACTGAAGGGCGCCGGCTTCCTCGACGCCTTCACCACGGAAGCACGCAAGACGGTGATCCGTACCCTGGGCGATGCGCTGGCGGCCCCTTCGGGAATGATGATGAGCCTCACCGCTACCAGCACGGCCGGGCGCAGCGTGGTGCTCGAGGCCGTCCTCCTGCCGCTCGTCCATCGCGGCCGCCTCGGAGCGCGTCTGATCGGCGCCGTCAGCGCCGCCGACGCGCCCTACTGGGTCGGTCGCGACGATCTCGCCCGTATCGAGGTCGTGTCAGTCCGCCTGCTCTGGCCCGCCTGGCAGGGCCCGGCCGAGATCGCAGCGGCGGCCCCCGTACAGCCGAACACCGCCGCCTTTCCCACACGTCCGGTGCTGCGTATCATTCAGGGCGGCAATGTGGCCTGATGAGGCGCTTTGCAACACTGCGTTAACGCTCACCCGTTAATCTTTGGCGCATCGTCCTCCAACCCCGCAAAACATGTCAGCGCTCGCGAAAGTCCTGTCCGCACCGTCGTCGGAAGAGAACCGTCGCTTCCAGCGCGTCCGGGTGGATGTACTGGGCCGCTTCATGTTGTCGGACCGGCGCGAATTCCCCTGCCAGGTCGTCGACATGTCCCCGGGCGGCGCCGCCGTCGTCGCCCCCGTGGTCGGCAAGCTCGGTGAGCGCGTCATCGCCTATCTCGACCATGTCGGCCGAATCGAGGGCATGATCGTCCGCGTCACCGAGACCGGCTTCTCGATGACCATCGAGGCCTCGCTCCGCAAGCGCGACAAGCTCGCCGACCAGTTGACCTGGCTCGCCAACCGCCAGATTCTCGGGCTGCCCGAGGATCGCCGGCACGAGCGTGTCATTCCGCGCAACCCCTTCACCACCATCACCACGCCGCTCGGCGAGAAGGTGCCGGTGCGCGTCCTCGACATCTCGCTGTCGGGCGCGGCGATCGGCGGCGCCGAAGACCTCAAGCCCGGCGACGTCGTCCAGATCTCCCGCACCATGGCGCGCGTCGTGCGCGTGCTGGAACGCGGCGTCGCCATCGAGTTCTCAGGCCAGCAGCCGATCGAGACCATCCTCGCCCTCGGCCAGGAACTCGGCGCCGACCTCAAGGCGCATGAAGAGCCCGTGAGCTTCGCCCGCTGAACGGGCACGCCGGGCGTCACCACCCTTTTCCGCTGGGTCAACGAACCCGTTTCCGGCTGCCCGTGCGGCAGCGACTGCCGACGTGCTGAAACGGCGGTTAACGGCGAAGCGGCGCCCGGCCCCGGCGCCTTCACACTTGCAGGCTTCAAAGACCGCACGAGCGCGAAGCCGCCCGCAGAAAATCCGCTGAAACGAGCGGATTTTCTTGCCTTTTCAATGGATTGCAGCGCGCCCCGGATTCCTGCCGTCAAGTCACAGGGTAAATCCACACCCCGTTAAACTGAACGAGTGGTGACGCAAACCCGTCGTCTTTCACCGTTTCATTTCAGCGCGCCGCAAAGCCCGCCTGTCAGTGTCCCGCCATCGACGGAGGGACACGTCATGAACGGCCAGACGACCTGGTGGAGGGTGAAGACGAGGAGCGCCATGACGGGCGCTCTGGTGCTCGGCCTCGTCGCCGCGATGCCGGTCTTCGAAGCCGCGGCTGGCGATCGCCTCGCCTTCCTGAACGAACAGGGCGCGTCGACGGCGCCCATCGGCTGGCGGCAGTTCTGCCGGGACTTTCCCGCCGAATGCCGGGACCGGCCGCGCGGGGTCGATCTGGTGCGTGCCGATCGCCACAGCTGGGCGACGCTGATCCGCATCAATGCTCATGTGAACACCGCCATCGAGCCGGTCACGGACATCGAACAATATGGCACCGAGGAGCGCTGGACCTATCCGACCTCCGGGCGCGGCGACTGTGAGGATTACGTACTTCTGAAGAAGAAGCTGCTCATCGAGGCCGGGTTCCCCGCCAGCGCCCTGCTCATCACCGTCGTCCGCGACCGTCAGGGCGACGGCCACGCGATCCTCACCGTTCGGACCGACCGCGGCGATTACATTCTCGACAACGAGACGAGCGACATCCGCCTCTGGAACCAGACCGGCTACCGCTTCATCAAGCGGCAGGCCTCCCACGACCCCAATCACTGGGTGACCGTCGGACCGGGCCGCGCGCCCGCCGCCGTCGCCACCCGCTAATCGAGTTTCGCGTCCTCGGTCACGTCCCACCCCTCCCCGTCCCCAGACCGGGTTCGCGAACAGACGGCCGGTACCTCAGAACGAGGGCCGGCCGTCACCTTTTTTGGCGTTCGATTCAGGCAGCGCTGGCTTTCAGCGCCCATGCCACGGCCTCTTCGATCCGGTCGTTGCCCCAGAACAGCTCCCCGTCGGCGGTGACCATGCTCGGCGCGCCGAACAGGCCCCTGGCCTTGGCCTCCTCGGTGGTCGCCCGCAGCGCCTGTTTCACCGGGTCCGATCCGGCCGCAATGATCGCGGTCGCTGGCTCGACACCGGCTGCCGTCAGCGCCCGGCCCAGAACCTCGGGATCGGCGATCGACAGGCCCTCGCCGAATTCAAAGCGATAAAGCGCGCGCGAGAAGGCGGCACGCCTGCCGTCGTCCGGCAGGGACGTGGCGATGCGCGCGGCGGTGAGGCTGTTCTGCGGAAAGGGATCGGGTTTCGTGAACGGCAGGCCCATGGTCGCCGTGATCCGCTCCAGATCCCGCCACATGTACCGCCCCTTGGCCGGGATCAGGTTGAACGGCGAGGTGGTCCAGCCGGCTTCGGCGAAGATCGGCCCCAGCAGGAACGGCCGCCAGCGCACGGTGACGCCGGCCTCGGCCGCGACCTCCTCGACCCGCAGCGCCGCGGGGTAGGAATAGGTCGAGGCGAATTCATAGAAGAAGTCGACGGTGGCCATGGCGCTCAGCCCACCGGCTTGAGGCCGGCCTTGAAGCGCCGCGCGTTCTTCACATAGCTGGCGGCCGACAGCTTCAGCCGGGCGATGGCGGCCTCGTCGAGCGTTCGCACGGCGCGTGCCGGCGATCCGACGATGAGCGAATTGTCGGGAAATTCCTTGCCTTCGGTGACGAGGGAATTGGCCCCGACCAGACAATTGTTGCCGATCTTAGCATTGTTGAGGATCGTCGAGCCCATGCCGATCAGCGTGTTGTCGCCGATGGTGCAGCCGTGCAGGATCACCTTGTGGCCGATGGTGCAGCCGGTCCCGATCGTCATCGGCGCGCCGGGATCGGTATGCAGCATGCACATTTCCTGGATATTGGTGCCCTCGCCGATGGCGATCAGCTCATTGTCGCCGCGGATCACAGCGCCGAACCAGATGCCGACATCGGCGCCGATCTCGACCTTGCCGATGACATGAGCGTCGGGCGCGACGAAGACGCGGTCGCCCTCGGGCAGGATCGGCTGGATACCGTCGATGGCATAGATGGGCATGGCGTCCTCCGCGCGTGTCGCCAAGGACCTATCGCACGGCGCCGGCCGGCTTGAGAAGTCGGCGGAACGGGCCAGGCGGCCTTACGGCGCCCGGCGGAAATCCATCACCCAGTTGGTCTCGAAACTCGCCCCGCCATCGGCGGAGAAGGCCTGTTCCCAGCGCGCCGACTGGGCGGTCAGGCCGGACCAGAGAAAGCGCACCCTGACCGGCCGGTCCTGCCAGGTGTCGTCGCCGACAAAGGTCCCGACACCGTCGGCGAAACGGCCGTGGACGGGCGAACCAATGGCGCCATCACGCGCGTCGAGCCACCAGATCGACCATTGCCGCCGCGCCGCGTCGAAGGCGCGGATGCTCAGCGCGCGGTAGCTGCCGCCGGGAAGATGCAGGATGTTGTCGTCGACATTGCCGGCACCACCGAGCACGGGAAGCGCGGCGCAGGTGCCGCCGAATTCCTCCCATCGGGTATCGGCCGACAGCCGCGTCCGCAGGCGCCGGTGATGCACAGTCCAGGTGCCCATCAGGAAATCGAAGTCGCGGCGTCCGTCGCCGGCCTCCATCGCAACGCGATCGCTTCGGCTGCAGGTCATGGCCCCCTCCCGTGTTGGTGACGGGACGAGGATGCGCCGGGGCCGTGTCAGGAGATGTCAGGTGCGTGTCGGGCGATCACAGGCCGAAGGCATGCAGGACCATGGTCAGCACGCGGCCGGACATCAGGCTCCAGATCAGCGCCACCAGCGTCGCGAGGAAGACGAACTCGAACCGGCGATTCTCGATGCGGCGGCCGCGGATCGTGTTGCGCACGATGATGGCGGGGGCGGCGAAGGCGAGGAAGGGAATCGCCAGAACCGCAGCGGCGCCTCCGCTCTGCAACAGGCGGAAACTCGCGGGCTTGGCGGCGAGAGCCCGGTAGATCGCCACGAGAAGTCCGGAAATCGCAAAGCCCAGCGCGAGCGAGTGGAGAAGCTGGAGGCTGACCTGAGACATGACGCGGAACCCGATGGGACACGAGGGCGATCCGCCCTCGTCCCAATCGGTACCGCGTCGTTAGGATTTTGTTAAGAGGTCAGGCCGATTTCCTTAAGGAAGGGTTAACCGGCCAGCCCGGCTCACACCTCTTCGAGGTCGATATCGAGGATGGAGATGGTGACCGTGTAGGAGGTCTCCCCGTCGTCCACGTCCTTGTAGAGCGTGCCGATCTGCTCGTCGCCGATCATCACCTCGACCATCTCCTTGCGGCGCATGTTGGGCTGCAGCTTGATCGTCTGGTTGGCGAACTTGCGGCGCAGGTAGTCCTGAATCTTGGTGATCTCGGTCCGGTCCACGGGCGACCTCCCTTGTTTCGCTGGTTGCGCCGTGTGCCATGGCCGGGGTGGTCAAGTCAAAGCCGCCGCGCCGCGGCCCGCCGTCCGGCGGCTCGAAGCGGCGGCGGGATCAGCCCCCTGCGGACCGCCGGGCCGGGATGACGATCTCCGACGTCTCGCAGAGGTTCTGGCGGGTCAGCGTCACGGTATCGGTCTCTTCGGGGTCGAAACCGGCCCGCACGTCGAAGAGGCAAGCGCCACCGCGCGGAACGCGGCCCGTGTAGACGTCACCGGCCTCCATCATCCAGATGCCGAGAAGATCGCCCTGCGGCTGCCGTGCCCCGGCCGGGGAAACACGCAGAACCGCGACACGCTGCGCGGTGCGGTTGACCACCCGGAACAGCGCGACGCCGTCCCGGGTCGGCAGCGCGGCGCGCTCGGCGGAAGCCTCCTCCGCCGTGATCTCGACCTTCTCCTGGGCGCAGAAATCGTGGTCGAGCCGGACGAACTCCCGCCCCAGAGCGAAGGTGACGCGGACGTCGTAGCGGCAGTCCGTGCCGTTGGCGCGCCACCGCATCCAGGCCCGCGGGTTCAGCGTCTCGCGCGCCAGACGGTTCGGCCCCCAGGAAGTCGCACCGGCCGGGGCGAACTGGATCACCAGCGCCTTGACCTCCGTCTTGTTCTCGAAGGCGAGGGAGACCTGCCGGCTGCGGAGCGGGCTGGCGGGCCGATTGAGAAGCTGGTCGACCTCCTGGCCCACCGTCGGGCGGCCGGGGGCGGCGCGCCGGTCGGCGTCGGGCACCTGGGACAGCGCCCTGTCGATCTCCTGGCCGATGGAGGGCGGCAGGCCGGGGACCGACTGCGCTGCCGCTATCCCGCCGGGCAGCAGGGCGACGAAAGCGAAGGCGGCGAGCGGCAGGCGGCTGGTCTGGCGGTTCATGGCGGGGTCCCCTTGGTGAGTGGCCCCTCCTCTAGAGGGCCGGCGCTGCACGACCGTGGCGGCTGCCTTGCCCTCCCGTTTCCATTGCTTCACCCGTGTTGCAGGGCGCGAACAGTGCAACTTGGACGGCGAAGCTGAATCGGAATCGCAGGATGAACCGCAGGCTGAATCGGAATCTGAACATCAGCCGCACGAAGGAAGCGTCTGAATCGACTCGGAAAACCGTCACGCGACGGGAGCGACGCTCAGTTCAGGAAGGAGAGGATCGCGTCGGCGAAGATGTCGTTCTTGTCGCCCGCCACCATGTGGCCGGCGCCACTGACATCGACGAAGCGGGCATGCGGAACGAGGGTGAGGAAGGCGTCGGCGCTCTCCTGCGAGACGATATCGGAGGCGTTGCCGCGCACCAGAAGCGTTGGCACCGACAGCCGTCGCGCCGCATCCTCGAGCGAGGCGACAATCGTCGTACGGTCGGTGTTGACGGTGCGCCCGCCTTCGAGAAAGGCCGGATCCCAGTGCCAGTACCAGCGCCCGTCCTCGCGCAGCCGCAGGTTCTTCTTCAGGCCGTCCGTGGAAGGAGGCCGGCTCCGGTTCGGCAGATAGGCCGCCACCGATTCGGCTGCCTCCTCGATGGTGGCGAAGCCCTCCTTCGCCCGCGCCCGCATGAAACTCTGCACATGCTGAACGCCGGTCTCTTCCATGCGTGGGACGATGTCGACCAGCACAAGGGCGGAGAAACAGGGCGCGACACCGAGCGCATGAAGCGCGGCGATCCCACCGAGCGAGGCGCCGATCACCGCCGGCGCCGCTCCGAACCGCTCGGCGATGGCATGTCCGAGGACGACGGCGTCACCACTGTAATCGGCAAAGGCATAGGCGCCATTGGCCGCCCATTCGCTGTCGCCATGGCCGCGCTGGTCGATGGCGATCGCCGTGAAGCCGCGTTCGGCGAGCCTGCGGGCGGTGGCGCGCCAGGCATGCCGCGTCTGCCCGCCGCCGTGCAGCAGCAGTGCCACCTTCTCGCCATGGCCGTAGACATCGGCCTCGAGCCGGTTGCCGTCATGGCCGGTGAAGCGCGCGTGGCGGGGGTGCTGGGACATGGCGGCGCGGTCCGATGAGAGGCCGATCGTCAGGCGGCGATCCGGGCGAGGAAGGCGAGCGCGCCGGCCTTGAAGACCTTGTCGCCCACCGCCGGCATATGATCGCGATCGGGGATCGAAAGCACCTCCCCCTTGGGGATGATCGCTGCCAGCGGCTCCGGCACGCCGGCGATCTCGTCCTTCGTCCCCACCGCGATCAGCACCGGGCAGGCGATCGCGGCGGCCTCCTCGCGGCTCATCAGGTTGCGCGAGCCGCGGATACAGGCGGCCAGCGCCCGCCGGTCCGACTGGGTCTGCATGGCGAAGGCGCGGAACATGCGGCCCTGCGGGTCGGTGACCTCCTCGAGGGTCTCCGCCTCCAGCGCCTCGGCGATGGACTCCGGCAGCCCGACGCCGTCGACCAGCTTGATGCCGAGGCCGCCCATGATCGCCGCCCTGACCCGGCCGGGATGGCGATGGGCGAGGAAGGCCGTGATGCGCGACCCCATGGAATAGCCGAGCACCACCGTGCTCTCGATGCCGAGATGGTCGAGCAGCGCCCGCGCATCCTCGGCCATCAGAGTCGTGTGGTAGGCGGCGGGGTCGTAGAGCTTTTCCGAATCGCCGTGGCCGCGATTGTCGAGCGCGATGACGCGCCGTCCGGCCCTGGTCAGCGTGTCCACCCAGCCCGGATAGGTCCAGTTGATATGGGCATTGGAGGCGAAGCCGTGGATGCAGAGGACCGGATCGCCCTCCCCCGTGTCGAAATAGGCGATCTCGACGCCGTCGGAGGAAAAGCGGTGCTTGGGCAGGCGGGAGGAGGACGCGATCATGGCGGAGCTATAGCCGGACGGGACGACCTGCGGAACCCGCCCGCCGGCGGGACAGGCGTGACGCCCGGCCGCGGCCGCGGGCCCGTTGCGGAAGGCGTGAGAACACGGCTAGGAAGCTGATGCCTTCGTTGCCGGTCGCAAACACGCCCGGCCGCATGCCCTGAGGAGCCGCGCGCCCCCCGATGAATGCCCTGACCCGCCGACTGCTCCCGCTTCTCCTCGCCATAGCTCCCCTGCCGGCCCTCGCCCAGCAGCCCCCCGGCCCTCCGGCCCTCGCCTGGAAGACCGGCGCCGAGGCGCGCGCGATCGAGCGGCGCATCGACGCCCTGCTCGCACGCATGACGACGGCCGAGAAGATCGGCCAGCTCAACCTGCGCGGCCGCGGCGACGAGTTCCGGCCCGAATGGGTCGCCCAGGGCCGGACCGGCGCCGTGATGAACTTCACCTCGCCCGCCGAGATCGCCGCCGTCCGGGCCCAGGTCGCCCAGTCGCGGCTGAAGATACCGCTGATCCTCGGCCTCGACGCGATCAACGGCTTCGCCACCTATTTCCCCCAGCCGATCGGCCAGGCCGCCACCTTCAACCCGCGCCTGGTCGAACTCGCCTCCTACTGGTCCGCCCGCGAGGCCCGCGCCACCGGCATCAACTGGACCTTCGCGCCGATGATCGACATGACGCGCGATGCCCGCTGGGGTCGCAACATGGAGGGCGCCGGCGAAGACGTGCACCTGGCCTCCGTCATCGCCGCGGCCCGCGTCGTGGGCTACCACCGCGGCGGCCTCGCCACCTCCGCCAAGCACTTCGTCGGTTATGGCGCAGCCGAGGGCGGACGCGACTACAACAGCGTCTGGATCCCCGTCTCGCAGCTCTGGGACTACCAGATCCCGCCGTTCCGGGCGGCGATCTCGGCCGGCGCCTTCACCGTCATGACGTCGCTGAGCGCCATGAACGGCATCGCCGCGACCGGCGACCGCAGCCTCGTCACCGACGTCCTGAAGGGCCGTCTCGGCTTCCGCGGCTTCGTCGTCTCCGATTTCGATTCCGTGCGCGAGCTGATCAATCACGGTATGGCCTCCGACCGGGCCGAGGCGGCACGCAAGGCCTTCCTCGCCGGCGTCGACATGGACATGATGTCGGGCGCCTATGACGCCCATCTCGCCGACGAGATCCGTGCCGGCCGGGTGCCGGCCGCCGCCCTGGACGAGGCGGTCCGCCGCGTGCTGCGCGTCAAGTTCCATATGGGTCTGTTCGAGGAACCGCCGTTCGACCCGACAACCGCTGCCCGTGACATGGCGACGCCCGCAGCCCGCGCCGATTCGCTCGCCGTGGCACGGGAATCCATCGTCATGCTGCGCAACCACGAGGCCGCGCTGCCGCTGCGCTCCTCGGTGCGCTCCATCGCCGTCGTCGGCGGCGCCGCGACCCATCAGGAGGACTGGCAGTATTCCGACAATGCCGGCCTGCCGCGCGTCCGTCCGCCGAAGCTGCCGGACGAACTCACCCGCCTGCTCGGCCCGGACGTCGCGATCAGCTTCGCGCCCGGCCTTGCGACCCACTGCAACCTGGCGGCCGGCGACACGGCAGGCGCGGTGCGCACGGCGGAGGCCGCCGATGTCGTCGTCGTCATGCTTGGCGAGGACTGCGAGCAGATCGGCGAGGGCACCTCGCGCGCCCATCTCGACCTGCCGCCGGTGCAGCAGGCCCTGCTCGACGCGCTGATCGCCACCGGCAAGCCGGTCGTCGTCATCCTGCACACCACGCGGCCCTTCGTGCTGACCCGCTTCGAAGGCCGCGTCGCGGCCATTCTGCAGGCGTTCCACCTGGGCACCGAGGGCCGCACCGCCCTCGCCGAGGTGATCACCGGCCACGTCAACCCCTCGGGCAAGCTGCCGATGACCTTCCCGCGCGCCACCGGACAGGTGCCGATCTATTACGACAGCCTGCCGACCGGCCGCCCGCGCCTGACCAATGCCCGCTACGAGACCGGCTACACCGACGAGAAGCTGGAGCCGCTCTACCCCTTCGGCTTCGGCCTCTCCTTCTCGCGCTTCACCTTCGAGGCGCTGACCTTGGACGCCCCGCGCGTGGCGCGCGACGGCACGGTCGCGGGTTCCGTCCGCGTCAGCAACATTGCCGGCCCGGCCGGCCGCGAGGTCGTGCAGGTCTATGTCCGGCAGAAGGTCGCCTCGCGATCGCGGCCGGTCCGCCAGCTCCGGTTCTTCGAGAAGGTCGAGGTCGCGGCCGGCGGTCAGGCGACCGTCCGCTTCGCCATTCCCGTGCGCAGCCTGGGCTTCCACGACGACCAGGCGCGCTACCGCGTCGAGCCGGGCGAGTACGAGATCTATGTCGGCAATGATTCCAACGCGACTCTGAGCGCCACGGTCACGGTGCGCTGAGCGTTCACTTCACCACGTTGGAGCCGGCATAGGGTGGCGGCGGAATGTCCATATGCGCCTTGCGCAGCGCCGCCGACCAGCGCTCGCGCAGGTCGTGGAAATAGGGCTCGCCGGGTTCGATCCGGTAATGGGTCTGCAGGACGGCGTCGCCCCGCGGCATCACCGCGATGTCGATGGGCATGCCGACCCCGAGATTGGAGCGCATGGTCGAATCCATCGAGACGAGGCCGATCTTGAGCGCATCGTTCAGATTGGTGTCGAACTTGATGGCGCGGTCGAGGATCGGCTTGCCGTATTTGTGCTCGCCGATCTGCAGATAGGGCGTATCGACCGTGCACTCGATATAGTTGCCGGCGGCATAGACCATGAACAGGCGCAGCGATCGGCCCTTGATCTGCCCGCCGAAGAGGAACGAGGCCTCGAACTTGATGCCGTCCTCCTCGAGGCCGGGCCCGTCGATGCGCCGCACCTCACGGATGGCGCGGCCGACACGCTGGGCCGCCTGGAACATGGACGGCGCGTTGAGGATGGTTTCAAGCTCGCCCGTCTCCTCGTTGGGCAGGCCTTCGTGAAGGAAGCCGAGAACCGACTGGGTGATTGACAGATTGCCGGCGGAGGCAAGCGCCATCACCCGCTCGCCGGGCTTCTGGAACACGTGCAGCTTGCGGAACGTCGAGATGTTGTCGAGACCCGCATTGGTGCGGGTGTCGGCGATCATCACCAGCCCGTCGCGCACGAGGATGCCGCAACAATAGGTCATCAGCGATTCTCCAGGGACCTGACGGGTGTAGCGGCGGCCACTGTCATGAGCAACGCAGCAGGCGTTCCGGTCCGTTTCGTCCACAGGGCGGAGCCGGGCGCGGCGAGATCAATAGTGCGGCGGCGGCGGTTCCGGCCCCTGCGGACCGCCGTTCTGGGCCTCGCGCAACTGGTCCTCGAGGCGCGCGACGAGCCGTTGCAGCCGGTTCAACTCGGTCCACTGCGCGTTGATCGTGGTGTTGAGGTCCTCGATCGTCTGATCCTGATAGGCCGCCCTGATCTCCAGGGCTTCGAGACGGGCGGCGAGGTCGGCGATCCCGGTCACGGCAGCCCAATCCCTTCTGCCGTCTCCGGCATCTCGGCGAGGCCATGGCCGAGTGCGACACGGCCGTCGAAGACGAAACAGCCGCCGCGCCACAGGCTCTCGCGCTCCGGCACCTGTTCGAGATAGGCGAGGATGCCGCCCTTGAGATGATGCACCTCGGGAAAGCCCTGCTCGACGAGATAGGCGCTCGCCTTCTCGCAGCGGATGCCGCCGGTGCAGAACATGGCGATGCGCCGGTCCCGCGCCGGGTCGAGGGCGCGGGTGGCATAGTCGCGAAACTCGCCGAAGCTGACGGTTCCGGGATCGCGGGCGCCCTCGAACGTCCCGATGGCCACCTCGAAGGCGTTGCGCGTGTCGATGACGACGGTGCCGGGATCGGCGATCAGGGCGTTCCAGTCAGCGGGCGCGACATAGGTGCCCACCCGGCGGGACGGATCGGTCACGCCGCCGTCGAAAGCGACGATCTCGCGCTTGGCCTTCACCTTGAGCCGGCCGAATGGCATGACCGCGGCGGTCGAGAGCTTCAGCTCCATGCCGGCGAGCCGGTCGCCGAAGACCCATCCGCCGGTCAAGCGGGCGATGAGGCGGTCGATCGCCGCCGCCTCCCCCGCCACCGTGCCGTTGATGCCCTCGGGGGCCAGCAGGAGCGTGCCCCTGATGCCGAGCGCGGCGCACAGCTCCATGACCGGCGCGACGAGGGCGGCGCAGTCCGGCAGGCTGGCGAAGCGGTAGAGGGCGGCGACCGTGACAGTCATGGGTCTCCCCGTGGCGTGGGGCTGCAATAACCGGACGGCGGGGAACCGGCAACGTCAGAGGACCGTTTTACCGGACGGGATATTTCGCGGCTGCGAAAGCCCCCTTCCCTAACGACCTGATTTGCCGCTAGCTTGTTGTCGAAGCGTCAGGATTGCTCCGTCAGAGAGCGACCACGTTTTGTCTTCCAGAGGGGAATTGAGCCGTCAATGGCAGGCGATGCACCGGTCTTCGATGAAATGAATCTCGCGGACGGTGCTGTCCGCCCCGCCTACGAAACCCTGGCTCGGTGGTTGAAAACCATTCCGACGGACCTGCTGGCCACGCGCTCGCGCGAGGCGGAGGCGCTGTTTCGCCGCATCGGCATCACCTTCGCGGTCTATGGCGACTCCGCCTCGACGGAGCGCCTGATTCCCTTCGACGTCATCCCGCGCGTCCTCACCAACGACGAATGGGTGCGCCTGTCGAAAGGCCTGACGCAGCGCGTGCGCGCCATCAACGCCTTCCTCGGCGACGTCTATTCGAAGCGCGAGATCCTGCGGGCCGGCCTCGTTCCCGAGGATCTCGTCTACCAGAACCCCGCCTTCCGGCCGGAGATGAACCAACAGGCGGTGCCGCACGGCATCTATGTGATGATCGCCGGCATCGATATCGTCCGCGTCGATTCCGAGACCTTCTACGTGCTCGAGGACAATGCCCGCACGCCCTCCGGTGTCTCCTACATGCTGGAGAACCGCGAGGTGATGATCCGCCTCTTCCCCGAGTTGTTCTCCCAGCACCGGGTGGCACCGGTGGAGAACTACACCGATGACCTGCTCGCCACGATGAAGTCGGTGGCACCGCGCTCGGCCTCCTCCGACCCGACCTGTGTGCTGCTGACGCCCGGCCTGTTCAATGCGGCCTATTACGAACACACCTTCCTCGCCGACAAGCTCGGCGTCGAACTGGTCGAGGGCCGCGACCTCTTCGTGAAGGCCGACGTCGTCTACATGCGCACGACCGGGGGTCCGAAGCGCGTCGACGTCATCTACCGCCGGCTCGATGATGATTTCCTCGACCCGCTCGTCTTCCGGCCGGATTCGGCGCTCGGCGTGCCCGGCCTCATGTCGGCCTACCATGCCGGCAACGTCACGCTAGCCAATGCTGTCGGCACCGGCGTCGCCGACGACAAGGCCGTCTACAGCTACATGCCGGAGATCGTGAAATTCTATCTCGGCGAGGAGCCGATCCTGAAGAACGTGCCGACCTGGCGTTGCCGTGAGCCGGACGAGCTGAAATATGTCCTCGAACACCTACCCGAACTGGTCGTCAAGGAGGTCCACGGCTCCGGCGGCTACGGCATGCTGATCGGGCCCAAGGCCGCGGCGGCCGAGATCGAGCTCTTCCGTCACAAGCTGGCGCAGGACCCGTCCAACTTCATCGCCCAGCCGACGCTCGCCCTCTCCACCTGCCCGACCCTGGTCGAGGAGGGGGTCGCCCCCCGCCATGTCGACCTCCGGCCCTTCGTCCTGACGGGGCGCGACAAGGTCCGCATCGTCCCCGGCGGCCTCACCCGCGTCGCCCTCAAGGACGGTTCGCTGGTGGTCAATTCCAGTCAGGGCGGCGGCACCAAGGACACCTGGGTCCTGGATTCGTGAGATAGGCGGAACCCATGCTCTCCCGTACCGCCGACAATCTCTTCTGGCTCGCCCGCTATGTCGAACGGGCCGAATATCTCGCCCGTATCATCGAGGCCTCGACCCGTCTCGCCAACCTGCCCTCCGCCTATGCCGGCACGTCCAACGAATGGGAATCGGCGGTCGCCACCGCAGGCTGCGCCCATCTGTTCTACCAGGCGCATGACAAGGCGACCCGCGAGACGGTGATCGACTTCCTCGCGTTCTCGCCCGACAATCCCTCCTCCATCCGCTCCTGTTTCGAGGTCGCCCGCACCAATGCGCGCTCGGTGCGCACCGCGCTGACGGTCGAGATGTGGGACGCCATCAACGCCGCCTGGCTGGAACTGTCGAAATACCGGGCGAGCGGCCTCAACCAAGACGAGCACCTCGCCAATTTCCTCTCCTTCGTGAAGGAGACGGGCCTGAGGTTCGACGGCTCGGCCTATCGCACCATGCTGCGCTCCGACGGCTACTGGTTCTCGCGCCTCGGCGTGATGATCGAGCGGGCCGACAACACCGCCCGCATCCTCGACGTGAAATATCACGTGCTGCTGCCTGGAGCCGAGCAGGTCGGCGGGTCGCTGGACTATTTCCAGTGGTCGGCAATCCTGCGCGCCGTCTCGGCGCTGACCGCCTATCACTGGGTCTACAAGGAGAGCCTGAAGCCCTGGCTGGTCGCCGACCTCCTGATCCTCAACGACCAGATGCCGCGTTCGCTGGCCGCCTGCTACGAGAGCATCGTGCGCAACCTCGACAGCCTGTCGCTCTCCTATGGCCGCCAGGGTCCGGCCCAGCGCGCCGCACGCGCCACCCGCACCAAGCTCGAAAGCGCCCGCATCGACGACATCTTCCAGTCGGGGCTGCACGAATTCGTCTCGGAGTTCATCACCGAGAACAACCGGCTGGGTGCCGCCATCACCCAGCAATACCTGACCTGAGCGGGCGGCCGCCATGCGCATCCGCATCGCCCACGAGACGGTCTACAGCTACGCGGTTCCCGCCCATGCGGTGATCCAGACGCTGCGGCTGACCCCGCGCAACTACGAGGGCCAGCACGTCGCCACCTGGCGCATCGACGTCGACCAGGACTGCCGGCTCGACGCCCACGAGGACGCCTTCGGCAACATCACCCACACCTTCTCCTGCACCGGGCCGGTGCAGACGCTGACGGTCAGGGTCGACGGCCTGGTCGAGACCTCAGACACCGCAGGCGTGGTGCGCGGCGCCATCGAGCGTTTCCCGCCCGGCCTCTACCTGCGCGGCACCGACCTAACCACGGCCGACGGCGACATCCGCGCCTATGCCGAGGCGAGACACCATCCCGCCGACCGGCTCTCCACCCTGCACGCCCTCCTCGACGACCTCGTCCGCGACATCACCTTCGACAAGGACCCGACCCATTCCGCCACCACGGCGGCCGAGGCCTTCGCCCTCAAGCGCGGCGTCTGCCAGGACTTCGCCCATATCTTCATCGCCGCCGCCCGCCATCTCGGAATCCCGGCGCGCTATGTCGGCGGCTATTTTCTCCACGACGACGGCACGGTCGACCAGGAGGCCGGCCACGCCTGGGCGGAAGCGCATGTCGAAGGCCTCGGCTGGGTCGGCTTCGATCCCGCCAACGGCCTCTGCCCGACCGAGCAGCACATCCGCATCGCCTGCGGCCTCGACTACCTCAACGCCGCGCCCATCCGCGGCTCGCGCCACGGCGGCGAGGGCGAGTTCCTCACCGTGAAGGTGATGGTCGACCAGGCCTCGCGGCAAGTTCAGGTGCAGTAGGGCTGGTGGAAGGCGCCGATCACCGTTGCCACAGCGGATGATGCCTGCACTCCGGCGATGCGGGCCTCAGAGACAACCCGGCTCACCCGAACATCATGCCCGGGCTCATCCCGGGCATCCACGACTTGAACGTCAGCGCCCCTTGCCGCCGGTCCCGACGCGCTCTACCTCGGAGCCAGCCCCGGAGCGCATCATGACCGAGCCGACCACCGTCACCGCCGCCATCCTCGTCATTGGCGACGAGATCCTCTCCGGGCGCACCAAGGACAAGAACATCGGCTACATCGCCGAGTACTGCACCGCCATCGGCATCGACGTGAAGGAAGTCCGGGTCGTTCCCGACGAGGAGGACGAGATCATCCCCGCCCTCAACACGCTCCGGGCGAAGTACGGCTACGTCTTCACCACCGGCGGCATCGGCCCGACACACGACGACATCACAGCCGACTGCGTCGCCAAGGCCTTCGGCGTCTCCATCGACGTCGACCCGCGCGCCCGGGCCATGCTGCTGGAGCGCATTCCCGAACAGGATCTCAACGAGGCGCGCCTGCGCATGGCGCGCATCCCCGCGGGTGCCGAACTGATCGAGAACCCGGTGTCGAAGGCGCCGGGCTTCATGATCGGCAATGTCGTCACCATGGCCGGCGTGCCCTCCGTCATGCAGGCGATGATGGACGTCGTCTCGCCGCGGCTGAAGACCGGCACCAAGATGATCCAGGTCTCGATCGAGGCGCCCGGCCTGCGCGAGGGCGACATCGGCACGCCCTATGCGGCGCTCGCCAAGGCCCATCCCGGTGTCATCATGGGCTCCTACCCGATGATGCAGGACGGCAGGTTCTGGACGCGGCTGGTGCTGCGCGCCAAGGACGAGGCGCTGCTGGCGGCAGCCGAAGCGGCCGTCGTCGTCATGGTCGGCGAACACAAGCGGCCGGAGGCGCCGATCACGGTCACCCGTGGCGCCTGACATTGCCGCGGGGGCGTGACGAGAGCTTCGCAACGCTCCCGGGCCTTCGTCGTTCAGGTACGATTCCCTTGGGAAAAGCGCCGCGGGCGATTTGCGCCGGGGCCGCGCACGGCTAGTGTCGCCGCCCTGTCGATGATCTCGTGAGCGTGGAGCACCCCATGGCGACGCCGAATCCGGAAAAGGCCTTCCCCGTTGCCTGGGACCAGTTCCATCGCGACGCCCGCGCGCTCGCCTGGCGGATCAGCGGGGCCGGTCCGTTCCGCGCCATCGTCTGCATCACCCGCGGCGGCCTCGTGCCGGCGGCCATCGTCACGCGCGAGCTCGGCATCCGCATGATCGAGACGGTCTGCATCGCCAGCTACCACGACTACCAGAGCCAGGGGCAGCTGAAGGTGATCAAGGAGGTCGCCCCGCAGCTGCTGACCGACGGCGGCGAAGGCGTTCTCGTCGTCGACGACCTCGTCGACACCGGCAAGACGGCCAAGGTGGTGCGCGACATGCTGCCGAAGTGCCATATCGCGACGGTCTATGCCAAGCCGCAGGGCCGGCCCATGGTCGACACCTTTGTCACCGAGGTCTCGCAGGACACCTGGATCTATTTCCCCTGGGATATGGGCTACACCTTCCAGCCGCCGATCCGCGACGCCGGCTGACCGGTTTCAGCGGCGCCCGAACAGCGCGATGCGCATCTGGTCGGTGCCCAGGCTCTCGTCGATCATGAGTCCGGCGCGACGGCCGTCCGGCCCCAGGAGGCCGAGCACCAGCGGCGGGTTCATGAAGACCAGCAGGCTCAAGAAGAACAGGAGGATCTTGGCGGGAGTGACCTTCATGGCGGCTCTCCTCGAACGGTGTTCCAGCCCTCCCCGCGATCCCCGGCGGACCCTAGCTGCCAGCCTTCAACAGCGCGTTCACGGGACCGCTCGAAATGGTCAATGAACTGTTGCCCTGCCGTTAGGGTATCGTTAAGGCCTGATGCTGCCGCTGCGTCATCCACCACCCCCGTCGCGAGTGGATGACAGCCCCCGCCGATCGCGCTAAGCCTCGGTCCGGAGCGGGCGTGGCGAAACCGGTAGACGCACGAGACTTAAAATCTTGCGGGGCAACCCGTGCCGGTTCGAGTCCGGCCGTCCGCACCATCCATTGATCCTGGCCGGCCTTGCGCTATCCTCGTCGGATCAATTCCCAACCCCAGTCGAGCCGCTCGACCTTCTTCGCCGGAGGCATGCACGATGATTCTCGTCGATGTGGGCGCGACGGCGCTGCGTCACCCCGGTGGCTGGCCCTGCCGGCTGGCGGTCTGCGGTCAATACGAGGCGCGCCAGGGGTTCGAGGCCATGGCGGCGACCCATGTCATCAGCATCCGGCGCGCCGCGCGCCCCTTCCATCCCCCGAAAGTTTCGCCCGACCGCCACCTCGTCCTCGACTTCGAGGACACGACGGACGCAGGCAATCCGGAAGCCCCGACACAGGCGCATCTCGACGCGGCGATCGCCTTCGTCGACGCGCTTCCCGCCGATGCGCGGCTTCTGGTGCATTGCCTCCAGGGGCTGTCCCGGTCCACCGGGCTGGCGCTCGGCCTGCTCGCCCGCGAAGTCTCGCCCCTGCGGGCGGCCTATCTCCTCCACACCGCCCGCCCCGTCGCCACGCCGAACATGCTGGTGGTGAAGATGTGGGACGACAGGCTCCGGCTGGACGGTGCCCTCGTCGCGGCGGGACGGCACTTTCCCTGCCAGGTCTGGCGGCATGGCGACGGGCTCGGGAACTTCCCGCACAGGCGCAAGAAGGGGGACCGGTGATGCGCGCGCTCCTGCCCGATGCGCCGAACCCGAATGGCTGGCCCTACCGGCTGATGGTGGCTCCCGATGGCTTCTACGGTCGCTACGGCGATGCGCATGAGGCGGGGCTGATCACCCATGTGATCAGCATCATGCCGCCGGGCGGGCATCATTTTCGCTTCGCCGAACTGCTGCAGAACCGCGCCAAGGTGTGGCTTCCCTCAAGGGAAGGGCAAAGCCTGTCCCAGGTCGTCGATGACGAATTGGCCTATGTCGAACACTTCGTCGACGCATTGCCGGCGGATGCCGGGGTTCTGATCCTGTCGCTGAATCTCGGCACACCGGCGCTGGCGGTGGCCGTGGGGCTGATCGCCCGTCAGGTTGGATGGCAAAGGGCAGAAGAAATTGAACAGGAACTGAAGGCCACGCTGCCTGTCAGCCGGGTGACACCAGCGGCCGTGCTGATCGCTGCATGGAGGCGGCGACCGGTCGCGAGTGTAGATGCTGCCTGCTGAGAAGACCACCACAGGAAGGACCCGAAACGGATCTCCATCTAGCCGCTCCCGCTCCAGACCCGGAGCGTACTCTCCGAAGGAAGGGGAACGACTGCCCGAGGCGACTGCTAGCCCCAAAATACTGAAAACAGTATCGATGTGCAACCCGTGCCAATTACAAATCAACTGCAACGGCGCCCACACCCAACGAGTCAGAGTGCCCAAAATGCCGTTTATTTATATCGGCCTAGTCTGCGTCAGCTATGGCCTCTTCGATGATCTTAACAATGGCGTCTTCGTGGATAATATTTTTTGCAATTAGTCCAATACCCTCTTTTATGGCCCTCTCAGCAAGCTCCTCGGAGATCATGCGTGTTGTTTCAGCGAAGTTTTCGCGCATGTCCTGCGCAACACTCTGAGACACCTTGTCTGCAAGCTTGGCAGAAAACCCCGCCACCTCATAGGCTACCCATGCAAGGACAAGCGGAATAAGAACCCAAATAAAGGCACCGGCCGCTGTAAGACCAAGCTTTGTTCCAACAATCTTCACGAACGCGCCCAGCAGCGCTCCCACGACAATCGCCTTCAATTTACTGACGACAGCCGCCTTAAATGCGGCACTAGCAAGCAATTTAATAATAATTGGCTTCAAAGTAACCATAAGACTAGCAACCAACGCAGTAACAATTTTCGCAGCGACGGGAGCTCCTACCGAGCCCATTGCAATTTTTGCAAGTGACGATTTAATCGTCATAGATGTCGTTGTATCGATGGAATGAGAAATATATAATGATAGCTTCGATGAAAGGATTTCTGATGCTTTTTGCTTAACCAGATTCGGTATTGGATTTTGATAGGCGGACATAATTGCATCGGACAAAGCGCTCGCAAAACGTGCGTCGGATACTACGAGTGGCATGAGTCGCTCGGCAATAGCGTCCGCCTTATCACCGATTAAACGGGAAAAAACGTCTGCTACCGTCTCGGCAGTCGAATCCGTCAATGCAGAATCAAGAATACCGTCATCGAGAGGCTTGCCTCTAACAAAAGCGATCAGGGCGGTCGCATATTCATGGCTCGCCGCCAAGGGGAGGTGACGGGTGATGGTCCCATCAGTGTCACGAAGCACAAGCGATAGACACTCTGCATTTGATTTCGACGCAATATGGGCCTCGACGGCGCGTTGCACTTCCGCAACGATACCATCCCTTTCATGACCCAGAAGTGTGGCTAACTCGTCGAGCAATTGTTGCCGTTGCTGCTTATTCACCGGCTAATCTCCAACTGAGTGCACTCAATTCTCAAATTTCTCGGAATCAAATTCAAGCCGAAATAAATCATGCGAATTCGCGAATACGATGATGCTTGCTGGTATGACGTTAAGCGCCACATACGCTCACACCAAGAATTGCGATGTCGATTTAAAAGTGAAGACACAAAAAGGAGTGTGCACGGGCAGGACCCGTACTGCATGCGCCTGCAAGCGATGGATGTCAGGTCACCGCTAACGGGGCCCGGCGCGACGCTCACGTGGCTGCGCGCCGGGCTTGGCCCTTCCTCAGCGGGTCATCGGCTCGGCGGTCCTTATGCCGGCCGGCGAGGCCGGCATGGCGAGCGTGCCGATCTCCTGGAGCTTTCCGCCCTCGAAAGCGAAGACCTGGATGTCGTCGCCCACCATGTTCTGGACCAGCAGGCGGCGGCTGTCAGCGGACCAGGCCGCGCCCTGCGACCATTGGCCGATGGGCGCCTCGGCGACCCTGGCGAGTTCGTGGCCCCGGACCTCGTAGATGATGACGCTGCCGCGCTCGGCGAAGAAGGGCGAGTTGCGCGGCTTGTTCGAACCGTTCATGACCACGACGGCCACATGCCGGCCGTCCGGCGCCATCTTGATACCCTCGGGGGTCTGGCCCACCGACACGGTGTTCACCACACGCGGCGGCTGGGCCTTCACGTCGATCAGGCTGATCGTGTCGGCATCGCCCCCGCCGAGCCCGATATTGGCGACCACTGCCACATCTCCTCGGGTCGAAATGTCGATCCCATATGGCCGCAGGCCAGCGTTCAGATCGCGCCGCGTATAGGTGACCGTGGTCCCCTCAATCGCGAGGACGGAAATCTTGTGGTCATTGTCGCGGCTCACCAGGGCGGTTTTCCCGTCGGGCGTGAAGACGACATGGCTCGGCCCGGAAGTGGGTTCACCGACGGCGATTTTCGCCCCGACGGTGACGGTGCGCCCGGCGATCGTCAGCACCGAAACGGTGCCCTCGGCACGGTTGGCCACGAGCGCGAGGGCCCCCGAGGGATGGATGGAAAGGCCAGCGGCTCCCTGCCCTACTTCGAGCGTCGCGATGACCGCCGGCGGGTTCGCCTTCAGGTCGATCACCGAGACGCGGTTGTCGGGGACGGTGCGGCGGGGATTGGCCGGGTCGAGCTTCATCGCCGAACTCACCAGGGCCAGACTCTCGTCAGCCGTGATGGCGACCGATACGGGCGGGCCGACCACGCTCGCAGGCGCTGGAATGGTTGCGCGCACGCGCGGTGTTCCCGAGGCGAAGTCGATGATCGATACCGAATCCGGCCGCGGCTGTTCGACCACGGTCGCGACACCGTTCACGAGCCGCATCTTGCCGTCGTTGGCGGAGACCGCGATTTGGGCATCGGCGCGGGCCGCGCAGAGCGATAGCACAGCCACGAGGGCCGGCAGGCAGGGTCGCATCGTCATGGCGTTTTCTCCCGGGCCTGAAGCGGCCTGATTGTTGTGCCCACAGACCCTAGCAGCCTGACCGCACGGCGCCATCCGCAGCCGCCCGGACCCTCGGCCTGCGTTGCAGGCACTTCGAGGGCGGACCGTTGCCCTGACATCACGGTACGCGACGCACCTCTGCCGTAAGATGGCCACCTGCCTAATGGGAGACTGCATGCGCCTTGCCCTGATCGCGACGACCCTTGCAGCGGCAATCGTCGCCCCGGCGATGACGCAACCGTTGGAGCTGCCGCTGCGCCGGCCCGGATACTGGGAAATCCGCATGATGACCGGCGGCGGTCCGGGCGGACAGGAATTCACCGTGCAGACCTGCACGGATGCCGCCACCGAGCGGCAGATGGTGCAGTTCGGCTTCGGCCAGCTCGGCCAGCAATGCCAGCGCTACGACATCCGCCGCGAAGGCGAGGACTTCATCATCGAGAGCGACTGCCAGGTCGGCCAGACACGAACCACGGCCCGCTCCGTCGTCTCCGGCGATCTCAGGGCCACCTATTCGCTGCGCATCGAGGGGACCGTGCAGACCATCGGCCAGTCCGAACTGCAGCAGACTCTCACCACCCAGCAGGGGCGTTTCGTCTCGGCGCGCTGCGGCGGCGGCCTGCGGCCCGGTGACATTCTGCTGCCCGGCGGCCAGCGGATGAACATCCGCGACCTCGCCGGCACCGCCGACCAGGCAGAAAACCCGCGACGGCGCTGATTGTTCAGGCGCGGTGGGCGTAGATCCAGTCCTGCTGCGCCAGCAGCCCGCGGCCGCCGAGCAGCCGGATGGCGGTGTCGCGGGCGAAGGCCGCGGGACCCCTGAGGTGGTAGATGGCGCCATTGCGCCCGGCGAGCGACTGGATGCGCGCGACGCGCCCGCGACGCGCCCCTTCATAGGCGCGGAACGCACCGGCGAGGTCGTGCGGCCCGGCCGCGCAACAGGCGGCCAGCACGGCGGCATCCTCGACCGCCATGGCGCCGCCCTGGGCCACGAAGGGCAGCATGGCATGGGCCGCATCCCCGATCAGCGTTGCTGCCCCCTGCCCCGGGCCGAACCAGACCGGGCGATCGGCGAGCGACCAGCGCTGCCACTCGTCGACCGCCGCGATCAACTGGCGCGGCGCCGCGTCCCAGCCGGACAGGCGTTGCGCGAGGACCGAGGCCTCGCCCGGCGCGCGCCAGCCGGCGACCGGGGCGGGGTCGCCGATGATCGCCACGACGTTGAACAGGCTGCCACCGCGCAGCGGATAATGGACGAGATGGGCATCGGGACCGAGCCAGAGCCCGAGCCGGTCACCGCGCAGGACGGCGGGCACCGCCGCCATTGGCAGGGTGGCCCGAAAGGCGCTGCGGTGCCGGAAGATCGGCGCGGCCGGATCGCCGAGCCCTCGCCGCACCGCCGAACGGATGCCGTCGGCGCCGACCAGCACGGCGATATGGCGGCGTTCTCCCCCCTCCAGGGTGAGGTCGAACCCGTCCGCAACTGCCATGACGGTGGCGACGGCGCTGCCGGTCTCGATCGTGATGGCCGGTTCCCGCGCGGCGGCCGCGGCGAGAGCGGCGAGTAGATCAGCCCGGTGGATGACCCACCATGGTGAGCCCCAGCGCTGTGCCGCCGTCTCGCCCAGCGTCGCGGCAGCGAGCAGCGCGCCGGATGATGCAGACCGGACGTCCATGCCCGCCGGGGCGACGACGGCCGGCGCAAGCGCCTCCGCGAGACCGAGCGCGATCAGAATCCGGCTGGCATTGGGGGAGAGCTGGATGCCGGCACCAACCTCTTCCAGAGCCGGGCTGCGCTCCAGGACGGTCGATGTGAACCCCGCCCTGGCGAGGCACAAGGCCAAGGTCAGGCCGCCGATGCCGGCACCGGCAATGGTGACGTGGCGCGCCGCGGGCACGCGCCGGTCAGGCCTCGGCCAGGGTCTTTACATAGGCGCCGGCCGGGCGGGTCTCGTCGGCATGCAGCGCGGCGTCAAATTTGTAGAGGGTCGAGCAATAGGGGCAGACGATCTCGGTCTCGCTGCCCATGTCGAGGAAGACATGCGGATGGTCGAAGGGCGCGCGCGCGCCCATGCACTGGAATTCCTTGACGCCGATATGGATGACGGCGACGCCGTCGTCATTGGCGAAATGGGGCACGATGTGATCGGCCATGGCAGGTCCTCGTCAGATCTGGGCGGACCATACTGTCCGTGGCCGCCCAAGTGAAGCCGGATCGGCGCGGATCAGGCGGTCAGCCAGCCGAAACTCGTGATCGCCGCCGCCACCAGCGCCACCACCAGGGCCAGGACCAGCGCGGTCGCGATGATACCGATGGCGTGACCGGCGGCGACGAGCATGCCGTCATCCTCGAGCAGGCCGATCGACAGCACCACCAGCGCCACGCCGGGCGGGAAATTGCCGACCCAGGACAGCGGCAGGGCCAGGATCGCCCCGAGCAGCACGAACATGGCGCCGAGGACGACATGCATCGGCCCGCGTGTCATGAAACTCCAGCGCGGCCGCGCCACCCGCTCGACCTTTGCCACCCAGCCAACGGTGCGGTCGACCATGGCCGCGAGCTGGGACCGCGGGATCGATTTCTCGCCGATGGCGGCGGGCAGCCAGGGCGCATGCCGGCCGATCATCATCTGCAGGCCCACGATCCCGATGACGATGCCGGACACGGTGGAGACGCCCGGGATCATGGGAATGATGTTCGGCAGGGCGAAGATCAGCACCAGCAGGCCGAAGGCGCGGTCGCCGAGGGCGCGCGTCAGCCCGTCGAGAGAGATGCGCTCACCCTCCCCGACATCCTTCAACGCGAGGAAAATCTCGGAGGTCCGGCGGACCGGGGGATCGGAATTCACCTGCAAGGGACGTGTCTCCGCTGCGTTGGCAGACCGCAATCAGAACAGGACGGACAATGCGCTCGCAACGATCGTATAGCCGATTCCGGCGCTCACCGCCGTGGCAATCGCGGCGAGGACGAAGCCGGCGACGACCAGCAAGCCGTCGCGCTCGGTCAAACCGAGGCCGAGCACGCAGAGCGCGAGGCCCTGCGGCATCGAGCCGATCCATGGAATCGGCACGATGATCAGCAGCACCGCGAGGACCAGCACGGCGAATCCGACGAGGCGGCGCGCGGTGGGCCCCGCCGCCAATGCGAGCCGCGGCCTGGTCATGGTCTCAACACGCCGCAGCAGCGGCAGCGTGCGATTGACGACCTGCGTCAGGCGGGCGCGCGGCAGCGCCGTGCCTGCGATGCGGGCGGGAAGCCAAGGCACTTCCCGTCCGACGAGGATCTGCAATGCGAGCATGATCAATACGATACCGGTGAGGATCGGCAGGCCGGGAATGGGCAGGAGGTTCGGCAGGCCGAACAGAATCAGCGACAGACCGAAGGCACGCGAGCGCAGCGACGTCAGGAGATCGCCGACCGTCAGGCTCCCGAAGACCTCGGAATCACCCGATGCCTTGGCCGACATCAGTGCGGCAATGATATGGGATGTCTTCTCAGGGGCGGGCACGAACGGTTCCGGCAGGCGAAAGGGCGCTATCCATACGTCGCCCCGCGCTGCGCCGCCACTGCCCAGCGACCGGTTCAAGGCGAATTGCGATAATCGGCACGGATCAGTGCAGGTAGGACAGGCTCTGGGCCATGCGCAGTTCGCGCGGCCGGAGCAGCCGCGACGATACGACGGTGACCGCATGCAGCCGTCCGTCGAGGCTCTTCTCCCAGAAGGCGAGGAAACGCTTCAGCACCGGGAAATAGGGCGCCTGATCGTAGTCCTGCCAGAGATAGGTCTGCAGCAACAGCGGATGGTCCGGCATCCGGTAGAGGATCTCGGCGGTGGTGAGGGAATAGCCTTCGATCAGCCGGACAAAATCGGCATCGATATGGCGGGACGGAACGGAAGGGGACTGCGCTGGCATGACGGCCTCCGGCGAAGCTGTGACGATGCACTGGGTCTTGCTGGCCGACCGGCGACACGATCGTGCCGTCGCAATTGAGCGACAAACATGGTTAGCGGATGATTAACAGCCGAGTGACGTCGCCGTGCCCGCCGTCTCATCCGGTGATGTCCCATATGGCCAGAGGCGAGGTTCCATGAGCGAATGACCCATGCGCGCATGGAGAGCATGGGGAACCATTGCCGTCGCATGGTTGCCGGGCGTGGCCCTCGCCGACGCGCCCGCCGAAGGTCGTTTCGCGAGTTTCTTCGGCCTCGATGGCGCCTTCGACGGCTTCCACCTCTCCTCCGGCTTCGATGCATTGACCGTTCGGCACGGCGAGGGCCGCGGCCTGGCCCTGCGGATCACGGCCGGCACGGGGATGTCGCGGTTCCGCATCGATCCCGTTCTGCCGGATCGGGTCCTGGAGACCACGACCACCGCACGGCTGATGGCCGGCTGGCGTGAACAGGGCCATTGGGGATCGGCGACCCTCTTCGCCGGCCTCGCCCTGGAGACGCGGCGCCTGTCGCCCGCCCTCCCCGACCCCCATGTCGGGACGCGCATCGGTCCTGTCGTGACGCTCGACGCCTGGCTCACTCCCTATGAGCGTGTCGCCGTCCAGCTCTACGCCACCTATGCGACCCCCTTCGCCGCGGCGAGCCTGCGCGTCGCACCCGGCTACGACGTCGGTGGCGGCATCTATGTCGGGCCGGAGGCGACGTTCAGCGCCCACCACGGCACGCTGCGCACGCGGCTCGGCGTACATGCGACCGGAATCACCATCGGCCCCGTGGGGCTGCGCCTGTCCGGGGGATTTGCGCAGGATCGCGGCGGCCGTTCCGGCGCCTATGCCGGCCTGTCCCTCTGGCGGCGCTACTGAGGCGTGGCGAGATCGGGAAGGCCAGGCTGAAGCGGATCACGGACGACGAAGAGCACCAGCTGGTCCATGCGATCCGTCAGCCCGAACCGCGGCCGCCATAGCCTGTCGACCGCCCCGGCCGGTGCCACCACCCGATAGAGCTGTCCAAGGCGCGCAGCGACCTCTGCCGCCCGGCGGCTCTCGACCACGACCAGAACCGGCCGAGAAGCGACCACGGCGGCATCGGGCGCCGGTTCCATGGCATAGCGCAGGCGTTCGCCGAACTGGACCACCGGCGGCCGCCCCGAGCCGTAGAATCGCAGATGCGCCGTCGTCGTGTAGCTCGCCGTGCCGATCGTGCCCGCCCCGGCCCTCATGGCCGCCGCCTCGACGGCCTCCGCAGTGGCGCGCCAGCCGTGCAGCTGGCCCGTCGGATCAATGGCCAGTGGCGCAAGCCGGAAGCTCGCATGGGCGATGACGAAGAGCCCGAGCAGCACCCCGGTCAACACCGACCAGCGCAGGCTCACCCGCAGCACCGCCGCGGCGCGGGGGGCGGCCGCCGGAAGGGCCTTGGCGCCGATGACGGCGGCGGCGATGGCGGCCGGCAGGAGGCAGGCCGTCCAGTTGCCCTGGACGCGGTCGAAAAGGCCGTACCAGACGAGATAGGCGAGGAGCGGCAGCACCGACACGGTCAGCAGAACGGCGCCCGGCTCCCGATGGTCGAGGGCGCGGCGGCCGACCACCCACAGGCCCCAGAGCACGAGGATCCCGATCAGCGGCGTGAGCAGCGCCGCCTGTCCGGCGATGAATTCGGGCACGAAACGCGGGTCGAAGGCCTTCGGAACCGCACGGCCGAACTGCTTGGTGAGGGAGGCGCCGCCATGGGCGAGATTCCACCACAGCACCGGCGCCATGACCGCGAGGCAGAGGATGCCGCCCGCATAGGGCCAGGGCGAGCGCAGCCAGCGGCGAAGCTCCGGTACCAGCACGATCCAGAGCAGGATGGCGAAGCCGAGGAAGACGGCGGTGTACTTGGAGATGAAGGCGAGGCCGACGGCGAGGCCAGCCGCCAGCCACCAGACGCCCCGGCCGGTGCGCCAGACCTCGACCAGGGCGAGCAATGCCAGCGTCCAGAACAGCACGAGCGGCGTATCCGGTGTCACCAGCATGGCGCCGGCGCCGAGGAACAGCGTCGCCTGCACCATCGCCGCCCCGGCGATCGCCGCCGCCCGGTCGTCGGTCAGGCGCCAGACGAGGCGCCAGACCCCGATGCTCGCCGCCGCCGCCAGCAGCACAGACAGCCAGCGGATGCCGAATTCCGTGTCGCCGAAGACCGTTGTGGAGGCACGGATCAGCAGCGCCACCATCGGTGGGTGGTCAAAATAGCCGAGGGCGAGGTTCTGCGACCACAGATGGTAATAGGCTTCGTCGGCGGCGAGGCCGAGGGACCCGGCGGCCCAGAGACGCACCGCGGTGAGGGCGGCGACCAGAATGAGGACGGCGCCGGCGCTCCCCGCCCAGACCGGGCGCAAGGCCGCCGTCATGTCAGCGGCGCCAGACGAGGGTGGCCGAGGCGGCATAGTTGAACACGGCACCCATCACGGCCCCGGCGAGGCCGGAGAGCCACCAGTCGACATCGCCGGCATAGAGCCAGCTGGCGACGCCGACATTGCCGAAGGCGCCGATGCTGCACACGAGATAGAAGAGCAGCAGGCCGGTCAGGAAGCGGGCGCCCTTCAGCCGGGCATCGCGATAGGTGATCTCGTTGTTGATGACGAAATTCGACGTCATGGCGACGACCGTCGCCAGCGTCTGCGCCCATTCGAAGCGCATGCCGAAAGTCAGGCCCGCATAGAGCGCCGCCAGATGGACGATGAGGCCGCTGGTGCCGACCAAGGCGAAGAAGATGAAGCGCAGCGGGATGAACCCGCCGGACAGCTTGTTCAGGACGAAGCCGACATAATCCAGCGCCACCTTGGCGTCGAGCTTGCTCTCGCCATGGACGCGCTCACGGAAGACGAAGGGGACTTCGGCGAAGCTCGGCGCCCTGGGCACCGATGCCGCGATGTCGGCGAGGATCTTGAACCCGGTGGTCGACAGCCGCGGCGCCACCTCCTCGACGATGTCGCGGCGGATCATGAAGAAGCCGGACATCGGGTCGGTCAGCGGTGCCTTGAGGATCATCGACGACAGACGGCGGCCGAGGTCGGAAATCCCCTGGCGGATGGGCGTCAGACCCTCGGTCTTCGAGCCGCCGGCGATGTTGCGGCTGGCGACGACGAGGTCGCGCCCGGCCCGGATCTGCTCGAGCATGGCCGGCAGGATGGTCTCGTCGTGCTGCAGGTCGCCGTCCATGACGGCGACGACCGGCGCCGAGGAAGCGAGCATCCCCTCGATACAGGCGCCCGCAAGCCCCCGCCGACCCACCCGGCGGATGCAGCGCACGCGCGGGTCGCGCGTTGCGATCTCCTTGACCACGGCGGCTGTGCCGTCCGGGCTGTCGTCGTCGACGACGATCATTTCCCAGGCGATGCCGGCGAGCACATGATCCAGCCGGCGCGCCAGTTCCGGCACGTTGTCGCGTTCGTTGAAGCTGGGCACGACCACCGTCAGTTCGGGGGGGCCGGCGGTCTTGATGTCATGGGTCATCTGGCCGGGGGTCATAGACCCCGCCCGCCGACGGGGTCAAGCAAGGGCCGGCCTTGTCGCGACGGCATGGACCGCATAGTCGCGATAGGGGCGCGCCAGACGCACGGCAAACCCGCGCGCTCCGGCGGCCTCATCGAGCGCTTCGGCGAATCCGTCCCGCGGCGTGACGTGGAACTGCGACAGCCAGGCCCTGAGGCCGGCACGGAACAGGCCCGGCAGCCGGCTCTGGCCGCCGAAGTCCACCACGTGGAGCGAGCCGCCCGGCAACACCGCGGCCATCGCGCGGTCGAGTGCCTCCCGCCAGGGCGGGATCATCGACAGCGTGTAGGAACAGAAGGCACGGTCGAAACCGTCCCGCGCGAAGGTCGACAGCGGGTCGAAGCGCGCGGCGTCGGCCTCCGCGAGGCGGATGCGGTCGGCAAGTCCGGCGCGGTCGACGGCGCGACGGGCCTCGGCCAGCATCACCGGGCTCACGTCGAAGCCGTAGAACCGCGCCTGCGGATAGCGCCGGGCGGCGACGATGAGGTTGCGCCCGGTGCCGCAGCCGACTTCCAGCACGGTGCCGCCGGCGGGCGGCGCGAGCTCGGCGATCAGACCGTCACGGCCGAGCAGATAGAACTTGCGCGTCGCGTCGTAGATGCCGACCTGCCACCGGTAGATCGCGTCCATCTGCCGCGATGCGTGGACCGTGTCGGCGGGCGCGGTCACGACGCCGCCAGCGTGTAGAGGTGGAAGCCGCCATAGATCGACGACCGGTCGCGGTCGGTCCAGGCGCGGCACCGCGGCGCGTCATAGGTGAAGCGGGCGAGGATGTCGGGCGCCACACGGCCTGGCAGCAGGCTCTCCTCCGCCGCCGTACGGAAGATGACACGGGCACCGGGCCGCGCCGTGCGCAGGATCGCGCGCCACAGCCGGTTCAGCACCTCGTCGGTCATCCAGTCCTGCGCGTCGAGCAGCACATAGGCGTCGCGCGAGGCGTCGGGTTGCCGCTCGAGATGGTCGATGAAATTCTCGTGGCAGACCTCGACGCGATCGGCATGGGCCTTCACCGCATCGAAATGGCCGGCGACGAGGTAGGGCGGCACGGCCCCCGTCGCGCCCGGCTGGTAGCGGCGCCCGAAGGCCTGCCAGGCGAAGTAGTTGCTCTCCAGCGGAAAGCCACAGGCGAGGCGCTCGAGGCGCGTCACCAGAACCTCCTCCATGCCGCCGCCGGCCTTGGCTGAGGTCAGCAGCGCCTTGTACTGGGCCGGCGGAATGCCGAGCCCGTAGAGCGACGCGGGATTCTTCACCAGCCAGCGCACCAGGCCCGACGAGAACAGCGGCTTCAGCTCGCTGTCGAAGATGGCGCGCTGCTCGGCCAGCGAACGGGCCTCCAGCATGCGGCGCGGATCGCGGCCGTGCAGGCGGGCGACGGCGTGGCCGGTGCCGATCATCCAGCCGAGCAGGCCCTTGCGATAGATGTTGTCGGAGAACTGCCGGATGCGGCGGCGGCCGACCCAGTCGCGGTGGTCCCAGTAGGCGCGCGTCACCGGATCCAGCCGGTCGCGCAGATGCCGGTCAAAGGCGGCGACATTGTCGCGGCTGTCGGCCTCGCCGAAGAAGCGGAAGAAGCTCGC
Source organism: Phreatobacter sp. (assembly GCF_030691135.1). Lineage (GTDB taxonomy): Bacteria > Pseudomonadota > Alphaproteobacteria > Rhizobiales > Phreatobacteraceae > Phreatobacter. Next base: position 41,886 of record NZ_JAUYFA010000092.1, read on the forward strand.
ATGGTCCGGCAGATGCTGGGCTGCCGTGAGCTTGAGCCGGTTCAGCGCCACGTGGTTCTCGTTGAGGTCGAGGGCGGTGATGCGGGCAGGCCCGGCAACGAGGTAGCTGAGGATGTTGCAGCCGCCCGAGGCGATCGCCACCACGTGATCGGCCGGGCCGAGCGCCAGCGCCTCCATGTCGATCGCCGGATCCTCCCAGATCTGCGGATAGACGAGGCCCGAGAACATCAGCGTGAAGAGCTGTTCCTGAAGCCCCGCTCGCGACAGCGGACTGTGGCGGGCGACTGCCCGTCCGATATTGCGATGGGTCGCCTTGCGGGCCTCGCCTGCCACCAGAGCCATGCCGTCTCATCCCGATTCGAGGGTTCTGGAGACGGACGTATGAGGGGGGGATGACGCGCAGGTGAAACCACCATGACCCGACGATGACGGGGACCTGTTTCCGCGCGCCGGAGTCTGCGCGCGGATGCCGACAATTGGACGGTTTTCCAGCGCGGCCGATTAAGGTCAACGGGTAGGGTAAAGATGCGGTCTTGATTGTGCTGCCCAACGGATGGGCAGATAGACGGATTCAACCACTCCGCGTCCACGGAGATGACCATCTGACGCCCCGGGCCGGCAACGACCCGGGGTTTTTTTTGTCAAAGTCGCCGCGTGCCATTCAGGTTGGTTAAGGCCCGGGCCGGCCGCCGGCAGCCGCCAGCGCTTCCGGCGTATCGAGGTCGAGATGGACGTCGTCCTCCTCCGCCGAGACCTCGGCGATGGCCTCAGGCGCACCTGCCAGCACCGCCCGCCCGCCCTGGTCGCCGGTGACGCGCATCAGCTCGACGAAGAAGCGCCGCCCCCACAGGACCGGATTGCCGCGCCGCCCGCCCGCGATCGGCACGACGATGTGTCGGCCCTCTTCGGGGGCGAAGGCTGCGGCGAGCCGTGCAACCAGCGCAGGTGAGATGCGCGGCATGTCGCCGAGCAGCACCACGGCCCCGTCGACGTCATCGCCCAGCGCCGCGATCCCCGCCTTGAGCGAGGTGGACAGGCCGGCGGCGAAATCGGGATTGTGGGCGAAGCGCACGGGCATGCCGGTCAGCGCCGCCTGCACCGCCGCCTCCTGATGGCCGGTGACGACCAGCACGTCGGCCGGCCCCGCCCCGAGCGCCGCCTCCACCGCATGGCGCACCAGCGGCTTGCCGCCGATCTCGGCCAGGAGCTTGTTCGGCCCGCCCATGCGCGTCGAGCGCCCCGCCGCCAGCACGATGCCGGCGATCCGCGGCGCCGGGGAAACCTCGACGTCTCCCGCCCGCGGTTGCGGTCGCGACACGATCTCCATAAGCAAGCCTCCCACCCCCATGCCGGTCACGTCCTGCTTGGTCACGGCGAGGCCTGCCAGCAGCCGCATCAGCACCCAGTCGAAGCCGTTCTCCTTCGGCGAGCGGGCGCACCCCGGCGCGCCGATGACGGGAACGCCGTCCAGCGTGCCGATCATCAGGAGGTTGCCGGGATCGACCGGCATGCCGAGATGCTCGACATGGCCGCCCACCGCCTCGAGCGCCGCGGGGATGACGTCGCGGCGGTCGGCGATGGCGGAAGCCCCGAAAACGAGGACAAGATCGGCCTGCGGGCGCAGTTCGGTGATCACCGCCGCCAGCGCCGCGGCATCATGGGGAATACGCCGATCGGCGACGATTCGGGCCCCGGCCGGGGCGAGGCGGTCGGACGTGACCCGGAGGGTCTTGTCGACGACCTTGTCGGCAAGGCCCGGCAGGAGCGTCGAGACCACGGCGATGCGGCGCCGGATGAAGGGGGCGATTTGCACGAGCGGGCCGGCGGCGAGCGCCTCGGCGACCCTGGCACCCGCCACCGCATAGGGAATGATCTTGACGGTCGCCACCATCTCGCCCGCCTCGACAGCGGCGAAGGCCGGCAGGGTCGCGAAGGTAATCGCCTCGTCGATGCGGTTGATCCTGTCGATCCCGCTGCGCTCGACCACGAGAACGCCGGCCTCCATCGCGAAGAGATTGGCGCGGCCGGTGAAGGCCCGGTCGATGCGCAGACCGGTCCCGGAGACGGCTGCCGCGATTTGCGCGGCCGCCTCGTCCTCGCCGACGTCGCCCGGCTCGGCCATCGCCACGGTCACCGTGTCGAGACCGGCAGCGGCGAGCGCCGCGATCTCGGCCGCGCCGATCCGGGTGCCCTTCTTCAGGAGCAGGCCGTCCCGGCGCACGGCATGGGCGACGACGCCGCCCAGCGCTTCGTCCAAGGGCACGGGACCGAACCGCATCTGCCGCCTCCTAGCCGCGTGCCCGGGTCGATCTCACGCGATGCCCTGCCGCCAGGCCTGCGTCACCTCGGCGAGGATCGACACGGCGATCTCCGCCGGCGTGATGGCGCCGATGGCGAGGCCGACGGGCGCCTTGATGCGGGCCAGCACCTCCGGCGACGCCCCATTGGCGGTCAGCCGCTCGACGCGGCGGGCATGGGTCTTCCGCGAGCCCAGCGCCCCGATATAGAAGCAGTCCTTCTCGAACGCGTGCATCAGGGCGGGATCGTCGATCTTCGGATCGTGGGTGAGCGCGATGAAGGCGGTGTAGCGGTCGACCTTGAGGCCAGGCAGAGCCTCGTCCGGCCATTGCGCCAGAACCGTGACGCCGGGAAAGCGCTCGGGCGTGGAGAAGGCCGTCCGCGGATCGACGATGACGGGATCGTAGCCGACCATCCGCGCCATCGGCACCAGCGCCTGGCTGATATGGACGGCGCCGATGACGACCATCCGCGCGGGCGGCACCTGGACGGTCAGGAAGGCACGCGTCCCCTCCACGACACCACTGCGCCCCGTGCGCAGGGCCGTGCGGATCGCCTCCTCCAGCGGATCGCCGGCGAGCGTCTCCGCGGTGACGAGGCGGGCCGCACCACCGTCGAGATCCGTGACGAGGACGGCGGCGCGCCTGTCGGAACGGGCGGCGTTGAGCGCCGAGAGGAGTGCGAGGCGCATCAGCCGACCTTCTCGACATAAACGGCGATCCGTCCACCGCAGGACAGGCCCGCCCGCCACGCCGTCTCGTCTGCGACGCCGAATTCGAGGAGTTTGGCTTTCCCGGTTCCGATCACGTCCAGCGCTTCGGTGACGACCTCACCCTCGACGCAGCCGCCCGAGACCGAACCGAAGAAGCTGCCGTCCTCGTCGATGACAAGGTGCGAGCCGACCGGGCGCGGCGCCGAGCCCCAGGTCTCGACCACGGTCGCCACCGCCACCCCCTTGCCGGCTTTCGCCCAGGCCTCGGCCTGTCCGAGAATGTCGTTGTCGGTCGAGAGCATGGCGGCCTCCATCGGGGAGAAGTGTCCCTCGCAAGACATCGGATGAACCGGGGCGCGGCGCAAGGGCGGGCTGCGCCTGCAAGGCACATCCGGGGAGCCCGTCACCCCGCATCAAGGCGTTGCGACGTCCTCAGCGCGTCGTGCCCGGGTTTGTCCCGGGCAGGACGTCCTTCCGTCAAGGCTGGTGCGCGAAGGAGGCGTCCCCAACCCTCACGGCGCCTTCATCCACCGCCGCGGATCATGGGCACGGTCAGGCCGGCGGGCATCGAGCGCCGCGACGAGATCGGCCACCGCCGCGACGTTGTGGATGGTGCGGAACTCGTCGACATGGGGCAGCAGCGCGCGGATGCCCTGCGCTTTTGCCTCGAACCCGTCGAAACGCAGCAGCGGGTTGAGCCAGACGAGCCGGCGACAGGAACGATGCAGCCGGTCGGCAGCGCGAGCGAGATCGGCGGTGCCGTCGCGCTCGAGCCCGTCGGTCACCAGCAGGACGACCGCCCCGCCGGACAGCACCCGTCGCGACCAGACCTTGTTGAAGGCCGCCAGCGAGGGCGCGATGCGCGTGCCGCCCGACCAGTCCTCGACCGCCGCCGAGCAGGCCGCGAGCGCCTCGTCCGGATCCTTCGCCTTGAGCATCCGCGTGATGTTGGTCAGCCGCGTGCCGAAGGTGAAGGCGTGGACGTTGCGGCGGTTCTCCATCAGCGCATGGACGAAATGCAGGATCACCCGGGTGTACTGGTTCATCGAGCCGGAAATGTCGCACAGCACCACCAGCGGCGGATGCTTCATCTTCGGGCCGCGGCGGGCGAGGTCGATGATGCCGCCGCCCTCGCCGATCGACCGGCGCAGCGTGCGCCTGAGGTCGATCCGCCGCCCGCGGGGATCGGGCGCGAAACGGCGCGTCATAATGGCATCGTCGGGGAGCACCAGGGCCGCCACCCGCCGGTTCGCCTCGGCGATCTCGGCGGCCGTCATCTGCGCGAAGTCCTTCTTCTGCAGCACCTCGATGTCGGACACCGTCAGGCTCGCATCGACCTCGATCTCAGGCTTCTCCACCGGCACGCTCTCGGCCTGCTTGAAGAAGGCCTCCTGCAGGCGCAGCGACACCGGATCGGGCTTGCCCGGCGCGGCCGGTGCCACCGGCATCAGGATGGAGAGCAGCTTCTCCATCAGGTGACGCTTCTTCCAGAAGATCTCGAAGGCGGTGCGGAACAGCAGCGAATGCTCGTGCTTCGTCACGAAGACCGCGTGCAGCGTCCAGTAGAAGTCATCGCGCGAGCCGATGCCCGCCGCCTCCACTGCCGCGACGGCGTCGAGCACGGTGCCCGGGCCGACGGGGAGCCCCGCGATGCGCAGCGCCCGGGCGAAGTGCGCGATGTTCTCGGCCAGCGCATTCGCCATCAGGCCGGCCTCAGCAGGAAGGCCCAGAGCGGCGAGAGCGCGAGAGACCCGGTATTGTAGGCGGCATGAGCGAGCGCCGTGCCGAGAAAGGCGATGCGCCAGCCGCGTGCGGCGGACCAGGCGGCATATTGCCAGGCGAACACGACAAAGATCGTCGCGGTGACCGGCGTGCGCACCAGAGTCAGCGGCAGGTGGGCGGCCACCGCCGCCGCGACTGCAACCCCCACGAAGGCGGCGCGGGGCAAGCCGATGCGCATGATCGTCAGCCAGTGCAGCAGCGCGAGCACCGCGGTCTCCAGCAGCGGCGCGATGACAAGCGCCGCCACGACGATCAGCACCGTCGACAGGCCGGAGGGCACCGGCACCGGCACGCGCGTTCCGGCGAGCGCCAGCACTGTCCACCAGATCAGCGGCACGAGAAGCAGCGCGGCGCCGATGGCGAGGGCCTTCAGCCAGGGCCGGCGGCCGGGTTCGATGAGCGATGCGGCAGGAGCCATGGCGTCAGCGTCCCGCCTTCACCTCGTCGAGGATGGCCTTGGCCTCGCCGCCCTGCATCTTCTGGATGTCGTCCTGGTACTTGAGCAGGACCCCCAGCGTGTCGGTGACGCCCTGAGGGTCGAGGCCGACGGCATCGAGCTCGGTGAGCGCCGTCGCCCAGTCGATCGTCTCGGCGACGCCCGGCACCTTGAACAGGTCGGATTTCCTGAGCCGCTGGACGAAGGCGACGATCTCCTTCGTCAGTCGCTCCGGCGCCCCCGGTGCCTTGGCCTTGAGGATGGCGAGTTCGCGCGCCGCGTCGGGATAGTCGACCCAGTGATAGAGACAGCGGCGCTTCAGCGCGTCATGGATCTCGCGGGTGCGGTTGGAGGTGACGATGACGATGGGCGGTGCCGGAGCTTTGATCGTGCCGAGCTCCGGCACCGTCACCTGGAAGTCGGAGAGCACCTCCAGCAGAAAGGCCTCGAAGGCCTCGTCGGTGCGGTCGAGTTCGTCGATGAGCAGCACCGGCGGGCCGCGCTCGTCCGGTGCCAGCGCCTGCAGCAGCGGCCGCTTCACGAGGAAACGCTCGGAGAAGATGCCGGAGGCGAGCGCCTCGCGGTCCACCTCCCCTTCCGCCTCGGCGAGCCGGATCGTGATCATCTGCGCCGCGTAGTTCCATTCATAGACGGCGGCCGAGACGTCCAGCCCCTCGTAGCACTGGAGGCGGATCAGGTTGCGCCCGAGCGCCGCGGCGAGAACCTTGGCGATCTCGGTCTTGCCGACGCCCGCCTCCCCTTCAAGCAGCAGTGGGCGGCCCATTTTCAGTGCCAGGAACAGGACGGTCGCCAGCGATCGGTCGGCGACGTAATCGCCGCTCTTCAACAGGGCGAGCGTCGCGTCGATGGAGGTGGGAAGCGCGATGGGCGGGGCAGATGTCACGAAGGCACTCCGGCTGGATGGCGAACCATAGCGCAGCCGGTATGCCGTCGAGAACCTCAATCCGCGGAGGCGCGCCGTGCCGTCGGCGGGCCCGGGTCGAGGGCGAGCCGCGTCGCCTGGGCGATGCCCGTGCCATAGCCGGTCGACAGCGCGATCCTCGCCGGCAGGAGGTTCCGCGTGCCGCGAACCGGAACGAGGATCACCTCGGCGGAGCGTTGCCGCGCGCTCTGGATGTCGTTGCGGTCGGGCCGGTAGCCGGCGATCGGCTCGAACCGCACGCGGCAGACCGCCGCCTCACCCTTGTAGCCGCCGATATCCACCTGCCGGGTCTCGACGAAGGAATAGATGAGGTCGAAGCGCTCGCGCCCGCCGAAGACCGGTGTGCGGCGCTCGCAGGCCGCCGCTCCCGCGACGGGCCCCGTGCCGCCGGCGACGAAAATGCCGGCAGAGAGCGGGTCGAGCACGCCGCGCAGATGTTCCGGCAGGAGCGGCGTCGCGCGCGGATGCGGCGGCTTGTCGGGGTCGCGGGTGACACCGGTGACGTTGCCGCCGGCCATGTCCATGCGCATCGTCTCGACCTTCTCACCCGAGCGGATCTCCACGGTGAAGCTGGACGGCACCGGCCCATTGCCGCGGATCTGGCCGGTGGAGATGGCCGTTCCCGCGCCGCCGGCGAAGACAGCCGCCATGCCGGTGACTCGCGCCTCGAGCGTGGTGCGGTAGGTCCGCCCGTCCGACGTCGAGACCATCGTGCCGCGGCCGATGGAAAGCCCGAGAAAGGTCACGGCATAATCGGCGGACACTTCGCCCTGCACCTGTGCGGCGGCAGGCCCCGCAGGAAGGGCGACGAGGGAGAGGATCGACGCGGCGAGGACGGCAAGGGGGGATTTCACGCGCTGACCTCCGGGGCGACCGGAACGGGCGGTCGGTGTCGATGCAGTGTTCGCGGCGGGTTGGGGCGATTTTGCGGCATGACGGGGGAAAACCGCCGCGATGAGACGGGCGGACTCCGGATGCAACCATTTTTCGTGGTTTCGATTCGAATTTTCGTTAATGGCCATATGGTAGCAGCGATGCTTCTCACGACTCGTGTACGCCATGGGCCAGCCGATGCGCCACAACACGACCCTGATCACGATGCTTGTCGCCTTCGGCGGCATGATCATCGGACTGTTCGTGCTCTTCCCGGGCGAAGCTTCGCTGATAACCGGCAGCGTCCGCCGGATGATCGACCCGAAGCGCCCCGATCTCGTCCGCCTCGAATACATCACGTCAAACCCGGAACTGTCGCGCGGCTGGCGCACGCTGCGGGTGGTCGAGCGTCCCGAGCAATGCCTGCAGCTTATGGAGCACAACCACGCCCATGACCCGCAGATTCCCGGTCCGCTCGGATCGCTGCGCTGCGTGTCCTATCGCAAGAACGACGAGATGATCGAGGTCCTGCAGGTCCGCCGCATCGCGCCGGATGCGGGCTGAACCGGCCACGCCGGATCGAAAACAGAGTCGAAAAAGGCGAAGGGCCGGTGCTTTCGCGCCCGGCCCTCCACTTGTTTCCAATGATCGCTGCGCTCAGGCGATGGCAGCGGCGACGGCGCGCTTGGCGATGACGCCGACGAGATGGGCGCGATAATCCGCCGAGGCGTGAATGTCGCCGTTGAGATCGGCGGCAGGCGTCCCGACGCCTTCCAGCGATTTCGGGTTGAAGCGCTTCGCCAGGGCCTCCTCCATCGCCGTATGGCGGAAGACGCCGCCCGATCCGGCGCCGGTCACGGCGACCTTCACCTGGCTGCCCTTCTTGGCGACGAAGACGCCGACGATGGCGTAGCGCGAAGCCGGATTGGGGAACTTCACATAGGCGGCCTTGGCCGGCACCGGGAAGGCGATCTTGGTGATCACCTCGTCCTCGTCGAGGGCGGTGGCGAACATGCCGGCGAAGAACTCCTCCGCCGGGATCTTGCGCTTGCTGGTATGGACCGTCGCCCCCAGCGCCATGAGCGCCGCGGGATAGTCGGCCGCCGGGTCGTTGTTGGCCACCGAACCGCCGATCGTGCCGCGATGGCGGACATGGGGATCGCCGATATGGCCGGCGAGCTGGGCGAGCGCCGGGATCGCCTGCTGGACGATCGGCGATGCGGCAACCTCGGCATGGGTCGTCATCGCGCCGATGACGATGTTGCGGCCCTTCTGCTCGATTCCCGACAGGCCGGCGCCCGACAGGTCGACCAGCGTCTTCGGACTGGCGAGTCGCTGCTTCATGGTCGGGATCAGCGTATGGCCGCCGGCCAGCAGCTTGGGATCCTCGGCCTTGCCGAGGAGCGAGACGGCGCCGCGGACGGTTGCGGCCTTCTGGTACTTGAAAGGATACATGATGACCTCTTTCGAACCTTACTCGGCCGCGATCGCGGCGCGGGACTGCTTCTGGATGACCGTCCACAGGGCCTGGGGCGTCGCAGGCATCGGCACCTCCTCGGTTCCCAGCGCATCGGTCAGCGCGTTGATGACGGCGGCGGGTGCGGCGATCGCGCCGGCCTCGCCGCAGCCCTTGATGCCGAGCGGGTTGGACGGGCATGGTGTCACGGTCATGCCGACGTCGAAGGACGGCAGGTCATGGGCCCGCGGCATGGCGTAATCCATGAAGGAGGCCGTCACGAGCTGCCCGTCCTTGTTGTAGATCGCCCCTTCCAGCAGCGCCTGGCCGACGCCCTGGGCGATACCGCCATGGACCTGGCCCTCGACGATCATCGGGTTGATGACATTGCCGAAATCGTCGACCGCAGTCCATTTGGCGATGGTTGCGACGCCGGTCTCCTGGTCCACTTCGATCTCGCAGATGTGGCAGCCGGCAGGGAAGGTGAAGTTGGTCGGATCGTAGAAGGATCCCTCCTTCAGGCCGGGCTCCAGCTCCTGCGGATTGAACTTGTGGGCGATATAGGCGTTGAGCGCCACCGTGCCGAAATCCACCGACTTGTCGGTGCCCTTCACGGTGAACTTGCCGTCCTTGAAGTCGATGTCGGCCTCCGCCGCCTCCAGCACATGGGAGGCCACCTTCTTCGCCTTGGCCTCGATCTTGTCGAGAGCCTTGGAGATCGCCGACATGCCGACAGCACCCGAGCGCGAGCCGTAGGTGCCCATGCCGAACTGCACCTTGTCGGTGTCGCCATGGACGATGGAGACATTGTCGATGGAAATGCCGAGGCGCGAGGAGACGAGCTGGGCGAAGGTCGTCTCGTGGCCCTGGCCGTGGCTGTGCGAGCCGGTGAGAACCTCAACGGTGCCAACCGGATTGACCCTCACCTCGGCCGATTCCCACAGGCCGACACCGGCGCCGAGCGAGCCGACGGCCTGGGACGGGGCGATGCCGCAGGCCTCGATATAAGTGGAATATCCGAGACCACGCAGCTTGCCGCGCTTGGCCGCCTCGCGGCGGCGCTTGCCGAAGCCCTTCACGTCGGCCATTTCCATGGCCTTGACGAGCGAGGCTTTGTAGTCGCCGCAGTCATACATCATGATCACCGGCGTCTGGTGCGGGAACTTGGTGATGAAGTTGCGCCGCCGGAAGGCCGCCGGATCCATGCCGATCTCGCGCGCCGCGGCTTCCACCAGGCGCTCGACGACGAAGGTCGCCTCGGGCCGGCCGGCGCCGCGATAGGCGTCGACGGGAGACGTGTTGGTATAGACCGCATCGACCTCGGCATAGATCGCCGGAATCGCATACTGGCCCGACAGCAGGGTGGCGTAGAGATAGGTCGGCACCGACGAGGCGAAGGTCGACAGATAGGCGCCCATATTGGCGATCGTCTTGACCCTGAGGCCGGTGATCTTGCCCTCGGCGTCGGTCGCCAGTTCCGCCCGCGTGACATGGTCGCGGCCGTGCGCGACACAGAGGAACTCCTCGGTCCGGTCGGCCGTCCATTTCACCGGCCGTCCGCACTTGCGCGCGGCCCAGACGCAGACCGTCTCCTCGGCATAGATGAAGATCTTGGAGCCGAAGCCGCCGCCGACATCGGGAGCGACGACGCGCAGCTTGTGCTCGGGCGCGATGCCGATGAAGGCGGAGAGCACGAGACGCGCCACATGCGGGTTCTGGCTCGTCGTGTAGAGCGTCAGGGCATCGTTGCCGGAATCATATTCGCCGACGGCCGCGCGCGGCTCCATGGCGTTGGGAACCAGCCGGTTGTTGACGATCTCCAGGGTCGTGACGTGCTTGGCCGCTTTGAAGGCGGCTTCCGTCGCCGCCTTGTCGCCGATGTGCCAGTCATAGACCGTGTTGTTCGGCGCCTCGACGTGAACCTCGGGACCGCTCTGGGCCTTGGCCGTGTCGGCATTGGCCGGCAGCACGCCGTAATCGACGAGGATGGCCTCGGCCGCGTCCTTGGCCTGCGACAGCGTGTCGGCGATGACGACGGCGACGTGGTCGCCGACATAGCGGACCTTGCCCTGGGCGAGGATCGGATGGGGACCGGCGCGCATCGGCGTGCCGTCCTTGGAATGGATCATCCAGCCGCAGATGAGACCGCCGACCTTGTCGGCCGCGACATCATCGCCGGTATAGATCGCCACCACGCCGGGCATGGCCTTCGCCTTGGCGATGTCGATCTTCTTCAGGGTGGCGTGGGCGTGCGGCGAGCGCAGGAAATAGGCGTGCGCCTGGCCGGGGCGGTTGATATCGTCGGTATACTGGCCCTTGCCGGTGATGAAGCGGTGGTCTTCCTTGCGCCGAACGGCGGCACCGAGTGCGGTGACTGTCATGACGATCCTCCCTTAGGACGTCGGATGGCGGAATGGAGGCTGCGGAAACGGCTTGTGGCGCCGCTTATTCCGCAGCCTGGCGCGCGGGGGCCTTGCCGGTCATCGCCTGGGCGCCGGCTTCGACGGCCTTCACGATGTTGTGGTAGCCGGTGCAGCGGCAGATATTGCCTTCCAGCTCCTCGCGGATCGTCGCCTCGTCTACCGCGCCCTTGCGGTTCACGATGTCGACGGCGGCCATGATCATGCCGGGCGTGCAGAAACCGCATTGCAGGCCGTGATGCTCGCGGAAGGCCTCCTGCATCGGATGCAGCTTGCCGTCCTGGGCGAGGCCCTCGATCGTCACGACCTCGGTGCCCTGGCACTGGACCGCGAAGGTCGTGCAGGACTTCACCGCCTTGCCGTCGACATGGACGACGCAGGCCCCGCACTGCGACGTGTCGCAGCCGACATGGGTTCCGGTCAGGTGCAGGTTCTCGCGCAGCATCTGCACCAGCAGGGTGCGCGCATCGACGTCGGCCGTCACCGATCGTCCGTTGACCGTCAGGGTCACCGTCGGCATGGGCGTTCCTCCTCACATTCGATCAAAACAGGCGCCTTCGGGATTGTTTTTGTATTCGCCGCCGGCTCCCGCGCCGGAAACAGCCTGTTTTCGGCGGGAATTACAGTTTGGACCCGTTCTCAACGGAGCGTCAAGCTGGAACCTTGCCACGGTGCAGGCCCGCCCCCCTGCCGGTGCATCCCCTCCCCCGTTGCATTGTCGCAAGTCTCCCCTAGTCTCTCGCGCCACCATTGCCGCAGGAGACTTTTCATGGCCCGGTTCACGACCTCGGACGGCCTTTCGCTGCGCTACGAAGATACCGGCGGCGACAAGCCGGCGCTGCTCCTGTCCAACTCGCTCGGAACCCGGCTGGAGATGTGGCAGCCGCAGATGGCCGCCTTCGCCGAGGCCTTCCGTGTCATCCGCTATGACAAGCGCGGCCATGGCGACAGCGAGCTGCGCGTCGGACCGACCGGCTTTGCGCGGCTGACCCGCGACGCGGTCGAACTGCTCGACCACCTTGGGATCGCGAAGGCCGACTGGTGCGGCCTCTCCATGGGCGGCATGAGCGGCATGTGGGCCGGCACCCACCATGCCTCCCGCTTCAACCGCCTGGTTCTCTGCAACACCGCCGCCGGCATGCCGACCGCCGACATGTGGAACCAGCGCATCGCCACCGTGAAGCGCGACGGTCTCACCCCGCTCATCCCGACCATCGTCGACCGCTGGTTCACCAAGCGCTTCCAGGCCGCGGACCCCAAGGCCGTTGCCCGCATTGTCGCCATGCTGGAGACCACCCCGCCGGAAGGCTATGCCGCATGCTCCGCCGCCATCCGCGACATGGACCAGCGCGAGGCGATCCGCGCGATACGGCTACCGACGCTCGTCATTTCCGGCACTCATGACGGCTCGACGCCCCCCGGCAAGGGCCGCGAGATCGCCGAGGCGATCCCCGGCGCCCGCTATGTCGAGCTCGATGCCGCGCATCTGTCCAATATCGAGCAGGCCGGGGCCTTCACCGACACGGTGATGGGCTTCCTGCGGCCGTGATCAGCGGCAAGACGGGTCAGTGCGTCCTTCGAGGCTCGCAATAGCATCGAGCGGACGCGAGATGCGTCCGCATCTCGCTATGCGCTCGCACCTCAGGATGAGGAAGGTTGAGCCTGGCATGACGGCCGACCTCGTCCCGCTTTGTGCAGGACACCAACGCCCCTCATCCTGAGGTGCGAGCCCCAGCGATGCGGCAGCATCGTCCGGAGGCGAGCCTCGAAGGACGCACTTCCACCGATGCAGGGCGCAGTGCCCGACAGGAGACCTTCATGGACGAAAAAGACCGCTTCGAAAAAGGCCTCGCGGTGCGTCGCGCCGTTCTCGGCGATGCCCATGTCGACCGTTCGCTCGCCGGCCGCGACGGCTTTTCCGGCGAGTTCCAGGACTTCATCACCCGCTATGCCTGGGGCGAGATCTGGACGCGGCCGGGCCTCGAGCGCAAGACGCGCAGCTTCCTGGTGCTCGCCATCTGCGCCTCACTCGGCCGCTGGGAGGAGTTCCGGCTGCACTGCCGCGCCTCCTTCGCCAACGGTGTGACCACCGACGACATCAAGGAGGTCATCCTGCAGATCGCCGTCTATGCCGGTGTTCCCGCAGCGAATACGGCGATGAAGGAGGCGAAGGAGGTTTTCGCCGAGCTCGGCATCAAGACCTGAGACTCTGCAGGCCCCACCCTTACCCTCTCCTCGCGCAAGCGAGGGGAGGGTGCGGGTGGGGCATCCTTCGCAGGAGAAAGCGGCAGAGGGGTCGCTGATACGCCGCTCAGCGCGGGATCGGCCGATAGGCCCGGTCGAAATAGGCGAGAGCCGGGCCCGCCGGCCCGATCCTGACCGCCTCGACCTGGCCGATGAGGATGTGATGCGTCGCCATGGCGCGCATCTCCACGAGACGGCAGTCGAAGGTGACGAGGGCGATGTCGAGCGTCGGCGCCCCCGTCGCGAGCGGCGACCAGGACCCCTCGCGGAAACGCTCGGCGCCGACATGGCCACGGCGACCGGCGAAGGTCTCTGCCAGCCCCTCGGCGCCGGCCGGCAGGGCATTGACCGCGAAGACGCCGTTGCTGGCGATCAGCGCCCCGTTGGCGGACTTGCGATTGAGGCAGACGAGCAGCGTCGGCGGCTCGTCCGAGACCGAGGCGACCGCGATGGCGGTGAAGCCGCTGGATCCTGCCGGCCCGGCGGTGGTGACCACATGGACGTGACCTGCCACATGCGCCATGCCGTCCCGATAGGCCTGCGGTGAGGCGGCGGGCACTCCCGGAATCATCGAGTGGCTGGCAGCGCCATCCATGCAAAATCCTCTGTTGCCGATTGATATAGGCCTGCGAGCGCGGCGGAGCCAATCCATACCGCTGAATTCTCGGTGATTAAGGTTGAGACGGTCGCATGCCGGCCGTGTGAATAAACGCCACGACGCCATTGTGACTTCTCGGGACGCTTGCTACCGATATGTGGCATGTTGTGTAGCAGGCCCGGCCGCAGAGGCGGCCGTCGCCGGAGACCATCGCGGCGCTATCCCGCGCCGTCGGGGACAGTGGGAAGGTGACGGCATGGAAGTCTTCTTCCAGCAGCTGATCAACGGCGTCACGCTCGGATCGATCTACGGTCTTATCGCCATCGGCTACACGATGGTCTTCGGCATCATCGGCATGGTCAATTTCTCCCATGGCGATGTCTTCATGGTCTCCACCTTCATCGCCCTGATCGCGCTGATGATCGTCACCACCTGGCTCGGCGTCGGGTCGATCCTCATCGCCCTGATGATCGTGCTGATCATCGCCATGATCTTCACCTCGCTGATTAGCTGGACCATCGAGCGCGTCGCCTATCGCCCCTTGCGCGGCTCGTTCCGCCTCGCCCCGCTGATCTCCGCCATCGGCATGTCGATCGTGCTGTCGAACTTCGTGCAGGTGTCGCAGGGTCCGCGCAACAAGGCCATCGACCCGATCCTCAACAATGTCTTCGTGCTCTCGGCGGCGGGCGGCTATCAGGTGACGCTGTCCTACAAGCAGATTCTCATCGTCGTGGTCACTGCGGCCCTCCTCGCCATCTTCTGGTGGGTGGTCGCCAAGACGCCGCTCGGCCGGGCGCAGCGCGCCTGCGAGCAGGACCGCAAGATGGCAGCTCTGCTCGGCGTCGACGTCGACCGCACGATCTCCATCACCTTCGTCATGGGCGCCGCGCTCGCCGCCGTAGCCGGCACGCTCTACCTCGTCTATTACGGCGTGGTGAACTTCCACGACGGATTCACGCCGGGCGTGAAGGCCTTCACCGCGGCGGTGCTCGGCGGCATCGGCTCGCTGCCCGGCGCGGTGCTGGGAGGCCTGCTCATCGGCCTCATCGAGGTCTTCTGGTCGGCCTATTTCTCGGTCGAGTACAAGGACGTCGCAGCCTTCTCCATTCTCGCCATCGTGCTGATCTTCATGCCGCAGGGCATCCTCGGCCGGCCCGACGTCGAGAAGGTCTGATCGTGACGAGCGCAACGGACCCGAATTTCGCCAGACCCGAGCCCCCTTCCCCCGTCGCCCGCGCCGCTCGGGAAGCCCTCTTCGCCGCGATCATCGCGCTCGGTGTCTTCGGTCCCCTGCTCGCCTTCCGGACGACGCAGGACATGCAGAACCGTCTCATCGTCGAGACGCGCTATGGCCTCATCGCGATCGTCGTCCTGCTCGTCTTCGCCGGGCGCTTTCTGCTGTCGCTCTGGTTCGCGCGGGCGCGCCCCGAGGCGGGGCCCACCCTCGGCGCCCGCCTGTCCGGCCTGGTGCCCCGGAG
This sequence comes from Phreatobacter sp., assembly GCF_030691135.1. Classification (GTDB taxonomy): domain Bacteria; phylum Pseudomonadota; class Alphaproteobacteria; order Rhizobiales; family Phreatobacteraceae; genus Phreatobacter. Next base: position 57,126 of record NZ_JAUYFA010000092.1, read on the forward strand.
CGTGCGCGACGTCGTCCGCAGCGGCCTGCCGCCGGCGGCTCTTGTCGCCCTCTTCGTCTACCCGATGATGATCATGTCCCTGACGGGCGGCTCCGGCGCCCTCAAGTGGATCGACAATTTCGGCATCCAGATCCTCATCTACGTGATGCTGGCCTGGGGCCTGAACATCGTCGTCGGCCTCGCCGGCCTCCTCGACCTCGGCTATGTCGCCTTCTATGCGGTCGGCGCCTATGCCTATGCGCTCATCGCCACCAAGGTGATCCCTGCGACCTTTCCCGGCCTCGGGGTCTGGGCCTTCTGGATCTGCCTGCCCATCTCCGGCATCCTCGCCGCCTTCTGGGGGGTGCTGCTCGGCTTTCCGGTCTTGCGATTACGCGGCGACTACCTCGCCATCGTGACCCTTGCCTTCGGCGAGATCATCCGCCTCGTCCTGATCAACTGGACCGCCTTCTCCAACGGCTATGAAGGCATCTCGACCATTCCGCGGCCCTCGTTCTTCGGCGTGCCGTTCAACGCCTCGGACACGGGCTTTGCCGCGACCTTCGGGCTGGAATTCTCGCCCGTCTACCGCACCATCTTCCTCTACTACGTCATCGTCTGCCTCGCCCTGCTCACCGCCTGGGTGTCGAACCGGCTGCGCAAGCTGCCCGTCGGCCGGGCCTGGGAAGCGCTGCGCGAGGACGAGATCGCCTGCCGCTCGCTCGGCATCAACACGGTCAACACCAAGCTCACTGCCTTCGCCATCGGCGCCATGTTCGGCGGCTTCGCCGGCTCGTTCTTCGCCGCGCGTCAGGGCTTCATCTCGCCGGAGAGCTTCACCTTCATGGAATCGGCGGTGATCCTCGCCATCGTCGTGCTCGGCGGCATGGGCTCGCTCGTCGGCACGGCCCTCGCCGCCGTCGCCATGATCGGCGGCACCGAACTCCTGCGCGAGCTCGACTGGCTGAAGGCCATCTTCGGCAGGGATTTCGATCCGGCCCAGTATCGCATGCTCATCTTCGGTCTCGCCATGGTGGCGATCATGGTGTGGAAGCCGCGCGGTTTCGTCTCCACCCGCATGCCCAGCGCCTTCCTGAAAAACCGCCGCGCCGTCTCCGCCGATCACGTCAAGGAGGGCCAAGGGTGAGCGAGGCGATCCTGACCGTCGAACACCTGACGATGCGGTTTGGCGGGCTCCTGGCGGTGAACGACCTGTCCTTCGAGGCACGCCGCGGCGACATCACGGCAGTGATCGGCCCTAACGGCGCCGGCAAGACCACCGTCTTCAACTGCATCACCGGCTTCTACAAGCCGAGCCAGGGCCGCATCACCATGCGCCATGCGGACGGGCGCACCCACCTGCTGGAGCGCCTGGCCGATTTCCGCATCGCCCAGGAAGCGAAGGTCGCGCGCACCTTCCAGAACATCAGGCTTTTCTCCGGGATGACCGTGCTGGAGAACCTTCTGGTGGCCCAGCACAACCCGCTGATGAGCGCCTCCGGCTGGTCGATCGGCGGCATTCTCGGCCTGCCCGCCTATGGCCGCGCCGAACGCCGCGCCATCGAGAAGGCAGCCTACTGGCTCGACAAATGCGGGTTGACCGACCGCGCCGACGACCCCGCCGGCGACCTCCCCTATGGCCCGCAGCGGGCCCTGGAGATCGCCCGCGCCATGTGCACAGAGCCCGAGCTCCTCTGCCTCGACGAGCCCGCCGCAGGCCTCAACCCGCGCGAGAGCCTGGTACTCAACGAGCTGCTGCGCTTCATCCGCAAGGAGCACGGAACCTCGCTGCTGCTGATCGAGCACGACATGAGCGTCGTGATGGAAATCTCCGACCATGTCGTCGTCCTCGACTACGGCATCAAGATTTCCGACGGCACGCCGGCCATGGTGCGCGAGGACCCCAAGGTGATCGCCGCCTATCTCGGCGTCGACGATTCAGAGGTCGAGAAGGTGGAAGCGGAGGTGGGCCTGTGACGGCGCTCCTGACCGCCCGCGGCGTCGAGACCTTCTACGGCGCCATCCAGGCGCTGAAGGGCATCGACATCGACGTCGCCCGCGGCGAGATCGTCGCCCTCATCGGGGCCAACGGCGCCGGCAAGTCGACGCTGATGATGACGATCTGCGGCAGCCCGCAGGCCCGCCGCGGCTCCATCGTCTATGACGGGCAGGACATCACCCGCCGGCCGACCCACGAGATCATGCGCATGGGCATCGCCCAGTCGCCGGAGGGGCGGCGCATCTTCCCGCGCATGTCCGTTTTCGAGAATCTCCAGATGGGGGCGACCCTCACCGATCCCGCCTTCTTCACCGAAGACCTGGAAAAGGTCTTCGTCCTCTTCCCCCGCCTGAAAGAGCGGCGCGACCAGCGCGGCGGCACGCTGTCGGGCGGCGAGCAGCAGATGCTCGCCATCGCCCGTGCCCTGATGAGCCGGCCGAAGCTGCTGCTCCTCGATGAGCCCTCGCTCGGCCTCGCCCCGCTCATCGTCGCCGGGATCTTCAACGCCATCCGCGAGCTCAACCGGGCGGAGGGCCTGACCGTCTTCCTCGTCGAGCAGAACGCCTACCACGCGCTGAAGCTCGCCCACCGCGGCTATGTGATGGTCAACGGCAGCGTCACCATGCAGGGGACCGGCAAGGAACTCCTCGCCCGCGAGGAGGTGCGCGCTGCCTATCTCGAAGGGGGGCGGCACTGATGCAGGGCGTGCTCTACGAGGAACCCTCGGTCTGGCTCTTCCTTCTCGTCACCCTGGTGCTCGGCGGCTGGCTGGCGATCATGACCGGCCGGGCCTGCGCCCAGACATGGCGCGGCATCCCGGAGACCATCGCCTATCTCCTCGTCCTCGGCCTCGCCGTACGCTTCGCCCATTTCGCACTCTTCGAGGGAACGCTCCTGTCGCTGCGCTACTATGTGGTCGACACCGTCATCGTCTCCCTCATCGGTCTCCTGTCCTGGCGCATGACGCGCGCCGGGCAGATGGTCCACCAGTACTGGTGGCTCTACGAACGCACCGGCCCGCTCACCTGGGCGGAACGGCCGGTCCCCCTGTCCTCCCCTCCGGAGAAACACCGATGACGCGTCGGTTTGAGCCGGATGGGCTGACAAGTTCCGCAAAAGGGTATTCGATCCTCGGCAAGAACGGCATGACCCGTTCTCCGCGAAGGCTTGATCCCCTCGTGACCCCCAATTGGGAAGGATGAGAGATGAAGACCAAACTCCTCGCCGGGCTGACGCTCGGCCTCGGTCTTGCCCTGGCGCTTCCCGCCCAGGCGCAGATCCGTCTCGGTGTTGCCGGACCGATCACGGGTCCGAACGCCTCGTTCGGCGCCCAGTTGCGCCAAGGCGTCGAGCAAGCCGTGGAAGACATCAACGCCGCTGGCGGCATTCTCGGTCAGCGCATCCAGCTGTCGGTCGGCGACGACGTTTCCGATCCCCGCCAGGGCGTGAGCGTTGCCAACAAATTCGTCGGTGACGGCATCAAGTTCGTCGTCGGCCACTTCAATTCCGGCGTATCCATTCCCGCCTCCGAGGTCTATGCGGAAAACGGCATCGTCGCCATCACCCCCGCCTCGACCAACCCGCGCCTCACCGAGCGCGGCCTGTGGAACGTGTTCCGCACCTGCGGCCGCGACGACCAGCAGGGCGCCGTCGCCGCAGCATTCCTCGTCCGCAACTTCGCCGGCAAGCGCGTCGCCATCGTCCACGACAAGACGACCTACGGCAAAGGCCTCGCCGACGAGACCCAGAAGGCGATGAACGCCGCCGGCCTCAAGGAGGTCATCTATGAAGGCGTCAACACCGGCGAGAAGGACTTCTCGGCGCTGATCTCCAAGCTCAAGGCGGCCAATGTCGACGTCGTCTACTGGGGCGGCCTGCACACCGAGGGCGGCCTCATCGTCCGCCAGATGCGCGACCAGGGCGTCAGCGCCCCGCTCATGTCGGGTGACGGCATCGCCGACAACGAGTTCGCCGCGATCGCCGGCCCCGGCGCCGTCGGCACGCTCATGACCTTCCCGCCGGACCCGCGCAACCGCGCCGAGGCCCGCGCCGTTGTCGAGAAATTCCGCACGGCCCGTCGTTTCGAGCCGCAGGCCTACACGCTCTACAGCTATGCCGCTGTGCAGATTCTCCAGCAGGCGGCCGTCGCCACCAACTCGCTCGACCCGAAGAAGATCGCCGAATTCATGCGCACCGGCCACGTCTTCAAGACGGTGATCGGCGACATCTCCTATGACAAGAAGGGTGACATCACCCGCGCCGACTACGTCATGTACACTTGGCGCGCCGGGCCGGATGGCAAGGTCTCCTATTTCGAGAGCTCGACCACCAACTGATCCCGTCCTTCGCGGATCCGACGTGACGAAGCCCGCCCGGAGCGATCTGGGCGGGCTTTTCATGGATCGAGGGCTGGCGCCCGCATCATTGGGTCAGCCGCAGGCGACTGATGTGGTTGCCGATCTCGTCGAAGGCGTTGCTCAGCGCCTGATCGGAATCGGCCACCAGAGCCATCGACGGGTTAGATGCGCATTGCTGCAGGATGCTGCGCGCCGTGGCGTCCGTCACGAAGAAGGCGACCGTGTAGACCCGGATTCCCGCCGCCTTGGCATTGGCGCAGGACGTGAGCGTCTTCTCGTTCATCTTGGCGACAATCTCGGCCCTGCTGCTCGACGTCGTCCCGAGGCGCCCTGCCGCCGAAAAGCCATAGGCCGAATAGAACGACCCGTTCATGGTGGGCAGACCGATCGCATCGTTCGCTCCATCGGTCATCAGCACCATGATCTTGCGGTTCTGCGGATCGTTGTAGGCTCGCCCCTCGGTGAACGGCGGCTCGGGCGACAGCACCCGCCAGCCCCACATGACCGCCTCATGCAGGTTGGTGCCGCCGTAGTTCGGCATGGCCGCCAGCGCCGTCGTGAGCGTCGGCTGGTTATGCGTCAGCGGGATGATCGGGTTCGAATCACACAACTGATTGGGTCCGCGCCGGGTGCCGTTGGCCAGCGACTGGTCGGGGCTGGCGCCGTTATACTTGCAGACCCGCCGCTGGCGGGCGAGCATCGACGTACCGAGCCCGCTCTGGCAGGTGCCGTCCGAGAGATAGTTGTTGTAGAAGCCGGACCACGCCCCCTCGTCGGGCTCGTCGGGAGCAAAGCTCGGCACGAAGAGCGTCGCCGCATTGCCGGACACTGGCGCACTGTCGGTCACGTCGTGCGGCGCAGGACGCGCCTCGACGCAGCCGGACCAACTGACACCCGACATCTGAGAATAGAGCTGCAGCCGCTTGGCGGGCGTCGCGAAGTTCTCTTCGTGGATCGGCGAATGGCCCTGGGTGTCGATCCAGCTGGCACCGGCATTGGCCGGGCCGACATTGACCATCGAGGCGAAGGGCACGACCGCGACCCTGGTATCCCCTGCCATATAGGCAAGGCCGAGCACCTTGCGCATCAGATCGGCGGACGCCGTCCGCAAGGTGGTGATCCGCGTCCCCGCCATGGACCCTGAATTGTCGAGGACGAGCGCGACCTCCAGGAGGGCGCGGCCGAGCTGCGAGGACGACGTGGCCGCCATCGGGACACTGGAAATGCCGATCACCGGCAGAATGTAGGGCTGATAGACATAGGTGGCCCGGGCCTCGACCGAGCGGGCCGCGACATCGACCGCGACAGTGACCTGGACCTGGCTGGCAAATTCGATATTGCCGGCCATGTGTCTCCGGACGAGTTCGGCGATCTGGGCCGAGGTCGAATTGGCGGTGACCGAACGCGTCGCAGTCAACACCGCCGAGTCGAGCGCATTCTGCAGGCGCGACTGCCGGCCGGAGGCGACCGTGTAATCGACCGCGCCGCCGACAACGCCCAGCATGGGCAGCAGCGTGACGGCGAAGAGGATCGTGACGGCGCCGCCGGCGTCGGTGCGAAAGCGCCTCGCGCGTCGTGCAGCCCGACGGAGCAGCCGCCGGCAGGAAGGCAGCATCCGCATGAGTCCCGCGGACAAGATCGGGAGTGACATGGCCAGGACCATCCTGGTTGAGCCGACTGGGACTACTGCCCCTACGGCACCGAATATGGTCACCAACGCTGAAACAATCGTTAAAACAGCCAGAATGTGCAAGATGGGGAAATCTGTGCCCCCGACAAATCACAGATGAGCTCACATCAGGCACGACTAGGTTCGGCCCGGCAATTTTTACATCTGTAAACTGACAAAAAAGTCCACGCCGGCGAAAGCCTGCTAACCGATCGTCCCGAGCACCGGAAACGTCTCCAGCAACCAGAAGGCCATGGTCGACATCTGTCCGGTCAGGAAGGCGAGGCCGGTGACAACAAGTAGGCCGCCCATCACCATTTCCACCAGCCGGAGCCGGCCGCGCATGGAGGCGGCGAAGCGCAGGAACGGCTTGATGGCGAAGGCGGCGAGGACGAAGGGAATGCCGAGCCCGAGCGAATAGACCGCCAGCAGTCCGGCGCCCTTGTGGAGCGTCATCTCGGAGGCCGCGACCGCCAGGATCGCGGCGAGCACCGGGCCGATGCAGGGCGTCCAGCCGAAAGCGAAGGCGAGGCCCATCAGATAGGCCCCGACCGGTCCGGCCTTGGGCGGTGCCATGTCGATCTTCGCCTGCCGGTAGAGCAGCGGGATGCGGAACAGGCCGAGGAAATGCAGGCCCATGATGATGATCACCACGCCCGCCACCATCGACAGCGTCACCGAATGGACGCGGATATAGTGACCGATCAGGGACGCCGAGGCGCCCATCGCGACGAAGACCGTCGAGAAGCCGGCGACGAAGACCAACGCCAGCAGGACCGCGCGCCGCACCAGGGCCGGGTCCGCCTCCGCTTCGGTGAGGTCGTCCAGCGTCGCGCCGGTGAGATAGACCAGATAGGGCGGCACCAGCGGCAGCACGCAGGGCGAGAGGAAACTCACGAGGCCCGCGAGCAGGGCCGCGGTCAGGGTGACGTCAGGCATTCCGGTTCCGCCCCGTTCGCGGCAGGCGCCGCGCGGCTTTCATTCATGAATGTCTATATGTGCCTCGAACCCGACGGAAGCGTTGACTTGGCCCAATCGCAGAAGCGTGATGCCGCGTGACCAGCATAACGGCGCCGCAGCATGACCTCCAACAGCCTGACCGACATTACCGGCCTCAGGGTCGGCCACGCCACCGATCTCGCCCGCGCCACCGGCACGACGGCGATCATCTTCGACCGGCCTGCCGTCTGTGCCGTCGACGTGCGCGGCGGTGCGCCCGGCAGCCGCGACACTGAACTGCTGCGCCCGGACAAGACGGTGCCGACCGTCGATGCCGTGGTCCTGTCCGGCGGCTCGGCCTTCGGGCTCGACGCCTGCGGCGGCGTCAGCGCCTGGCTGGCGGAAAACGGCCGCGGCTTCGCCATCGGGCCGATGCTGGTGCCCATCGTGCCCGGCGCCATCGTCTTCGACCTGCTCTCCGGCGGCGACAAGGCCTGGGGCCGCTTCTCGCCCTATCGCGACCTCGGCTATGAGGCGGCGACCGCCGCCACCGCCGGTCCTGTCGCCCTCGGCACCGTCGGCGGCGGCACCGGCGCGACCACCGCCGATCTCAAGGGCGGCGTCGGCTCGGCCTCGGCGTTCTCGCCGACCGGCCACCGCGTCGGCGCCATCGTCATCGTCAACGCGGTCGGCAGCGCCACGATCGGTGCGTCGGGCCGTTTCTGGGCGGCGACCGACGAGGTCGGGGCCGAGTTCGGCGGCTGCGGCCTGCCTTCCCCCTGGCCGGCCGACGCCCATGCCCTGAAGCTGAAGGGTGCGCGTCCCGAGAACACCACCATCGCTCTCGTCGTCACCGATGCCGTGCTCGACAAGGGCCAGGCCACCCATCTCGCCGTGATGGCCCAGGACGGGCTCGGCCGCGCCATCCGCCCGATCCACACGCCGCTGGACGGCGACACGGTCTTCGCCGCGGCCACCGGCGCCGTGCCCGTCGCCGACTATGCCCGCGACATGGCGGCGATCGGCTGGACGGCCGCGTCTGTCCTGGCCCGCGCCTGCGCCCGCGCCGTGTACGAGGCCGAGGCCCTGCCCTTCCCCGGCGCCCTGCCCTCCTGGAAGCAGCTCCACGGCCGCGGCTGACGGTCCCTGCGCCTTTACCGCCGCTTCACCACGCCGCCAGCCGCCCCTCGCTTCTCGTCGCGGCCTGTGTCTCTTTCAGCCCGGGACGGGGTGGACACCAGGAGGTGCCGCCCATGGTGAGCACGACAGGACCGAGCACCGCAGGGATCGATCCATCCCGCCGTGCCGATGACTACCGCCGTGCCGAGGAAGCGCGCCGGGCCGAAGAAAGCCGCCAGGCCGAAGAAACCCGCCAGGCAGAGGAAGCGGCTGCCGGCGACGCCCGGCCCGCCGGCTCGTCCGCCCCCGGGCGGACCGAAGACCCCGCCGTCGTCTTTGACAGCCGCATCGCCGAGATGCGCCGCGCCGCGGAGGCATCCGCCCAGCCAACGCGCTCGCCCAACGCCGCCGCCGTCATGCCCTCGGCCCGGATGTTCGACATCACCGTCTGAGGGGCGTTTACCGCGCCTTCACCATGTCTGAAAGGATGGCGCGCGGAGTGGTAACGACACCGCCCCGCGCCCCGAAGCACGGAAGGTCATTCACCGGACGTGTCGCCTCATGATCGAAATGGTCAACGGCTATCCCTGCGCGGATTGCACGGATGTCAGCAACGCCAAGCGCGGGCTGGACCCCGAAAATCCGACCCGCGACCCGGTGAAGCAGGAAAAGCTCGACCGCGAGGCCGGCCGCGTGCCGGAACCCGCCGTGGTCTTCGAGGGACGTCTTGCGGAACTTCGCCGCGCCGAGGATGCCGCCGCCGGCCAGCCCACCCGATCGCCCGATGCCGCAGCGGTGCTGCCTTCCGCCCGGCTCTTCGACATCACCGTCTGAACGCGCTCACCAGCGGTCGATGCGGTAGGGCGAGAGATCGAGCGGCTGCGGGGCACCCTGCATGGCGATGGCCAGCGCCTTGCCGGTGGCCGGTCCGAGCGTGAATCCCCAGTGGCCGTGGCCGAAGGCGAACCACAGGCCCTCGTGCCGCGGCGCAGGGCCGATGACGGGGCGCGAGTCCGGGGTCGCCGGCCGCCGCCCCATCCAGGGCTCGGCCTCCACCGGCTCGCCGAGGTCGAAGAGGTTGCCGGCGGCGCGGAAAGCGCGGTCGACCTGCACCGGTGTCGCCGGAGCATCGGGCAGCGCGATCTCGACGCCGGTCGTCAGGCGGATGCCCTGTTCCATCGGGCAGAGCACATAGCCGACGTCCTCGTCGCAGACCTGGCGGTTGAGGAAGGCGTTGCCGGCCGCCTTGTAGTGGCGGTGATAGCCGCGCTTGGTCGACAGCGGCACCGAATAGCCGAATTTCGCCACCAGCGCCTTCGACCAGATGCCGAGCGCCACCACCACCTGCCGCGCCGTGACCGGGCCGTCCGCGGTCTGCACGCGATAGCCGCCCGCCACGTTCTCCAGCGTCATCGCATCGCCGATGGCGAACCGCCCGCCGGCCTTCACGAAGGCTTCCGCATAGGCCTTCGTCACGCCGCCGGGGCTCGACACCGTATCGGCGCCCTTGCACCAGATGGAGCCGGCGAAAGTCCCCTTCAGATGCGGCTCCAGTTCCAGCGTCTCCGCCTGGTTCAGCTTGACGTTGTCGATGCCGTATTCGCGCGACAGGGCGAGGCGCCGGTCCTGGGCGGCGAGGCTCTCCGGGCTGCGGTAGAGTTCGATCCAGCCGGTCTGGCGGAAATAGCGCTCGGCCCCGGCCACCGCCATAAGCTCGCGATGCGTCTCCACCGCCTGGGCGAAGAAGGGCCGCATGATGCGCGCCGTCTCTTCGAGCTTCTCCGGTGCCGACCAGCGCCAGTAGTCGAACATCCAGCGCGCCACATGCGGCAAAGCCGACAGATGATAATGCGAGGCCGTCTGCCGGTTGAGCGCATGCTGGAACAGCGTCGGCACGTCACGCGGCATCGCCACCGGATAGAGGTTGCCGCCGTCGATGACGCCGGAATTGCCGTAGCTCGTCTCCTCGCCCGGCTGGCGCCGGTCGACGAGCACCACGTCGAGGCCGCGCATGCGCCCGTGGAGCGCGGTCGAGACGCCGACCATGCCGGCGCCGAGAACGATTACGTCGTGTATGTCGGTCATGAATCCGTCGCTGCGGGCGTCGCATGTCTGGGGGCGGCGCAACATTGCCGGGGTCGCCCCGTCTCCGCAAGCGATGGCAGACCCTCATTGCCCGCGCACCTTGCCGCATGCTACCCGCCGCTCATCGGCATCCCGCGAGGCCCTGAGACCATGACCCGCCCCATCCTCATCGCCCCCTCCATTCTCGCCGCCGACTTCGCCCGGCTCGGCGAAGAGGTGCGGGCCGTGGACGCGGCGGGCGCCGACTGGATCCATCTCGACGTGATGGACGGCCATTTCGTGCCGAACATCAGCTTCGGGCCGGATGTCGTGAAGGCGCTGCGTCCGCACACGGCGAAGGTCTTCGACGTGCACCTCATGATCGCACCGGCCGATCCCTATCTGGAAGCCTTCGCCAGGGCCGGCGCCGACATCATCACCGTCCATGCCGAGGCCGGCCCGCATCTCCACCGCTCGCTCCAGGCGATCCGGGCCCTCGGCAAGAAAGCCGGCGTCGCGCTCAACCCGGCGACCCCGGCAAGCGCTATCGCCCATGTACTCGACCTTCTCGACCTCGCCGTGGTGATGACCGTCAATCCCGGCTTCGGCGGCCAGGCCTTCATCGAGAACCAGGTCGAAAAGATCGCCGAGATCCGGCAGATGACCGCTGGCCGCGACATCCTGATCGAGGTGGACGGCGGCGTGACGGCGGCAACCGCCCCCCGTGTCGTCGCCGCCGGCGCCGACGTCCTCGTGGCAGGCTCCGCCGTCTTCAAGGGGGGTGCCGCCCGCTACGGCGCCGCCATCACCGCCATCCGCGATGCGGCGGAGGGCGCGCGAGGCCTGATCGCGTGATCCTTGTCGGGCCCACTCCAGGCCGGGCGACGTTCGAACTGCGACGAAAAATGCACGGTATTTTAGCGAGTCTGTAATTACCGCAAGGTCATGTTAATCGGGGAAGACTAGGGTCGCGCCGCGGGACGAAAAGCAGTACCGCGTTGTGGCCGGGCGATGATGAGTACACAAGACGGGCAGTCTCGGGAAAGAACCGCCCCCGGCCAATGGCTATGGCGCCCCTCGACCGTCTGGCACCTCGTCGGTCCGATGATCGCGCTCATCGCCATCGGCGTCGGCACCGTCTGGCTCTATGTCCCGCAGGCGATGCAGGCCGCCGCCATCGATGCCGCCCATCGTAGCAACATCGATGTCGCCGAACAGATCAAGATCACCCGCGGCTACTACACCCAGAACGTCGTGGCCAAGGCCACCGCTGCCGGAACCCTTAACCCGACGGCGATCCATGCCGGCGACCCCAACGCCATCCCCCTGCCCGCGACCTTCGTGCAGGACATTTCGAACCTCCTGACCCAGAGGGCGACCAGCCTAGCCCTGGTCAGTCCCTATCCCTGGCCGCACCGGGCCGACCGTACCATGGACGATTTCCAGCGGCGCGCGTGGGAGATCTTCCGACACGACCCCGACCGGATCATCTCCGCAACCGAGGTCCGCAACGGCCAGCGCGTCCTGCGGGTCGCGATTTCGGACCGGATGACCAACGAAGCCTGTGTCGCTTGCCACAACACGGATGCCTACTCGCCGCGCCACGACTGGAAAATCGGGGACGTGCGCGCCGTGATGGAAGTGAAACGCGTCATCGAGCCCTACCTTGCCGCGGCGGACCAGCGTTCCCAGCGCATCATTCTGGGTGTCGCCGGTACCGCCTTCCTCGTCATCCTCTTGATGACGGCGATCGCGATGGCGGTAGCGCGTTCGATGCGCAGCAAGCAGGAGGTCGACAGGCACGTCGTCTTCCTAGCCCATCACGACGCGATGACCGGCGCCCTCAACCGGAGCCGCTTCGTCAGCCTGCTGACGGACGTCATCGCGCAGTCGAAAAAGGCCGGCGTCTCCGCCGATGTCGCGCTGTTCTACGTCGATGTCGACCGCTTCAAGGAGGTCAACGACCGCCTCGGTCATGCCGCCGGCGACCAGTTGATCAAGGCAGTGGTGGCGCGCCTGCGCGAGCGCCTGCGTGACGACGACATGATCGGGCGGGTCGGCGGCGACGAGTTCGTCATCGCCCGCATCCGCGACGTCGACGCGGCCGACGCCATGGCGCTGGCGGAGGCGATCGTCGCGGACGTGGCGATGCCCTTTGCGCTGGCGCGCCACACCCTGTCCGTCTCGGCGAGCGTCGGTGTCCGCATCGGCGCGGGCGAGGTGGAGGATATGATGCGCGCGGCCGATGTCGCGCTCTACCACGCCAAGAGCCTGGGCCGGAGCCAGGCCGTACTCTTCAGCGAAGACATGCAGGAAGAACTCGAGGCAAGACGACATCTCGAACAGACCATCCGGGACACCAGCCGCGACTGCAGGTTCGAACTGCATTTCCAGCCTCTCCTGTCGGCCAACGATCGCCGCCTGCACGGCTTCGAGGCGCTGCTTCGCCTGCCCGACGGCAAAGGCGGCTATATCCCGCCGGTACAGTTCATCCGCGTCGCCGAAGAGATCGGCATGATCGGGACGATCGGCGCCTGGGCCTTGGGCGAAGCCTGCAGGGCAGCGGCGCGCTGGCCCGACCATCTGACCGTCGCGGTCAACCTGTCGCCCCTGCAGTTCGCCTCCAGGCAGGGGAGCGACGCGTCGATCGTCGACGTCGTCGCCGATGCGCTGACCCGTTCCGGCCTCGCGCCGCATCGGCTGGAACTCGAGGTCACCGAAAGCGTGCTGCTCGAGAGCAGCGAGGTGGTCATCGGCGAGTTGCATGCGCTGAAATCTCTCGGCACGACCCTGGTCCTTGACGATTTCGGCACCGGCTATTCGAGCCTCAGCTATCTCTGGAAGCTTCCCTTCGACCGCCTGAAGATCGACCAGTCCTTCGTCGCGGCGCTGCGCGAGGAGAGCCGCCCCTCGCTGCAGGTCGTTCGGACGATCATGGCGCTCAGCCATGCCCTCTCCATGAAGGTGACGGCGGAAGGCGTGGAAACGGACGAGCAGGCGAGCCTGCTGACCGAACTGGGCTGCGGCCAGTTGCAGGGCTACCTGTTCGGCAGGCCCTCTCCCGAGGCCGACCTCGCCGGGCTCGTGCTGGCGGATTTCCAGGCCGGGCAGGCGCCGGTCAAGCCGCGGCGGGCCGACCGCCCCGGATTGACAGTATCGGCCTGACGGCCGCGGACTGTCAGGTCCACGGCGACGCAGCCCGGCCGGCCGAGGCCTCACCTTTCCGTGATCCCGTCTCATCGCCACGATTTATCCCCGCCCCAGGATGCGCGCAGCGACCTCGGCGAGCGGGAAGGCCGGCCCCGGATCGATCTTGCGGCGCGGCGCGATCTCCTCGTGGCCGAGCACTGCCCCGAATCCGTAGGCCGCGTGCAGCGCCTTGCCGATGGCGACGACCGTATCGATCTGCCCGGCCGGATAGGCGTGCCAGCCGGCCTCGCTGCTCTCGTGGCGATGGCGGGCGACGACGACCTCGCCGTCGGGAACCACCTCGCCGGTCCATGTCCGCCAGCCCCCGCCGGCGCCCCGCGCCAGCTTGCCGGCATTGACGATCTCGATGCCGAGGGAATGACCGTTCAGCCCGGACAGCCCCTGCCATTCGCTCGTCCCGCAATGCCAGCAGGTCCGGTCGAGGGGCATCATCTGGGTCACCTCGCCCTGCCGGCCGAGCACCAGATGCGCCGAGGCCCTGGCGCGCGGATCGAGGAACCAGTCGACGGCGGAGCGCACCGACAGTCCCGCCGTGTAGTGCAGGACGAGAAAGCGCGGCTTCAGCGGTCGCCCGCCATGCGGCGACTGCCGGAACGCGGCCGGCCTGCCGCCGAGACAAAGCCTGTGGTTCATCACCGAATAGGACATGGAGACCCTCGCCACCCTGGCCGGCCACCGCGGCCGGCTCTGATGGCTGAAGGATCGCCCCGCCCCGTCCGATGGGGATAAGCCGGGCGGCGATTCAGTCCCCGTCAACCGGGCGCCCCTACACTCCGGCACATGGCGACTCGCACCGCTCCACTCGACCGCAAACCCGGCAAGGCCACCACGAGGGGGGCATCCCGCCCCCGTCGCCCGGCCGTGGCGAAACCGTCGCGCCGGCCCGCCGCGCCGGTCAGGCCCGGCATCTGGCGACGTGCCGCCAAAGCCGGTCTCGCCGCCACGGCACTGGCGCTCGCCGCCGCCGTCGCGGTGTCGCTGCTCGCCGGCCATGCCCCGTCTTGGCGCAGCCTCAAGGTGGTCTGCCTGCAGGCCCTGCCGCTGCTGCCGGGCCTCGCCCTGCTCTGGTGGGGGCTCGAGCGGCTGCACGCCCGCTTCGCTTCCGTGCCGCTCGCCTTGTGGCTCGGCCTTGCCTTCCTCGGCACGCTGGGCGTCATGCTGTTCGTTCCGGGCCTCGTCTTCGCCGTCCATTCGCGGACCATGGCCTTCGCCGACGACCACGACGGCGAGATACCGCTCCTCCACCACCTCCTCGGCGCCGGGGGCGCGCTCTACCTCTATGCCACCACCGCCTTCCGGCTCTGGTGGCCCTGGGGCGCGGCCATTCCACTGCTGGTCACCGCCCTCTTCTGGCGATCGGCCCGCCGCCCCGGCTGACGGCGATTGCCGCTCCGGCCCATCCCTGCTAAGCCGCGCCCGTCCATGACATCGCCGAGGCCCGTCCCATGATCCCGCGCTATTCCCGCGCCGCAATGACGTCCATCTGGGACCCGCAGACCAAGTTCCGCATCTGGTTCGAGATCGAGGCCCATGCCTGCGACGCCCTCGCCGAGCTCGGCGTCATCCCGAAGGAATCGGCCGCCAACATCTGGGCCAAGGCCAGGGACGTCAGCTTCGACGTCGACCGCATCGACGCCATCGAGCGCGAGGTGAAGCACGACGTCATCGCCTTCCTGACCCATCTCGCCGAATTCATCGGGCCGGATTCGCGCTTCGTCCACCAGGGCATGACCTCGTCCGACGTGCTCGACACCTGCTTCAACGTCCAGCTGGTCCGGGCATCCGACCTGCTGATCGACGACGTCAAGGCGCTGCTCGCCGCCCTGAAGCGCCGCGCCTTCGAGCACAAGATGACGCCGACCATCGGCCGCTCGCACGGCATCCATGCCGAGCCGACCACCTTCGGCCTCAAGCTCGCCCAGGCCTATGCCGAGTTCGACCGCTGCCTCGCCCGCCTCGAGGCGGCCCGCGAGGAGGTGCGCACCTGCGCCATTTCCGGCGCCGTCGGCACCTTCGCGCAGATCGACCCGCGGGTGGAGGAACATGTCGCCGCGGCCATGGGCCTCAAGGTCGAGCCGGTCTCCACCCAGGTCATCCCGCGCGACCGCCATGCCATGTTCTTCGCGACCCTCGGCGTCGTCGCCTCCTGCATCGAGCGGCTCGCCACCGAGATCCGCCACCTGCAGCGCACCGAGGTGCTGGAGGCAGAAGAGTTCTTCTCTGAGGGCCAGAAAGGCTCCTCGGCCATGCCGCACAAGCGCAATCCCGTCCTCACCGAGAACCTCACGGGCCTTGCCCGCCTGGTCCGCGGCATGGCGCTGCCGGCCATGGAGAACGTCGCCCTCTGGCACGAGCGCGACATCTCGCACTCGTCCGTCGAGCGCATGATCGGCCCGGATGCGACCGTGACCCTCGACTTCGCGCTCGTCCGCCTCACCGGCGTCATCGACAAGCTGCTGGTCTATCCGGACAACATGCAGAAGAACCTCGACCGCCTCGGCGGCCTCGTCCATTCTCAGCGCGTCCTGCTGGCCCTCACCCAGAAGGGCGTCTCCCGCGAGGATTCCTACCGGCTGGTCCAGCGCAACGCCATGCCGGTCTGGCGCGGCGAGGGCGACTTCCTCGCCCTGCTGAAGGCCGACCCGGAAGTGCGTGCCGCCCTGTCGGAGGCGGAGATCGAGGAGAAGTTCGACCTCGGCTACCATCTGAAGCACGTCGACACCATCTTCCGCCGCGTTTTCGGCGCGGCGTGACGCCCGACCGACGCCATGATACTATCCAGATGAACTGGATAGGATGTCGGCCATGACTGTCGTCGGTACCTTCGAAGCCAAGCAGCGGCTGTCCGAACTCCTCGACCGCGTCGAGCGGGGCGAAGAGGTGCAGATCACGCGGAACGGCAAGCGGATCGCGCGGCTCGTGCCGGACCGGGACGAGGCGATCAACCCCGGGATCGGCGCCTTCCAGCGCATCCGCGCGCGTCTCGCACAGCCCGGCGTGGTCAAAGGTGGGCAGGTGACGGTCGAGGATATCCTCGCCTGGCGCGACGAAGGCCGGCGGTGACATGCCGCTCGTGCTCGACGCCTCCTACGCACTCGCGGCCTTCCTGCCTGACGAGATGGTCTCGGGAGCGGCGGCCTTGGTCGGCGAGGCGCTGACGACGGGGGCGGTCGTCCCGGCCATTTGGCGCATGCAAGTGATCAACGGCGCTTTGCAGGCCCAGCGCCGCGGCCGGTTCGATCACGATGCCCTCACATTTCTGCTGAGCGAGTTCGCCAGGGTCGAGGTCACGGTCGATCACCAGGGTGCCGCAGCACCATGGGGAGCGGTGGCTGCCCTGGCCGGGAAACACCATCTGTCAGTCTATGATGCCTGCTACCTGGAGCTCGCCATGCGGCGCGGCATCCCGCTCGCAACCCTCGACGCCAGGCTGCGCCGGTCGGCAGGCGTCGAATCCGTGGAAGTTCTCTGACCCATGCGCACCGCCGACGCCGACATCCTCATCGTCCCTGGCACCACCAATTCCGGCGACGACCACTGGCAGTCACGCTGGGAGGCGAAGCTCCCGACGGCACGGCGCGTCCATCTCGGTGACTGGCACAAGCCGGAAAAGGACCGCTGGGTCGACAATCTGGCGACAGCCGTCGCCTCCTGCTCGCGCCCGGTGATCCTCGTCGGCCATTCGCTGGGGGTGGTGACCATCGCCCATGCCGCGCCGCTCTTTCCCGAGGGTGTGGTGCGCGGCGCTTTCCTCGTCGGACTGCCGGACGTCGAGGACCACGCCGATATCCCGGAGGTCGAACGCCATTTCGCGCCGATCCCGCGCGATCCCCTGCCCTTCCCCTCGGTGCTGGTGGCGAGCCGTACCGACCCGCACTGCGCCTATGAGCGCGCCGAGGATTTCGGCTATGCCTGGGGCGCGGCCCTGTCTGATGCCGGAGATGCCGGCCATATCAACACCGCTTCCGGCCATGGCCCCTGGCCGGAAGGCCTGATGCGTTTCGCCGGCTTCCTCCGGACGCTGGACTGAGCCCTCAGACCGGCTTCGAGGCCTGGCTGATGGCGCGGGCGGCGAGCCAGGCCACGGGGATTGCCAGCGCGACACCGAGGCCGGCGGCCACTGGAATGGTGGACATGCCCTGGTCGTTAAGCGACGGGGTCGCCACCACGACGACCATGAAGGCTTCCGTGAAGACGGTCGCGGCCAGCATGAACATCAGAACGAACAGATTGCGCATCGAGACTCCCCTCAGGATAGCGGGGGGATGATGTCTCCTCACAGATCCCGGTCTGCCGCGCATTGAGGCCGGTCAATCGCCGGCCTCAGCGCGTCCTCCAATATCAGCCGCGCACCACCTTCAGCGCATTCTGCGCCCCGCCGCGCACCATCAGGCTGTCGTTGATCAGCGTGATGAAGCCCCAGCCCTCGGCGGCGAGTTCCTTGGCCCGCTCCGGGCTTGGTGCATAGCAGCCGGTGAGCTTTCCGGCCTTCTTCGCCGCCGTCATGATCTTGGCGAAGGCGTCCCGCACCACCTGGTGGTTCGGATCGAGCTTCTCGCCCTTGAGCAGGGTGATGGACAGGTCGGACGGGCCGGCGAAGACGCCGTCGATGCCCGGCACGGCGAGAATATCGTCCACCGCCGCCAACGCCGCCGTCGTCTCGATCATCGCGAGGGTCACGGTCATCTCGTTGGCCTGGCGCAGATAGTCCTGCGGGTTCATGCCGGTGAGCTGCTGGAACCGGTTGCCGCCCCAGGAGCGGTCGCCGAGCGGCGGGTATTTCACGGCCGAAGCGAACTTCTTGGCATCGGCAACCGAATTGATCATCGGCGCGATGATGATCTCGGCTCCGACATCGAGGAGACGTGCTCCATCGCCAAAGGCCTCGAGCGCAATGCGAACGCCGGCCGGCTTGCCGGCATGGTTGACCGCCGAGATGCCGCGCATCGCCGACAGCAGGTCGATAGAGGAATGCTGCATGTCGAAGGTGACGGCGTCGAAGCCCTCACGCGCCACGTGATCGGCGATCAATGGCTCGGGAATGCTCATCCAGGCGGTGAACAGGCTTTCGCCGGCGCGCAGGCGCTTGGCCAGCTCATAGGGTTTCGGTGTCTGGTGCATGCTCGTCCTCCCCGGATTTTCACCGATTGAATGGACGCGATGGCCGGAGGCGTCAACGCCGCCTCGGCGCGCATCTGCTTTGTCGCCGGCCAAGTCCCAGACAAGCGCATCGAAACCTGAACAGAAAACGCGCCTGTGTTCTGCGCATCCTCATTCTCGGATCGATCGCAACGCTAGAACGTCGTTCGGTCTGCCCGTCCGGACGTTCCGTATTCACGCGCCATCGACTCGCGCTCGGCTGCCCAGGCCCGCGAGTTGAGGACACGCAGAAGCGCCCGGTTGAGCGTTTCCTTGTTGGCCGTGGCGGGCGGGAGCGCGAACGCCATATAGCCCCGTGTGAGGTCCGTATGGAGAACCTCGATCGAGTTGGAATATCGCCCTAGGACGTGGTGCACCAGCGCCCCGCGGCTGTTGAAGACGGCATCGATCTCGCCGGCATCCAGCGCGGCCAGCGCGGCATCCAACGTATCGAACTGTCGGTAGGGACGGTTGGACACGGTGAGGAACTCAGCACCCGAAGAGTTGGAGGCTGCGCCAAGGCGCGCCAGGCGCAGAGCGGTTTCTGAGCCGTCGAGCGCAATGAGTTGCGTCGCGGTGAGCTTTGCCGTGACCGTACCGCTGAAGATCGAGATCACGACGATGCCGATGAACATCCAGACGACGGTCAGAAATCGCGCATAGGTCGATTTCGGTGTCTTGTCACCATAACCGACGGTCGTCATCGTGACGGCTGCCCAGTAAACGCCCTCACCGAACGAGGATATCGTGGTCGGCGATGGCTGCAGCGCCCTCTGCGCAAGCCGCTCAAGCCGCCAGGTTGCAAATCCGGCGATGAGGATCAGGCCGGCAACAAGAAGAAACAGCGGTAGCAGTTCCACGATAGTCGAGACGAGCGCCTGTACCGCATTTGCGAAGCCGCTGGGCTTGCGGATCGCCGCGGCGACACCGGAGGGATGCGTGGCGTGGGAGAAATCGACCTGTTCCTCACGTACCGGCGTCACGGTCAACGCACCGATCGCGACGTCGTAGGCACCCGAATTCAGGCCGGCGAAGATCGCATCGACAGAGTTCACTGGTTTGAGCTCGAAGGGCCTCTGAAGCTCGGACGCAACCATGGTCCAAAGCCGCACCGAATGACCACCGATGCTACCGGCCGAGTCGACCTGAGCATAGGGAGCCACGTTGTAGACGGCGACACGGATCGGGATCCCTGTTGCTGAATTGGATTGCGCGCCTGCCGGTGAAACGAAAAAAACGCCAAATAAGACCAAGCATCCGGCCCGCGCCAACGCAAGCATTCCAAACAACATCTGCATGGCCCCCGCCAGCGGCCGACAAACTTGCCGCACGAAGACGCCTAGTGAGCGTTCTTAACAAGTTCATGAAAAGACGATCGCCAACCGGGCGCCTCAGCAATGCCGTTTCGGCGCAGCGATCATCCGGTCTCGCCATGAGACCGCGTCAACACCGTCGCCAGCGCGATGCACCAGCCGGCGGCAGGCATTGCCCGCCGCCTCCCCAAGGAGGCGCGGCGTCAGCATGCGAAAGACATGCTTAACGCTTTGCCGCCAGAATTCCGCCCATTCTCACAGTCAATGCTGCATGAAGGTGCGTGATGCGTATCGCCTTCGATCCCCTGGCCGGCATGAAACTCAGTCCAACCCCCAGCATTGACCTGGCCGGCCGGCCGCCGACGATCCTCGTCTTCGATTCCGGCCTCGGCGGTCTCACCGTCCATCGCGAACTGGTGCGGGCGCGGCCTGATGCGCGTTTCGTCTATTGTGCCGACGACGCCGCCTTTCCCTATGGCGCCCTCGCCGAGGACCATCTCGTCGCCCGCGTGCTGGCGGTGATGGAGCGGCTGATCGCCGCCCATGCCCCGGATTGCGTGGTGATCGCCTGCAACACCGCCTCGACGCTGGTCCTGCCGCATCTGCGCGCCCGCTTCGCCCTGCCCTTCGTCGGCACGGTCCCGGCGATCAAACCCGCCTGCGAGGGCTCGGCGAGCCGCATGGTCAGCGTCCTCGCGACCCCCGGCACCGTTGCCCGCGACTACACGAAGGCGCTCGTCGCAACCTATGGCGCGGGCTGCACGGTGACCCTGGTCGGCGCCCCCCGCCTCGCCGGCCTCGCCGAGGCGACGATGCGCGGCGAGCAGGCCGACCTCCCCGCCATCGCCGCGGAGATCGCCCCCTGTTTCGTCACCGAGGGCCCTCGGCGCACCGATGCCGTCGCGCTCGCCTGCACCCATTATCCGCTGCTGGTCGAGACGTTCCGCGCGCTGGCGCCCTGGCCGGTCGACTGGATCGATCCGGCTCCCGCCATCGCCCGCCGCCTGACGCAGATCCTCGGGCCGGCGGGCCCGGTCGCCGGGCCGGCTCCGGCCACCGCGATCCTGACCGGCGGCGCCGCGCTGACGAGCCTTTCCGGGGTGTTCCAGCGCTTCGGCCTGCCGCAAACCCGCGTCGAGCCGCTGCCGCTTCATTGACAATGCAAGGCGTCGCGGCTAAGGACGCCGCTTCCTGACGGGTCGCTTCACGGCGATGCGGCAGGTTTGCGCACCCGCGATCTACCTTCATGGTCGATCTGTCGTGTCTTCGGGTGCCAAAGGCATCGAAATGCCAGTGCATTTCGCCTTTGGCACGACTCTCGGATTTTCGCCTCTCGAGGCGCGAAAATCCGAGATGGGATCCGGTCGGAAATGCCTTGGCATTTCTTCCGACCGGCCGGACAAGAGGAGGGCGCGTCTCCTATCGAACGTAAACGAATAAGGGACACGCGATGTCGAAGCGTCATGCTGCCAAGTACAAGATCGATCGCCGTATGGGCGAGAATATCTGGGGTCGCCCGAAGAGCCCCGTCAACCGCCGCGAATACGGCCCCGGCCAGCATGGCCAGCGCCGCAAGAACAAGGTCTCCGACTTCGGCACCCAGCTGAAGGCGAAGCAGAAGCTCAAGGGCTATTACGGTAACATTTCCGAGAAGCAGTTCCGCGCCACCTATACCGAGGCCGTGCGCGTCAAGGGCGATACCGGCGAGAACCTGATCGGCCTGCTCGAGCGCCGCCTCGACGCGGTGGTCTACCGCGCCAAGTTCGTGCCGACCGTCTTCGCCGCCCGCCAGTTCGTCAACCACGGCCACGTCAAGGTCAACGGTCGCCGCGTCAACATCCCCTCCTACAAGGTGAAGGTCGGTGACGTGATCGAGGTGAAGGACACCTCGCGCCAGATGATCCTGTTCATGGAAGCCGTCCAGTCGAGCGAGCGCGACGTGCCGGATTATCTCGACGTCGACCACGGCAAGGGCGTCGCCAAACTGTCGCGCGTGCCGACCCTCTCCGAGGTTCCCTACGCCACGCAGATGGAACCCTCGCTGGTCGTCGAGTTCTATTCGCGCTGATTTTTCCCTGCCCCGGCAGGAACGGAAAGGCCGCCTCCGGGCGGCCTTTTTGCGTTGGGGCATCGCAACACACCCACGCGGACGATCGGCCGATGGCGGCGCTGGCCAGCGTTAGGCCGATCTATCCGGCAGGCTCCACAGTCAGCCTCACTCCGAGCGCCTTCATGACCGCCGACAGCGTGCTGAGCCGCGGATCGCCATCGCGGCTGAGGGCGCGATAGAGAGCTTCCCGTGACAGGCCCGCATCGGCGGCGATCTGGCTCATGCCGCGGGCGCGCGCCACCTGCCCCAGGGCGTGGGTAAAGAGGGAGGGATCACGTTCCTCCAACACGGCTTCCAGATAGGCAGCGATCGCCTCTGGCGTGTCGAGGTGCTCAGACGTGTCCCAGGGACGGGTCTCGACGTTCATGCCTTCCGCTCCTCTTGCGCCAGACGCCGGGCGGCCTCGATGTCCCTGGCCTGGCTGCTCTTGTCGCCACCGCACAGCAGGATGACGATCTCCTCTCCGCGCCTCGTGAAATAAATCCGGTAGCCCGGCCCGGCATGGACCCGGAGTTCAGACACACCCTCCCCGACGGGCGCCACGTCGCCGGGATTGCCCAGGGCAAGTCTGTCGATTCGAACCATGATCCGGGCACGCACGGTCTGGTCCCGCAGCGAACGGAACCAGCTCGCAAAGATGGCCGTTTGTCGGATCTGGACCACAATGTAGCTAATAAGCTACAAACCCGTTCCGTTCAATCCCCTCACGGGCTCTCGCGGTCGATCGGCCAGTGCCTGAAGACCTCCGTCGCCTCGCAGCGGGCGGCATGGGCGGCCAGCGCCGGGAAGGCGTCCTCAGCCACGGCGTCGGGGATGGTGAAGCGGATGAAGCCCCAGGCGACCGCCGCGCCGATGGCGCCGTGGGTCCAGGGCTCGGGCAAGCGCTGCCAGCGCGCGCCGGCGACCTGGTCGAGCGCCGCCAGCGCCTCGTGCAACTGCTCGCCGACACGCTCCAGCCAGGGCGCATGGCGGATCGCCTCCGGGCGCTTGCGCTCGTATTCGATGGCGATGGCCTTCTCTGCTGTGACGATGGCGAGGCCGGTCGCCCTGAGGTCGGCGAGGCGCGCCGAAGGCTCAGACGGCCTGAGACTCGCCCCCGCGACGTCTTCCATGTGCTCGATGATGAGCTGCGATTCCATCAGCACCGTGCCGTCGTCGGCCACCAGGGACGGCGCCTTGACGAGCGGATTGATCGACCTGAAGCGCGCCATATGGCGGAACACCGACACCGACTGGTGCTCGAAGTCGAGCCCGAGCAGCGTGCCGGCGATGGCGGCGCGGCGCACATAGGGACTGTCCAGCATTCCGACGAGCAGCATCAGGTCCTCCTCACAGCCAAGGGCGGGAGAAAGTTGACCGACATCGGCGCGGGGCGCAAATTCAGGGTTCTGATGCGCCGATCAAGCACGGGAATGAATCGCCCGCGCGCCCGCCCCTCACCAGGAGCGCCGCGGCCCGTTGTCGATGTGGAACAGACCGTTGCGGTAGCGTTTCACACCGCCCAGCTCATGGCGCGCCCGCAGGAAGGCGAGAACGGCCGCCGGACTGCCCGAGACGCGGAAATCGGCGGCGCGGCAGTCGCGGTGATAGGAGCCGCGCCAGGCGTCGGTCCGGATGAAGGCGCGGCTGCCGCGATGGGTCGAGCGCACCAGGACCGGCCCGAAGCGCAGGGCGACATCGTTGAGAGCGCGGCGGATCGGCGCCGGCAGACAGGCCAGCGGCACGCCGGGATCGGGCATCACGCTTTCGCCGGCAATGCCGAGATTGCGGTCGATGCCGCGGGCGCCGGGCACGTAGCGCGGCCAGTCGCGGGCGCCGCCGTCCGGCGGCAGGGCCGCCAGGACAGGCCCGCGGGCGGGCGTCGGCGTCACAATGATCGCCTGCTGCGCGCCGGGAAGGCTGCCGGCCGGGCCCGACGGCACGACCATGGTCGTCGCCGTGCCCTGGCTTCTCAGCATCACCGGGGTCGAGGAGACCGCCGCGAGCGTCGGCGTGGTCACCGCCGCAGGTCCCGTCGAGACCGTGACGATGGTCGTGGCGCCGGGGCGCACCATCGGCACCGGGGCGTGGAAGGCGACGGCGCGTCCCGGCAGGGCGGCAGGCGCCTGCTGGGGCGCTGCGGCGGCGATCGCTTCGATGGCGGTGGACGGCTGCGGCTGCGGCCGTTGATAGGCGCCCGGAATGATGATGCGGCCGCGATCCTCGTCCTGCGGCCAGTCGTCCATCGACGGGCGCAGCAGCGGCGGTGGCGCGGCTTCCGGGGCGGCGGCGACGGCGGTCTGCGCCA
>NZ_JAUYFA010000103.1 GCF_030691135.1 Phreatobacter sp.
CGGCCTCGGCGGCCGGTTGCACCTTGGCGGCCGGCGCCGGAGCACTGCCGGCGGAGGCGTCCTCGCCGTCCTGCGTCAGCACCGCGATGATCTCGTTCACCGCGACGTCCTGTGTGCCCTCTGCGACGAGGATCCTGGCGAGGATACCCTCGTCGACCGCCTCCACCTCCATGGTGGCCTTGTCGGTCTCGATCTCGGCGATGACGTCGCCGGGCTTGACGTTGTCGCCTTCCTTCTTGGTCCACTTGGCAAGGTTGCCCTTCTCCATCGTGGGCGACAGCGCCGGCATCAGGATGTTGACTGGCATGAAAGGCTTCCGGTCAGGAGGTCAGCAAAAGGGCGATGCGATGAGGATGCCGCGGGCGGTCGAGAATGCCCGCCGGCCCCTCACTTCAGGATGTCGGTCCAGAGCTCGGAGGGATCCGGCTCGGGATCGTTGGTGGCGAATTCGGCGCTCTCGGCGACGATGTCGCGCACGCCGGCATCGATCTTCTTCAGCTCTTCCTCGGAGATCTTCCACTCCAGCAGCAGCCGCTCGCGCACCTGCTCGATAGGGTCGTGCTCGGTGCGCATCTTCTGCACCTCGTCCTTCGACCGGTACTTGGCCGGGTCGGACATGGAATGGCCGCGGTAGCGATAGGTCTGCATCTCGAGGATGTAGGGACCCTTCCCCGACCGGCACCATTCCATGGCGCGAAGGCCCGCCGCATAGGTCTCGCGGATGTCCATGCCGTCGACCTGCTCGCCGGGAATGTTGAAGGACAGGCCGCGGCGGGAGAAGTCGGTCTGGGCCGAGGCGCGGTTCACCGCCGTGCCCATGGCGTAGCGGTTGTTCTCGATGATGTAGATGACCGGCAGCTTCCAGAGCGCGGCCATGTTGAAGCTCTCGTAGACCTGGCCCTGGTTGGCCGCGCCGTCGCCGAAATAGGTCAGCGAGACGTTGTCGTTGCCGCGGTAGCGGTTGGCGAAGGCGAGGCCGGTGCCGAGCGAGACCTGGGCGCCGACGATGCCGTGACCGCCGTAGAAATGTTTCTCGGCGGAGAACATGTGCATCGATCCGCCCTTGCCGCGGGAATAGCCGCCGCGCCGGCCGGTCAGTTCGGCCATGACGCCGTTGGCGCTCATGCCGGTGGCGAGCATGTGGCCGTGGTCGCGATAGCCGGTGATCACCTGGTCGCCGGCCTTCGATGCCATCTGCATGCCGACCACGACCGCTTCCTGGCCGATATAAAGGTGGCAGAAGCCGCCGATGAGGCCCATGCCGTACATCTGGCCGGCCTTCTCCTCGAAGCGGCGGATGAGCAGCATCTCGCGGTAGGCGGAGAGCTCCTGGTCCTTCGTCAGGGCCGGCATCTTGGCCGTCGCGGATTTCGTCGAGGGCGCGCGGCCCGCGGCCTTGGTGGCGGCCGGTGGACGTGACGCCTTGGCCGAACCTTCCGATGTCTTGCTCGCCGCTTTCACGGCGGCGGGCGCGGCCTTGGTCCGGGTTGCAGCCATCGGTGTCCCCTTCGCATTGAGTGCTGACCCAACATGTAGCGTCTCCCCCGCCCCCTGGGAAGGGCGCCGCCAGGTCCGTTGTGCAATGCACAAACCATTGGCATTGCAACGCAATCATGGACTTAACCGGAAGTTGGTTCAGGAATGGGCGTCAACCGATTTTCGGTTCACGACGCGGCCAGACGCTCAGCGCCGGCCCATGATCAGCACGAGATCGCGGGGATCGACGAAATTCAGGATCTCGCGCGCCCTCTCGTCCAGCATGTCGGGATCGATGGCTTCGGCGCGCAGCAGGGAGACGCGGCGGGCGACGTCGGCCCTCTCCTTACGCAGGGTCGCGAGCTGGCCGCCGAGGTCGTCGATCTGGACGATGAGCTGCTGCTTGGCGTGGATACCGCGCTCGCCGTGATAGGCGTGGAAGCCGAAATAGGCGATCAGCGCGGCGGCGGCTGCATAGAGCCCCATCGCCTGGAGAATCCGCTGACGTCTCGTGCGCACGACCATGGCGGCATCATGCTCGATCGGCGGTTTCGGGAGCGTTAACGCTTGCTGAAGGGCGGGCCTTGCCGGTGCCGGCTACGGCAGCAATCAGCAGACCGAGGACGATGCCGGCGACGCCGAGGGCGGCGAGCGGCGTCGGGATCTCGCCAAGGGCAGGAATGCCGATGAGCGTGCCGAGGACAGGAATCATCGGCGGGAACCGGGCGGCGACAGCGACGCCGAGCGTGCGGGTGCCATAGGTCCACAGCAACAGGCCGAGCGCGATGTTGAGGACGCCCTGGTTGATCCCGTGGAAGAGCAGGATCGGCCAGGTCACGGCGTCGAGGCTCGGCTCGAGGAAGCCGAAATAGATGGGCAGGAAGGCGACCGCCGAGAGGGTCGAGACGATGGAGGCGCCAACCACCGACGGCACCTGCCAGCGGCCGCAGAGCCAGGTGAAGATGCCCCAGCCGACGCCGCAGAAGACGAAGATCAGGTCGCCGAGCACGGTCAGCGGTCCCTCCTGGCCGGAGGAGCCCGCGACGGCGATGGCGGCGAGGCCCGACAGGACTATGGAGAAGCCGATCATCGCCCCGAAGGGCACGCGCGCCCGCATGCCGAGATAGGCGAGCGTCGTCGCCGTCACTGCCACCATTCCGGGCTGGATGGCGGAGGCATGGGCCGCCGGCGCATAGTTCAGCCCGATATTGGACAGCACGGTGAGCGGCACGCCGCCGGTCAGCGCCAGGGCGAGGCCCTTGCCCCAGCCGAGGCCGGCGCAGTCGACGATCCCCGCACGCACGAAGAAGGGTGCCATCACCGCCGCGGCGAAAATGAAGCGCAGCGCCGCCATGTCGTAGGCCGAGAGGCCGGACTGCAGGCCCCAGCGCACCGAGACGAACTGGCCGCCATAGATGGTGACGGCCGCGAACATGGCAAGGAGGGCGAGGCGGCGGGGGGCGATCACAGGCACGGAACACCCTGTGGCGAACCATCGCGCTGCCGCAATGGGTTTGTGTGCATCGCAACCATGTGCGCCGGCGGCCAGCGTCGGCCAGCGCATCGCCGGCGCTTGACGCAACATGGTGGCCGCCACTGCGCCACCGCGCGGAAATGCCGGCAGGCGACCCTGGCCCGATCGCGCCGTCAGGCGCAGCCGCGCCCAGGAGCCGACCATGCCCCGACCCACGTCGCCTCTCGCCCTGTGGGCGACGGTCGCGATCCTCGCCGCGACCGGTTTCGCCACCGGTGCGCAGGCGCAGAAGCGCCCACCGCGATCCGACATGGCGGCCACGACGCTGGCGCGAATTCAGCCCGACCAGATGGCGGCGGTGCTGCGCGATCGTGGCAATCCGGCGGAGGTCATCAGGGAGAACAACCGGACGCGCGTCCGAACGGAGGTCGGCAACCGCCGCACCTCGGTCCATTTTTATGCCTGCACCGACGAGGGCTGCCAGTCGATCCAGTACCGGACCGTGTTCCGACGCCACGAGCGGTTCACCCTCGCCTTCGTCAATGCCTGGAACCTCGAGAAGCGCTTCGCCAAGGCCTATCTCGACAGTGACGGCGACCTGATCCTGGAATGGGATGTCGATTTCGACGGCGGCGTGACCGTCGGCTTCGTGTCCGAATCCGTCGCGACCTTCCAGACCATGCTGACCGCCTTCGACCGGTTCACGCCGCGCAACGATGCGCCGGCCGCCCCCGATGCCGGCAATGGGGGACGGTCGCTATCGCCCGGCATGCCTGGTGGCGGGCGATCAACGACGCCTGGATTGACGCCCGCCGTCCCCGGGCAGCCCCAGCCGAGCGGCAAGGGATCGACAGGCGACGTGCCAGGCGAGCGCCGCACCTGAACGGCTGGAACGACAACGGCGGGCACAAGGCCCGCCGTCAATCACACACCCGACCCGCCGGGCCTCTGCCGAAGGTTCAGGCCTTGACCTTGAGGGCGCCGCGGCCGGCATAGCGCGCCTGGGGTCCGAGCTCTTCCTCGATACGGATGAGCTGGTTGTACTTGGCGGTGCGGTCGGAGCGTGCCAGCGACCCGGTCTTGATCTGTCCGCAATTGGTGGCCACCGCGAGATCGGCGATGGTGCAATCCTCGGTCTCGCCGGAGCGGTGCGACATGACAGCGGTGTAGGCGGCATTGTGCGCCATGGAGACCGCAGCCAGGGTCTCGGTCAGCGTGCCGATCTGGTTGACCTTGACCAGGATCGAGTTGCCGAGGCCCTTGTCGATGCCCATCGACAGACGCCTGGTGTTGGTGACGAAGAGGTCATCGCCGACTAGCTGGCATTTGCTGCCGACGAGGTCGGTGAGGATCTTCCAGCCGTCCAGATCGTCTTCGGACATGCCGTCCTCGATGGAGAGGATCGGATAGTCGGCGACGAGCTTGGCGAGATATTTGGCCTGGGCCTTGGGGTCGCGGGTCTTGCGCTCGCCCTCGTAGGCATAGGCGCCGTCCTTGAAGAACTCGGTGGCGGCGCAGTCGAGGGCGATGACGATGTCGTCGCCGGCCTTGTAGCCGGCCTTGTCGATGGCGGTCATGACGAAGTCGAGGGCCGCCTGGGCCGATTTCAGGTTGGGGGCGAAGCCGCCCTCGTCTCCGACATTGGTGTTGTGGCCGTCGGCCTTCAGCGCCGCCTTCAGCGTGTGGAACACTTCGGAGCCCATGCGCACGGCCTCGGCGAAGGTCTTGGCCCCCACCGGCATGATCATGAATTCCTGGAAGTCGATCGGATTGTCGGCATGAGCGCCGCCGTTGACGATGTTCATCATCGGCACGGGCAGGACGTGGGAGAAAGCGCCGCCGACATATTTGTAGAGCGGCAGTTCGCGGGAGATGGCCGCCGCCTTGGCGGTGGCAAGCGAGACGCCGAGGATGGCGTTGGCGCCGAGCCGCGACTTGTTCTCGGTACCGTCGAGGGCGATCATCGTCTGGTCGATCTGCACCTGGTTGGTGGCATCGAGGCCAGAAAGTGCGTCGAAGAGCTCGCCGTTGACCGCGTCGATCGCCCTGGTCACGCCCTTGCCGAGATAGCGCTTCCTGTCGCCGTCGCGCAGTTCGACCGCCTCGTGCGCGCCCGTAGAGGCGCCAGAGGGCACCGCCGCCCGCCCCTTCGCGCCGTCGTCGAGCAGCACGTCGACCTCCACCGTCGGGTTGCCGCGGCTGTCGAGGATTTCGCGGGCGATGATGTCGACGATGGCGGTCATGGCAGCCTCTCCGGCAAGCGGCGGTGGGAATGCCGGCCTTCTACAGCATGGCGCGTCCGGTTCAAGCGGCGCGGCGCGTCATGGCTGCCGGGCGCCCTCGCCGCCGGGTTTTCCATCGTGCCGGCCGATCTGCTATCACGCCTGCCGAACACCCGATGGCCCGCCGATCGCTGGGCCGAACAGGACGACGACCATGGCCGATCTGATGCTGGGCAAGACCGTCGGCATTGCCGCCTCTCCGGAGGAAGCCGACCTCGACCGGGTGCCGAACCCGCACCCCGACACCTATTACGTAGCGCGGTTCGTCGTGCCGGAATTCACCTCGCTCTGCCCGGTGACGGGGCAGCCCGACTTCGCCCATCTCGTTATCGACTATGTGCCGGGCGACTGGCTGGTCGAGTCGAAGTCGCTGAAGCTCTACCTCTCGGCGTTCCGCAACCACGGCGCCTTCCACGAGGATTGCACCGTGGCGATCGGCAAGCGGCTGCGCGACCTGCTCGGCCCCCGCTGGCTGCGCATCGGCGGCTACTGGTACCCGCGCGGCGGCATTCCCATCGACGTGTTCTGGCAGACCGGCGCGCCGCTCGACGGCGTCTGGCTTCCCGACCAGGGCGTGGCGCCCTACCGCGGGCGGGGGTGAACGCCGGGGCCGAAGCCGGCTCCGGAGCCCCGACGTAACGCTAGGGAATTGACTTTTCAGCACGATTTTCCGTACCGGGGGTCCGCTACAACCTCTGATCCGATGGACGCCGACGGGTCGAATCAGCGAAAGCTGGTCCGTCATGCTGAAGGCAAAACGCGACCAGGATGCTCCCGATCTTCCGGTGAGGCTCGACGGGCTGACCGACGAGCCTCCGCCGCCCAATTACGCACGCCTCCTGACATGGGCGGGGGTCGCCCTGCTCGCCGTTTCCGCCGCCCTTCTCGCGGCGCGCACCGATGCCGGCATCGAGCGCTTCGCCCGGCTGGGAGGACCGGCTCCGTTCGTGCAGCAAGCCCGGACGGAACCGCCGCGTCCCGCCGCTTCCGATCCGCTGCTAGTCTATGAGACGCGCCGGCTCGCCGACCAGATCCGCGTCCTCGCGGCGGAACGCGAAACCCTGATGGATCGGCTCGCCAGCGTCGAGCGCACGGTCGGCGATGTGACGGCGTCCATTCCCCGCGACGTGACGGCCTCCATTCCCCGCGTCGAGGCGACCGGCGCGCCGCGCCCCGGCGTTCGGGTCATTGCTCCGGCCGCACCCACGGTTCTGCCGGCGACCGGTCCGGTTTCCAGCGCCTCGGTGTCAGCCGGCACCGCCGCATCAGGCTCCTTGTCGTCGCCGCCTGTGACAGTTTCTGCGGCGCTGTCGAGCGCACCGGTGCCGGTGCCCTCGCCGCTGGCGCCTGCGACACCGCCGGCCCCGCCGATCGCAGCAGCACCTGCCGTAACCATGCCGCCCGAGGCTCAGGACTCGACCGCGATCCGGACCGAATTCGGGGTCGACCTCGCCGGCGACCCCTCGATCGACGGGCTGCGGAGCCGCTGGCAGCAATTGCGCGCCCAGCACGGGCCGGTTCTCGAGGGCCTTCGGCCGGTCGTCTCCATCCAGGAAGGCGGCGGCACCGGCGGGCTCGAACTCCGGCTCGTCGCAGGCCCCCTGTCCAACGCCAATGCCGCGGCGCGGCTCTGCGCGACGCTCTCCCTCGCAGGGGTGAATTGCAAACCGACGGTTTTCGACGGACAAAGACTGGCTCTGCGCTGACAGGCACAGGCGGCGGCCCGACGGGCTGCCTCATCGCATCCATATCCGAAGAGCGGACAGCGGCCCGGCCGTGCAAGTCTGCCGTCAGGGAGGAATTCGCATGGCATCCAGGCCTTTCGCTTGGGAAAAGTCCTACCCAGACGGCGTCCGGTGGGACACGCCGATCAAGATCACGACCCTCGGCCGGCTGGTTGACGAGGCGACGGATAGCTTCGCCGAGCGTGCCGCCTTCGAGTTCCGTGACAGTGTCATCACCTACCGCGACCTCGGAGAGCGTGTCCGCGGGTTCGGGGCGGCGCTGCTCGGCGCCGGGCTCGGTGCAGGCGACACCATCGCGCTCTACCTGCCGAACATGCCGACCCATCCGATCAGCTTCTTCGGCGCGGCCAAGGCCGGCGTCCGGCTGGTCCATCTCTCACCGCTCGATGCCGAGCGCGTCCTCGCCTACAAGCTGCGCGACGCCGGGGCGCGCACGCTCGTCACCTCGAACATCGCGCCGCTCTTCGGCATGGCGCTGAAGCTGCACGAGCAGGGCCTGATCGACCGGCTGATCGTCGTCGAGGATGCGGACTTCGGCACGTCGGGCCTCGCCACCCTGCCGATCCCCGACAAACCGGGCGTCGTGACCTTCGCCGATTTCGTCGCCGGCGCCACCCAGCCGGACGCATGGCCGGAGGTCGCGCCGGAAGACGTGGCGCTGCTGCAATACACCGGCGGCACGACCGGCATGCCCAAGGGCGCCATGCTGAGCCACAAGAACATCACCTCCGCCGTGTCGATCTACGACGCCTGGCAGGCAGCGCTCCCCTCCGGCGATCCGGCCAAGGACAGGGTTATCCTGGTCCTGCCGCTGTTTCACATCTACGCGCTGACCAGCGTCATGCTGCGCCAGATCACCCGGGGGTCCTGCATGCTGCTGCGCATGCGATTCGACCCCGACCAGACCTTCGACGATTTCGAGAAGCGGCGGGCGACGATCTTTCCCGGCGTGCCGACCATGTGGATCGCTCTGGTCAACCATCCGCGTTTCGTGACCGCCGACCTTTCCTCGCTGATCTATGCCGCGTCGGGCGGCGCTCCGCTGCCGGTCGAGATCGCCCGGCGGTTCGAGGAGCGCGCGGGTTTCCGCCTGACCGGCGGCTGGGGCATGACCGAAACCTCGCCCTCAGGCACCAACGTGCCGAATTACGGAATGCCGAAGCCTGGCACGATCGGCCTGCCGCTGCCCGGCCTGGAGATGGACATCTGCGCCCTGGACGACCCGCACAAGGTGCTGCCGACCGGCGAGATCGGCGAGATCCGCATCCGGGGCCCGAATGTAACGCGCGGCTACTGGAACCGGCCGGAGGAGACCGCTGCCTCCTATGCCGACGGGTGGTTCCTCACCGGCGACATCGGCTACATGGATGAGGACGGGTTCTTCTTCATCGTCGACCGCAAGAAGGACATGATCATCTCCGGGGGCTTCAACGTCTATCCGCAGATGATCGAGCAGGCCGTCTACGAGCATCCGGCCGTGGCGGAGGTCATTGTCCTCGGCGTGCCGGACACCTATCGGGGCGAGACCGCCAAGGCCTTCGTCACCCTGCGGGCTGGGGCCAGCCCGTTTTCGCTCGAAGACCTCCAGGCCTTTCTCAAGGACAAGGTCGGACGCCACGAGATGCCGCAGGCGCTCGAGTTCCGCGACGCGCTCCCCAAGACCACCGTCGGCAAACTTTCCCGAGCGGAACTGCGGAGTGAGATCCGGACGGCATGCTGAGCCGGCTTCGGTCACAAGAGCCCGTCACGTTTTTCCACTTTCACCGCGTCCCATGTCGGGGCTGCGCTTGCCCGTTTCGGCCTTCCGTGCTGACAGTGTCGTGCGGGGCGGAACGCTCGGCCGGAGCATTTTCCATGGCGACATCGAGCGAGGCCAGACGCGCCTATTGGCTGCTGCTCGCCATGCCGCTGTTCTTTTCCTCCAATCTCGTCATCGCCCGCGCCATGGGTGATGCGGTACCGCCCTTCACCCTCGCCCTGCTGCGCTGGGGCGTCGCCGTGCTCATCCTCCTGCCCTTCACCATCGACGGGCTTCGCCATAACGCCGCGACGCTGGCCCTGCACTGGCGACGAATCGCCCTGCTCGGTTTTCTCGGCATGTGGATCTGCGGCGCGGGTGTCTATTGGGCACTCGGACTGACCACGGCGACGAACGGAACGCTGATCTATACGACCTCGCCGGTGCTCGTGCTGCTCATCGAGCGCTTCATCCACGGCAAGCCCCTGTCATGGCTGCGGCTCGCCGGTGTTCTCATCGCCGTCGCCGGCGTCACCGTCATCGTGCTGAAGGGCGATCCCTCCGCCCTCGCCCGGCTCGACCTCAATCTCGGCGATCTCGGCATCGCCGCAGCGGCGCTTGCCTGGGCGGTCTATTCGCTGGTGCTGCGGAACGACGGGCTGGCGACCCTTCCGACCATGCCGCTCTTCACCGCCATCGCGATAGCCGGCGTCGTCGCACTGGCGCCGTTCTCGGCTGCCGAACTCGCAATGGTCGGCGGTTCACCCCGCACGGTCTGGCTCTGGGCCGGCGTTTTCGGGCTCGCCCTGTTCTCGGCGGTGGGCGCCTTCTCGCTCTACCAGTACGGCGTCAAGATCGTCGGGCCTGCGGTGACCTCGTGCTTTCTCTATCTGCTGCCCGTCTATGGTGTCGGGCTGTCCGTGCTTTTCCTCGGCGAGGCGTTGCAGCCCCACCATTTCGCCGGCATGGCCCTCGTCCTCGTTGGGCTGGTGGCCGCCACCGTCCCGCAGGATATCGTCGTCATGGCCCGGCAGACCTTCCGGCGCAAATTTGTCGTGCAGGAGAGCGTTCCTCCCCCCTCGTCAACGCCCTAATTTGGGCTATAAGGCCGTGCACTCTCACGGTTTACTCCCGAACCTTCATCCGCCCGGAACGCCCTCCGATCGTCGACAACATGCCGAGCCGCCGCGCCCTCCTTGCATCTCTCCTGGCCGCGCCGGCAGCTTTGACGCTGACCCGAAACGCGGATGCCCAGTCGTCGCCTCTGCAGGCGTCCCTCGCCGCGGTGTCTGACGGCCAGCCGATCTCGCGTGACGCTTTGCTGGCCTATGCCCGCGAGGTGTCGCGGGTGGCGCACCAGGCGCCGCGCAACGAGGTGCCACGGGCGCTGACCCAGCTCACTCTCGACCAGTATCGCCACATCCGCATGAAGCCGGAGCAGCGGATCTGGGCCGGTGAGAATCGCGGCTTCACCCTCGACCTTCTGCCCACCGGCAACGTCTTCACCAACCCGGTGACGATCCGCACCGTCGACGGCGGCATCATTCGTGACAACCGCTTTGCCGGCGATCAGTATCATTTCGGCCAGGTTCCGCCGCTGCCCGCCGATGCCGTCGTGCCCTATTCGGGGTTCCGCGCTTTCACCGCCCTCAACGGCGACACGCCGACGGACGAGGCCCTCGTCTTCCAGGGCGCCAGCCTGTTCCGCGCCCTCGCCAAGGGCCAGGTCTTCGGCATCATGGCGCGGGCCCTGACGCTCAACGTCGCTGAAGCGCAGGGCGAGGAATATTCCGCGTTCCGCCATTTCTGGATCGAGCGGCCGGGCCCGGGCGCGGCGAGCATTGTCGTCCATGCCCTGCTCGATTCGGACAGCGTCACGGGCCTCTACCGCTTCTCGGTGCGGCCCGGTGACACGACGGTATGCGACGTGGAGGTGACGCTGTTCCCTCGCGTCGACCTGCAGCATATCGGCATCGCTCCGATGACCGCCAACTACCTGTTCGCGCCGAACGACAGGACCAATATCGACGACGTGCGCGGCGGCGTCCACGAAGCGCAGGGCCTGCAGGTCTGGAACGGCAACGGCGAGTGGATCTGGCGGCCGGTGACCAATCCGGAGACGCTGCAGGTCTCGGCCTTCGTCGACCAGAACCCGCGTGGTTTCGGTCTGCTGCAGCGCGACCGTCGGTTCGAGGCGTTCAACGACCTCGACGCACGCTTCGAGCGCCGCCCCAGCGTCTGGATCGAGCCCCTCGGCGAATGGGGCCAGGGTCAGGTGCAACTCGTCGAGATTCCGGTCAACGACGAGATGAACCGCAACATCCTGGCCTATTGGCGCCCGCGCACACCGCTCGCCCGCGGCGCCGAGCACTTCTTCACCTACCGGATGCACTGGTGCTGGTCGCCGCCGGAGCGGCCGCCCTTCGCCTTCGTCTCGTCGAGCCGCACGGGCCGGGCCCAGGGCGGCGGGCGCCGTCGTCGCTTCCTCGTCGATTTTTCCTCCGACGAGTTCGCCGATCCGGCCAGGGCCGGCGGACTGCGGGCCAATCTCACCCACCAGCGCGGCCGCGTCAGCGCGGTCGACGGCCGGCTCGTGCCGGAGCTCAGGCTCTACCGGGTCAGCTTCGATCTCGACCCCGAGACCAGCAATCAGGTGGAACTCAGGCTCGTGCTGGAGCGCGAGGGACAGGCCCAAAGCGAGACATGGCTCTATCGATGGACGCCCTGACCGAACGGCCCGCGGTTTCGCCGGTGCAGCGTGACCGCACGGCCATGCCTGCCCCGGCGCCGCTCGCCATGCCGGCGCAGTCGCTGCGGCGCTGGCGGGACAGCGAGAGGCGTCCGCTGAAGGCTCCCGACCTGTGGCGCACCCCGTGGTTCTCACGCCTCGTCGCCTTCGGCGGCATGGCGGCGATCACCGCGGCGGGCGGCTGGCAGATGTACAAGGTGGTCGAGGCCGGCGGCGTGACGCTGCTGGAATGGGCCTTCCTCGTCTTCTTCGTGGTCAACTTCTCCTGGATCGCGCTGGCCTTCACGACGGGCCTGCTGGGGCTGGGCGACCTTCTGCGCCACGGTCTCAACCGCAAGCCGGTGCTGCCCGCCACCCTGGCGGAGCGGACGGCGGTGGTCATGCCGATCTACAACGAGAGCCCGGCGCGGGTCTTCGGCACGGTCCAGGCGATCGCCGAAGACGTCGTGGCCACCGGTCACGGGGCCGCCTTCGACTTCTTCTTCCTGTCCGACACCACCGATCCCGACATCTGGATCGCCGAGGAGCGGTCCTATCTGGCGTTGCGCGAGCGGTTGCCGGACATCGCCATCCACTATCGCCACCGGCCGAAGAACACGGCGCGCAAGGCCGGCAACATCGCCGATTTCGTCATGAACTGGGGCGGCAACTACGCCCATATGATCGTGCTCGACGCCGACAGCCTGATGACCGGCGAGACGATCGTGGCGCTCGCCGACGCCATGGAGCGGGACCCGGATGCCGGCATCATCCAGACCCTGCCGCGTCTCATCAACCGCAACACGCTGATCGCCCGCCTTCAGCAGTTCGCGGCGCGCGTCTATGGACCGGTCTGTGCGGCGGGCCTGGCGGTCTGGTCGGGCCGTGACAGCAACTACTGGGGCCACAACGCCATCATCCGGATGGAGGCCTTCGCCTCGTCCGCCGGGCTGCCGGACCTGCCGGGCAGGCCACCCTTCGGCGGCCACATCCTGAGCCACGACTTCGTCGAAGCCGGCCTCATCCGCCGGCGCGGCTACGCGGTCTACATGCTCACCCATCTCGACGGCTCGTTCGAGGAGAGCCCGCCCTCTCTGATGGACCTCGCCATCCGCGACCGGCGCTGGTGCCAAGGCAACCTGCAGCACAGCCGTGTCATCGGCGCCAAGGGGCTGCACTGGGCGACGCGCCAGCACCTGGCCACCGGCATCATGAGCTATGTTTCGAGCCCGTTGTGGCTGATCCAGCTGCTCATCGGACTGTTCCTCGCCCTGCAGGCGGCGTTCATCCGCCCGGAATATTTCACCAGCCAGTTCACCCTCTTCCCGGCCTGGCCGGTCTTCGATTCCGAGCGCGCCTTCAATCTGTTCCTGCTCACCATGGCGATCCTGCTGGCGCCGAAGGTGTTCGGCTGGTTCGTAACGCTGGTGAACGGGCCGGCGCGGCGCGGCTGCGGCGGCGCCATCATGCTGACGCTGTCGACGCTTCTGGAGATCATCCTCTCGGCGCTGATCGCGCCGGTCATGATGCTGATCCAGGCGAGTTCGGTGTCTTCCATCATGTCCGGCCGCGATACCGGCTGGAAGACGCAGCGGCGCGACGACGGGTCCATTCCCTTCCGTGCCATCGTCCAGCGGCACTGGCGGCATACGGCGCTCGGCGTCATCGCGGCGATCGCCGCCTTCTCGATCTCGCCCTATATCTTCGCCTGGATGTCGCCGACAATCATCGGGCTCTGGCTCGCCATCCCGACCTCCTGGGCCTCGGCCTCGGCGGCGATCGGCTGGAGCCTGCGGCGCCTCAGGCTTCTGCTGATCCCCGAAGAATCGAGCCCGCCGGCCATCGCCGAGCGGGCCTTCGCGCTCGGGCGCGAGTTCGAGGCCCTGGCGCTCGAGGACGGCAAGGCGCTCGACCTTGTCCATGGCGATCCGGGGTTCCGCGACATGCACCAGCAGATCATCCAGGTGCCGCCGCCCCGGGTCCGCGGCAAGGTCGATACCGACCGGGTCATCGCCGAGGCGAAACTCACCGATGCCCAGTCGATCGAGGATGCGCGGCAATGGCTGTCCGGCCGCGAGGCCATGCTGGTGCTGCACGACCGGGCGCTGATCGCGCTGCTCGCCGCCCTGCCCCACCCGAAACCTGCCGATCCCGAACCGGCGCCGCAAAAATAGGCTCGCGGCGCGACGCCGCGCCTATTCCGGTTGCAGTCGCCGTCGTGCCCGGCGCCCTCCTTCGCAGCACGTCGCCGGTTGCGGATGGATCGGCGGTGGCACCCGCCTTGCATGACCATAGCCAGCTTGCTTAGCCGCCAATGACGCCGGCTCCCTCGCCTTTCGCATGGGGAACGGATGTCACAGGACTTCAGCGCGGAACAGAAGCGCTATCTCGAAGGGTTCGTCGCCGGAGCGGCCGCCACGCAGGCGGTCGGTGCCGCCGCGCCCGCGGCAGCCTCCGTCCCGACCGGGCCCGACGCAGCGCATCTCCTGGCGCAGGACGTCCAGGTCAAGGCCGGCGGCAAGATCGCCGATCCCGAGAAATGGAAGCGCGACGAGAACCCGCTCGACGCCTATGGCCGGCTGACCCGCGAGGCGGCGACCGGCAAGCTGCCGGGACCGGCCGACAATTTCCGCTGGCGCTATTTCGGCCTGTTCAACGTCGCTCCGGCGCAGGACAGCTTCATGCTGCGCATGCGGCTGCCGAACGGCATTCTCAATGCCCACCAGTTGGCCGGCTGCGGCCGGCTGGCGGAAACCTATGGCGGCGGCGTGCTGGCGGTGACGACCCGCGCCAACCTCCAGATGCGCGAGATCCGTCCGGAGAATGCCAAGGCCTTGCTGGAAGAGCTGATGGATCTCGGCATCGTCGCCCGTGGCTCGGGGGCCGACAATATCCGCAACGTCACGGGATCGCCGCTCGCCGGCATCGATCCGCAGGAATTGCTCGACACCCGGCCACTGGCGCGCGACTGGCACTTCCACATCCTCAACACGCGGGTGCTCTACGGGTTGCCGCGCAAGTTCAACGTCTCGTTCGACGGCGCCGGTCTGTCACCCGCCCTGGAGGAAACCAATGATATCGGCTTCCAGGCAGTCCGCGTGCCGGAGGGTGGCGCGGCGGCCCCCGGTCTCTGGCTGCGTATCGTGCTGGGCGGCATTTCGGGCCATCACGATCTCGCCCGCTCGACGGGCGCCTTCTGCCGGCCGGACGAGGCCACTGAGATCGCCGACGCCATCGTCCGCGTCTTCATCGACCATGGCGACCGCACCAACCGCAACCGCGCGCGGCTGAAATACCTGCTGGATTCCTGGGGCTTCGAACGCTTCCTCGCAGCCGTCGAGGACAAGCTCGGCCGCAAGCTGACCCGGATCGCGGAAAGTGACGTGGCGCCGCGCCTGCCGACTGACCGCTACGCCCATGTCGGCATCCATCGGCAAAAGCAGGCTGGCCTGAACTGGATCGGCGTGGTGATGGCGGTCGGCAAACTGACGCGCCGACAGGCGGAAGGGCTCGCGGCCATCGCGGCCGAATGCGGCGACTGCGATGTCAGGCTGACCGTCTGGCAGAACCTGATCCTGTCCGGCGTGCCTGACGGTCTTGTGGCGGAGGCGGAGGCACGCATCGCCGCCCTCGGCCTGTCGACGACCGTCACCCCGATCCGCGCCGGGCTCGTCGCCTGCACCGGCAGTGCCGGCTGCAAATTCGCCGCTTCCGACACCAAGCGCCACGCGATGGAGATCGCCGACCACGTCGAGGCGCGGGTGGCCATCGACGTGCCGGTCAACATTCACCTGACCGGCTGCCACCATTCCTGCGCCCAGCACTATATCGGCGATATCGGCCTGATCGGCGCGCGCGTGCCGGTGAATGCGGAGGGCGACACCGTCGAGGGCTACGACATCGCGGTCGGCGGCGGATTTGCCGAGAATGCCCGGATCGGGCGGACCCTCTGGACAGGCATCACGGCGGAGGACGCGCCGCGCCATGTCGAGGCGCTGCTGAAGGCCTATCTGAGCCAGCGCGACAGCCCGATGGAGAGCTTCCAGGCCTTCACCATCCGGCATGATGCGGCAACGCTCGAATCCCTCGTCGCGCCCCATCTCACCCCGCTCCGGGAGGCAGCGGAATGAGCGTGCAGCCGCCCTCCGCCACCTTCTCGCTGATCCCGGACAACGCGCCGTTCAGTGCCGAACAGCGGCAATGGCTGTCCGGCTTCTTCGCCGCGGCCCTCGGGCCGCTGGCACCCGTCGGCGGCCCCGGCAGCGGCGCGGCGACAGCGCCGTCCGCCGACCTCGCCTCCAACGACGATGCGCCCTGGCACGACCCGGCCATGCCGCTTGCCGACCGCATGGCGTTGGCCGATGGCAAGCCCCTCGCGCCGCGCCTTATGGCGGCCATGGCCCAGCAGGATTGCGGTCAATGCGGCTACAACTGCGCCGATTATGCCAATGCACTGGCGGTGAAGAGCGAGGAGCGGTTCAATCTCTGCGTGCCCGGCGGCAAGGAGACGCTGCGCATGCTCAAGGTGGTGGCGGGCGAGGTTGCCACCAGCAGCCATAGTGGCGGCGCCACCGAGCCTGCCGCTGCCATACCGGCCCCGCTCCCGGGCCGCTCGCGCGAGGCGCCGGTCGCCGTCCCCTTCCTGTCGCGACGCCGGCTGACCGGCGATGGATCGCAGAAGGAAAC
This sequence comes from Phreatobacter sp., assembly GCF_030691135.1. Classification (GTDB taxonomy): domain Bacteria; phylum Pseudomonadota; class Alphaproteobacteria; order Rhizobiales; family Phreatobacteraceae; genus Phreatobacter. The sequence continues at coordinate 16,130 of NZ_JAUYFA010000103.1, forward strand.
CCATCACGTCGTCTTCGACCTGACGGCTTGCGGCCTCGACTATGTCGCGGGCGACGCCCTTGGCGTCTTTCCGACCAATGACCTTGGTCTCGTCGACCAGATCATCGCCATGCTGGGGGCCTCCCATGTCACGCCTGTGCGTGGCCGGACGTTGCGCGCTGTTCTCGCCGAAGAAGTCTCGCTGGCCCCGGCGCCCGACGGCCTGTTCGAGCTGATCTCCTTCCTCACCGGCGGTGACCAGCGCCAGAAGGCACGGGCCCTGGCGCGCGGCGACGATCCGGACGGCGATGCGGAGGTCCTCGATGTTCTCGCCGTTCTGACCAAGTTCGCCGGGATCCGGCCCCATCCCGAGGCCTTCGTGGAGGCACTGGAGCCGCTGCAGCCGCGGCTCTATTCGATCTCCTCCTCGCCGAAGGCCGAACCGGGCCGCGTCTCCCTCACCGTCGACGCGGTGCGCTACGTCGTCGGCAAGCGCCGCCGGCTCGGTGTCGCCTCCACCTTTCTTGGCGAACGTACCGAGCCCGGCGCCGCAGTCAGGGTCTATGTCCAGCGCGCCCATGGCTTCGCCCTGCCGGACGACCCGGCCGTGCCGGTCGTCATGGTGGGACCGGGCACCGGCATCGCCCCGTTCCGCGCCTTCCTGCAGGACCGGGCGGCCGACAAGGCACCGGGGCCGAACTGGCTCTTCTACGGCCACCAGCGACAGGCGACCGACTTCTTCTATGCCGATGAACTCGCGGCGCTGAAGGCCTCCGGCGTGCTGACGCGCCTGTCGCTCGCCTGGTCGCGTGACGGCAGCGAGAAGGTCTATGTGCAGGACCGGATGCGCGAGACCGGCGCGGAGCTCTGGCGCTGGCTCGACCAGGGCGGGCATTTCTACATCTGCGGCGATGCCAAGCGCATGGCCAAGGACGTGGAGGCGGCGCTGGTCGACGTCATCGCGACCCATGGCGGCCGCAGCCCCGAGGCGGCAGTGGCCTATGTCCAGGCGATGAAGAAGGCCGGGCGCTACCAGGCCGACGTCTATTGAAACGGTGGGTCCGGACCCGGGCTTTGCCTTGACAAGGCGGCATCGACCTGTCACATCCGCCGCAACCAGCCGTCGGCGACGCGGCGGGCGTAAGCCCTCTGTCCCCAAGGCACGACCCGATCCAACGACCTTTCGCGAGGACTTGCCATGGCCAAAGCCGCCACCATCAAGATCAAGCTGATCTCGACCGCCGACACCGGCTACTTCTACACCGCGAAGAAGAACTCGCGCACCATGACGGACAAGCTGTCCATGAAGAAGTACGACCCGGTCGCGCGCAAGCACGTCGAGTTCAAGGAAGCCAAGATCAAGTGATCGTCACGGTCGGCATGGCCGATCAGTGACTGGAACGGCCCCTTCGGGGGCCGTTTTTCGTTCCAGGCACCTTCGGCAGTCACTTTGTTCTGCTGTTCGGCAGCCTCGGTTTGCCTTTGACCATCCTGGTCGCGCTGCGGCGTTTCCTGCCTGGTGGAGATTCAGTTGCCTGTTCGGCCGTAGGGTGCGGCGTTTCCATTATGCCTTCAAGCATCGAGCCCGGTAACATCACCTTCTTGTCTGCGAACTTGGCAATCAGTTCTTTTAAGTGGTTAACCTCATCAGCAACGTACGAGTCGCCGTACACTTCTAGGCAAGGCAGCGGGATCTTCGCCTGCCATTCCATAGCAACACCGGTTGTATCTTTTCGGCGATTTTTCTCAAAAAGGTCGCGGTACCTAAATGGCGCGATGCCAATGAACGGCTCAAACGACACTTTCCCCTTCTGCGGAGTGTCTTGGCGAGTAAGAACAATGTCGTCCCGATAAAGCTCGTGAGCGTAGCTTTTAGGGTATGGTTCAATATAGACAACCCGATCTATTCCGGACGAGATTATATGTTTTGCACACAAATGACACGGAAACGTCGTGCAGAACAATGTCGTTCCGTCAAGCGACACTCCTTTGCGGGCCGCATCTGTAATGGCGTTCATTTCCGCATGTATGATACGCCCATACTCAATAATATCCATCATCAGTAGTTTTCGGTTTAGATCCACCCCCTTTTCATGTTCCACTTTTGCAATAAATTCTCGGGACCCTAATTTCGCATATTCTTTTGGAAGCAAGTCCGCCTCACACAGCTTCCTAATAATATCCCCAAAAATACGGTGTTTGAACTCGTCGTTTGTATCGGCTCCTGTAACGAATTCGCGCGCGTCACCTTGATCTCCCTCCCAATACGTGCCCCCGAAGGGGCTCGGGACCTCATTGCAACCTAACACCCGAATTTCGCCCGACTTAGAGAAGACTGCCGCGCCGACCTGACGCGATAAATCAACAGAGCGCAAAGATGCCGACTTTGCGATGTACATCCCATACTCTTCGCGAGTTGGAGAATGAAAATTGTGGCCAAAGACAAGACGCAGGAAGCGTTCCGTTGTCTTGCTAATTGTCTCGTTTGACGTTGCGTCAATGAATACGTCGGCAAGCGGAAACACATCCACAACCCGCTGCCCGTGCAAGAGCGCCGTTTCACTCTCGTCACGATTAACAAGTTCCAACGCGCTAGGTGCAAAGTCTATTGCTCGGGTTTTTGTGCGATCATGGTCCCGCATTTTCCTCGCGAGGCGTGAGCGCCGCTGCTCAGGATCGGCCCACACCGACACCTGAAAGACCTGCTTGCCGTACAGTTGGCGATAGAATCGGATTTCTTCCGGACGCTTCAGCTGTCGGATAATATATGCAATGCCAGGACGATCGCCTTCGGCGCGCCCGTCTCTCTGTTCCGCGAGTTTTGCGCGCTCAGCGCGAATCTGAAATAGAGATAGGATTGCCATGAGGCGGTCGTCATCGAGGCTTTTGCGAAGTTCGTTTGCGCCCGATATGAGGCGATCGTAACGCTCAGCGAGCGTATCAAATGGCCCTCCGAGGCTTTCTTTTATGAGGGGAAGAAGTTCGGTGATGTGGATGTGCACTGCCTTATAATTGTATTGCTGTAACTGAGTTTCAAATCGCTGATTTATTGCATCAAGATCTACGCCGACTGGCCCTGCCAGACAAAAAAATAGCTCTGGCCTAGTGATCTTATTTTGTGCCATTGGTCTATCCAGCTTTTATTTTCTTGAGGGTGACACTTTTTGGGTGACTTGGCGTTAACTAATTGCTAGCGTGAATCGCTGAGAATATGCAGGAAATTACGGGAGAAACTGCCATGCCACAGCCAAATAGGGGTTGGCTCGCAATGCAAATGTCCCAAGTGCTTCACTCACAAGCTAACGACCATTCTGTAGTAGGCAAACACATTAATAGCGCCGCAGTCAAAATTTACGTAGACACTGTCACTCGCCGTTTTACCCATACTGTTGATAGGCCAGAGTCCTGTACCGGAAAAGCCAACCGCTCGTGAAGGAACTGAGTGCGTTCCGAAACTCGCGCTTTGTCCTCAGCTCTGAAAACATGATGTTTGGTCGCCCGTCTCCTTAGGTTCCTATGGTTGTTTTTATCGGCCGTTGGAAGAACAGCGCCAAACTTCTCAGATGGGCGTCTTAACCAAAATTGCCGTCCTGTCCGCAACGACAGCATCGAATCCGCCGTTCGCGACTCGCTACGGTTTTCTTTGTAGAACTGAATTACACAAACAAGGTGGCCGGCCGGGCCAACGGCAAAGCGGAGAGGCCATCCGCGCCGAACCCGACCGGCCTGCCCCACGGTCCCAGGAGATGCGGCGGACCTGAGTGCACGCAGGGTGTCGATCAGACCGACGCAGATGTCCCGTAAAGGAGATCACGGCCTGATCTGGCGAGACCCTAGAGACCGGGCGGGAAAGCGACAATATCCGCAGACCGAATATGTCGATATACCGTTCCTTAACCTCAACAAACGCGGTTTACCGGCAAGGTAAACGTGTGTCCGCTCAGGCGGCGTCGAGCACGACCCGGTTGCGGCCGTCGCGCTTGGCGCGATAGAGCGCCTGGTCGGCGCGCTTCAGGATGACGTCTGCATCGGCGTCGCTGCCCTGGCGCTGGGCCATGCCGATGGAGACGGTGACGTCGATGGCGCGGGCGCCCTTGTGCACGGCGAAGGGATCGCTCGCGACGCGGCTGCGGATCCGTTCGGCGACGATGGAGGCGACGCCGGCATCGGTGTCCGGCATGATGACGACGAACTCCTCGCCGCCGAGGCGGCAGACGAGGTCGATGCCGCGCACGCTCTTGCGCAGCCGCTGGGCGAATTCACGCAGCACGTCGTCGCCGGCATCGTGGCCATAGGTGTCGTTGACGGCCTTGAAGTAGTCGATGTCGAGCACGAGGACCGACAGCGGCTTGCCGCGCATGGAGGCCTGTTCGACGAGGGTGCCGAGGTGGCTTTCCATGTAGCGGCGGTTGTGCAGGCCGGTGAGCCCGTCGGTGATGGCCATTTCCATCGATTGCTGCACATTATCCCTGAGGCGGGCGGTGTAGCGCTTCTTGCGCACCTGGGTGCGCACGCGTGCCGCCATCTCGTTCCGATCGATGGGGCGCATCAGATAGTCGTTGGCACCGATGTCGAGGCTGCGCAGCAGCCGGGCGTCGTCCTCCGGCTCCGCCACGACCAGGATGGGCAGGCCACGGGTACGGTCGAGCGTGCGGAGCTGGGAACACAGACGCAGCGGGTCGAAATCGGCGAGGCTGAGGGAGACCATGACGAGGTCGTAGTCGTTCTCGGCCGCCTTGAAGAGGGCCTCCTGGGGGCGCGTCTCGACCTCGACATGGTGCTGGTTGCGCAGCGCCTGGACGATCCGCTCATGCGACGAGGCGCGATCGTCGACGACGAGGATGCGGCCGTTCAGGCCGGTTTCGGCGGCCGCCTCCGACAGGGCGTCGCGCATGCCGATCTCGCGCGAGGTGACGGCGCGCATGCGCAGCTCGTCCTGCATCATCTTCAGCCGGACGAGGGAACGCACGCGCGTCACCAGGGCGAAATCGTTGACCGGCTTGGTCAGGAAGTCGTCGGCTCCCGCCTCCAGGCCCCTCACCCGATCGGCCGGCTGGTCCAGCGCCGTGACCATGATGACGGGGATGTGGTGGGTCGCCGGATTGGCCTTGAGCCGCCGGCAGGTCTCGAAACCGTCCATGCCCGGCATCATCACGTCGAGGAGGACGATGTCGCACTGGGCACGCTCGCAGATGGACAGCGCCTCCATGCCCGAACTCGCCGTGACCACGTCGAAATATTCCGCCGACAGCCGCGCTTCCAGCAGCTTCACATTGGCGAGGATGTCATCGACGACGAGAACACGGGCGGTCATGGCTGGTCGTTGCTCCTCAGGCCGTGCCGAGAAAGTGCCGGACGGTCTCGATGAACTTGGTGACGGAGATGGGCTTGGACAGATAGGCCTCGCAGCCGCCCGCTCTGATTCGTTCCTCGTCGCCCTTCATCGCGAAAGCGGTGACGGCGATGATGGGAATATGCCGGATCGTCTCGTCCTCCTTGATCCAGCGCGTCACGTCGAGGCCTGAGACCTCGGGCAACTGGATATCCATGAGGATGAGGTCGGGTCGGTGCTCGCGGACCAGCGACAGCGCCTCGGTGCCGTTGCGCGTCTGGATCGTCCGATAGCCGTTGGCTTCCAATAGATCGTGGAAGAGCTTCATGTTGAGCTCGTTGTCTTCCACGATCATGACGGTTTTCGACATCACCACTCGCATGTCCCGGATGGCCGCGGATGGTTGCCGGACCTTGACGGATCGCGCAGAAGGTAACGGCAAATCCTTTCAAAAGGACGAACCATGATGTTGCGCCGGAGTGAACAAAACCGGGCCGGAGCGGAGCAGATGGCCGGCGAGGCCCTGGCCTTCCTCGCCGGCGACGACGATCGCCTGCAGCGCTTCGCCGCGCTGGCCGGAATCGACCTCGGACATATCAGGGACATCGCCGGACAGCCGGAATTCCTTACCGCGGTGATGGACCACCTGATGGGCGACGAGCCGCTGCTCGTCGCCTTCGCCGCCCATGCCGGGGTCAAGCCGGAGGCGGTGGTGCGCGCCGCTCATGTGCTGGGTGCCGGTCCCTGGGAGCGGGATTTCGCCTGATGCCAAAAGCCCTCTTGATGAGGCACCCCATCGCGTCCACGGTCGGTTCATGGCCGCCCTCGCCTTCTGCCGCGACTGTTTGACCGAAGCCGCGCCGGGCGCCCTGCGCTGCCAGGCCTGCGGATCGCCGCGGATCGCCCGGCATGCCGAACTCGCCGACCTCTCCATCGCCCATGTCGATTGCGACGCCTTTTTCGCGGCGGTGGAGAAGCGCGACGATCCGAGCCTCGTCGACCGGGCGGTGATCATCGGCGGCGGCCGGCGCGGCGTCGTCTCGACCTGCTGCTACGTGGCGCGCATCCACGGCGTGCGTTCCGCCATGCCGATGTTCAAGGCGCTGCAGCTCTGTCCCGACGCCGTGGTGATCAAGCCGAACATGGAGAAATATGCCGGCGTCGGGCGTCAGGTGCGCCAGGCGATGCTGGCGCTGACCCCGCTGGTCGAACCGCTGTCGATCGACGAGGCCTTTCTCGATCTGACCGGCACCGAGCGGCTGCATGGTGCCGCTCCCGCCGAGGTGCTGGCCCGCTTCGCCAGGGGCGTCGAGCGCGACATTGGGATCACGGTCTCGGTCGGGCTGTCCTACAACAAGTTCCTCGCCAAGATCGCCTCCGACATGGACAAGCCGCGCGGCTTCGCCGTCATCGGACGTGCCGAGGCGCTGGACTTTCTCGGATCGAAGCCCGTCTCGCTGATCTGGGGTGTCGGCCGCGCCACGCAGGAGGCGCTGGAGCGTGAGGGGTTCAGGCTGATCGCCGATCTCCGGCGGCTCGACGAGGGCGACCTCATGCGCCGCTTCGGCGCCATGGGGCTGAGGCTGTCGCGGCTGAGCCGGGGCATCGACGAGCGGCGTGTCTCGCCGGATGAGGAAACCAAGTCGATTTCGGCCGAGACGACCTTCGACACCGACATTCGCGACGCGCGCACCCTCGAGAAGAAGCTGTTCCTGCTCTGCGAGAAGGTCTCGGCGCGGGCCAAGGCTCTTGGATTCGCCGGAACGACGGTGACGCTGAAGCTAAAGACTGCCGACTTCAGGATCCGCACGCGCTCGCGCGCCCTGCCCTCGCCGACGCTGCTCGCCACCCGTCTGTTCGAGACCGGCCGCGACATGCTGATGAAGGAGGCGGATGGGACCGCCTTTCGGCTGATCGGCATCGGCATGTCCGAACTCACCGATCCCGGACGTGCCGATCCGGCCGACCTCGTCGATCCCTCCATCGCGCGCAGCGTCAAGGTCGAGGGCGCGGTCGACGCGCTGAGGACCCGTTTCGGCAAGGCGGCCGTCGTCAAGGGCATCACCTTCGACGATTGAGGCCGACTACACGTTCAGGGGCGCGCGCAGGCGGCTTCCGGCTGCCACTCGAGGCTCGCGAGGTCGCCGCGCAGGGAAAATTCGCCGTAATGGATGGCGAGCTGGCGCGCCACGCCGTTCTCATAGAGCTCGAAGGCGATGGAATAGACCGGGTTGACGCTGTCGCGGCCTTCCTCGAAATAGCTGATCGTCACCGGCCAGCGGGCGAGAGCCGCCAGTTTGGTATCGCGGGCGGCGGCCTCGACCTCGCCAGCGCCCGGTGCGATCCGCCGGCCGATGATCGCCGTCGCATTGTAGAGCTTCTCGCCGGTCTCGGCGCCGTCATAGACCTTCGCCTCAAGAATGGTGCGGCCCTCGCGCGCCGCCTCGACCAGGCGGATGAGATGTTCGGTCGGAAAGATCGCGGCGCGGTCGATCTGCTTGTTCAGGGGGCGGGGCCGCCGGACGACGACGCTCACCGCGTCCGGCCCGCGCGTCGCTGTGCCGTCCGTCTCGACCTTGGCGGCGCCGTTCTGGCTCGACTGGGAGGTGAAGCGGAACCCGCTGCCGTCGCCTTCCTCGAAATGCGCGGTGCGGACGTCCATGACGACCCGATCACCGTTCATGCTCAGTTCGACCACCTGGCGGAAGGACGTCGTGAAGCCCTCGCAGCGGTTGCCGCCGGTCTCGAACAGGATGCGGCCGCGGGCCTGGTCGAGGCCACGGGCGGGCCGCCGCGGGTCGAGGCTGAGGTCGTAGACCGCCCGGTGTGGCGAGAGGGCCGCGGGGGCGGCCGTCTGGCCCGGCGCAGAGGCACCGCCTGACCCGGCAAGGACCAGGCCGGCGACGGCGGCGGCGAGCGCGGTGCGAATGACGGTCATCGGGCGGAACTCCTTGCGGTGGTTTGCGGGATTCGACCGCGCCCCAGCCTTCGGCATCGCACCATAGAGAGGCCGCGGAAGGGCGACAACGCGGCATGGACGTGTCGCGCGCCCGTCCCTTGCTCCGACGGACGCATTGGGGCAGGTTCCGCCGCACCCACCCCATCCGCCCGAGGTTCAAGATGTCCACCATTGCCGCCCGTCTCGCCGAACTCGGGATCGTCCTGCCGAACCCCGTCGCGCCGATCGCCAATTACGTGCCCTTCGTGCGGTCGGGTGCGATGCTCGTCGTCTCCGGCCAGATTTCGCTCGGCCCCGACGGGCTGATGGCCGGCAAGCTCGGGGGCGGCGTCTCCATCGAAGAGGGGCAGAAGGCGGCGCGGCAGTGCGCCCTCAACGTCATCGCCCAGATCCAGTCCGCGGTCGGCAATCTCGACAACGTCATCCGCATCGTCCGGCTCGGCGGCTTCATCAACTGCACGCCGGATTTCGTCGACGCGCCGAAGGTCATGAACGGCGCGTCCGACCTGATGGTCGAGGTGTTCGGCGACAAGGGACGCCACGCCCGTTCGACGATCGGCGTCGCGGCCCTGCCCGCCAATGCCGCAGTCGAGGTCGAGGCGATGGTCGAGATCGCCTGATGGCGGGCCGCAGCGACATCGGCTGGCTGACCGCGCGGCCCATCGCCCATCGCGGGCTGCACGGTCTCGCACCCGGCGTCATCGAGAACTGCCCGCGCGCCTTCGCGGCGGCGATCGCCGGTGCCTATGCGATCGAATGCGACGTGCAGCCGACGGCGGACGGCGATGCGATCGTCTTCCACGACGCCACGCTCGACCGCCTGACGCAGGCGACGGGCCGGGTCGATGCACATGATGCTGCGGCGCTGAAGCGCCTCGCCTTCAAGACGACCGACGACCGGATGATGACCCTCGCCGAGCTCTTCGCGCTGGTCGCCGGCCAGGTGCCGCTGGTGGTGGAGATCAAGTCGGATTTCGACGGCAAGCTCGCCCTCACCCGGCGGGTCGCAGGCCTAGCGGCAGCTTATGCCGGCCCGGTGGCACTGATGTCCTTCGATCCCGAGCCGATCGCCTGGCTGAAGGCCAACGCGCCCGATCTCGTCCGCGGGATCGTCGCGGAATCGCACTATGCCGGCGCCTACTGGGCGGGCCTGCCGCCGGCCGTGCGTGCCGAACTGGCGACTTTCGCGCATATGGAGCGGACCGATCCCGATTTCCTCTCCTGGCGGGTTGCCGACCTTCCGAGCGTCGCCACCGAACGCTATCGCGGCTCGCTGAAGCGGCCCGTCATCTGCTGGACCGTCCGGACGGATGACGAGCGTTTGATCGCCGCCCGCCATGCGGATCAGGTGACCTTCGAGGGCTATCTCGCCTAAGCTCCCGTCCATGAGTTCCACGCCCTTCACGCTCCGCGTCGCGACCAGCGTCGCGGACATCCCGTCCGCCGTGTGGAACGCCTGCGCCGCCGAGACATCGGGCAGCGTCGATCCGTTCCTCGACCATGCCTTCTTCCTCAGCCTTGAGGAGTCGCGTTCCGCCGTGCGCGAGACCGGCTGGCTCGGTCATCACCTGATCCTCGAGCGCGACGACGTGGTGGCGGCGATCATGCCCTGCTACCTGAAGAGCCATTCGCGCGGCGAATATGTCTTCGACGGCGGCTGGGCCGATGCCTATGAGCGCGCCGGCGGGCGCTACTACCCCAAGCTTCAGGCGAGCGTCCCCTTCACGCCCGCGACCGGTCGGCGCCTCCTGGTGCGCCCGGGACCCGAGGCCGATCTCGCCCGCACCGCCCTCGTCCAGGGCGCCGCCCAGGTCGCCGTGCAGGCGGGCGTCTCCTCGCTCCACGTCACCTTCTGCCGGCAGGACGAATGGGAGCTGATGGCTGCGGCCGGCTATCTGCAGCGCAACGACACACAGTTCCATTTCGAGAACGAAGGCTATGCCGGCTTCGACGACTTTCTCGCCGCCCTTTCCTCGCGCAAACGCAAGGTGATCCGGCGCGAGAGGCGCGAGGCACTGGAGGGTCGCGGCATCACCATCCGCTGGCTGACCGGCGCCGATCTGACCGAGGCGGTCTGGGACCGGTTCTACGAGTTCTACATGGATACCGGCTCGCGCAAATGGGGCCGGCCCTACCTGACCCGCGCGTTCTACTCGCTGATCGGCGCGCGGATGGCCGACCGCATCCTGCTGGTCATGGCCGAACGGGATGGACGCTACATCGCCGGCGCGATCAATTTCATCGCCGAAGAGGTGCTCTACGGGCGCCACTGGGGAGCGGTCGAGGAGCATCCCTTCCTGCATTTCGAAGTCTGCTACTATCAGGCCATCGACTATGCGATCGCCCATGGCCTGAAGCGGGTCGAGGCCGGCGCCCAGGGCGAACACAAGCTGGCGCGCGGCTACAGGCCGGTGAAAACCCATTCGGCCCATTTCATCGCCGATCGCGGCTTGCGCCGGGCCGTGGACGATTATCTCGCCCGCGAACGCAGCTATATCGCCGAGGCCATCGATGAGCTCGGCACGATGACGCCGTTCCGACGCGATGCCATGGAAGAGCAGGACTGAGGCGGGCAGGATTCGCCGGGCAGGCTCACAGGTCGAGGCCGCCGAGCCCTTCGCCGATGTTTCCCACCACGTCGGCGACGCCGGAGGCGATCGATCCGGCGGTCTCGATCGCGCCCGACGCGATGGCGCCGCCGGTCTCGAAGGCGCTCGACGTCAATGTGCCTGCCGTCTCGGTGACGGTAGCGGCGGCAGATGCCGTAGCCTGCCCGACCGATGTCGCCGCGCTGCCGACGACGTCAATGACTGTCGCGGCGATATCGAACCATCCGCCGGCGTCGGAAGCCGGCTGATCGGCCTTCTTCTGCTCGGCGTCCTGCGCGTTGGTCAGCGCACCGGCGCTCGTCGCCGCGGACTGGGGATCAATCGCCATGATGGTCTCCTGCGAAACCCAGAGGGTGGAGCAGCGCGCCGCCCGTGCGAGATCGCCGCGACGACGTGCGTGCGTCCTCATCAGTCTCGCCGGGCCCTGTTTCCGTCCGATGGCGGCCCGTTGTGCGCAATGTGACGCGATGGCTGTTCATGCCGCATTGTGAACGCCGCCTAAACCCGCCGATATCGGCAGTTCAGGTCGCGGGGACCAGGATGCTGTTCGAACCGGTCGAGACGGTTCGAACAGGTCCACAAGGAGAAGGTCCCATGATGCATCGCCGCTCGTTCTTCGCCGCCCTCGCAGCAGGCGTCGCCGCCACCACGCTCGCCGCCGCCGCCCAGGCTGCTCCGCTCGCCGATATGGTGACGGCTTCGGTTGCGCCGGAAGCAGCCGCCGCCCTCCCCGGTGTCGGCGAGCCGGTCGAAATGCGCCGCCGCGCCCACCGCCGCGTCCGCCGTGTGGTGCGTCGTCCGCGCCGCCGGGCCCGCCGCGTCATTCGCCGCGCCCGTCGCCGGAGCTGACCGCCGTCCAGTCGCCCGGCGACACGACCACCGTCGCCGGGCGTCGACATTCAGAAACAGTCGCCTGACAATTCTGGAAACGAAGCGAGTTGACGTATCGTCAATCGCGCGCACCGCTCCAAACCGTTGCGCAGTGACACTTTGCCAGGAGGATTGACCATGATTCACCGTCGTACGTTCTTCGCTGCGGCCGCAGGGGCCGTCGCGGTCGCCGCCGCCGGCAGCGCCGCGCAGGCCGCTCCAGTTGCTGCCACGGCCGCTGCCGCGGTGGCGCCCGCCGCCGGGCAGCCCACCGAAATGCAGTATTACATCGTCCGCCGGCGTCGCCGCTTCGTCTACCGCCCGCGCCGCGTCTACTTCGTCCGCCGTCGCTTCGTGCGCCGCCGCTTCGTTCGGCGCTACTACTGGTGACCGGTCGCGCGGCTTGACGCCGCGCCTCGCGATTGCGACACCCTCGCGGACCGGTTCGCGAGGGTGTTTTCATGTCGTCCACCGCCTACGATCCCAACAACGTCTTCGCCAAGATCCTGCGTGGCGAGATGCCGGCCCAGAAGGTCTACGAGACCGACAAGGTGCTGGCCTTCATGGACATCATGCCGCGCGCCGACGGCCACGTGCTGGTGATCCCCAAGACGGCGGCCCGCAACATCCTCGACATCCATCCCGACGATCTCGCCGATCTCTCCCGCGCCGTGCAGTTCGTCGCCAAGGGCGTGAAGCGCGCCATGGCGGCCGACGGACTGACCATCCAGCAGTTCAACGAGAGCGCCGGCGGACAGGTGGTCTTCCACATCCATGTCCACGTGCTGCCGCGCTGGACGGGTGTCGCGCTCCGGCCGCATACCGGCGCGATGGAGAATGCCGAAGTGCTGGCCACCCATGCCGCCACCATCCGGGCGGCGCTGGAGGCCATGCAGGCGGGCGGGTGATTATCTCAGCCCCAGCCACATGGCGCCGCCGACGATGACGAGTTCGGCGGCGAGCACCCCGAACAGGACCGAGCGACGGCCGATCCAGTAGACCGCCACCCCGGCCACAAAGGCCCCGATCCGCCAGCCGAGCGGCAGCGTCGCAAGGGCGCCGGCGGGAAAGAAGGCGAGCTTGGCGACGACGGCGGCGAGCGTCGCCGTGGCCACCGCCCGCACCCAGATCAGGATCTCGGAGTTCTCGTCGAGGCCGCGGCCGACGACCAGCGCCATCCAGCGCCAGATCTCGCTCGGCAGGAAGCCGACGAGGATGAGGGCGATATAGGGCGTGAGATCCGAGCCGAAGAGGGTCAAGCGGCGTCCCTCGCCCGCTTGAGCCGGGCGAGCCCATAGGCGAGCGTTCCGCCGCCCAGACCGGCATAGAGCAGTTCGAGTCCGTCACCCGCCAGCGCTCCCAGCAGCAGGCCGAAGAAGCCGAAGCCGATGGCGAGCTGGTCGGAGAGCACGCGGGCCGTGGCGAAGAGTGACAGCAGGAAGAAGATCGGCGTCAGGAACAGCAGCCCGGCCGCGAAGGCGTGCGGGATGATCCCGGCCAGGCCATAGCCGACGACCGTCGCCGTGGTCGCGGAGGCGAGCAGGCCGGTGCCGAGACCGAGGAAGAAGGGGACGCGGCCCTCGCCGTCGATCTGGGGCAGCAGGCGCAAGCTCTCCACCCAGATCGAGATGGCGACCAGATGCGCGCAGACGATCGCCATGACGGGATGGCGGTTCTGCAGCCTCAGATAGGGCAGCAACGAGACGACCATCGGCAGCAGACGGACGGAGGAAAGCCCGACGGTGAGGGCGATCGCGAGCCAGGACGCTCCCGAGCCGAGACCACCGACGAGGATGAGATGGGCCGGACCGGCCCAGATCAGGACGGTGGCGAGGACCGCCCAGGCGAGCGGCATGCCGTAATCGGCGCAGACCGACCCGATGCCGATGAAGGTGGCGGCGAGGATAACGGCTGGAAGCGCCACGGCCGCGCGCAGCCCGCGGCGGTAATAGGCGCCCTGGGTCAGCGGTGGCGAAAGGGCGCGTTCAGGGTCCATCAGGCATCGATCACTCGACCAGACGCCGGCTCATGGCAAGAGCGATGACGCATGCGGGGCATTCACCCTGCCGAACGACAGAGCCCGGCGCGGTCGATGGGACCAGGCCGGGCTCCGGATGCGCCTGTGTGGCGGGTCAATCCGCCTTGAGCGGGACCTTCGGCACGGAACCGGACGGTCGCCGCGGCTCGGACGGCGCGGGAGCCCCGCCGCCGCCCTTCGGCTTGCGCTTCGCTTTCGACGCGGCGGCCTTCCTGGCCGCCGCGCGCTTGGCGATGCGCCGGACATCGGGCGCCACCGGTTCGGCCTTGGGGGTGACCGGGCCTGCCGGGTAGTCGAAGGAGAGAATCGGGAAGCCCTCCTCGTCCTTGGAGACGATGACCCTGACATGGCCGCCGTTCTTCAGGCGCCCGAAGAGAAGATCCTCGGCGAGCGGCTTCTTGACATATTCCTGGATGACGCGGGCCATCGGCCGCGCACCCATCTGCTCGTCATAGCCGCGCTCGATCAGCCATTCCTTGGCGTCGGGCGACAGCTCGATCGTCACCTGACGGTCGGCGAGCTGGGCCTCGAGCTGGAGGACGAACTTCTCGACGACGTTGCCGATGACTTCGCTGGAGAGGTGGCCGAAGGCGATGACGGCGTCGAGGCGGTTGCGGAATTCAGGCGCGAAGAGCCGGTTGATCGCTTCCGAATCGTCGCCGGTCCGCTTGTTGCGGGTGAAACCGATGGCCGGCTTGGCGAGATCGGCGGCGCCCGCATTGGTCGTCATGATCAGGATGACATTGCGGAAATCGACCTGCTTGCCGTTGTGATCGGTCAGCTTTCCGTGGTCCATGATCTGCAGCATGAAGTTGAAAAGGTCCGGAGGGCCCGTCTCGATCTCATCGAGCAGCAGCACGCAATAGGGGTTCTGGTCGACGCCGTCGGTGAGCAGGCCGCCCTGGTCGAAGCCGACATAGCCGGGCGGCGCGCCGATCAGCCGCGAGACCGTGTGCCGCTCCATGTATTCCGACATGTCGAAGCGCAGCAGCTGGATACCGAGAACCTTCGAGAGCTGCTTGGCGACCTCGGTCTTGCCGACGCCGGTCGGGCCGGAGAAGAGATAATTGCCGATCGGCTTTTCCGGCTCGCGCAGGCCGGCGCGGGCGAGCTTGATCGAGGCCGAGAGCGCGTCGATCGCCTTGTCTTGGCCATAGACCACCCGCTTGAGGGTCGTCTCGATGTTGCGCAGAACCTCGGCGTCGTCCTTCGAGACGGTCTTCGGCGGAATGCGCGCCATGGTGGCGATCGTCGCCTCGATCTCCTTGATGCCGATCGTCTTCTTGCGCTTGTTCTCGGGCACCAGCATCTGGGCCGCGCCGCTCTCGTCGATCACGTCGATCGCCTTGTCCGGCAGCTTGCGGTCGTGGATGTAGCGCGCCGACAGTTCCACCGCCGCCTTGATGGCCTCGTTGGTGTAGCGCAGCTTGTGATAGGTCTCGAAGGTGGTTTTCAGGCCCTTCAGGATCTCGATGGAATCCTCCACCGTCGGCTCGCTGACGTCGATCTTCTGGAAGCGCCGGACGAGCGCCCGGTCCTTCTCGAAATACTGACGGTATTCCTTGTAGGTGGTCGAGCCGATGCAGCGCAGCGTGCCCTGCGCGAGGGCCGGCTTCAGCAGGTTGGAGGCGTCCATAGCCCCGCCCGACGTGGCGCCGGCGCCGATCACAGTATGGATCTCGTCGATGAACATGATGGCGTTGGGGTGGGCCTCCACCTCCTTGATCACCTGCTTCAGCCGCTCTTCGAAATCGCCGCGATAGCGGGTGCCGGCAAGCAGCGTGCCCATATCCAGCGAGAAGACGGTCGCGTCCTTCAGGACCTCCGGCACGTCGTTCTCGACAATGCGCTTGGCGAGACCCTCTGCGATGGCGGTCTTGCCAACGCCGGGGTCGCCGACGAGCAGCGGATTGTTCTTCTGGCGGCGGCAGAGCACCTGGATGGTGCGGCTGATCTCGTTGTCCCGACCGATCAGCGGGTCGATACGGCCTTCCCGCGCCTTCTTGTTGAGGTTGACGCAGTAGGTGTCGAGGGCGTCACCCTTCTTCTTGTCGCCGTCGGTTGCCTTTTCCTTGGCCTCTTCCGGCTCGTCGGCGCCCTTCGGCGCCCGCGCCTCGGACAGCCCCGCCCGCTTGGCGATACCGTGGCTGATGTAGTTGACCGCGTCGTAGCGGGTCATGTCCTGCTCCTGCAGGAAATAGGCGGCGTGGCTCTCGCGCTCGGCGAAGATCGCGACCAGCACGTTGGCACCGGTCACCTCCTCGCGGCCGGAGGACTGGACGTGGATGACGGCGCGCTGGATGACGCGCTGGAAGCCGGCGGTGGGCTTGGAATCCTCCGACCCATCGGTGATGAGATTTTCGAGCTCGGCGTCGACATAGCCGACGAGGCTCTTCTTCAGCTTCTCGAGGTCGACGCTGCAAGCCTTCATCACCGCCGCGGCGTCCTGATCGTCGACCAGGGCGAGCAGGAGATGCTCGAGAGTCGCATATTCGTGGCGACGCTCGTTGGCGAGCGCGAGAGCCCGATGAAGCGACTGTTCAAGGCTGCGGGAGAATGAAGGCAAAGGAACCTCGTCAACTTTCGCTGTGCGCCGAAGCGCCCAAGAGTGCCGGAAAACCGGCGCTCACAAAACTCATTTCTTTTCCATCACGCATTGCAGCGGATGCTGGTTCTTGCGAGCGAAGTCCATGACCTGGGTCACTTTGGTCTCCGCCACCTCGTAGGTGTAGACGCCGCATTCGCCGACGCCGTGCTGGTGCACGTGGAGCATGATGCGCGTCGCGTCGTCGGTGCTCTTGTTGAAGAATTTCTGCAGGATGTGCACGACGAACTCCATCGGCGTGTAGTCGTCGTTCAGCAGCAGAACCCGGTAGAGGCTCGGCTTTTTGGTCTGCGGGCGCGTCTTGGCGATGACCGAGGTGCCCGGCCCGCCGGGGTCCTGATCGCGCTCGTCGCGTTTTCCGGCCATCGCGACGGTGGCGGCGCCTTGCGAGACCACCCCCGTCATGCCCCTGCCCGCTCTTGCGTCTCGTGTCATTGTCGTGAATTCGTGCCGCATTGACGCCACGCCTGAATAGCCGGTTCGATCCATGTCCATTCCATGGCGGATATGGACGCCTGCACTGCGGGAATCATGCCGAGCCATACCGCTGGAGGCTAGCCCCAAAATAGGCGCGCGGGCACGGTCTTGCCAGTGGTGGTGGACAAAGCCCTGACGATCCCACCGACGCCGCCGTCCCGACGGCCTCAGGCCGCCCTGATCTGATAAAGGCACCTTCACGCCGCCTTCTTGGTTTCGGCAATCTTGACGAGGTTGCGCAGGATGACGGCCGTACCCTTGAGGCGATCGTCGGCCCGCGGCCAGTCGCGGATGAAGACGATCTTCTGGTCCGGCCGGACCTTGGCCAGCGATCCCTGTTCGCCGATATAGCGGACCAGACCCGCCGGATTGGCAAATTTCTGGTCGCGGAAAGCCATCACTATGCCGCGCGGTCCGGTATCGACCTTCTCGACATTGGCGCGGCGGCAATAGGCCTTGATGACCGCGACCTTGATCAGATGCTCGACTTCCGGCGGCAGCGGCCCGAAGCGGTCGATCATCTCGGCGGCGAAGGCGTCGATCGCCTCGTCGGTGTCGAGGTCGCCGAGGCGCCGGTAGAGCGACAATCGCAGCCCGAGGTCTTCCACATAGGTCTCGGGAATGAGAATGGGCGTGCCGACCGTGATCTGCGGCGACCACTTGTCCTCGACGATCTCATCGACGAGGCCGGCCTTCATCATCGACACCGCCTCTTCCAGCATCTGCTGGTAGAGTTCGTAGCCGACCTCGCGGATATGGCCGGACTGTTCGTCGCCAAGGAGATTGCCGGCGCCGCGGATGTCGAGGTCGTGCGAGGCGAGCTGGAATCCCGCCCCGAGCGTGTCCAGCGACTGCAGCACCTTCAGGCGCCGCTCGGCCTGCGGCGTCACCGGCTTCTTCTCGGGCAGCGTGAACAGGGCATAGGCGCGGGTCTTCGCCCGGCCGACGCGGCCGCGCAGCTGGTAGAGCTGGGCGAGGCCGAACATGTCGGCACGCCAGACGATCAGCGTGTTGGCACGCGGGATGTCGAGGCCGGATTCGACGATCGTGGTGGAGAGCAGGATGTCGACCTTGCCGTCGTAGAAGGCGCCGATCCGGTCTTCGAGGTCGCCGGCAGCCATCTGGCCATGGGCAACGATGAATTTCGCCTCGGGCACATGTTCGCGCAGGAAGGCCTCGGCTTCGGCGAGGTCCTCGATCCGCGGGCAGACGAAGAAGGCCTGACCGCCGCGGTAGCGCTCGCGCAGCAGCGCCTCGCGAATGATGAGCGGATCGAAGGGCGTCACGAAGGAGCGCACCGCCAGGCGGTCGACCGGCGGTGTCGCGATGATCGACAGGTCGCGCACGCCGGTCATGGCGAGTTGCAGGGTGCGCGGGATCGGCGTCGCGGTCAGGGTCAGGACATGGACCTCGGCGCGCAGTTCCTTGAGCCGCTCCTTGTGGCCCACGCCGAAATGCTGCTCCTCGTCGACGATGACGAGGCCGAGATCCTTGAAAGCGATCGCCTTGCCGAGCAGCGCGTGGGTGCCGACGACGATGTCCACAGTGCCGTCGGTCAGGCCCTTCTTGGCGGCGGCGAGATCGGCTGCACCGACCATGCGCGAGGCCTGGGCCACGGTCACAGGCAGACCCTTGAAGCGCTCGGCAAAGGTCTTGAAGTGCTGGCGGGCGAGCAGCGTCGTCGGCACCACCACCGCGACCTGCTTGCCGCTCAGCACCGCGGCGAAGGCGGCCCTCAGCGCCACCTCGGTCTTGCCGAAGCCGACATCGCCGCAGACGAGACGGTCCATCGGGCGTCCCGACCCCATGTCCTCGAGCACGGCGTCGATGGCGCCCGCCTGATCCTCGGTCTCCTCGTAGGGGAAACGGGCGGCGAATTCGTCATAGGCACCGTCCGGCGGCACCAGTTTGGGCGCCTCGCGCAGCGCCCGGGCAGCGGCGATCTTGATGAGGCCGGCGGCCATTTCGAGGATGCGCTTCTTGAGGCGCGCCTTGCGCGACTGCCAGGCACCGCCGCCGAGCCGGTCGAGCTGCGCCTCGGCATCCTCGGACCCGTAGCGGGTCAGGAGCTCGATGTTCTCCACGGGCAGGAATAGCTTGTCGCCGCCGGCATAGTGGAGCTCGACACAGTCGTGCGGCGCACCGGCCGCGGACACCGTCTTCAGGCCGATGAAGCGCCCGATGCCGTGGTCGACATGCACGACGAGGTCACCGGCCGACAGGCTGGTCACGTCGGAGAGGAAATCCTGCGCCCGCCTGCGGCGCTTCTGGGCGCGGACGAGACGGTCACCGAGAATGTCCTGCTCGCCGATGACGACGAGATCCGGCGTCTCGAACCCCTCCTCGACGCCGAGCACGGCAAGCGCGATCTCGTCGCCGCGCAACGCCTGTGCCGACGACCAACTGGCGACCGGCCGCAGGGCCTTCAGGCCGTGATCCTCGAGAATGGGCTGCAGGCGCTCGCGCGAGCCTTCCGACCAGGCGGCGACGAGGACGCGCTTCTTGTCCTTGCGCAGCGACGCCACATGGGCCGCGACGGCGTCGAAGACATTGGCGTTCTCGTCGGCCCGCTCGGCGGCGAAGGAGCGGCCGCGCCGGCCCTCGAGATCGATCATCGCCCCGTCGGAGGCGCCGGCGAGTGCGAAGGGCGAGAGCTTGACCACCGCCTCGCCGCCGCGCTGGCGGTCCCAGTCCTGCGCCGTCAGATAGAGTGCGTCAGGGGGCAGCGGCTTGTAGGAAGCGCTGGAATCCTGTTCCAGCGCGGATCTGCGGGCGTCGTAATAGTCGGCGATCGTCGTCAGACGTTCGCGGGCGGCCTCCTCGACCTGGGCGTCGAGGACGATTCCTGAATCGGGCAGGTAGTCGAAGAGCGTGTCGAGGCGGTCGTGGAATAGCGGCAGCCAGTGCTCGACACCGGGATGGCGGCGGCCTTCCGACACCGCCTCGTAGAGCGCGTCGCCCTTGGTCGAGCCGCCGAAGGCGCGGACATAGGACAGGCGGAACTTTACCATGGTCTCGGTGGTGATCTGCATTTCCGCCGTCGGCACGAGATCGAGGCGCCGCAGGTTGCCGGTGGTGCGCTGGGTTTCGGGATCGAATGAGCGGATCGATTCCAGCGTGTCGCCGAAGAAATCGAGGCGGATCGGTGCATCGAGACCCGGCGCGAAGAGATCGAGGATGCCGCCGCGCACCGCATATTCACCGATCTCGCGCACGGTCGAGGTGCGCAGATAGCCGTTGGTCTTCAGCCAGACCTGCAGGTCGGCCATGGCGATGACGTTGCCGGGCGCCGCCGACAGCGACTGTTTTGCCAGGACCGCGCGCGCCGGCACGCGCTGCAGCGCCGCGTTGACCGTTGTCAGGACGATGGCGGGGGTCGCGCGGCCGGTCGTGCGCGCGAGGCGCGACAGCGTCAGCATCCGCCGCGCCATGACCGCGCCATTCGGCGAGGCGCGATCATAGGGCTGGCAATCCCAGGCGGGGACAGAGAGTATCTCGATACCGGGAGCGAAGAAGGCGAGCGCCGTCTCCATCGCCTGCATGCGCGGGCCGTCGTGACAGATCACCAGGAGTTCCGGCGAGGCCTGGTTGCCCTTGGCGTGGAGCTGGCGGGCGAGGTCGGAGATGACGAGCGCGTCATAGCCCGGCGGGACGCCGGCGAGCGTAAGGCGGCCGCGCGAGGCGACGACGTCGGCAGGCGAACGACCGCTCGCTGTAGGAGATTTGGCCATCAGCCGACCCAGGCTCCTCGGCCCTCGGAATGGAAGGTCTTGAGGGCGCGGAAGACGCTGGTGTCGTAATTGCCGGGCGTATCGGCCTTGTCGGTGACCCAGGCGAAAAGATCGCGGTCAGGCACTTCGATCAGCCGCTCGAAATCGTCGAGCTCGGCCTCGGTGAAATCGCCGATATGGACGTCGGCGAAACGGCCCATGATCAGGTCCATCTCGCGCGTGCCGCGGTGCCAGGACCGGAAGAGGATCTTCCGGCGGCGCGGATCGAGATCGGCGGAGGAACGGGTGGTTCCGGTCATCGACAGGGCCTCGTATCGGGTTGCAGCGCTTCTACGCTCCGCAGGCGGGCCCGGAGCAGGCGCGAATGCAGGGCAGCTAACGGCAAAAGCCGGGCAGGCCCTTTCGGACGAAACCCGGTGCAGCGCACCCCTAGCAAAGGCGGCGAGCGATTTACAAGCCGCGCGGCGCCACGGCCTGTCAGCAAAGGCCGCCGCAGACTAGATTGCCGCGATGCGTCCCGCCCGACTCGATCCCCTCTTTGCGCCGCTGACGACCCTCAAAGGTGTCGGCGCCAAGCTCGAAGGCCTCTATGCGAAGCTTCTCGCCGTGGAGGGGCCGCCGCGCGTCGTCGATCTCCTGTTCCACGTGCCGAG
This sequence comes from Phreatobacter sp., assembly GCF_030691135.1. GTDB lineage: Bacteria > Pseudomonadota > Alphaproteobacteria > Rhizobiales > Phreatobacteraceae > Phreatobacter. Next base: position 37,383 of record NZ_JAUYFA010000103.1, read on the forward strand.
CGGCCTGATCGACCGCCGCGCCCGCCCGACGCTGGCGGAAGCCGTGCCGGGCGCCATCGTGACCCTCGCCGTGCTCGTCGAGAAGCACCGCCCGGCCCCACCGGGAAAGTCGCGCGCGCCCTACAAGGTGCTGGTCTCCGACGAGACCGGCGACCTGACGCTGATCTGGTTCAACGCCCATCGCAGCCGCATCGAGCAGATGTGCCCGGTCGGCGAGACGCGGATCGTCTCCGGCCGGATCGAGCTCTTTGACGGGATACGGCAGATGGTGCACCCCGACCGGGTGCTGGCGCCTGACCAGGCGGCGCTGATGCCGCTGATGGAGCCGGTCTATCCGCTCACCGAGGGGCTGGGATCCGGCCATGTCAGGCGCGCCGCCGAGGCGGCCCTTGCCCGCCTGCCGGCGCTGTCGGAATGGCTGGACGCGCGGCTGCTCGCGCGCGAGGGCTGGCAGGATTTCGCCACCGCCCTGCGCCGGGTGCATCAGCCGGACAGCCCCGAGACCTTCGCGCCGGATGGCCCGGCGCGCTCGCGGCTCGCCTATGACGAACTCCTCGCCAACCAGCTCGCCCTCGGGCTGGTGCGCGCCAACCTGAAACGCCCCGCCGGACGGCGCAACGTCGGCGACGGGTCGTTGCGCGCGGGGATCGTCGGCGCCCTGCCCTTCACGCTGACGGGATCGCAGACGACGGCCATTGCCGAAATCGCCGCCGACATGAGCGCACCGACACGGATGCTGCGGCTGCTGCAGGGCGATGTCGGCTCGGGCAAGACCGTCGTGGCGCTGATGGCCATGGCGGCCGCGGCGGAGGCCGGTCGGCAGTCCGCCCTGATGGCGCCGACAGAGCTGCTGGCCCGCCAGCATGCGCGGACCCTGACGCCGCTTGCCGCCGCGGCGGGCCTCAGAGTCGCCATCCTCACCGGCCGGGAAAAGGGTCGCGAGCGCGAGGAGATCCTCGCCAGCCTCGCATCGGGGGCGATCCACATCGTCGTCGGCACCCATGCGCTGTTCCAGGACCATGTCCGGTTCGCCGATCTCGGTCTCGCCGTGATCGACGAGCAGCACCGGTTCGGCGTGCAGCAGCGGCTGGCGCTGGCGGCCAAGGGCGAGGCGGTAGACCTTCTCGTGATGACGGCGACGCCGATTCCGCGGACACTCGTCCTGACCTATTTCGGCGACATGGAAGCCTCCCAGCTGAGAGAAAAGCCGGCCGGACGCAAGCCGGTCGACACGAGGGTCATCGGCATGGAGCGGCTCGCCGAGGTGGTGGACGGGATCGGCCGGGCGCTCGATGCGGGCCGGCAGGTCTACTGGGTCTGCCCGCTCGTCGCCGAGAACGAGGAGCCCGACGAGAACACACCGGACCTCGCCGCGGCGGAGGAACGATTCGCCATGCTGCAGGAGCGTTTCGGCGTGGCGGTCGACATCGTCCACGGCCAGATGAAGGGCGGCGACAAGGATGCCGCCATGGCCCGGTTCTCGGCAGGCGAGAGCCGGCTGCTGGTCGCGACCACGGTCATCGAGGTCGGGGTCGACGTGCCGGAAGCATCGATCATGGTGATCGACCATGCCGAACATTTCGGCCTCGCCCAGCTTCATCAGCTGCGCGGGCGGATCGGCCGCGGCGCGGCGGCATCGACCTGCATCCTGCTCTACCGGGGGCCGCTGGGTGAAACGGCGCGCCGTCGTCTCGACATCATGCGCGAGACCGAAGACGGATTTCGGATCGCCGAAGAGGATCTGACCCTGCGCGGCGAAGGCGATCTCCTCGGCACCAAGCAGTCGGGCATGCCCGGGTTCCGCCTGGCGCGGCTCGAGCACCACGGGCCCCTGCTGGAGACGGCCCGCAACGATGCCCGGCTGATGATCGAGACCGATCCGGACCTCGCTTCTCCCCGTGGCGCGGCGCTGCGTGATCTGCTTTACCTGTTCGGACGCAACGAGGCGATCCGCCTTATCAAGGCCGGCTGAACATGCTCGCCCGACCGCTCCGATTCCTGGTCTTTCTCGCCGGCTGCCTGTTCACGGTCATCGGCGTGATCGGCGTCTTCCTGCCGGGACTGCCGGGAACGGTGTTCCTGATCCTCGCGGCCTGGTGCTTTGCCCGCTCCTCGCCGCGCTTCGAATGGTGGATCCTCAACCATCCCCGCTTCGGCCCGCAGGTGCGGACCTGGCGCGAGCGCGGCGCCATCGCTCCGCGCTACAAGGTGATCGCGATCGTTTCCATGGGCCTGTCCTGGGGCCTCGTCTGGCTCACAGCCCCGGCGATCGGCATCGCGGTGTCGGGCATCGCCATCGGTGCGAGCGCCGTCTATGTCGGGACGAGACCCGACGCATGACGCCCGGTCCCGCCAAGCGCATCGTCTGTGCCGGCATCACCACGCTCGACATCATCTATGCGCTGGACGCCATTCCGACCGTCCCGCTGAAATTCCGCTCCAGCCACATGGTGACCTCGGGCGGCGGGCTCGCCGGCAATGCCGCCACCGCCTGTGCGAGGCTCGGCGCAGCCGTGACGCTGGTCGCGCGGTTGGGTGATGATCCTTTCGCCGCGATGATGATCGAGGAGCTGGAGCGCGACGGCGTCGACTGCGCGCTGGTGCGCCGTTGCCCGGGCTATCGCTCGCCGGTCTCGGCCGTGATCATCGACCGCCACGGCGAGCGGCTGGTGGTGAGCTATTCCGACCCCGACATCCCCTCGGATGCCAGCTGGATCGACGCGGGGGTTCTGCGCGGGGCGGATGCCGCCTATGCGGAAACACGCTGGATCGAGGCGGCGCTCGCGCTCCTGCCGCTGGCCCGCGCGGCGGGCCTGCCCTCCGTCCTCGACGCGGACCGGCGGCCGTCGCGCCCCGAGGTGCTGGGCCTTCCGACCCATGTGGGATTTTCCGCGCCGGCCCTGCGCGACCTGACGGGCATGGAGGATCTGGCGGCCGCACTCACCCATGCCTCCCGCAACGCCGCCAACGTCTTCCTCGTCACCGACGGCGATCGCGGCGCCTGGTACATGGACGGGGGATCGGTCCGACACGAGCCGGCCTTCCCTGTCCGGTCTGTCGATACGCTGGGCGCGGGTGATACATGGCACGGGGCTCTGGCCGTGGCGCTGGCGGAAGGCCAACCGCTCGCCTTGGCGGTACGCTTCGCCAATGCCGCGGCCGCACTGAAATGCACCGTGTTCGGCGGCCGCAAGGGCATGCCGCGCCGCGACCAGGTTGACGCGCTGCTGGCCGGGACCTGAAGATGTGGGATAAGGTGCAACTCGTGTCGACAAGTTTCAGCTCCCGCCTGTCATCTGCCCTGATCGGGCTTTGTTTCATCGTCTTCGCGACCTTCGCGGAGGCGCGGACGACGACGGCTCTGATCAATGGCCTCACGCAGGCCCAACTGCTCTATCGCTCAACCACGGTCAGCCTGAGGAACGGACGCCCCGAGGAGGCCGCAGCTTCCCTCAAGGCACTCATCGCGATGTGGGACGAGACCGCCGCGTTGACGGCCGCCGAGCCGCCCCCGATCGCTGCGCGGGTCAACCTCTTCGCCGAGGTGATGAAGGGTGGACGCGCCCGTCTGCGCCGTGCGGCCGAGGTGCTGGCCCTGGGGCGACCGGACAGCGCGCTCGAGGAACTGGCACCGCTCAAGCGCGAATGGATCGGAATGCGCCGCAGCATCGGGCTTTACGGGCTGATCGAATGCCTCGAGGAATCGAGCGAGGCCATCGAGGCGCTAATGGTCCACCGGCGCCAGCCCGCCGATCTGTCCCGCGGCGAGACGCGCGGCGACATCATCGCCAAGGCAGCCGTCTATCGCTTCGCGCTGCGCCGCTGCGAGGCCTTCGCGGCGTTGGACCCGATCGGAAACGGCGAGTTCCGCCGGCAGGCCGAGGCGATCGCCGCGGCACTCGACGTGATCGATTCCGCACTGCGCCTGCGCGACCCGACCCTGCTCGAGCGCGTGCTCGGCGATCTCAGGACCTTCGATCTGCAACTCTCCCAGCGTTTTGGCGGATAGCTGGCGGCTGGACAGGGCCGCCGGCGGCATGCCACGACTTCAATCGATTTGAGCCGCAAAGAACGGCGACGACGGGAGGACGGCATGGCGAAGAGGCTGGCGGGCAAGGTTGCGGTGGTCACCGCGGCGGGACACGGGATCGGGCGGGCCATCGCGGCGGCTTTCGTCGCCGAGGGCGCTCAGGTGATCGCCACTGATCTCGACAAGGGCAAGCTCGAGGGAATCGCCAAGGCGAAGAAGCTGAGGCTCGACGTCACCTCCACCCGCGCCGTCGAGGCGCTGGCGGCCAAGACCGGGCCGATCGACATCCTCATCAATGCCGCGGGCTGGGTCCATCACGGCAACGTCCTCGACACGAGCGAGGCGGACTGGGACCGCTCCTTCGATCTCAACGTGAAATCCATGCATCGGACGATCCGGGCGTTCCTGCCGGGCATGCTGGAGAAGGGCTCCGGCTGCATCGTCAACATCGCCTCGGGGGCCTCGTCGGTCCGCGGCGTTCCCAACCGCTACGCCTATGGCGCGTCGAAGGCGGCGGTGATCGGTCTGACCAAATCCGTGGCGATCGACTATATCCGCCGCGGCATCCGCTCCAACGCCATCTGCCCAGGCACCATCCAGTCGCCCTCGCTCGACGAGCGGATCAAGGCGCTGGCGGTCTCGACCGGCCAGTCGGAGGCCGATGCGCGGAAGGCCTTCATCGACCGCCAGCCGATCGGGCGGCTCGGCACGGCCGAGGAGGTGGCGATGCTCGCGGTCTATCTCGCCTCGGACGAGGCAGCCTATACGACCGGCGCCATCCACATCGTCGACGGCGGCTTCTCGCTCTAGGGTCGGAGGCTCAGCGGTTCAAAAAGGGCGGATGGTGAGCGGGGAGGGGATCGAACCCTCGACCACATGATTAAAAGTCACGTGCTCTACCGCTGAGCTACCCGCCCATCCGGCGGGGGGTTTGGCGGATTGCCGCGGCGAAGTCAACGGCGGGTGGCATCGCGACGCGGACGGGAGGCATGCGCCCCCTGCCCGCCCCGGAACGGCGAAGCCCGCGCCTGTCGGCGCGAGCCTCGCATGGGCTGTTACCAGCCGCGACGATAGGCACGGCGGCGCCAGTAGCGGCCGCGCTGGCGACGGTTGCGCCAGTCACGGCGATAGGCGCCGCGGCTGCGACGGCGCAGCACACGGCCGCGCGGGGTCTGTTCGGACTGCATCTCGACCGGAGCGCCGGCAATCGGCGCGGCCTCGAAGGGGGCGGCATGGGCGACGCCCGACAGCCCGCCGGCGGTGGCGAGGGCGGCGAAACCCGCGATCGTTCCGAAGAACATTCGTCTGCTGGTCATGAGATTCTCCTTGGATGGTCGTGACGATTGCGAAAGCAGTCGTTTGCCGCTCTTGGCGGTAGAACCGGAACGCATGACGACGGTATTTGTTCAGTTGCCGGCACTGCTCATGTGCCAGGCGCCCTGCCCGCCCCCGCTGGTCACGGAGAGACCCGAGATACCCGCATGATCCTCCGCAGAATCGTTTTCTTCCTGGCGCTGGTGCTCGGCGTCGTCGCCTCCCAGGTGCCTGAATTCGCCCAGCAGTACCGCCAGAGGCTCGGCGGTGCGGTGGACGAACTCAACCGCATCATCCGCGAGTTCGACGCCGACGCGGCGCGCATGCAGATGGACCGCGACACCGGGCTCGGCCGGCTCCTCGCCAACCCCGACATCTTCGTCCGCCAGCGCGGCGAACAGATCCGGGACGATGCCGCCCGCGCGGCCCGCCTGGAACTGCAGCTGCAGTCCTATCAGGAGGCGGGGCCGTTCTGGCGCCTCGCCACCTTCGCCCGCAGCTACGAGCCGGAGATCGCCCGCCGCGCCGCACAGAACTTCGAGCCCGCCGTCCCGGTGACCACGGAGGGGCTCGTGACCACCGTCATCGGCTTCCTCGTCGGCTGGCTCGGCGGCCGCGCCGCGATCGCTCCGATCCAGCGACGGCGGCGGATCAGGACCGAGCGCGCCTGACCATCATTCCATCGCCATCCGTCGGACGCCGTCCCTGATGAAGACGCGGAAGGGCGTCGTTCCCGTGGCGCTGCCGTCCTCCGACCGCCAGCGGCCGTTGGTGCAGAGGATACCGCCCTGGTGCGGCTCGGCATCGAATTCCACCCTGTTCCGATAGACCGTGCCGTCCGGCGTGGTGGCGGTGAAGCCGGTGGTGCAGCGCCCGTCGGTGACGACAGGGTCGTAGCCGCCGATCATGATCCCGCCGCCGCCGGTGCTGGGAAAGGGGTCACGCAGCAATGGCCATGAGGCGTAGTCCTCCGCCGCCATGGCGTTCCCGATGGTCAGAGCCAGCGCCGTGGCGGTGATTGCGATCGTCTTGCGCATGATCCGTTCTCCCTGTCGCGCGAAGGCGCGCCCGGGTGGGGAACACCGGAAGACCCGTCGGCGGATGCACGCGGTGCGCTTGCGCTGATGCGGCGGACGCGGGACCATTACGCCCCCCTCTCGCAAGGTGAACCATGACGCATTCCTGCCCGAAGCACATGAAGCATCTCGTCGTGTCTCCGGACGACGAGGTGGCGCTCGAATCCATCGATCCGCGCCAGGTCGATTTTCTCGGTGACGAGGCGAAAGTGCGCGCCCGCCTCGCCGAGGATGTCGACGCCATCGACCGCCTGCAGGACCGCCTCTACGGCGAAGGCAAGCGCGCGCTGCTCGTGGTTCTGCAGGGCACCGACACGTCGGGCAAGGACGGAACCATCCGCGGCGTCTTCAACGCCACCGGCCCGCTCGGCGTGACCGTCACCGCCTTCAAGCGTCCGAGCGAGGAGGACCTGGCGCACGACTTCCTCTGGCGGGTGCATATGGCGACGCCGCGGCGGGGCACGATCGGCCTCTTCAACCGTTCGCACTACGAAGACGTGCTGGTGGGCCGGGTGCGCAACCTGGCGCCCAAGGACGTGATCGAAGCCCGCTATGACCAGATCAACGCTTTCGAGCGCATGCTGACGCAGAACGGCACCGTGATCCTGAAATTCATGCTCCACATCTCGAAGGAGGAGCAGGCCGAGCGGTTGCAGGAGCGGCTCGACGACCCGACCAAGAACTGGAAGTTCAACGCCGGCGACCTCGAAGACCGCAAGCTCTGGGGCGCCTACCAGAAGGCCTATGAGACCGCGCTCTCCCGCTGTTCAACGGCCCACGCGCCCTGGCATATCGTGCCGGCGGACCGCAAATGGGCGCGCAACGCGATCGTCGCCGCGATCGTCCGCGACACGCTGGAGACGATGGATCCGAGCTATCCGAAAATGCCGTGGAAACCCTCGGATTTCAAAATCGTGTGACGGGCGCGGTCAGCCCTGCCAGGGGGCAATGTCGCCGCGCGCCCAGCCGTCCCTCACCTCGGCCATGTAGTCGCCGTAGCGCCCCGCCGCGATGGCGGCGCGGGCGCCGGCCATCAGCTTCTGGTAATAGGCGAGGTTGATCCAGGTGATCAGCATCGAGCCGAGCATCTCCTCGGTACGGACGAGGTGGTGCAGATAGGCACGCGAATAGTCGCGGGCCGCCGGGCAGGACGAGGCCTCGTCCAGTGGCCGCGGATCCTCGGCGTGGCGGGCATTGCGGAAATTGACCTTGCCGAAACGCGTGAAGGCCTGGCCGTGGCGGCCGTTGCGCGTCGGCATGACGCAGTCGAACATGTCGATGCCACGGGCGACGGCGGCGAGGAGATCGTCGGGCGTGCCGACGCCCATCAGGTAGTGCGGCTTCTCGTCCGGCAGGTGCGGCATCACCGCCTCGATCATGGCGAGCATGACATCCTGCGGCTCGCCGACCGCGAGGCCGCCGATGGAATAGCCGGGAAAGTCCATGGCCGCGAGCGCCCTGGCACTTGCCACGCGCAAGTCCGGCTGGTCACCGCCCTGGACGATGCCGAACAGCGCCCTGCCCTCAGGCTGCATCTCGAAGGCGCGCTTCGAGCGCTCGGCCCAGCGCAGCGACAGCTGCATCGCCTTGTCGATGGCGGCGCGCTCGTTGGGAAGCGCCACGCATTCGTCGAGCTGCATCTGGATGTCGGCGCCGAGCAGGCCCTGGATCTCGACCGAGCGCTCCGGCGTCAGGTCGAAGCGCGACCCGTCGACATGGCTGGAGAAGGTCACGCCCTGTTCGGTGAGCTTGCGCAGTTTGGCCAGCGACATGACCTGGAAACCGCCGGAATCGGTGAGGATGGGTCCGGTCCAGCCGCCAAAGCGGTGCAGGCCGCCGAGCTTCGCGATCCGCTCGGCCCCAGGGCGGAGCATGAGATGATAGGTGTTGCCGAGGATCACGTCGGCGCCGAGCGCCCTGACCTGATCCATATACATGCCCTTGACCGTCGCCTGGGTACCGACCGGCATGAAGGCGGGCGTGCGGATCGCCCCGCGCGGCGTCGACACGGTCCCGGTGCGGGCGGCGCCGTCGCGGGCCGCGATGGCGAAGGAAAAACCGGTCATCGCGCATCCTCGCGGAAGAGAAGCGAGCCATCGCCATAGGAATAGAACCGGTAGCCCGAGGCGATGGCGCGCGCATAGGCCGCCTTCATCGTGTCGAGCCCGGCGAAGGCCGAGACCAGCATGAAAAGGGTCGAGCGCGGCAGGTGGAAATTGGTCATCAGCACGTCGACGGCGCGGAAGCGGTACCCGGGCGTGATGAAGATGGAGGTCTCGGCGGCGAAGGGATGGATCATGCCATCCTCTGCAGCGGCGCTTTCAAGGAGCCGCAGCGACGTGGTGCCGACGGCGACGATGCGGCCACCGGCGGCGCGCACGGCGTTGAGGGCAGCGGCGGTCTCCGCCGTCACGTGCCCGTATTCCGGGTGCATGCGGTGGCCGGCCGTGTCCTCGCTCTTGACGGGCAGGAAGGTGCCGGCGCCGACATGCAGGGTGAGGAAGTGCAGGCTGACCCCGCGTGCCTTGAGCCGCTCGAGGAGTTCCGAGGTGAAGTGGAGGCCCGCCGTGGGCGCGGCGACCGAGCCCTCGTCCCTGGCATAGACGGTCTGGTAGTCGGCCCGGTCCTGTGCATCCTCCGGCCGCTTCGAGGCGATGTAGGGTGGCAGCGGGATATGGCCGACGCGGGCGATGGCCTCGTCGAGATGGACGCCGGCGAGTTCGAAGGCGAAGACCACGCCATCGTCATCCTTGGACAGGACCTTGGCGTCGACGGTCGAGAGGAGGCAGGCCTCCGGCGTCTCGCCGAAGCGGACGACGTCGCCGGGATGCAGCTTCTTCGCGCCCTTGACGAAGGCGAGCCAGCGATCGGGCGCCAGGCGACGATGAAGGGTGGCGGAAATCGAGGCGACCTGCCCTGCCCGCTCGCGGATGCCCTCCAACTGGGCGGGGATGACGCGGGTATCGTTGAAGACGAGCGCATCGCCCGGGCGCAGGATGTCCGGCAGGTCGCGGACGATCCGGTCGGCGACCGCCCCACCCGGTCCGACGACCATCAGCCGCGCGGCATCGCGCGGGCTTGCTGGCCGGAGCGCGATCCGCTCGGCCGGAAGGTCGAAGTCGAAGAGGTCGACGCGCATCGGGGCCGGAGGCTCCTGCCAAAAGAAAACGGCGCCCGGATCGCTCCGGGCGCCGCGTCCCTACCATGGGAAATCAGAGCTTGGCGATGATCTCGCCATAGGTGGCGGCATCGTCTGCCGCGATCTTGGCGACGACGATCTTGTCGGGATCGCGCACGGGCTCGCCGCGCTTGATGCCGTCGACATTGTCCATGCCGTCCACGACCTTGCCCCAGACGGTATACTGCTTGTCGAGGAAGCGGGCGTCGTCGAAGCAGATGAAGAACTGCGAATTGGCCGAATTCGGGTTCTGTGCCCGGGCCATCGAGGTGGTGCCGCGGACATGGGCCTCGGCGTTGAACTCGGCCTTCAGGTCCGGATATTTCGAACCGCCCGTGCCGGTACCCTGCGGGCAGCCGGTCTGGGCCATGAAGCCGTCGATGACGCGGTGGAAGACGATGCCGTCATAGAAGCCTTCGCGGACGAGCTTCTTGATGTGGTCGACATGGCCGGGCGCCAGATCCGGGCGCATGGCGATGACGACGCGACCCTTGGTCGTCTCCAGGATCATGGTGTTTTCTGCGTCCAGGGCCATCCAGGCCTCCTGTGTTGGTATGCGGGAAGAAATTCAGCGGATGTCGGCGGCGACGCGGACGCGGACCATGCGGTCCGGCTGCGTCACGGTGCCGTTGGCGGAGGGGTTGCCGCGCTTGATCTTGTCGACCGCCTCCATGCCGGAGACGACGTTGCCGAAGACCGTGTACTGGTTGTTGAGGAACGAGCCCTCGGCGAACATGATGAAGAACTGCGAGTTGGCCGAGTTCGGGCTCTGCGACCGGGCCATGCCGAGCGTGCCGCGCACGAAGGGTTCGCGCGAGAACTCGGCCTGGACATTGGGCAGCGGCGAGCCGCCCATGCCGGTGCCCTGGGGGTCGCCAGTCTGGGCCATGAAGCCCTCGATGACGCGGTGGAAGACGATGCCGTCATAGAAGCCCTGGCGGGCGAGTGTCTTGATCCGCTCGACGTGGCGCGGCGCGAGGTCGGGCCGCAGGCGGATGATGACCGGCCCGTCCTTCAGCTCGATAACAAGCGTGTTTTCCGGGTCGGCGCCGGCAGGCAGGCGGATGGCCTGGGCAGCGGCGGGAGTGGCGGCGGCAAGGGCCAGCGAACTGGCGAGGAAGGTGCGGCGCTTCAAGGGACGTCTCTCCGGTTGGAACGGGACCGCGCGCGGTCAGGCGCGGCGCTTGATCTTGGCGCCGAGCGCCTCGGCCACGGCAGGGGGAACGAAGGAGGTCACGTCGCCTCCCATGGATGCGATCTGGCGGACGAGCGTGGCGGTGATGGGGCGGACCGTGGGCGAGGCCGGTAGAAAGATCGTCTGCACGCCCGGTTCCATGGCCGCGTTCATGCCGGCCATCTGCATCTCGTAGTCGAGGTCCGTGCCGTCGCGCAGGCCGCGGATGAACAGGCTCGCGCCGACACGACGGGCTGCCCAGACCGCGAGATCGTCGAAGGTGATGGTGCGGAAGCCGCAATCCTCGGCGGCGGCGATCGGCGCACAAACCGTCTCGAGAAGGGCCAGACGCTCGTCAGACGAGAACATCGGCGCCTTGCCGGGATGGACTCCGACCCCGACCACCAGTTCGTTGGCGAGGCGGCAGGCATGGCGGATGACGTCGAGATGGCCGTTGGTGACCGGATCGAACGAACCCGTGTAAAGCGCGATGCGTTTCGTCATGGGGCTCCGCCGCGACAGGACCGGCGAGGCTTAGCGAAGGCCGGGGTCCGGCGCAAGCGAACCCGAGGCGGACACGTGGTCCATCATGGGGCGCATGCGGCGGATCGGTTGCCTCGCAAGGCCTGAGGCTGGAAGAATGGCGGCACCTGCACCGCCGCTTCGTCGAGGACACGCCATGACCGCACCGACCGAAACCCGCATCACCGAATGGCTCGCGGCGCACAAGGACGCCATGGTCGACCTGCTGCGCGAGGTCGTCGACATCGATTCAGGCTCCTACGACAAGACCGGTGTGGACGCCGTCGGCGCCCGGTTCGAGCGCTTCTTCGAGGAACACGGCATCACGGCCTGGCGGGAGCATCATGACGTCTATGGTGACGCGATCCATGCGCTGGTCGCAGAACCCGGATCAAACGAGAAGCCGATTCTGTTGATGGGCCATCGTGATACAGTCTTTCCTAAAGGTGAGGTCTCAAGACGGTCCTTCAGCATCGTGGGGGGCCGGGCCCACGGACCTGGCGTCGCCGACATGAAGGCCGGGCTGGTGATGAACGTCTTCGTCGCTGCCGCCTTCAAGGCGATGGGCGGCATGCCGTGCCCGATCCGGGTGCTCATCACCTCGGATGAGGAGATCGCCTCGCCGTCGTCGCGGCCGATCATCGAACGGGAGGGCCGTGCATCGCGAGCGGTCTACAATTCCGAGCCGGGACGACCCTCCGGCAACGTCACCACCGGCCGCAAGGGCGGCGTCTTCATGCGCTTCGACGTCTATGGAAAAGCCGCCCACTCCGGCGGGAATTTCACGAGCGGTATCAGTGCTATCGGAGAGTTGGCTCACAAGGTGGTTCAGATTCACGCGTTGACCGATCTCGACAAGGGCATCACCCTGAATGTCGGCCTGGTCTCCGGCGGCCAGTCGGTCAACACCACCGCTCCCCACGCCGAGGGGCAGATCGATCTGCGCTATATCGATCCGGCCGACAGGGCACGAACCCTCGATGCCATCCGCGGCATCATCGACACGCCGACGGTGGCCGGCACCACCGCCAAGCTGGAGATCAAGGGCGAGTTCCTCCCCGTCGTCCAGACGCCGGAGGCGAAGGCGATCTTCACCGCTTACCAGGCGGCGGCGCGCGATGTGGGGCTTGCAACGCTCGACGGGGAGTTCTCCGGCGGCTGCGCCGATTCCGGCTTCACCGCGAGTGTCGGCACACCGACCATCTGCGGCGTCGGCCCGGTCGGCGGCAACGCCCATACGGTGGAGGAATATCTGGAGATCTACAGCATCGTGCCGCGGGCCCAGGCGATGGCGCTGGCCATCCTGCGGACGCAGGTGGAGTAGGCCCCCGGTCACCGCTGCCAATGCTTTCGGCAGCAGCTCCTTGCAGGGGCATCCAGAACCGCGGATGCCCGGGACCAGCCCGGGCATAACGCACGACTTGCCGCGTCCTTCGCCCTAGGTGGCAGCCGGCTCGCCGCCCTCGCCCTCGGCCTCGGGAAGGTCGCCCTCCTCCTCGCCCTCGTCGGAGATGTGCTCGACCGAGACGACCTTTTCGGTCTCGTCGGTGTCGAAGACGATGACGCCCTGGGTGCCGCGGCCGGCGACACGGATACCGGCGACCGGGCAGCGGATGAGCTGGCCGCCATCGGTCACCAGCATGATCTGGTCGCGGTCCTCGACGGGGAAGGAGGCCACCAGGGGGCCGTTGCGGTCGTTCACCGCCATGGCGACGATGCCTTTGCCGCCGCGGCCGGTGATACGGTACTCGAACGACGAGGTCCGCTTGCCGTAGCCGTTTTCCGAGATGGTCAGCACGACCTGCTCGGCCGCCGACATGGCCGCATAGCGTTCGGCGGCCAATTCGCCCGATCCGTTCGTCTCCTCGTCCTCGCCGGTCTCCTCGCCCGCACTGGCCTCGCCCGCGATGGCGCGGCGCATCTTGAGGTAGGCCGAGCGCTCTTCGGACACCGCATCGAAGTGCCGAAGGATGGCCATCGAGATGATACGGTCGTCCTCGGCCAGCGTGATGCCGCGCACGCCCATGGAATCGCGGCCCTTGAAGACGCGCACTTCCGGCACTGCGAAGCGGATGCACTGACCGCGAGCCGTGGTCAGCAGCACGTCGTCGGATTCCGTGCAGACGCCGACGCCGACGATGCCCTCGCCCTCGTCGAGTTTCATGGCGATCTTGCCGCCACGGTTCACCTGGACGAAGTCGGAGAGCTTGTTGCGCCGGACGGTGCCGCGGGTCGTCGCGAACATGGCGTCGAGATCGCCCCAGGTGGTCTCGTCCTCCGGCAGCGGCAGGATGGTGGTGATGCGCTCGTCCTGCTCGAGCGGCAGGATGTTGACGAAGGCCTTGCCGCGGGCCTGGGGTGCCGCCAGCGGCAGGCGCCAGACCTTCATCTTGTAGACCTGCCCCTTGGAGGAGAAGAACAGGATCGGCGTGTGGGTGTTGGCGACGAAGAGCCGGGTGACGAAATCCTCGTCCTTCGTCTGCATGCCGGAGCGGCCCTTGCCGCCGCGGCGCTGGGCCCGGTAGGTCGAGAGCGGAACGCGCTTGACGTAGCCGGCATGGGACACGGTGACGACCATGTCCTCGCGGGCGATGAGATCCTCGTCCTCGAACTCGCCGATGCCGTCGACGATCTCGGTCTTGCGCGGGGTGGCGAACTCGTCGCGCACAGCCTTCAGCTCGTCGGTGATGATCGCCATGATGCGCAGACGCGAGCGCAGGATGTCGAGATAGTCGAGGATTTCATCGGAGAGCGTCTTCAGCTCGTCGCCGATCTCGTCCCGGCCAAGGGCCGTGAGGCGGCGCAGCGGCAGGTCGAGAATGGCACGCGCCTGGGTCTCGGACAGGCGGTAGGTGCCGTCCTCGTTGAGCGGATGGCGCGGATCGTCGACCAGGCGGATCAACGGGGCGATGTCGCGCGCATCCCAGTCACGGCCCATCAGGGCTTCACGGGCCGAGGCGGGGTCGGCGGAGGTGCGGATGATGCGGATCATCTCGTCGATGTTCGCCACCGCGATAGCGAGGCCGCACAGGACATGGGCGCGGTCGCGCGCCTTGCCGAGCAGGAACTTGGTGCGCCGCGAGACGACCTCCTCGCGGAAGGCGAGGAAGGTGACGATCAGGTCCTTGAGGTTCATGACCTCGGGACGGCCGCCGTTCAGGGCGACGAAATTGCAGCCGAAGCTCTGCTGCAGGGCGGTGAAGCGGAAGAGCTGGTTGAGGACGACGTCGGCGACGGCGTCGCGCTTCAGCTCGATGACTACACGCATACCCTCGCGGTCGCTCTCGTCGCGGAACTCGGCGATGCCTTCGACGCGCTTCTCGCGGACCAGCTCGGCGAGACGCTCGAGCATCAGCGCCTTGTTCACCTGATAGGGAATCTCGGTGACGATGATCGCCTCGCGCTCGCGGCGCACCGTCTCCATGGAGGTGCGCGCGCGCATGACGACCGAGCCGCGGCCGGTCAGATAGGCCTGCCGGATGCCGGTGCGGCCGAGGATGATGCCGGCAGTCGGAAAGTCCGGACCCGGCACATAGTCCATCAGTTCCTCGACCTCGATCTCCGGCCGCTCGATCGTCGCGATGCAGGCGTCGATCACCTCGCCGAGATTGTGCGGCGGGATGTTGGTCGCCATGCCGACGGCGATGCCGCCGCCGCCGTTGACCAGAAGGTTCGGGAACTTGGCGGGGAGCACTTTCGGCTCCCGCTCGGAATTGTCGTAGTTGTCCTGGAAGTCGACGGTCTGCTTGTCGAGGTCGGAGACGAGCTGGTCGGCGATCTTCTCGAGCCGCACCTCGGTGTAGCGCATGGCCGCCGGCGGATCGCCGTCGACCGAACCGAAATTGCCCTGCCCGTCGATGAGTTCGACCCGCATGGAGAAGTCCTGCGCCATGCGGACGAGGGCGTCATAGACCGACTGGTCGCCGTGCGGATGGTATTTACCGATGACGTCGCCGACGATGCGGGCCGACTTGCGGTAGGGCTTGTTCCACTCGTAGCCGTTCTCGTGCATCGAATAGAGGATGCGCCGGTGCACGGGCTTCAGGCCGTCGCGCGCGTCCGGAAGGGCGCGGCTGACGATGACGCTCATCGCATAATCGAGATAGGACCGCCGCATCTCGTCGGTGATCGAGATCGGGCGAATTTCGGTCGGGTCGGTGGGCGTCGCGCCCGCCGGCGTCTTGTCGTCGTCGTCAGCCAAGAGAACTCTTCCGGTGGGGCGGGCGCGGGGCGCCCGCTGGATGGGCTGTTCTAGCCGATTCCGGCGCTGATCTCCAACCCCAAAGGCGGAATTCCCGCGCGGGATTATCTCGCAGATTCAACGTCTTGCCGGCATCGGCATCAGGACTGTGGACGGCGCGGGTCGCAAACGCCCACAATCGTCGGCGCCGGACACCGAAACGGGGCGCCCATGACCGTCGAATTCATCACCAGCGCACTCGTCACGATGTTCGTGATCGTCGAGCCGATCGCCCTCGTTCCGATCTTTCTGGCCGTCACCCCGGGCTTCTCGGCATCCCAGCGTCGCCAGGTCGCCTGGCGTGCCTGCCTGATCGCCTTCCTGATCCTGGCGGCCTGCGCCTTCTTCGGCGACTGGCTCCTGCGCATGCTGGGGATCTCGCTGCCCGCCTTCCGCATCGCCGGCGGCCTGCTGGTATTCTGGATCGCCTTCGAGATGGTGTTCGGGCTGAGGGCGGGCCGCAAGACCGAGACGGCGCGCGAGGCCATCGACAAGGAACACATCGTCAATGTCGCCGCCTTTCCGATGGCCATCCCGCTGCTGGCAGGACCCGGTGCGATCACCGCGACGCTGCTGCTCGCCGGTCAGGCGGCCGGCAGTACGGTGATGATGGCGGCGCTGATCGGCGTGCTCGCCGTGGTCATCCTCGTCTCGTGGGCCTGCCTCAACATGGCGGAGACCGTCAACGCCCTGCTGGGCACGCTCGGCAACGCCGTGGTGTCGCGCCTCCTCGGCATCATCCTCGCCGCGCTGGCGGTGCAGTTCGTCATGGACGGCGTGAGGGCGGCGCTGCGCGCGTAAGCCGGGTGCTCAGCCGCCGAAGACGGCCTGGCCCATGATGCGGCCCGGCAGCAGGGTGAAGAGCCCTGCCACGGCCCAGCCGGCGGCGATGCCGATCATGTGGGACCTGTGCGCGATGATACGGTTCTGCCGCCGCGCCCGGATGCCGAGATAGAGGTTCGCGAGAGTGAACAGCGACAGCGCATGGATGGGGCTGAACGGCCCCACGAGCCTCAGGCCGTGAATCCAGAACGACGAGACCGCCGTCACCGTCATGAGCACGACCCAGGCCCAACCGATCCAGCGGTGCCAGTCACCGCGCTTCGGGCGCCAGAACTGGATGGCGGTCAGCGGGATCAGGGCCAAAGCCGTCACCACATGCAACTGGACGACGAAGGACGCTGCGAGGATCGGGGCGAGGGTCATGGTCGGGTCCAGGTGCGATATCAATGTGTTTTACATTGATAATCCGGCATGTCAATGTGCTTTACATTTCCCTCGTAAAAGTCTCGTCAGGCGCCCGCTGCAGTGCTCCCGGAAGGTCAGACCGCAGCAGCCCGCAGCGCCTGCCATTCCGGCCGCAGGGTCGACATCAGCGCGAGGCTCGCCCTTCGGCCGTCGGCCCGGACGATGCTTTCACGCTGCACCCCCTCCTCGATGAAGCCGACGGCGCGATAGAGGGCGCGGGCGACGGCATTGTCGGTGAAGACGTCGAACCAGAAGCGATGGCAGGCCGTTTCCGCGAAGGCCCAGTCGGCGAGCGCGACAAGGAAGGCACGGCCGGTGCCCTGGCCGGGTGTCGCGATCGAAATGCGCTGGAGCGCGATATTGCCGTGGCGATCGGTCAGGCCGCGCAGGATGGCGTAGCCGAGAGGCCGGCCCTGATCATCGAGCACCAGCCAATAGGCGTAGTCCGGATCGCCCAGACAGGCCTCGTGACGCCCCCGCGGCCATTGGCTGATGCGCAGCTCATTGTGGGGCAGGCGTTCGGTGGCGATGACGAAATCGAGATCGCCGGCCTCGGCCCGCCGCAGGCGGACCGAACCCGTTTCAGCCTGGGCGCTGCGCCGTTGCCCGGTCACGTTGTCCCTGCACGTCAGAACGGAATCTCGTCATCGTCCATCGGACGACCGCCCGCAGGCGCAGCGGACCGCCGCGGCGCTTCCGCTCGCCCCCCGCTGGAACGGCCCT
Organism: Phreatobacter sp.; assembly: GCF_030691135.1. Lineage (GTDB taxonomy): Bacteria > Pseudomonadota > Alphaproteobacteria > Rhizobiales > Phreatobacteraceae > Phreatobacter. Next base: position 54,888 of record NZ_JAUYFA010000103.1, read on the forward strand.
CGACGGCGCCACCGCTGAAGCCGCCGGACGCACCGAAGCCCTCGTCGCCGTAATCGGCACCACCGCCGCCGCCACCGCCGCCGCGGCTGTCGAGGAGCACCATCTCACCGCGGAAGCGCTGCAGCACCACCTCGGTCGAATATTTCTCGACGCCTGCCTGGTCCGTCCACTTGCGCGTCTGGAGCTGGCCCTCGACGTAAACCTTGGAGCCCTTCTTCAGGTACTGCTCGGCCACTTTCGTCAGATTGTCGTTGAAGATCACGACCTGGTGCCACTCGGTGCGCTCCTTGCGCTCGCCGCTGGCCTTGTCCCGCCACGTCTCGGTGGTGGCGAGGCGCAGGTTGCATACCTGCTCGCCGTTGTTCAGCCGGCGGACCTCTGGGTCGCGGCCCAGATTGCCGATCAGGATGACCTTGTTGACGCTACCTGCCATCGTCGTTCTCCCCTTCCCCGCAGCCATGGCCCGGGGCGCCTTGCGCTCACATCCAGCCTGACGCTTCCCATGTTCCAGACGCCGCGTCACGGTGCCGGCCGGCAATTCGGGGACTATTCCCCAGCTTCGCTTCGTCGGCCCCGTTGTTCCTTATTTGTTCTTGCGCCACCAGGCAAGACCACATAGGTTCGCATCAGGATTCATCCCGAGCGCCGGACGGACCGCAAACCGGACGGCGATCAAAAAATAGGATCATAGTCCTTGACAGCGCAACGCTGGTGCGGTAGTTTCCCATCATGTTCGACGATTGCGCCTTGCTGCGACTGGGGGCATGGCTTCCTTCGAGGCGATCAGCGCAGCAGACCGACAGGCGCACGGCTGACATACTTTCGGACGGCAGGTCTGGTTTTCCTTCGGATGCGTTCTAACTTCGGGTGCGTGGCGCGCGGGCGCCGCCTGCTGACATATTCCTGCCGTGACGCTGCCTAGCTAGTCGCGCTGTCCAGAGCCGCGTTGCGGCCTGGTGGTGCTGTCCGAGAGCCCTCTGCGATGACCGATCTGTTCGACAAATTCAGTGGCGACGTGCGGCGTCCCGATTCCCGGTTCATCTCGGTGCGCGGTGCCCGCGAGCACAATCTCAAGAACGTCGACCTGACGATCCCGCGCGATTCCCTCGTCGTGTTCACCGGCCTGTCCGGGTCGGGCAAGTCCTCGCTCGCCTTCGACACGATCTATGCCGAGGGCCAGCGGCGCTATGTCGAGAGCCTGTCGGCCTATGCCCGCCAGTTCCTCGAGATGATGCAGAAGCCGGACGTCGACCAGATCGATGGGCTGTCGCCCGCCATCTCCATCGAGCAGAAGACGACGTCGAAGAACCCGCGCTCCACCGTCGGCACGGTCACGGAGATCTACGACTACATGCGCCTGCTCTGGGCCAGGGTCGGCGTGCCCTATTCGCCGGCGACCGGCCTGCCGATCGAGAGCCAGACCGTCAGCCAGATGGTGGACAAGACCCTCGCCCTGCCCGAAGGCGCACGGCTCTACCTGCTCGCGCCGGCAGTGCGCGGCCGCAAGGGCGAGTACCGCAAGGAACTGGCCGAGTGGCAGAAGAAGGGGTTCCAGCGCGTCAAGATCGACGGCGCCTTCTACGAGATCGCCGATGCGCCGGTGCTCGACAAGAAGCTCAAGCACGACATCGATGTCGTCGTGGACCGCATCGTCGTGCGGGCGGACATGGCGACGCGGCTCGCCGACAGCTTCGAGACCGCGCTGAAACTCGCCGACGGCATCGCGGTCATCGAGTTCGCCGACCAGAAGACCGAAGGTGGCGAGGCGATGCGCGTGCTCTTCTCGGAGAAGTTCGCCTGTCCGGTTTCCGGCTTCACCATTTCCGAGATCGAGCCGCGGCTGTTCTCCTTCAACAACCCCTTCGGCGCCTGCCCGGCTTGCGACGGCCTCGGCGTCGAACAGACGATCGACCCCGATCTCGTCATTCCCGACAAGGAACTGTCGCTGCGCAAGGGCGCCATCGGCCCCTGGGCGCGCTCGACCTCCCCCTTCTACACGCAGACGCTCGACGCCCTGTCGAAGCATTACGGGTTCTCGCTCACCGCTCCCTGGTCGAAACTGCCCGAGAAGGCGCGCCATGCCATCCTGTTCGGAACGGGCGAGGAAACCGTCAGCTTCAAGTATGACGACGGCCTGCGCTCCTACGAGACGATCAAGACCTTCGAGGGCGTCGTCCGCAACCTCGAGCGGCGGCTCAAGGAGACCGAGAGCGACTGGGCGCGTGAGGAAATCTCCCGCTATGTGTCGGACGTGCCCTGCAAGGCCTGCTCGGGCTTCCGCCTGAAGCCGGAGGCGCTGGCGGTCAGGGTCGGCGGCGTCCATATCGGCGTGGTGTCGCAGATGTCGGTGCGGGCTGCCGGCGCCTGGTTCGCCGCCCTGCCCGACAATCTCAACGCCAAGCAGAACGAGATCGCGGCGCGCATCCTCAAGGAAATCCGCGAGCGGCTGCACTTTCTCATCGATGTCGGCCTCGACTATCTCACGCTCGGCCGCAATTCCGGGACGTTGTCTGGAGGCGAGAGCCAGCGTATCCGGCTCGCCAGCCAAATCGGCTCGGCGCTGACCGGCGTCCTCTACGTGCTGGACGAGCCCACCATAGGCCTGCACCAGCGGGACAATGCCCGGCTCATAAACACTTTGAAGTCCCTGCGCGATATCGGCAATACCCTGCTGGTGGTGGAACACGACGAGGCCGTGATAAGGGCGGCCGACCATATCATAGACCTCGGGCCCGGCGCCGGCCTGGCCGGCGGGTATATAGTGGCGCAGGGTTCGCTCGCTGACATAATCAGGAACAAGAAGTCCGTGACCGGGCCCTTCCTGACAGGCGAGCGTTCCACCGCAGTGAAGCGGGAGCGGCGCGCACACTCCGGAAAATTCCTGGAGTTCACTGGTGCCAGCCAGTTCAACCTGAAGGGTATCGACGTAAAGATCCCGCTGGGCCTGTTCGTCAGCATCTGCGGGGTTTCCGGCTCGGGGAAGTCCACCCTGCTTTACGAGATAGTCTACAAGGCGCTGGCCAGGGAGCTCTACAAATCCAAGGAAGTCCCCGGCGCTTTCCGCTCCATGAAGGGGGCCGGGCAGATAGACAAGGTCATCATAGTCGACCAGTCCCCCATAGGCCGCACGCCGCGCTCCAA
>NZ_JAUYFA010000006.1 GCF_030691135.1 Phreatobacter sp.
CGGCATGTCCTCGATCGGCACGATGCGGGAAACGACGCCCTTGTTGCCGTGACGGCCGGCCATCTTGTCGCCCGGCTGGATCTTGCGCTTCACGGCGATGAAGACCTTGACCATCTTCATCACGCCCGGCGGCAGTTCGTCACCGCGCTGCAGCTTCTCGACCTTGTCCAGGAAGCGCTGCTCGAGGCGGCGCTTGGACTCGTCGTACTGCTTCCGCATGGCCTCGATCTCGGCCATCAGAGCGTCGTCGGCGACACCGAAGGCCCACCACTGGCCGCGCGGATACTCGGCGAGCTGGTCGCGGTTGAGAACCGTATCCTTCTTGAAGCTCTTCGGACCCGAAATGCCGGTCTTGCCGTCGAGAACCTCGGCGAGGCGCCCGTAGACGTTGCGGTCGAGGATGGCCTGCTCGTCGTCGCGGTCCTTCGCGAGACGCTCGATCTCCTCGCGCTCGATCGCCATGGCGCGCTCGTCCTTGTCGACGCCGTGCCGGTTGAACACGCGCACTTCGACGATGGTGCCGGTGACGCCCGGCGGTACGCGCAGCGAGGTGTCGCGCACGTCCGAGGCCTTCTCGCCGAAGATGGCGCGCAGGAGCTTTTCCTCCGGCGTCATCGGGCTCTCGCCCTTCGGCGTGATCTTGCCGACGAGGATGTCACCCGCCTGCACTTCCGCGCCGATGTAGACGATGCCGGCCTCGTCGAGGTTCTTCAGCGCCTCTTCCGACACGTTCGGAATGTCGCGCGTGATCTCCTCCGGCCCGAGCTTGGTGTCGCGGGCGGAGACCTCGAACTCCTCGATGTGGATCGAGGTGAAGACGTCTTCCTTCACGATCCGCTCGGAAAGCAGGATGGAGTCCTCGAAGTTGTAGCCGTTCCACGGCATGAACGCGACGAGGACGTTGCGGCCGAGCGCCAGATCGCCGAGATCGGTCGAGGGGCCGTCGGCGAGGATCTCGCCCTTGTTGACGATGTCGCCGACACGCACCAGCGGACGCTGGTTGATGCAGGTCGACTGGTTGGAGCGCTGGAACTTCATCAGGCGATAGATGTCGACGCCAGACTTGGTCGGATCGAGATCCTCGGTGGCGCGGATGACGATACGGGTGGCGTCCACCTGGTCGACGACGCCGGTGCGGCGGGCGGCGATGGCGGCACCGGAGTCACGGGCGACGACCGATTCCATGCCGGTGCCGACGAAGGGCGCATCGGCCCTCACCAGCGGCACGGCCTGGCGCTGCATGTTCGAGCCCATCAGCGCGCGGTTGGCGTCGTCGTTCTCGAGGAACGGGATGAGCGCCGCGGCGACCGACACGAGCTGCTTCGGCGACACGTCCATGAAGTCGACGCGGTCGACGGGCAGCAGCAGCGTCTCACCCGCCTGGCGGCAGATGACGAGGTCTTCCATGAACTTGCCGCTCTCGTCGATCGGCGCGTTGGCCTGGGCGACGGAGTACTTCCCCTCCTCCATGGCCGACAGATAGATCACCTCGTCGGTGACCCGGCCGTCGCGCACCTTGCGGTAGGGCGTCTCGATGAAGCCGTACTTGTTGACGCGTGCGAAGGTCGCCAGCGAGTTGATCAGGCCGATATTCGGGCCTTCCGGCGTCTCGATCGGGCAGATGCGGCCGTAATGCGTCGGGTGCACGTCGCGCACCTCGAAGCCGGCGCGCTCGCGCGACAAGCCGCCCGGTCCAAGCGCCGAGAGGCGGCGCTTGTGGGTGATCTCGGACAGCGGGTTGGTCTGGTCCATGAACTGCGAGAGCTGCGAGGAACCGAAGAACTCGCGTACGGCGGCGGCCGCCGGCTTGGCGTTGATCAGGTCCTGCGGCATGACCGTGTCGATCTCGACCGAGCTCATGCGCTCCTTGATGGCGCGCTCCATGCGGAGCAGGCCGACGCGGTACTGGTTCTCCATGAGCTCGCCGACCGAGCGCACACGGCGGTTGCCGAGGTGGTCGATGTCGTCGATCTCGCCCTTGCCGTCGCGCAGTTCCACGAGCGTCTTGACGACGGCGAGGATGTCGTCCTTGCGCAGGATCCGTACGGTGTCCTCGGCGGTCAGGTCGAGACGCATGTTCATCTTCACGCGGCCGACGGCGGAAAGGTCGTAGCGCTCGCTGTCGAAGAACAGCGAGTGGAACATGGCCTCGGCGGTCTCGACCGTCGGCGGCTCGCCGGGGCGCATGACGCGGTAGATGTCGAAGAGCGAATCCTCGCGCGTCATGTTCTTGTCGGCGGCGAGCGTGTTGCGGATATAGGCGCCGATGGTGATGTGATCGATGTCGAGGGTCGGCAGGGCCTCGTAGCCCTCGCCCACCAGCATCTTCAGCATCTTCTCGGTGATCTCCTCGCCGGCCTCGGCATAGATCTCACCGGTCTTCATGTTGACCATGTCCTCGGCGAGATAGCGGCCCGCCAGTTCCTCGGTCGACAGGCGCAGCGCCTTCAGGCCCTTCTCGGCGAGCTTCTTGGCCTCGCGGACCGAGAGCTTCTTGCCGGCCTCGAGCACGACCTCGCCGGAATCGGCGTCGACCATGTCGTTGATGGACTTGTAGCCACGCATACGGGCGGCGTCATAGGGCACGCGCCAGCCGTCCTTCTTGTCCTTCGTCACCAGGATATGGTTGTAGAAGGTCGCCAGGATCTCCTCGGAGCCCATGCCGAGCGCGTAGAGCAGGCTCGTGACCGGAATCTTGCGGCGGCGATCGATGCGCGCATAGACGATGTCCTTGGCGTCGAACTCGATGTCGAGCCAGGAACCGCGATAGGGGATGATGCGGGCGGCGAACAGCAGCTTGCCCGAGGAATGGGTCTTGCCCTTGTCGTGATCAAAGAAGACGCCCGGCGACCGGTGCATCTGCGAGACGATGACGCGCTCGGTGCCGTTGACGATGAAGGTGCCGTTCGACGTCATGAGCGGGATGTCGCCCATGTATACGTCCTGCTCCTTGATGTCCTTGACGGACTTCGCGCCGGTGTCGGCGTCCACATCGAACACGATGAGGCGCAGCGTCACCTTGAGCGGGGCGGCGAAGGTCATGCCGCGCTGGCGGCACTCGTCGACGTCGTACTTCGGCAGCTCGAACTCGTACTTCACGAACTCCAGCATGGCGCTGCCGGAGAAATCGGTGATCGGAAACACCGATTTGAACACGGCCTGCAGCCCCTCGTCGGAGCGTCCGCCCTTGGGCTCGTCGACCATCAGGAACTGGTCATAGGACGATTTCTGAACCTCGATGAGGTTCGGCATCGTCGCGACTTCCCTGATTTTGCCGAAGAACTTGCGGAACCTTTTGCGGCCGGTGAAAGTCTGAGCCATGTCGCCTCTCGCTTGGGCCGCCAGGCGTCGGCGGCGGCCCTGGTTCCAGCGACGGGCGGGCTTGATGGAGCCGCTCCCGTCGCAGACGCCTGACCGGACGGTCCACATGCGGGCCGATAGGCGACCCTGGACCGTCCGGTCAAACGCTGACAACCTCTGTTAGATCAGCGGTGCCCGAAAGCCCCGCATTCGAATGCATATCCGCCTCACGGCGGGTCCGCTCCGGTCACCCGGGACGGAAAAGCCCGCACGGGCGGCCCGAAGACCGCCCGCGCGGAGCCTGATCACTTCAGTTCGACCTTGGCGCCGGCGGCTTCAAGCTGCTTCTTCAGCTTTTCGCCTTCGTCCTTGCCAACGCCTTCCTTGACGGCCTTCGGAGCGGCCTCGACGAGGTCCTTGGCTTCCTTCAGGCCGAGGCCGGTGATGGCGCGGACTTCCTTGATCACCTCGATCTTCTTGTCGCCGATGGCGGCAAGCATCACGGTGAACTCGGTCTGCTCCTCGACGGCGGCAGCGGCGACGCCGGCACCCGGGCCAGCGGCGACGGCCACGGCAGCGGCGGCGGAGACGCCCCACTTCTCTTCGAGCATCTTCGCGAGCTCGGCGGCTTCGAGAACGGTAAGCGACGACAGTTCGTCGACGATTTTGGCGAGATCAGCCATTTGCATTTTCCTTTTGAACGGTTCGAACCGGATTGAGTGAGAGGTGCCTCACGCGGCCTTGTCTCGGTCGGCATAAGCAGTGAACACGCGCGCGAGCTTTGCAGCGGGCGCGGTCGAGAGCTGGGCGAGCTTGGTCGCGGGAGCCTGGATGAGGCCCACGAGCTTGGCGCGCAGTTCGTCGAGCGACGGCAGTGTGGCGAGTGCCCTCACAGCGTCCGGGTTCAGAGCGGTCGTCCCCATGGCGCCGCCAAGGATGACAAACTTGTCATGCAGCTTGGCGAAGTCCGAGGCGACCTTCGGTGCCGCGACCGGATCCTGGCTGATGGCCAGAATCGTGGGACCCTTCAGCAGGGCTCCGATGGACGCGACGTCCGTGCCTTCGAGAGCGATCCTGGCGAGGCGGTTCTTGGTGACCTTCACTGACGCGCCCTGGGCCTTCATCTTGCGACGGAGGTCTTGCATCTGCGCGACGGTGAGGCCGGAATAGTGAGCGACGACGACGACGCCGGAGGTCTTGAAGACCTCGTTGAGCGTGCCGACCAGCTCCTTCTTTTCCGTGCGATCCACGTTTGCTCTCTCTGGTCGGGGCCTCCTTGCGGAGAACCCCGGGTTGCACCTGCCGATCATCGGCGCCGGCGAGCCGGCCTCCGAACGATCGACGTTCGGCCCTGTCCCCTCTGGAACACCGCGGGATGAATCCCTCGGCCGAGGTGCCTTGAGTTCGAACCCTTCCCTCGGCGTCACCGCCGGTGAAATGGTCTTCACCCGTCTGTGCAGGCTTGGCGATTAAGAGGGGAGACCCCCTCGCCTGCAGTCTCGGACAGGACGATCCGGTTTCGCGGTCCCGGGTCCTCGGACCCTCGTGGGACAACTCCACCGGCCTTGCCGCGCGGGTTTCCCTGCGCGGAAGCTCTTCACAAAACTCGTGTCGGACTCCTGATCAGGGTCCGGGAAGCTCCCGGCGTCTCCTGCGTCGACCGCACCCCCGAAAAACGGCGAATCGCGATCCTTGGGCCAAACGCAATGAGGGCGTGGTTGCCCACACCCCTAGCCGGCGTCGTCTAGCAAAGGCTTTTCCACTTGCCAAGGGGGGCAGGCCATTTTTCTGGCCTGCCCTACCTCGCTTGCAGAGCTGCATCCCGAACGCGCGACCGCTCGGAGCGCACGCGATGCGCGCGCCCCGGTCCGCATCAGGCGTTGAGAACGCTCGACGGGTCGACCTTCACGCCGGGCCCCATGGTCGAGGAGATCGCGATCTTCTGGACATAGGTACCCTTGGCGCCGGTCGGCCGCGCCTTCACGACGGCATCGGCGAAGGCCTTGATGTTCTCCACCAGCTTGCCGGGCTCGAACGAAACCTTGCCGACGGCCGAGTGGATGATGCCGGCCTTCTCGACGCGGAACTCGACGGCGCCGCCCTTGGAGGCTGCAACGGCCGACTTCACGTCCATGGTCACCGTGCCGACCTTCGGGTTCGGCATCAGGCCGCGCGGGCCCAGCACCTTACCCAGACGGCCGACGAGGCCCATCATGTCCGGCGTGGCGATGCAGCGATCGAAGTCGATCTTGCCGCCCTGGACGATTTCCAGCAGGTCCTCGGCGCCGACGATGTCGGCCCCGGCCGCCTTGGCCTCATCGGCCTTGGCGCCGCGGGCGAAGACGGCAACCCGCAGGGTCCGGCCGGAGCCGTTCGGCAGGTTGCAGACGCCGCGGACCATCTGGTCGGCGTGGCGCGGATCGACGCCGAGATTCATGGCGATCTCGATGGTCTCGTCGAACTTGGCCGTCGCGCGCTCCTTGACGAGCTTGACGGCGTCGTCGAGCGCGTAGGTCTTGGCGGCGTCGATGCCCTCGAGGGTCTTACGATAGCGTTTTCCGCTCATGGCTTACCCCACCACCTCGAGGCCCATGGAACGGGCCGAGCCTTCGATCATCGACGAGGCCGATTCGACCGAGTCGCAGTTCATGTCGACCATCTTCGCCTTCGCGATCTCGGCGATCTGGCCGCGCGTGATCTTGCCGATGAAGCCCTTGCCGGGGGTCGTGTGGCCCTTGTCGATCTTGGCGGCCTTCTTCACCCAGTAGGACACCGGCGGCTGCTTCATCTCGAAGGTGAAGGAGCGGTCCTGATAGGCGGTGATGACGACCGGGATCGGCATCCCCTTTTCCATCTGCTGGGTCTTCGCGTTGAAGGCCTTGCAGAATTCCATGATGTTGAGGCCGCGCTGACCGAGAGCGGGACCGATGGGCGGGGCGGGGTTAGCGGCCCCGGCCGGCACCTGCAGTTTGATGAATCCGACGATTTTCTTCGCCATGATGTCCTCCTGACGCACCCTTTCGGGCGGCCGGTTGGGTTTCGTGGTCGGGTTCGGAGCGGATGGCGAACCGCCGCTCCTCGCCTCCCACGGGTGAAGGAGGACCGGCGAACCGCCCCTCCGCCGACGGCCAGAGAGGCCGCCGGTATCGCTGCCGGCCGATGGCCGGCGGCACGATCAGGTCAGAGCTTGTCGACCTGACCGAATTCCAGTTCGACCGGCGTCGGCCGGCCGAAGATCGAGACGGCGACCTTGACGCGGGCGCGGCCGTCGTCGACCTCCTCGATGAAGCCCTCGAACGAGGCGAAGGGTCCGTCGTTGACGCGCACCTTCTCGCCGACCTCGAAGGTGATCGTCGTCTTCGGTCGGTCGACACCCTCCTGGACCTGCTGGGCGATGCGCATCGCCTCGGCTTCCGGGATCGGCATCGGCTTCTTGTCGGCGCCGAGGAAGCCGGTGACCTTCGGGGTGTTCTTGATCAGGTGATAGGCTTGGTCGGTCATGTCCATCTTCACGAGGACATAGCCGGGGAAGAACTTGCGCTCGGTGTCGATCTTGCGGCCGCGGCGCACCTCGGTGACGCGCTCCTTCGGCACGAGAATGTCCTCGAACAGTTCCGACAGGCCACGCTGGGCCGCGCCCTCACGGATGGCCTCGGCCACCTTGTTCTCGAAATTCGAATAGGCGTGGACCACGTACCACTGCTTCGCCACGGACGGGCTCCCTCAGCTGCCGAGCGAAAGGAGCGTCTGGACGCCCCAGCGGATCACCGAATCGGCGACGAAAAAGAAGATCGCCGAGACGATCATGAAGACCACGACCATGATCGAGGAGATACCGACCTCCTTGCGCGTCGGCCAGGTGACCTTGTTGGCCTCCTGGCGGACCTGCTGCATGAATTCGACAGGATTGGGTTTCGCCATGGTGAGAATCCGGACAGGGCCGCACACCGCTCCCACCCTTGGCGAGTGAAAGCCGGCGCGTCGGCCCGGAAAAAGGAAACGCGTCCCGCCGGATGTCCGTCACCGGGCCGGCAGGGAGTGGCGTCTGCTAACTGATCGGGACCGGCGCGTCAAGAAAATGTGGTCGTAGCCGGCCCTGGACCGCGGCATCAGCGGCTCTCGCTCCAGGCGAGCCGGAGCGCCAATGCTGCGAACACACAGCCCAGCAGGTATTGCGGCAGGCGAGCAAAGCGGCCGCTGGTGGCAAACCGCCGCCGCAGGCTGCCGACCATCAGGATCACCGCGCCATTCACGGCCAGGCCGATGAGATTGAGGATGGTCGCAAGAATCAGCGTCTGGATGACGATCGAGCCGAATTCCGGCCGGATGAACTGCGGAAACAATGCCAGCACGAACAGAACCATCTTCGGATTGAGCAAGTTGGTCAGCAATCCCTGCCGGAAGACGAGGCCTAACGGCACGGCCGTGAGCCCCTCCGAGGGCGCAAACCTCGCTCCGCCCGCTCGAAAACTCGCCCAGGCGAGCACCAGCAGATAGGCCGCTCCGGCCCAGCGCACCACGTCATAGGCCATGGGCATCGCAACAAGGAGCTGGGACAGGCCCAAGGCTGCAGCCAAAGCATGGGCGTAGGTGCCGGCCTGAATGCCTGCGAGCGTGGCAAAGCCCGCCTTGCGCCCTTGGCTGATGCTGCGCGAGGCGATCAACAGCATGTCCGGGCCGGGCGTCATCGTCAGCACCAGACAGGCCAGTGCAAACAACGCGAGCGTCGATAGGTCCAGCATGTCAGGCGCGGCTCCCTGAAAATGAAGAACCCCGGCGATCGGATCGCCGAGGTTCTTCGAATTTGGCAGGGGCTGGGGGATTCGAACCCACGACCTGCGGTTTTGGAGACCGCCGCTCTACCAGCTGAGCTAAACCCCTAGAGGACAGCCGAGGATATAGTCCGCCCCAGCCGTCCGATCAATCACCGATCACTCGATGATCGCAGCGACGACGCCGGCGCCGACGGTGCGGCCGCCCTCACGGATGGCGAAGCGCAGCTTCTCTTCCATGGCGATCGGCACGATCAGGTTGACGGTCATGGCGATGTTGTCGCCCGGCATGACCATCTCCGTGCCCTCGGGAAGGGTCACGATGCCCGTCACGTCGGTGGTGCGG
>NZ_JAUYFA010000007.1 GCF_030691135.1 Phreatobacter sp.
AGAGGAACGATTCCTTGTGATGCGCGAGGCACCACTTGGCCATGATCGAACCGCCGCGCGAGACGATGCCGGTGACGCGCTCGGCGGTGAGCGGGATCCAAGGCAGGCGCACGCCGGCGTGGACCGTGAAGTAATCCACGCCCTGCTCGGCCTGCTCGATGAGCGTGTCCTTGAACATCTCCCACGTGAGTTCTTCGGCCTTGCCGTCCACCTTTTCCAGCGCCTGGTAGATCGGCACCGTGCCGACCGGCACCGGGCAGTTGCGGATGATCCACTCGCGCGTTTCGTGGATGTTCTTGCCGGTGGACAGGTCCATGAGCGTGTCGCCGCCCCAGCGCACCGACCACACCATTTTCTCGACTTCCTCCTCGATGCTCGAGGACACGGCCGAGTTGCCGATATTGGTGTTGATCTTCACCAGGAAATTGCGGCCGATGATCATCGGCTCGAGTTCCGGGTGATTGATGTTGCAGGGGATGATGGCGCGGCCGCGGGCGATCTCGGAGCGGACGAACTCGGGCGTGATGAAGGCCGGGATCTCCGCGCCGAAGCTCTCGCCGTCGGCGATGGTCGCCTCGGCGCCCTCCAGCATGGCCTTGCGGCCGAGATTCTCGCGCTCCGCGACGTAGATCATCTCCTTGGTGATGATGCCGGCGCGGGCGAATTCATATTGCGTGATCGGCGCGTCGCCGACACCACGCAGCGGCGGATTGGCCAGCGGGAAGGCACGGGCGAGATGCTTGCCGGCATGGCCGTTGTCCTCGGGGCGGATTTCGCGGCCCTCATAGGCCTCGACGCCGCCCCGCTCCAGAACCCAGGAAGCGCGGGCGCGCGAGAGGCCCTTCTCCACGTCGATGACGACATTCGGGTCGGTATAGGGGCCGGAGGTGTCGTAGAGCACGACATTGGGCTCGCCAGCGCCGGCCTGAAGCTGGATCTCGCGCAGCGGGACCCGCAGGTCCGGCGCCGCCTCGGGAACGGCGAAGATCTTGGTGGAGGCGGGCAGCGGGCCGGTGGTGACCGCGGACTTGATGTCCTTGACGGGCGCGTTCATGGGGGTTCTCCCGAGGGCTTGTTATGGTGTGGGTGTCTGCGGCCAGTAGCCGGCAACGGTGAGGATGGCGCCGAGGATCAGCAAGACGGCGGCGGCGACCTTCCTCGTCCCCTCGCGCGGCATGCGATGCCGGCCAACGCCCGCCGCCCAGTCCGGCGCGATGATGCGCCAGGCGCCGAGCGCGAACAGGCCGAGGCCAATCAGGGTGATGAGCATGCGCCAGTCGGCGCCGATCACCCGGTGCGACAGGAGGATGGCGAGCCCTGCCGGCATCATCAGGATACCGGACAGGAAGATCAGCGCCGAACTCTTGGCGAATTCGTTGGCGAGTTCGTTGAAGGCCGCCGGCCGGACGAAGAGCCCGATCCCCACGGCCAGCAGGACGGGGCCGATCAGACGCGCCAAATAGACTGAAGTCAGCATATGCGTCCCATCCCTCCGCCGGCATGACCCGGATCAGGTTCAAGGGTCGCTGCGGAGTTCCGGAACACGGAACGGTGCGGCCTCTCAGCCCCCTCGTCGGGGCCCCCCTTGGACAGAAGCCAATCTGGACGCTTGGCCGGCGAAGTCAAGCGGGCGAGCCCGGCGGGCTGCCGCGCGGAGGGCGGTGTCGTCGATCCGGTCCCGGCGAAGGGCGGGTCGCGAAGGGAGGGACGCGAACAGGCGCACAGGGCGCCGCCACTCAACCCGCCAGCACGGCCTTTTCCAGCGCCATGAAGGCGCGGGCGCGGTGGGAGAGGCCGGCGCCCTCGGGCGGCAGGCCATGCTTTTCCATGGCGCTCATCTCGCCGAAGGTGAGGGCCTGGCCGTCGGGGAGGAACAGCGGGTCGTAACCGAAGCCCTTGGTGCCGCGCGGCGGCCAGACCAGCGTCCCGAAAACGCGGCCCTCGAAGATCTGCTCGGAACCGTCAGGGAAGGTCAGCGCCAGGGCCGAGACGAAACGCGCCTTCGCGCCGGTCGTCGTGACCCCGCGCAGGGCCAGTTCCCGGTCGACCCGCGCCATGGCGGCGGCGAAATCGCGGGGCTGGCCGGCCCAGTCGGCGGTGAAGAGACCGGGCGCGCCGTCGAGCGCGTCGATGGCGAGGCCGGAATCATCGGCGATGGCGGGAAGGCCGGTGGCCTCCGTCGCCGCCCGCGCCTTGATCGCGGCGTTCTCGGCATAGAGCGTGCCGGTCTCGGCCGGCTCGGGCAGGCCGAGTTCGGCCGCCGAGACGAGGTCGATGCCATGAGGGCCGAGCAGGTCGCGGAATTCGGCGAGCTTGCCGGCATTGTGGGTGGCGACGACCAGCCGCGTGCCGGGGCCGAGCCGGGGGTTCATGCCACCGCCGTCTTCTGCAGGTCGACGAGCCGGGTGCAGCCGCCGCGGGCGAGGTCGAGCAGGCTCAGGAGCTCCTCCTGGCTGAACGGGGTCTTCTCCGCCGTGCCTTGGATCTCGACGATGCCGCCCGCGCCGGTCATGACGAAATTCGCGTCGGTATCGGCCTCCGAATCCTCGGCATAGTCGAGATCGAGCACCGGCGTGCCCTGATAGATGCCGCAGGAGACCGCGGCGATATGGTCGCGCAGCGGGTTCACCTTCAGCATGGAGCGCGCCGTCATCCAGGCGATGCAGTCGTGCAGCGCCACCCAGGCGCCGGTGATGGCGGCGGTGCGGGTGCCGCCGTCGGCCTGGATCACGTCGCAATCCACCGTGATCTGCCGCTCGCCGAGAGCCTGCAGGTCGACGATGGTGCGCAGCGAACGGCCGATGAGGCGCTGGATCTCCTGCGTACGGCCCGACGGCTTTCCGGCGGTCGATTCGCGGCGCGTCCGCTCCAGCGTGGCGCGCGGCAGCATCGAATATTCCGCCGTCACCCAGCCGCGGCCCTGGCCGCGCAGCCACGGCGGCGGCTTTTCCTCCAGCGAGGCCGTGCAGAGCACGTGGGTATTGCCGAACTTCACGAAGCAGGAGCCCTCGGCATAGCGGGCGACGGCGCGCTCCAGCGAGACGGGACGCAGCGCATCGGGGGCGCGTTTGGAGGGACGCATGGTGGGTTCCGTTTCACGAAAAAGGGTCGGCGGGTCATAGGGCTGAACCGCCGGCGGGGCAAGGACGGCGGCAATCGCGCGAGAGGAATGGCGTCGATCCGCCATTCCGCCTGCGGGTCGGCAGATGGTGCTTGATCAATGCCGCAACTGCTACCAGATTTGCCGTGGAGGTTGCCCCTTGTCCGCCGAGATCCCGCGTTCCGAACAGAAGCTGTCGGCCCTCGCCAATTCGGCGCTGGCCAGGCTGGACGAGCGCTCCCGGGAGATCTTCCGGCAGATCGTCGAGAGCTATCTGGCGACCGGCGAGCCGGTTGGCTCGCGCAACCTGTCGAAGATCCTGCCGATGACCCTGTCGCCCGCCTCGGTGCGCAATGTCATGCAGGACCTCGAGGAGGCCGGCCTCATCTATGCGCCGCACACCTCGGCCGGCCGTCTGCCGACCGAGACCGGGCTCCGCTTCTTCGTCGACGCCCTGATGCAGTTCGGCGACCTCGCCGTCGACGAGCGCAACGCCATCGAGGCGCAGGTCGCCGCCTCGGCCCGCGACCAGTCCTTCGAGACGGTGCTGGCGGACGCCACCCAGCTTCTTTCCGGGCTGTCGCGCGGCGCCGGCGTCGTGCTCACATCGAAGAGCAATGTCCGGCTCAAGCACATAGAGTTCGTCCGCATCGAGCCGGAAAGGGCCCTGGTGGTGCTGGTCTCCGAGGACGGCCAGGTCGAGAACCGCATCGTGCCGATCCCCGCCGGCCTGCCGCCCTCGGCGCTGGTCGAGGCCTCGAACTTCCTAAACGCCCATATCCGCGGCCGCACCCTCGCCGAGGCCAGGGTCGAGATGCAGAAGAGCCTCGAACAGGCGCGCAGCGAGCTGGACGGGCTCACCCAGAAGCTGGTCGAGGCGGGTCTCGCCTCCTGGTCGGGGGGCGAGCCGGCCGAACGCAAGCTCATCGTCCGCGGCCAGGCGAACCTTCTCGGCGACCTCAGGGCGTTGGAGGATCTCGAACGCATCCGCCTGCTCTTCGACGATCTCGAATCGAAGCGTGATCTCGTCGACCTGCTGGGACGGGCCGAGACCGCCGAGGGCGTTCGCATCTTCATCGGTTCGGAAAACAAGCTCTTCTCGCTGTCGGGCTCGTCCATGGTGGTGGCACCCTATCACGACAGCCAGAGCCGCATCGTCGGCGTCCTCGGCGTGATCGGCCCGACGCGGCTGAACTATGCCCGCATCGTACCGATGGTCGACTACACCGCCCGGGTGCTCTCCCGCCTCATCACCTGACCGGCTTTGCCTCATTGTCGCCGGGCTGCAATCGGACCATGCTGTCATTGCCGCTGACGGTGGGGAATGCTCCCTCCGCGCGCAGTGATGGAGGAGGCCCCGCATGAGCGGCAGGTTCAACTGGAACGAGCTGATGACCAACGACATCGCCAAGGCGAAGGCCTTCTACGGCCAGACCCTGGGATGGACGTTCGACCCGTTCCCCATGCCGGACGGCGAATACTGGATCGCCAAGGCACCCGACGGCACACCCACCGCCGGCATCATGCCGATGGACCCTCAGGATACCGAGTCCCAGCCGGGCTGGCTCTCTTATGTTCAGGTCGACGACCTCGACCGGGCGGTGTCGGCGGTCACAGGCAGCGGCGGCCAGGTGCTGCAGGCCCCGCTCGATATCCCCAATGTCGGCCGCATCGCCGTGGTCGAGGATCCGGCCGGTGCCGTGCTCGGCCTGATGAAGCCGGTCAGCGCCGCGACGAGCTGACCGCAGCAGCCCGCAAGAGCGGGCTTCAACCAGTCCCTCCCCTCGACAAGCGGGGGGAGGGCAGTGGCGCGTGACCCGTGAGGCAGGAGCCGGGGCGTGTCGGCAGGCCGAGTGGTGATCGCCCAGTCCGGTTTCGTCACACGCCTGAGCGTCAGGTTGATCCGCCCGCCATCCTTCAGCAGCGTGCTGGTGCCGGGCAGGAGACGGTCGACGCCGTGATAGGCAAGCCGCGCCGCACCGCCGAAGACCAGCACGTCACCCGAAGCGAGCTTGACCGGAACGGTCCTGCCGCCGCGCGTCGTGCCGCCGATCCGGAAGAGGCCGGTCTCCCCGAGCGACAGCGAGACGACGGGAGCGGCAAGGTCCTCCTCGTCACGGTCCTGATGCAGCCCCATGCGGGCGCCCGGTCCGTACCAATTGACGAGGCAGGCCTCGGGCGGATGCGGATAGGCGGACACAGCCTCCCAGACGGCCAGGATTGATGCCGGGATCGGTGGCCAGGGCATCCCGGTCTCGGGATGGTGCGGCTGGTAGCGATAGCCCGCCCGGTCCGAGACCCAGCCGAGCGATCCGCAATTGGTCATGCGCACGGAAAACGGCGTTCCGGTCCGCGGCATGAGCGGTTGGAACAATGGCGCCTGGCGCATCACGTCGCGCAGCGTCGCGACCAGGCTGGCCTGATCGGCGGCGGAGAGATAGCCCGGATACCAGGTGCATCCCGGAACGACCGGGACGGCGGTCATTGCTGCGGAGCAGGCTGCGCCGGCGGGGGCCGCGGACGGGCCGGGCGGCGCGGTTGCTCGTCCGATGGCGGCCCGCCGACCCGTGCGGAGAGGTTCTCGGCGCGGGCTTCGGTGAATTTCAGGGCGCAGAAGGCCGGCCCGATATCGGAGGTGCCGTAATTGCGGCAGAGACGTTCGCGGTTGGCGGGAAATCCGGCCTGTTCCTGCAGGAACTGGCGGCCTTCCGGCGTCGTCCGCAGCCGGGCCTGCAGGATGCGGCGGGCATCGTTGAGCTTGCGTTCGGCGACGCCGCGGGCGCGCTCAATCTCGCTGTCACGCGGAATCTCGCGATCATTCGGACCCCACAATCCAGCGGGATCGACGACGCAGTCGTCGAAGGTGCAGGCGCCGCCGGGCGTCGCGATGAAGGCGGCATCGGCCATCAGGTCGAGCGTGATGGTACAACCCGGGAAGACCGCCTCGAACCGGACGAGCCCGTCGGGCCGGCCGAGCGGGCGCAGCGGGATCGGTCGGCCGCCGTTGAGGTCGGGCGTGCAGATGTTGCGGATATCGTTGCCGCGGCGCCCGATCACGCCGTTGGCGACGATCGTATAGGACGGCGGTGCGCCGGTGCCGACGCGGCTGATGACGAGCGACCCGTGCTGGCCGAGGAAGCGCAAGGTCTTGCCCGGCAGGCCTTCCTCCCAGCGGCGCAGCGGCGGCCCGGAAACGGTGCGCGCGGCCAATGGGTTGTTGGCATCCCCTGGCGCCTGCGGCCCGGGCGAACGCCCCTGCGGCGCCGTCGCGCCCTGCGGGGTGGGGGCTACAGCGCCGGGCAGTTGCAACTGCGCCGCGGCACGCTCGCCGCTGGCGGCGGCGAGGGCGAGAGAGAGCAGAAGGACGACGCGGCGCGACATGATTCATCCGGTGATGCGGAGCCGACACATAGCCTGCCGGACTGCGGCGGTCATCAGCCCGTGACGCGACGGGACTCATGGCTCCCCCGATGTTGCGCCAGGGACGCACCTGCCCCGCCACGTCGTGTCGCCGCAGGCGCGATGCGATTCCTTCACGGCGATGTGACGGTGACGCTTGCGGCGCCATGACGCCCCCCCTATATCCGGCCCAACCGGCGGAAAGCGGCGATGTCTCGTGGCTTTCCGCCATGCGACCACCAGCTTGCAAACCCCATATCACGAAGGGGTCGGCGCAGGCGGCTCGGGCGGAAAACTATCTCCGTCCATGGGCCGCCAGCCTCACGGGTGCTTCGGGCCCGGCCGACCCGCTTGAAAAGGAGAAGACCATGGGCAAGGTCATCGGCATCGACCTCGGAACGACCAATTCCTGCGTGGCGGTCATGGAAGGCACCACGCCGAAAGTCATCATCAACTCGGAAGGCGCCAACACGACGCCGTCCATCGTCGCCTTCACGGACGAGGAGCGGCTCGTCGGCCAGCCGGCAAAGCGCCAGGCGGTGACCAATCCCGAGCGGACCATCTTCGCGGTGAAGCGCCTCATCGGCCGCCGCTTCGACGACCCGACGGTGACCAAGGACCAGAACCTCGTCCCCTACAAGATCGCGCGGGCCGGCAACGGCGACGCCTGGGTCGAGGTCGAGGGCAAGACCTATTCGCCCTCGCAGATCTCCGCCTTCACGCTGATGAAGATGAAGGAGACCGCGGAGGCCTATCTCGGCCAGACCGTCGACCAGGCCGTCATCACTGTCCCCGCCTACTTCAACGACGCCCAGCGCCAGGCCACCAAGGACGCCGGCAAGATCGCCGGCCTCGAAGTGCTGCGCATCATCAACGAGCCGACGGCGGCGGCCCTCGCCTACGGCCTCGACAAGAAGACCGCCGGCACCATCGCGGTCTATGACCTCGGCGGCGGCACCTTCGACGTCTCGATCCTCGAGATCGGCGACGGCGTCTTCGAGGTGAAGTCGACCAACGGCGACACGTTCCTCGGCGGCGAGGACTTCGACATGCGCCTCGTCGACTATCTGGCAGCCGAGTTCCAGAAGGAGCAGGGCATCGACCTGCGCAAGGACAAGCTCGCCCTCCAGCGCCTGAAGGAAGCCGCCGAGAAGGCCAAGATCGAGTTGTCGTCCTCGACGCAGACCGAGATCAACCTGCCCTTCATCACGGCCGACGCCTCGGGCCCCAAGCACCTCCAGCTGAAGCTCACCCGCGCCAAGTTCGAGGCGCTGGTCGACGACCTGATCCAGCGCACCATGGAGCCCTGCAAGAAGGCGCTCAAGGATGCCGGCATCTCGGCGGGCCAGATCGACGAGGTCGTTCTCGTCGGCGGTATGACCCGTATGCCGAAGGTCCAGGAAGTCGTGAAGCAGTTCTTCGGCAAGGAGCCGGCCCGCAACGTCAATCCCGACGAAGTCGTCGCGGTCGGTGCGGCGGTCCAGGCGGCGGTGCTGAAGGGCGAGGTCAAGGACGTCCTGCTGCTCGACGTGACGCCGCTGTCGCTCGGCATCGAGACGCTGGGCGGCGTGTTCACGCGCCTCATCGACCGCAACACCACCATCCCGACCAAGAAGAGCCAGGTGTTCTCCACCGCGGAGGATGGCCAGAACGCGGTGACCATCCGCGTGTTCCAGGGCGAGCGCGAAATCGCCGCCCAGAACAAGATGCTGGGCCAGTTCGTCCTGGTGGGCATCCCGCCGGCGCCGCGCGGCGTGCCTCAGGTCGAGGTCACGTTCGACATCGACGCCAACGGCATCGTGCAGGTCTCGGCCAAGGACAAGGCCACGAGCAAGGAACAGCAGATCCGCATCCAGGCTTCGGGCGGCCTCAGCGAGGCCGACATCCAGAAGATGGTGAAGGATGCCGAGCTCCACGCGACCGAAGACAAGCAGCGCCGCGAGGTCATCGAGGCCCGAAACCGTCTCGACTCGCTCGTGTATCAGACCGAAAAGACGCTGAACGAACTCGGAGACAAAGCCTCGCCCGAAGACCGTGA
>NZ_JAUYFA010000039.1 GCF_030691135.1 Phreatobacter sp.
GAACCACAAGGGCTCCCACCCATAAAAGGGCGACTGAAACGCAACCCCCAACCCTAAGGCCGGAAGCGTCATGCACCAGAAGGTGACTGAGAAGCTTCAGAGACGCGAAGCCGGGCCGTTCAAAGCGCGGCGCCGCGTCGATGGGCGGTTTATAGGCCAGCCCCGTTCGGACTGTCAACACGGATCTGGAAAAAAATGACGTCCCGACGACAGTGCCTGCCGCCGGGCCCAGAGCCGATTCACCGTGTACGCCCTCAGGGTATTGATTGAATGGTTCAATCGGCGATTCGACAAGGACTTTTCCACAGGCCGGGCCGACAGCGCGCCGCTGGCCCTACCAGGATTGCGCCGCCTCCCCACCGCCTGGCACGCTCCATCCTGCCCTGTCGGTCCTGTCGCGTGCCCGGTGACGCCGGCTGGTGAACGCCCGTGGCGGCTCAGGGTTCCGACCCGCCGGTGCCGCCGGCACGCCGGAAGCCCGAGCCGACCTGTCCTATTCCTTTCGCGCGCAGCGGTCCCCTCCATATGACCGGCCACCCGCAATGCCTCCCAGGTGCCGGATAGCCCTGAGCGCGCCACATTTTTCGCTCTTCTCTGGCGCTGGCCGTTGCTTGACGGATGCAGGCGGGGCGGGCAACGTCCGCGGCACATCGTCGGCCGGGCACCGCCCGACGCCACCGATCGGAGAATTCGCGTTTGCTTCTTTCTGGCCGATCGTCCTTTTCTCATCACGGCGGTCCCAGCGCGACGCTCGGGGACGAGGCGCCGCTGTCGAGCGACGGCCGCGAACGCCGCGGCATCGAGGCCCGGCGCGTCAACGTGCGCTGGCTGTCGGGGACGGTGCTCACCGGCCTGTGCGGCGCCGGCCTGATGGGCGGAGCGGTCTGGGCGGCACTGGAGAACCCCACCCGGCCCCCCGCACCCGCCGAGATCGTCCGGCCTCTCACCCGCGGCCCCGGATCGGCATCCGACCGTCCCACCAACACCGCCCGCAAGGGAGATCGCCTGACCCCGCTCGCCGATCTGTTCTCGTCGTCCAAACAGACCATCCGCGTGTCGCAGACGTCCCGGGTCGGTGACCGCGAGATCATCCGGGTCAGGCCGCATACCCGCGTGGTCGCCAATCTCGTCCAGACCTCCAGCGGCAATCACGACATTCCCGAGTTCAACCCGCTGCGCCTGCTCGCCGGTGACACGGCCGAACGCGCCGAGGAGCAGGCGCCCGATACCGATGGCGAGGTGACCCTCGTCATGCGCGACATCGCCTCCCTGCCTCCCCAGCAGCGCACCATGCTGACCCTTTCGACCGAGGAGATCCTCGGCCAGATTCGGGAGGCGGCGAACCAGACGGATCTCGCAATCCCCCTCGTGCTCCCGACGGGAGGCCCCCTCGCCCGCCTGTCGCCCGGCAACACGGCGCTCGATCCCGATGATCCCAACGTCGTGCGCGTCGCCAAACGCGCCGCCGAGGCCGCGACCGACGCCGCCCCGCCCGACCGCACAGTCATCGCCAAGACCGGCGACACCATCACCTCGATCCTGCTCGAGCTTGGCGCGGTGCGCGACGATGTCCGCCTCATCGCCGCCGCCTTCACCCGCGGCGGTCGCGAGATCACGCTGCGCGACGGCCAACGCATCCGCGTGCTCTTCGCCCAGGGCCCATCGGGCCGCAGCCAGCCGGTCCGCGTCATCCTGGTCGGCGAGCGCGGCACGCCGGAGGCTGCCGTGGCGCAGACGGACGAGGGTCGTTACGTCGCGGTGGAGGATCCTGCCGAGGCCGTCAACGTCACCGACGAATCGGAGGAAGACGACGAGGGCTCGGGCCTGCGCCTCTACGCGGCGATCTACGAGACCGCGCTGCGCCAGGAGATCCCGCGTCCCATCGTCGACGAACTCATCCGCGTCTTCGGCAACGACGTCGACTTCTCGCGCCGGGCCGGCACCAACGACCTGTTCGAGGTGCTCTATGCGTCCGACGACGAGGGCGAAGCGGGCCGCGGCGACATTCTCTATGCCTCGATCACCACCGCCGGGGAGACCCGCCGCTACTACCGCTTCCATTCGACGGCCGACGGCATCATCGACTATTACGACGAGCAGGGAAAATCGGCCCGCAAGTTCCTCATCCGCAAGCCGATCGCGGGGGGCCAGATGCGCTCCGGCTTCGGTATGCGCCGCCATCCCGTCATGGGCTATTACAAGATGCATTCCGGCGTCGACTGGTCCGACCGGATCGGCACGCCGATCGTCGCCGCCGGCAACGGCGTCATCGCCAAGGCCAGCTGGTCGGGCGGCTACGGACGCCGCATCGAGATCGAGCACCCCAACGGCTATACCTCGACCTATTCGCACCTGTCGGGCTTCGCCCGCGGCATCAGCGAGGGTGCGCGCGTCCGCCAGGGCCAGGTGATCGGCTATCTCGGCAATTCAGGCCTCTCGACCGGCCCCCACCTGCACTACGAAGTGTTGGTCAATGGGCGCTTCGTCGATCCGATGCGTGTCCGCGTGCCGCGCGGCCGCGAGCTCGCCGGCCCGATGCTCGCCGCCTTCCGTGCCGAGCGCGAGCGCATCGACAACCTGATGACGCGCGACCGGGCCGAGACGCGCGTCACCGCGGCGGCACCCTCGCGCTGAGACCTCCGGTCCCGGCGGCCTGGCAGGAGGCGCTATTCCGCCGCGAGGCGCGCCGCACCATCGAGCCAGGCGTCGAAATCAGCGAGCGCCCGCGCACTCAGCACCCTCTTGCGCGCCTGGGTCTTGGCATTGCCGCGCAACCGTTCGCCGTCGGGCCCCTTGTTCGGCGCCGGCTCGGCGAGCGGCGGGAACAGGCCGAAGTTGACGTTCATCGGCTGGAACGAGCGCGGCCCCTCGTCGATGGTCGACACATGGCCGCCCGTGATGTGGTTGATGAGAGCGCCATGCGCCGTCGTCACCGGCGGCAGCGACGGTGCCCGGCCGAGCCGCTCGGCCGCCGCGAACCGGCCGACCATGCCGCCGATGGCGGCGCTCTCCACATAGCCCTCGCATCCCGTGATCTGGCCGGCGAAGCGCAGCCGCGGCTCGACCTTCAGCCGCAGCGTCTCGTCGAGCACCTTCGGCGAGTTGAGATAGGTGTTGCGGTGGATGCCGCCGAGCCTGGCGAACTCGGCCTTCTCGAGCCCGGGGATCATGCGGAAGATTCCAGCCTGCTCGCCATATTTCAGCTTGGTCTGGAACCCCGTCATGTTGAAGAGCGTGCCGAGCTTGTTGTCCTGCCGGAGCTGGGCCACCGCATAGGCCTTCACGGTCGGATTGTGCCTGTTGGTGAGCCCGACCGGCTTCATCGGCCCCCAGCGCAGCGTCTCGCGCCCGCGCTCGGCCATCACCTCGATGGGCAGGCACCCGTCGAAATAGGGCGTGCCCTCCCACTCCTTGAACTCGGTCTTCTCGGCCGCCAGCAGCGCGTCGATGAAGGCCTCGTACTGGGCCTTGTCCATCGGGCAGTTGATGTAGTCGGCGCCCGTCCCGCCAGGACCCGCCTTGTCGTAGCGCGACTGGAACCACGCCTTGTCCATGTCGACGGATTCGAAATGGACGATCGGCGCGATGGCGTCGAAGAAGGCGAGCTCCTTCTCGCCCGTCAGCTGGCCGACAGCGTCGGCGAGCGCCGGCGAGGTCAGCGGTCCGGTGGCGACGATCACGCTGTCCCAGCCCGCCGGCGGCAGCCCCGCCACCTCCTCCCGAACGATCGTGATGCGCGGATGGGCCTCGAGCGCCGCCGTCACGGCCTGCGAGAAGCCGTCACGGTCGACGGCGAGCGCCCCGCCGGCCGGCACCTGATGGGCATCCGCCATGCGCATGATGATGGATCCCATGCGGCGCATCTCGGCATGGAGAAGACCGACCGCATTGGTCTCGGCATCGTCGGAGCGGAAGGAGTTGGAACAGACGAGTTCGGCGAGGCCTTCGGTCTTGTGGGCCTCGGTGCCGCGCGACGGCCGCATCTCGTGCAGCACGACCGGAATGCCGGCCTCGGCGACCTGCCAGGCGGCCTCGGAACCGGCGAGGCCGCCGCCGACGACGTGGATGGGGGAAATCTGTGTCATGCCGATCTTCTACGGCGGAGCGACACGGCCGGCAAGCAAGGCTCAAAGGGCGAGCGTTTCGTCGGTTGCGAGATTCCGCCGCGTCCTGTTCACCTCCCGGCAGGCGTCGACACCGAGGACGGCGAGTTTCAGCGCCCGCAGATGCGGCGTCCCGTCGCCCAGAGGCTCCTCGGCCAGCCAATAATGGGTATGGTTGAAGTAGCCGCCCGAGATCGACGTCTGCTGCGGAATGTTCAGCGTTCCGGGTGAATGCGCGGCGGGGATCGGGCCGCCGATGAAGTCGCCCTTCACCGCGGCACGCTGGGCGAAATAGAGATTGGTCCAGCAGGTCAGCGCGAACATGGCGGAGTGCTGCAGCCGCGGGCGCGCAGGGGCCATGCCCGGATTCGCACTTTTGGGGGCGAAGAGAACGCGGCCATCCTCCCCGGGCGTCAGCCCGGGAGGCGCGACCGGAAACTCGCGCAGCGACACCTTCTCGGCGAGACCCTTCTCCGTCCCCGCCTCGGTCATCAGCAGCGCCGCATGGGCGAGCGGGCTTCCCATCGTGACGAAATCGCTGATGCGCCAGGGCGAAGCGACGATCTCGTTTTTCACGACGGTGATCTGCTCCGTGGTGAAGATCGCGAAGGCCTGCCGGACCTTCTCCTGATACTCGACCGCCGAAGGCGTTTCGCCCGGATCGAGCCGCTGCCAGCCGAGCCCCCCGCCAACCTCCGCCACCGCATAGGTTCCTGTGTCGATCGCGTTCTTCGGCAGTCCGTCGATGTCCGCGAAGGCGGCGATGACCCTGTCGGTCAGCCGTGCCTTGGCCATCTGCTCGACAAAGAAGGCGCGCAGCACGTCATAGGCGATGATCGTGCCGAGGCTGTGCGCGACGACGACGATACGGTCGTAACGGGGCGCGCCGTCGCCGGTGCGCTGGTCATGCAGGTCCTGAAGCACCTGAAGGCCGAGTTTTCGGATGCGGTTGCGGGCCTCGATGTTGTCGGGCGCATCACGCAGGTAGCGGGCGCAGTCCCCGACATAGGGAACGAGGAACACCCAGGCGAGGAAGACGAAGAGCGTCAGGAAGACGAGGAGCCAGAGTGTCGTCGGCGGATGGCCGAGCGTCAGGAGCGCGATGTCGAGAAGCCGGGTGCCTTCGGGCCAGTCCGCATTGCCAATGCCGACAAGCGTCCAGACCGGCCCCCAGAGGGCGACGAAGAGCGACAGGCCAGCCGTGCCGGCGACCCCATAGGCCGTGGCCACGGGTCCGAGGAACATCAAAAGGCTGGCCAGCGCCGGCACCAGGGTCAGCAGTGCCAGCGGGTGCCACGACGCGATCGCGGCGAACACGACGAAGACAGCTGCGATGCCGAGGCCCTGCGCCCAGCCCTTCCGCAGCCCGAAGGTCACGAACCCGCCCACCAGGACGGCGAGGACGAGGAAGGACACCGTCGCCTGTGGCGCTGCAAGGCCGGCACGGGCGGCGACGTCGAGCCATGACAGCCCGATCAGGCCGGTTCCCACGACCCAGACCACGTGAACGGCCGCCAGCAGCGCAGCGGTCAGGATCGTGACCGCCGCATACCAGATCCAGCGCGCATCAGCCGGAAGGCTGGACCGGTCGCGCTTGGCCAGGTCGCACAGCCAAAGCAGCACGGCGACGAAGCGCGTGCCGCTCATCAGATGGGCCCAGTAGAGCTCGTAGAAATCGTAGCGCCGCTTTTCGGTCATGCCGAGCGCTGGTGTCGTCACCGATTTCAGGTCGAAGGAGCCGTCTTTTCCCACATAGGGCTTGATCCAGCGAGGAATTGCACCCTTGCGGCGCGCCGCCTCGCGGTCAATCTCGGGCTTGCCCAGAACGGCATCGACCACGCCAAGCATGGTCTCCATCGGCCGCTGGTCTCCGATACCGTGGAACACGAGGACGGCTGTCCGGGGGGCCGGGGGAGTGACTGTCTTGGCCGCCGCCTTGTCCTGACCTGCGCGTGCTGCCACCGATCCCTCCCCCACAACACCAAAGGCCGCCCGATCGGATACCCGAAAGGACGGCCTGGCAAGAGGGTTGTATTCCCGATGTGTTGCAGCTGAGAGTTATTCGGCCGCCATGGCCGGCGTCGAAGCCTCGAAGACCAGCCGGTCTCCTGCCGCCGCGGCGCTGACGCTGTCGCCGTCCTTGATGGTGCCGCCGAGGATCTTCTCGGCCAGCGGATCCTGGACATATTTCTGGATGACGCGCTTCAGCGGACGCGCGCCATAGGCGGGATCGTAGCCCTTGTCGGCGAGCCAGGCCTTGGCGGCCGGCTCGAGGTCGAGGACGATCTTGCGCTCGTCCAGCAGCTTCTGCAGGCGCCTCAGCTGGATGTCGACGATGGTCGTCATCTGCTCGCGCTTCAGGCGGCCGAACAGGATGATCTCGTCGATCCGGTTGAGGAATTCGGGGCGGAAATGCCCGCGCACGATGGAGAGGACGCCGTCACGCACCGCGTCGACCTCCTCGCCCTCGCCCTGCATGACCAGCAGCTCGGACCCGAGGTTCGAGGTCATGATGATCAGCACGTTGCGGAAATCGACCGTCCGGCCCTGCCCGTCCGTCAGCCGCCCGTCGTCGAGCACCTGGAGGAGGACATTGAACACGTCCGGATGGGCCTTCTCGATCTCGTCGAACAGGACCACCTGGTACGGCCGGCGGCGCACGGCCTCCGTCAGCGCCCCGCCCTCGTCGTAGCCGACATAGCCGGGAGGCGCGCCGATGAGACGCGAGACCGAGTGCTTTTCCATGTATTCGGACATGTCGAGGCGGACCATGGCCGTCTCGTCGTCGAACAGGAACTCCGCCAGCGCCTTGGTCAGCTCGGTCTTGCCGACGCCGGTGGGGCCGAGGAACATGAACGAGCCGATCGGCCGGTTCGGATCCTGCAGTCCTGCGCGGGCGCGCCGCACCGCGGTCGAGACGGCCTTGACAGCCTCGCCCTGGCCGACGACGCGGCGGGCGATCTCGTCCTCCATGCGCAGCAGCTTGTCCTTCTCGCCCTCCAGCATCCGGTCGACCGGCACGCCGGTCCAGCGCGAGACGACCTGGGCGACGTGGTCGGCGGTGACCGCCTCCTCGACCATGGCCTGCTCATTGTGCTCCTCGACGCCGACGAGCTCCTTCTCAAGTGCGGGAAGCGTGCCGTAGGACAGTTCGCCGGCCTTCGCCCAGTCGCCCTTGCGCTGGGCATTGGCCAGGGCGGTGCGCGCCTCGTCGAGCTGCTTCTTGATCTCGGCGGCGCGGCCGAGACTGTCCTTCTCCGCCTTCCAGCGCGCGGTCATCTCGGCGGACTGCGCCTCGAGCGCGGCGAGATCGGTCTCGAGCCGTTTCAGCCGGTCCCTCGACGCGATGTCGCTCTCCTTCTTCAGCGCCTCCTGCTCGATCTTGAGCTGGATGACACGTCGGTCGACCTCGTCGAGTTCCTCCGGCTTGGAATCGACCTGCATCCTCAGCCGCGCCGAGGCCTCGTCGATGAGGTCGATGGCCTTGTCGGGCAAGAAGCGGTCGGTGATGTAGCGGTTCGACAGCGTCGCCGCCGCGACGATCGCCGCATCGGTGATGCGCACCTGGTGATGCTGCTCGTACTTTTCCTTCAGGCCGCGCAGGATCGACACCGTGTCTTCCACCGTCGGCTCGCCGACGAAGATCGGCTGGAAGCGGCGGGCGAGCGCCGCGTCCTTCTCGACATGCTTGCGATACTCGTCGAGCGTCGTCGCGCCGATGCAGTGCAGTTCGCCGCGGGCAAGCGCCGGCTTCAACAGGTTCGAGGCGTCCATCGCCCCGTCCGCCTTGCCGGCACCGACCAGCGTGTGCATCTCGTCGATGAACAGCACGATGGCGCCGTCAGCGGAGGTCACCTCCGACAGCACGGCCTTCAGCCGCTCCTCGAACTCGCCGCGATATTTCGCCCCCGCGATCAGCGACCCCATGTCGAGCGACAGGATCGACTTGTCCTTGAGGCTTTCCGGCACGTCGCCGTCGATGACGCGCAGGGCGAGACCCTCGACGATGGCGGTCTTGCCGACGCCGGGCTCGCCGATGAGGACGGGATTGTTCTTGGTACGGCGCGACAGCACCTGGATGGTGCGGCGGATCTCCTCGTCGCGGCCGATGACCGGGTCGAGCTTGCCGTCACGGGCGGCCTGGGTCAGGTCGCGGGCATATTTCTTCAGCGCGTCATAGGCGTTCTCGGCCGAGGCGGAATCGGCGGTGCGCCCCTTGCGCAGCCCCTCGATGGCCTGGTTCAGTGCCTGCGGGCTGACGGAAGCGGCTGCCAGCGCCATGCCGGCCTCGGTCTCCTTCTCCAGAGCCAGGGCGAGCAACAGCCTCTCGGCGGCGACGAAGCTGTCGCCGGCCTTCTCGGCGGCCTTCTCGGCCGTGTCGAAGACGCGGGCGAGACCCTGGCCGAGATAGACCTGGCCGGCTCCCGAGCCCTGCACCTTCGGAATCTTCTTCAGCGCCTCTTCGGTCTTGGCCAGCGCCAGCTGCGGCTGGCCGCCCGCCTGCCGGATCAGGCCGGCGGCAAGGCCTTCGGTGTCGTCCAGCAGCACCTTCAGCAGGTGCTCGGGCTGGAACTGCTGATGGCCCTCGCGCAGGGCCAGAGACTGTGCCGACTGGATGAAGCCGCGTGAGCGTTCGGTGTATTTCTCGATGTTCATGAGGTCACTCCCTTGCCCGTTCCGCCCGTCTCTCCTGAGCCCGAGATGAAACGTCCGACCGATGGATTGCCGGCCCAGAAGGCACCGGCCCGAGGCGGATATGGGGGTGTCACGCGGCTGTGAGAAGAGACCGCGGCGGACTTTTTGAGGCGCGTCAAACCGGCCGGCGTGCGCCCCTGGTGGAAACACGATTGGACAAGACAACGGCGCCGCCCTTTCACCACTCCCCGGCGGGGAGAGGTCGGCCGAAGGCCGGGTGAGGGGGCGATGCCCTCGCCATCAGCCGCTCTCCCCCTCACCCGGGCTTGACCGTCCCCGCCGCGTCGGGCCACCTCAAGCAATGACCGACACAGCCCCCGCCCGCATCACCGCCCTCTACCGCTATCCCGTGAAGGGGCTCTCCGCCGAGCCGCTGACCGAGGCGCCCCTGAGCAGTGGCGCGCATTTCCCCGGCGACAGGCTCTTCGCCATCGAGAACGGTCCCTCCGGCTTCGACCCTGCCAATCCCGAGCACCAGCCGAAGCAGAAATTCCTCGTCCTCGCCCGCCAGGCGGCGCTGGCGAAGCTGAAGACCAGCTATGACGACGCCAGCCACAGCCTCGCCATCGTCGCCGACGAGGTCGAGGTCGCCCGCGGGGACCTGCGTACACCGGAAGGCCGCGCCGCGATCGAGGACTTCTTCCGCATGTTCCTCGCCAACGACCTCGCCGGCACGCCGAAGGTGCTGGAGGGCCCGCCCGGCTTCCACTTCATGGATTCGCGCTCCGGCTTCGTGTCCATCATCAATCTCGCCACGGTCCGGGCTCTGGAGAAGGAGACCGGCATCGCCATCGACCCGATCCGCTTCCGCGCCAATATCTATATCGACGGCGTACCGGCCTTCTCGGAGTTCGCCTGGGTGGGCAAGCGCATCACCACCGGCGGTGCCGCCCTGCGCGGCCTGAAGCGCACCGAGCGCTGCGCCGCCACGACCGTCAATCCGGCCACTGCCGTCCGCGACCTGATGATCCCCGCCGTGCTGATGCGCAGCTACGGCCACGCCGATTGCGGCATCTATGCCGCGGTGGCGCAGGGCGGGCGGATCGCCGTCGGCGACGCGCTCAGAGTGACCGAGGAGGACGCGTCCAGCGTGGCGTTCTGAGGGGGGCGCTCTGCCCTCAATCCTCCCAGCGCACGACCTCACCGAGCCCCGCGCGCACCGTGCGATAGCCGTTGACCGGCGCCGCCGCATCCGCTCGCCCGAAGGAGATGCCGCAGACGACGCGCTGGTCGTCGGCAATGCCGAAATGGGCGCGGATTGCCCCTGCATGGACGGCGAGGGCTGCCTGGGCGATGGTCGCGACGCCGTGGGCTGTCGCCGCCGTCATGAAATTGCTGACATAGGCGCCGCAATCCAGCGCCCCATAGGCGCCGAGCGCCTCATCCGTGGTGATGATCGCCACATGCGGCGCATCGAACAGCGCGAAGTTGCGCAGGGACTGGCGGGCATAGGCGGCCTTGTCGCCGCGCTGGACCCCCACCGCGTCATAGAGCTGGAAACCGCAGGCCCGCCGCCGCTCCAGAAGCGCCCCCCGATACTCGCGCGGGAAGGGAAAATCGCTCGACGGCTCCGCCCCAGCGGAGGCGAGTTGGAGCATCAGCGCACGGAAGCGCTCGACCGCGCCGCCGCTGGCGATCACCACCTGCCAGGGCTGGGTATTGTTCCAGGAGGCGGTCTTCTGCGCCGTCGTCAGGATCGCCGCGATCGTCGCCCGCGGGATCGGCTCGGGCCGGAAGGCGCGGCAGGAATGGCGCGCGGCCATCAGGCGGTCGAAGGCTTCGGCATCGGTCGGCAGGGGGCTGGTCATCGGTCTCGCCGGATCGTTCGAGGGGCCGCGCCATCGTCTCCGCTCGCCGGCCTTTTCGCCATCCGCCGTTCGGCACGGACGGAGCCTGGATCACGGCGGATTGCCTTCCCCTCGGGCCGGGCAATGGGGTAGATGGGGCCGTCGGGGGTCGCCGCCGCGGCTCCCTTCCCATCCGAGACGCACCCGCATGTCCCTTGCCAAGGAAGTCCGCGCGCTCGCCGGCGACACGCTCGCCGTGCTGCGCCACCCCGACGCCCGCGGCGCCGTCCTGCTCTATGCGGGACTGGCGGCGGTCTTCTTCGTCTATGCCGCGATCACCGCGGGTCTCATGTGGACGCTCGTCGCTGCGGTGATCGGCGTCTGCCTCCTGCCCGCCGTCGAATTCATCACCCACAAATATGTCCTGCACTGGCTCGAACTCGCCAAGACCTCGGCCACCGCGCAGTTCTGGAACCGCGTCCATTACGCCCACCACATGGACCCGAAGGACACCCGGGTGATCCTCGCCCATCCCGCCAGCGTCGTGCTGCTTGTGGCCGTGGTGGCGGGCATCGCCTGGCTCGTCGGTCTCAGGCCGATCGCCCCGGTCGTCGCCATCGCCTTCGCGCTCTTCGCCTTCTACGAGATCGTCCACTTCGCCTGCCACATGGATGGCGACATGCGCTCGCGCTATTTCACCGCGCGGCGGCAGGAACATGCCCTGCACCACTATGTCGACGAGAACCGCAATTTCGGCATCACCACGGCGATCGCCGACCGGCTGCTCGGCACCCGCATCGTCGACAAGAAGGCACTCGTCCGCTCCCCGACCGCCCGCAATCTCGGCTATACTGGCGAATTCGCCGACCGCTATCCCTATCTGAAGCGCGACGATGCGCCGCCGGCCGGGCGGACCCCCGCCGAGTGACCCGTCCGCGCGCCGTCGACGTCCTCGTCATCGGAGCCGGCGCCGCCGGCATGATGTGCGCCATCGAGGCCGGACGGCGCGGCCGCTCGGTGCTCGTCGTCGACCATGCCGAAGCGCCGGGCGAGAAGATCCGCATCTCCGGCGGCGGCCGCTGCAACTTCACCAATCTCGGCACATCGCCGAAGAACTTCCTGTCGCAGAACCCCCGCTTCGCCATTTCGGCGCTCGCCCGCTACACCCAGCGCGACTTCATCGCCCTGGTCGACAGCCACGGCATCGCCTGGCACGAGAAGACGCTGGGCCAGCTCTTCTGCGACGGCTCGGCGCGCCAGATCATCGCCATGCTGACCGATGAGATGGAACGGGCCGGGGTCGAACTCAGGCTCGCCACCGGCGTCGAGGACATCGCCCGGACCGAGGACGGTTTTGCCGTCCGGCTCTCCGACCGTGACATCCGCTGCACGTCGCTGGTCGTCGCCTCCGGCGGCAAGTCCATCCCGAAGATGGGCGCGACCGGTCTCGCCTACGACATCGCCGCCCGGTTCGGCCTCGCCGTCGTCCCGCCGCGTCCGGCCCTCGTGCCCCTGACCTTCTCGGCCGACATGCTGGCGACTCTCACGCCCCTCGCCGGCATCGCCGTGGAGGAGGCGGTGGTCGGCCACGGCAAGACGCGCTTCCCCGAGGCGGTTCTCTTCACCCATCGCGGCCTCTCCGGCCCGGCCGTGCTGCAGATCTCCAGCTACTGGCGCGAGGGCGACGACATCGTCGTCTCGCTCGCCCCCGGCGTGAACGTTCTCGAGGGCCTGAAGGCGGCGCGCGCCCGCAACGGCCGCCAGGCGGTGCAGACGGTTCTCGCCGAGATCCTGCCGCGGCGCCTCGCCCAGGCCGTCGTCACGAGCCAGGCGCCTACCGGCAATCTCGCCGACTGTTCCGACAAGGTGCTCGCCCGCATCGATGCGGCGGTCAACGCCTGGCGCATCCGCCCGAACGGCACCGAGGGCTGGCGCACGGCGGAGGTCACCCTCGGCGGGATCGACACCGCCGGCCTCGACCAGCAGACCATGGCGGCGAAGTCCGTGCCCGGCCTGTTTTTCATCGGCGAGGCCGTCGACGTCACCGGCTGGCTCGGCGGCTACAATTTCCAGTGGGCCTGGTCGTCTGGCTGGGCGGCCGGCAAGGCGGCCTGACAGTCGGCCTGACGGGCCGCAGTCCCTCTCCCTCTCACGGCCCGTTGCCGTCCGGGTGGGCAAACCCTATGGTCCCGGTCCCTTCCGAGGAACGCTGCAAGAAGAACCCGACATGGCGACCGACAACACGACCGGCCGACGCAACCGCCCGACCATCACGGACCAGGAGGCGCTGGCCTTCCACCAGGTCGGCAAGCCCGGCAAGCTTGAGATCGTGCCGACCAAGCCCATGGCGACGCAGCGCGACCTGTCGCTCGCCTATTCCCCGGGCGTTGCGGTTCCCGTCCTCGCCATCGCCGAGGATCCGGCGCGCGCCTTCGACTACACGACGCGCGGCAACATGGTCGCCGTCATCACCAACGGCACCGCCATCCTCGGCCTCGGCAATCTCGGCGCGCTCGCCTCCAAGCCGGTGATGGAAGGCAAGGCGGTGCTGTTCAAGCGCTTCGCCGACGTCGATTCCATCGACCTGGAGATCGATACCGAGGACGCCGACAAGTTCATCGACGCGGTGCGCTATCTCGGCCCCTCGTTCGGCGGCATCAATCTCGAGGACATCAAGGCGCCCGAGTGCTTCATCATCGAGCAGCGCCTGCAGGAGCTCATGGACATCCCGGTGTTCCATGACGACCAGCACGGTACCGCGATCATCGCCGCCGCCGGCCTGATCAACGCCATGGACATTACTGGCCGCGACATCAAGACGACACGGCTCGTCGTCAACGGCGCCGGCGCCGCCGGCATCGCCTGTGTCGAACTCCTGAAGGCGATGGGCTTCACGCCCGACAACGTCACGCTCTGCGACACCAAGGGCACGATCTGGCGCGGCCGCACCGAAGGCATGAACCAGTGGAAGTCCGGCCATGCCGTGGCGACCGATGCGCGCACCCTCGCCGAGGCGGTCAAGGGTGCCGACGTCTTCTTCGGCCTGTCGGTCAAGGGCGCGCTGACGCCCGAGATGGTCATGTCCATGGCGCCGAAGCCGATCATCTTCGCCATGGCCAATCCCGATCCGGAGATCACCCCGGAGGAGGTGCACGCGGTGCGCTCCGACGCCATCGTCGCCACCGGCCGCTCCGACTATCCGAACCAGGTCAACAACGTCCTCGGCTTCCCCTTCCTGTTCCGCGGCGCCCTCGACGTGCGTGCGACGCAGATCAACATGGAAATGAAAATCGCCGCCGCCAATGCGCTCGCCGCCCTCGCGCGCGAAGACGTGCCTGACGACGTCGCTGCGGCCTATGGCGGCGGAAGGCCGAAATACGGCCCCGACTACATCATTCCGGTGCCGTTCGACCCGCGTCTGATGATCGCCGTGCCGACCGCCGTCGCGCAGGCCGCGATGGAGACGGGTGTCGCCCGCCGCCCGATCGTCGACATGGCCGGCTACAAGGCGCAGCTCACCGCCCGCCTCAATCCCGTCGCCGGAGTCCTTGCCCGCATATTCGAGCGCGCACGCCGCACGCCGCGCCGCGTCGTCTTCGCCGAGGGCGAGGAGGAGCAGGTGATCCGCGCCGCCCAGAGCTTCGTCAACCAGGGCCTCGGCACGGCGATCCTCGTCGGCCGCGAGGACCGGGTACGGGCGACAGCCCTCGCTGCGGGCATCGACCTGAAGGACGGCATCGAGATCGCCAATGCGCGGCTTTCCACCCGCAATGCCGACTATGCCAGCCAGCTTTACGAGAGGCTGCAGCGCCACGGCTACCTGTACCGCGACTGCCAGCGCATGGTAAACCAGGACCGCAACATCTTCGGCGCCGCCATGGTGGAGGCCGGCGATGCCGACGGCATGGTTACCGGCGTCACCCGCAACTATTCCTCCGCCCTCGAGGAGGTCCGCCGCGTCATCGACGTGAAGCCGGGCCACCGGCTCATCGGCGTCTCCATCGTGCTCTCGCGCGGGCGCACCGTACTCGTCGCCGACACCGCCATCACCGAAATGCCATCGGCCGCCGATCTCGCCGAGATCGCCGTCGAGGCCGCCCATGCGGCGCGCCGCCTCGGCACCGAGCCGCGGGTCGCGCTCCTCGCCTTCTCCACCTTCGGCCAGCCCAAGGGCGAGCGCTCGGAAAAGGTCATCGAGGCCGTGAAGATCCTCGACGGCCGCCGCGTCGATTTCGAGTATGACGGCGAGATGTCGGCGGACGTCGCCCTCAATCCGGAACTGATGCAGGCCTATCCGTTCTGCCGTCTCACCGGGCCGGCCAACGTGCTGGTCATGCCGGCATTCCACTCGGCCTCGATCGCGACGAAGATGATGCAGGAACTCGGCGGCGCCACCGTCATCGGTCCGCTTCTGGTCGGTCTCGACAAGCCGGTTCAGATCGTCCCGCTCGGCGCCCGCGATTCCGACCTCGTCAACATGGCGGCGCTGGCGGCCTACAATATCGGCGGCTGAGGACCGGGGTCAGCCGAGGGCGGCGATCAACGCCGTCGTCTCGGCGGCGGGGACGAGCCATGGTGCGCGGTTGTCCGGGATCGGTTCGGCCTCGATGGAGGCCGCGACCGCCGTCGCCGCATCGGGCCCGACCGGGCGGGAATAGACGAAACCCTGGACGGTATCGCAGCCGAGTTCGCGCAGCACGTCAAGTTCGGCGCGCTTCTCGGCACCCTCCGCCACGGTGGCGAGTCCGAGGCCACGGGAGAGGGCGATGATGCCGGCGAGGAGCTTGCGCTTGGCCGGATCACCGGCGATGCCGTCGACGAAGGAGCGGTCGACCTTCAGCCGGTGGAAGGGCAGCCGCGTCAGATAGCCGAGCGACGAGTAGCCCGAACCGAAGTCGTCGAGGGCGAGCTTGACCCCGAGCCGCGACAGCGAGCAGAGCGTGCGGCTGACGCGCTCCTCGCTCTGGTCGACGAAGAGGCTCTCGGTCAGTTCGAGGCAGAGCAGCTCCGGTGGCAGGCCGGTCTCGGCCAGCACAGCGGCGACGGCCGTCTCGAAGTCCATGGCCCAGAACTGGGCCGGCGAGGCATTGACCGACATGGTGCGCTGCGGCAGGCCCTGGTCGAGCCAGGCCTTCGCCTGGCGGCAGGCCTCACGGAGGATCCACAGGCCGAGGTCGACGATGATGCCGGAGTTCTCCGCGACGGGGATGAACACCGCCGGCGAGATCGGTCCGCGCTCGCGGTGGGTCCAGCGCAGCAGCGCTTCGAAGCCAATGACCCTGCCCGAGCTTATGCACACCTGCGGCTGGTAGACGGCGTGCAGCTCCTGTTCCTCGATCGCGTGGCGGAGGTCGCGGGCCAGCAGCAGACGCTGCTCTACTGCCGCGGCGAAGGCCGACTCGAACAGCATCGAGCGACCGCGACCCGCTTCCTTGCCCGTGTAGAGGGCGAGGTCGGCATGCCGCATGGCCTGGTCCGTCGAGGTCGCGTGCTCGGGCAGCATCGCCACGCCGACCGTGGCGCCGACGAAGGCCTCGCCGCTCGACAGGTCGATCGGCCCGGACAGCGTATGGATCAGGTTGTCGGCGACGAGCCGGACATCCTCTTGCTGGTGGTCCCGCTCGATCAGCACCGCGAACTCGTCGCCACCCAGTCGCGCGATCAAGGCGGTACCGCCGAACTCCCGGCGCAGGATGGCCGCGACACGACAGAGGAGT
Organism: Phreatobacter sp.; assembly: GCF_030691135.1. GTDB lineage: Bacteria > Pseudomonadota > Alphaproteobacteria > Rhizobiales > Phreatobacteraceae > Phreatobacter. The sequence goes on from NZ_JAUYFA010000039.1 coordinate 16,303, forward strand.
TCGTCACCGGCAGCATGGCCGAAGGCGTCGTTGACCTCCTTGAACCGGTCGAGACCAACCAGGTAGAGCGTCGCGAAGCGACCTTCGAGCAGGGCCTTGCCGATGACCTTGGTCAGCGCCTGCTTGAACATGGCGCGATTGGCAAGGCCGGTCAGCGAATCCGCATAGGCGAGTTCCTCGAGCTGCCGCTGCGTCTGCTTGCGTTCTGTGACATCCTGGACGGTACCGACGAAGCCGACCACCTTGCCGCCGACCTCCTCGCCCTTGCAGGTGACGGCGAAGTCGCGGATGCGGCCATCGGCACAGCACAGGCGCACGTCGCAGCTGTGTGCACCACCCTCCTTCAGCACCGCGCGCTGAACGTCCAGAAGCTTCTGCTGGTCCTCCGGCATGAACAGCGCCAGGACCGCCTCGTGGGAGCTGTCGAAGGTCGCGGGGTCGAAGCCGGTGACCGAGAAGAGCTCGTCGCTCCAGGTCAAGCCGGCATCGCCCTGGAGATAGGACCAGGACCCCATGCGGCCGAGACGGTGGGCCTCGGCGAGTGCTGCCGACCGCTTCATCAACAGGCGTTCGGTCTCGCGCAACTCGGTGATGTCGGCGGTCGTGCCGCGGTAGCCGAGGAAGGTGCCGTCTGCATCGAACATCGGCTTGCCGCTGGTGCGGGCCCGACGGGGTCCGATCCGGGTGTTGACGGTATAGTCGAGATTGCGGAACGGCCTGTGGGCCTCCATCTCCCGCTGCACAGCCTCCAGTTCCGGGAGGGAGGAAACCGGGACGTCGAGGTCCCAGCGCCGCTTTCCGATGACCAGTCTGACGTCGATCGATCGTGTCGCGCTGCCCGCCTCGAATCGCTCGAAACGGTGCTCGGCATCGGTCTGCCAACACCAGTCTGTCGCGGTGTCGAGGAAATCCGCCAGCCTCTGTTCCGAGGCGGCGACCTGCTCCAACGCCTGGGTCTCGCTGGTCTCATCGGTGACGATGCCGATGATGCGCACGATGGCACCGGACCCGTCGCGCTCGGCCTCGCCGTGGATTCGAAGCGAGAAGTCGCGCCCGTCGGGGTGGCGGCAGGTGACATCCACCACATAGGGCGTGCCGTCCGAAAGGCAGCGTTGCAGCGTTGCAGCGCTGCGGCGACACGCGCGGCACCGTCGCCATGATAACGCTCGCGAACCGTCGCGATGGTGACGAATCCGGCGGGCACGTCCATGAGGGCAGCGAGTTCCTCCGACATCCAGAAGGTGGTCGGATCGCGCGCCTCGATCACCCAATAGCCCATCCGGGCAATGGCCATGGCACGGCTCGCCAGCATCGCGGGCTGCAGCAGTGGCCCTTCCAGGATTTCCGCAGCGGTCGGTAGCAGATGATGGGGGGCGGCGCTCGACAGAGTCACAATCCCGAACAAGACTGGAAGCACAATTGTTCCACATGACGTAGCGCAAAAGCGCTGAAGAAAAGGTAATCACATGCCAATAATGCCTTTGGCGGGGGCCGCCATTTCGGCAGCCGACATGCCCGTCTACGGCATCGGCCGGGCCGCCTGTGTCGGCGACAGGAAGCGGCGCCTGCACCGCGCCTCGCGAACCATCCGGCGCAAACACCCGAAAATGAGGCGGCTGAAGCCCCGCGTCAGCCCATCAGTGCGGCGACCGCCGGCAGGGTCCGCTCCAGCCGCACGGGGCGGCGTTGCCATTCGACCAGCGGCGAACGCTCGATCGAATCGGCGACGACCGGGGCCATTTCCGGGGCCACAGGACGCGAATAGACATAGCCCTGGACAATGTCGCAGCCGAGTTCGCGGAGGACGTCCACCTCGGCCGGCCGCTCGGCCCCCTCGGCGACGATGGACATGCCGAGGCCGCGCGACAGGGCAATGATGCCGCCGAGGAGCTTGCGCTTTTCGGGTTGCGTCGAGACACCGTCGACGAAGGATCTGTCGACCTTCAGACGGTCGAACGGCAGGCGCGTGAGATAGCCGAGCGAGGAATAGCCGGAGCCGAAATCGTCGAGTGCCAGCCGCACGCCCAGGGCGGAGAGTGCGCCCAGCGTCCGGCTGATCTGGTGCTCGCTCTGGTCGACGAAGAGGCCCTCCGTCAGTTCCAGGCACAGGAGGTTAGGCGGCAGCCGCGTCTCGGCGAGCACGGCGGAGACAGCCGTCTCGAAATCCATGTTCCAGAACTGCGCCGGCGAGACGTTGACCGCGATGGTGCGGGGCGGCAGTCCCTGGTCGAGCCAGTCGCGACCCTGGCGGCAGGCTTCCCGCAGGATCCACAGCCCGAGGTCGACGATGATGCCCGAACTCTCGGCCACCGGGATGAACTCGGCGGGCGAGATCGCCCCACGTTCCCGATGGGTCCAGCGCAGCAGCGCCTCGAAGCCGACAACCCGGCCGGTCGCCAGCTCCACCTGCGGCTGATAGTGCGCGTGCAACTCGTTCTCCGCGATGGCATGACGCAGATCCCGCGCGAGGATCATCCGCTGTTCGACTGCATCCGCATAGGCGGCCTCGAACACCATGCACCGGCCGCGGCCGGATTCCTTGGCCATGCAGAGGGCGAGGTCGGCGTGCCGCATCGCCAGTTCCGTCGTCGCGGCATCCTCGGGCAGCTTCGCGATACCGATCGTGGCACCGATGAAGGCTTCACCGTTGGTGAGGTCGACCGGTCCGGAGATCAGCGCGATGAGCTGGTCGGCCAGCACCTTCATGTCGTCGTGTATCGTCGGACGCTCGATGAGCACGGCGAATTCGTCGCCCCCGAGCCTGGCGATGAAGGCCTCGGCGCCGAGTTCGTGGCGCAGCAGGCCGGCCACGCGACACAGAAGTTCGTCGCCGGCAGCATGGCCGAGGGAATCGTTGACCTCCTTGAACCGGTCGAGGTCGATGAGCAGCAGCGCAGCGAAGCGCTCCTCGAGCAGCGCGCGGCCGACCATGCCGGTCAGGGTCCGCTTGAACTGCGTGCGATTGGCGAGTCCCGTGAGGGGATCCGCAAACGCCAGTTCCTCCAGCTGATGCTGGGCGAGCTTGCGTTCGCTGATGTCCTGCACGAGGCCGACGACGCCGACGATATTCCCGTCCACGACTTCGGCCTTGCAGTTCACGGCAAAATCGCCGACGTGCCCATCGGCACAACGGAACCTGAGGTCGGCATTGGCGGTACCGCCGGACTTCAGCACCTGTTTCTGCATGTCCTCGAGGCGCGCGGCATCCTCGGCGACGAAATGGGAGATGATGTTGGCGTGCGACATTTCGAGCGTCGCCGGATCATAGCCCGTGAGCGCATAGAGCTCCTCGCTCCACGTGACCTCGTCGCTTCCCCGCCGGTAGTGCCAGGACCCCATCCGCCCCAGCCGGTGCGCTTCCGCGAGGGCCGCCGTGCGGCGGGCGAGAAGCTCCTCGGTCGCTTTCCTTTTGGTGACGTCGCTGGCGGTGCCGCGATAGCCCTGGAACGTGCCGTGCTCATCGAAGAAGGGCTTGCCGCTCGTGCGGATCGTCGCCCTGTCGCCGCTGGGGCTGACCAGCGAATAGGTGAAGGACCGAAACGGGCGATGCTCTTCCATATCGGCGCGATGGCGCGCCATGGCGTCGCGATTCTCCGGAACGTAGGGCAGCTCCCACCGGGTGATGTGGCCTTCGGCGATGATCTGGATCGCCGTATTGACCTCGGCCGGGAGCAAATTGGGCAGTAGGCGGTGGTTCGCGTCCGTCTGCCAGCACCAGTCCGAGGCTGTGCTGATGAAATCGGCGAGGCGCTGCTCGCTCGCTGCAAAGGACCGCAGGACGGCCTGTTCCTCGGAAATGTCACGGACGATTCCGGAAACGGCTGTGACGCGTCCTTTTGCGTCACGTTCAGCCTCGCCATGGATGGAAAAGTCGATGATCCGCCCGTCGGGATGGCGGTACTGACCCTGGACGCGGTACGGTAGCCCTTCGCTCCAGCACAGGAGGTGACCGCGATTCAGGTCGTCCGCGGCGATGCCGAGATAGCGGGCGCGCACGTCGGCGACGGAGATGATGCCGTCCACGGTGGTGACCCCGTACATGGCCGCGAGCTCTGGCGATATCCAAAGCGTCTTGCTGCGAGGTCCTGAAGACTGCCAATAGCCCATGCTCGCGATGCCCATGGCGCGCCTGAGCAGGCCGGCCTCGCGTGCCGAAGATACGGAAGCCGGCGTCGTGCCGCCGTTCCGTACTGTCTTCTTGGTGCCAGCCATGTTGCGTGGACCTAACGTCATGTTGCGCGGATTGTCCATTCATGGCGTTATCAGTTCGTTACGATTTACCACTATTGCGCGATCTGTCCGTTACATGACTGTCGAATTCGCGCGAGACCCCCCCATGAGTACAACTTCCACGATACCTGTCTTCGATATCGGGCAGGTTCTGCTGCGCTGGGAGCCGCAGGCGGCGCTCGAGCCGCATTTCGACGACCCGGCCGCGCTCGACGCGTTCATGGAAGAGGTCGGCTTCATGGACTGGCATGCACGCCAGGATGCCGGGCGGGCGGTGGCCGAGGCGGTGGCCGACCATGCGGCCCGCTTTCCTCGCCATGCGTCGGTCTTCGCCGCCTTCTACGACAACTGGCTTGATGCGGTACCGGGGGAAGTGCCCGGCACCCGCGCGATCTTCGAGGGACTTGCGGCACGTGGTCCGGTATATGGCATCTCGAACTTCTCGCGGGAGCTGTTCGACAGGACCCGGCCGGTCCACCCCTTCCTCGATGCCTTCTCCGGGCTGATCCTGTCGGCCGATGTCGGCATCAACAAGCCAGACCCGCGGATCTATGCCATCCTGTGCGAGCGCCATGCCCTGGCGCCGGAGGCCTGCCTGTTCATCGACGACTCCCCGCGCAACGTGGAGGCGGCACTGGCCTTCGGCATGGACGCGGTCCACTTCACCGACGCACCTTCGCTTTCCGCCGCGTTGCGCGCGCGGGGCCTGGCTTGGTGACCTTCCCGTAGAGGTCTATCGCCTCGGCGAGCCGATCGCGATCGAGCGGCTTGGTCAGGAAGGAATCCATTCCGGCGGCGATCGCCGCGGCCCGGTCCTCCGCGAAGGCATTGGCGGTCAGGGCGATGATCGGCAATCGCCGGCCGTCCCCCTCTCCCGCCCGGATCATCTTGGCGGCGGAAAGCCCGTCGCATTCGGGCATCTGCATGTCCATCAGGACGAGGTCGATGCTGGCTGCCGGGTCGAGGGCGGTGGTCGCGGCGGCGCGGCCGTCCTTCACCCAGACCGGCCGGTGGCCGAGCTTCTCGACGAGCTTGCGACAGAGCAGGGCATTGATGTCGTTGTCCTCGGCGATCAGCACCGTGAGCGCCGGACCAGCCGAGACGAGGGGCTGATCGGCGCTGCCCTCACCCTCGGCCGCGCGTTCGGCCGGGCCGGGCCCCTCCCCCCGCATCTGCATGAGGAGCGAAGCCTCGCGCACCGGCGACACGAGCCAGCCCCCGATGCCCTTCTGCCGCCAGGCGGAGACCGCCGAGCGCTCGGCCGGCCGCACCAGGAGCACCGTGCGCTGGACCCGCTCGGACAACACAGCAAGGACCGCGGCGACGCTCTCCTCGCCGAGCCGGTAGTCGAGGATCGCCGTGTCGAACAGGCCCGGCGGAATGTCCAAAAGACCGTCACAGGCGGTGGCGTCGGCGCCGCGGGCCGTCAGCCGGCGGACCAGCGCAGCCCGCTCGATCGGCGACGGCGAGACGATCAGCACCGCGAGATCAGCAAGGCGTTCGTCCGGCGTGCCGGCCGTCGCCGCGATCGTCATCGGCAGCCTTACGGTGAAGGTCGCGCCCTCGCCGAGCGCCGTGGCAACGGTGAGCGTGCCGCCCATGAGGGCGACGATGCGCCGCGAGATAGCAAGGCCGAGGCCGGTGCCCGAATGGCGGCGGGAAAAGGTGGTCTCGCCCTGCTCGAACTCGCCGAAGATGCGTTCGACATCGGCGGTGGCGATGCCCGGGCCGGTATCCGCGACGGTGAGGATGAGATGATCCTCGTCGCGTGTCGCCGCGATGGTGACGCCGCCAGTTTCGGTGAACTTCACCGCATTGCCGGCGAGATTGAGCAGCACCTGCCGCAGCCGCGTCGCATCGCCCGTCAACCGCGCCGGCACGTCGGGCGCGATCGAGGTCGCGACGTCGAGCCCCTTGGCCTGGGCCCGCGGGCCGAGCAGTTCCGCTGCGCCTTCGATGATCGGCAGGAGGTCGAAGGGCGCGAGGTCGAGATCGAGCCGGCCAGCCTCGATCTTCGAGAAATCGAGGATCTCGTCGATCAGCGTCAGCAACGCTTCGCCCGACCCCTTGACCGCATCGGCATAGGTCTTCTGGTCCGGCGACAGCCGGGTGTCGAGCAGCAGGTCAGCCATCCCGAGGATCCCGTTCAGCGGAGTGCGGATCTCGTGGCTGACGGTGGCGAGGAAGCGTGACTTCGCCTCGTTGGCGCTCTCGGCCCGGGCCGTCGACAGCGCCAGCGCCGCCTCCGCAGCCTTGCGGTCGGTGATGTCGCGGCCGACCGACTGCATTTCCTCGCAACGCCCCTCGCCGTCACGGATGGGGTGATGGCGCCAGGCGATCCAGCGATGCCCCGTCGGGGTGGCGATCATCTCGTCGGCACTGCATGACCCGTCCGCCTCGCGGCGCTCTTCCGAGCGGTCGATCACCACCGGGCCGCGATCGAGACCGACCAGTTCCGCTGCGGAAACGCCGACGAGGTCGCCGAAGGCCCGGTTGGCGAAGGTGATGGTGCCCTGGCGGTCGCGTCGCACGATGAGGTCGCCCTGCGCATCGATCAAGCCGCGGTGACGCTCCTCGCTCTCGGCCAGTTCGAAGACCCGGTCGGTGAGGACCTCGACCGTGTCCTCCAGCGCCGCCGCCTTGCGCAGAAGCGCCCGCCGCCCGTGAACAAGATGGAAAACGGCCGCGACCGAGGCCACTGCGAAGGCTGCCGCACCACCCGCGACCAGGGCGAAAGCATCCACGGCAACTCTCCACGCAACCCGGAACGATGCTGACAACGTAAACAGACAGGGTTGACGGTGCGTTACCAGGACGCGGCCGGAGACGGACATGCGGCCCACGGCTGCGCGCCGCCTGGCGGGGTGGCGGCAATCCCGCTTCCGGCGTGAGGCGGCCGGCGGCGGCATCACCGAACCCGAGCCCAGGCGGTCGACCGCAGCCGACGGCGCGACCGGGGCGGCCGCCCCCCCTCGGCGTGAGTGAGCAGGCGGCAGGCGGCCCGCCTATGTCGCCGGACCGCAACCCACCTCCTTCGTCAGCCGACACGCTCCGCGCTTCGGTCGTCCAGCGGCACCCTCCAGGCCTGGCGTCAGGCCGCGACCCGCACCCGATCCGTCGCACCGCGATAGCTGGTGGCCTCGGCGAGATGCACGCGCCTGACGGTGGCCGCCCCGTCGAGATCGGCAATGGTCCTGGCGAGCTTCAGCACCCGGTGATAGCCCCGCGCCGTCAGCCGCAGGGCCTCGGCCGCGTCGCGCAGCAAGGTGAGGCCAGCCGCATCCGGGGCGGCGACCTCGTCGAGAATGGAGGGCGGCGCATGGGCATTCAGCCTGACGGGCAGCCCGCGCCCGCCATAGCGCGCCTGCTGCAGCGCCCGCGCCGCGGCGACCCGCAGCCCGATCTCGTGGCTCCCTTCGGCAGGCGCGGGAAGGATCAGATCGGCGGCGGAGACCGCCGGCACCTCGATCACCATGTCCATCCGGTCGATCAGCGGGCCGGAGATCTTCGCCTGGTAATCCGCCATGCAGCGGGGATTGGGCATACGCGGACAGGCAAACCCCGGCTCGGTCGCCTTCCCGCACCGGCAGGGGTTCATGGCGGCCACGAGCTGGAACCGCGCGGGAAAGCTGACGCGCTGGTTGGCCCGGGCGATGACGGCCTCGCCGGATTCGATCGGCTGCCTCAGCCCGTCCAGAACATGGGGCTGGAATTCGGGCAGTTCGTCGAGGAACAGCACTCCGTGATGGGCGAGCGACACCTCGCCGGGCCGGACGCGCAGCCCTCCGCCGATCAGCGCCGCCATGGACGCGGAATGGTGCGGGTTGCGGAACGGGCGGCGCGTCGTCAACTGCCCTCCTTCCAGCTCCCCCGCAACCGAGTGGATCATCGAGACCTCCAGCAGTTCGGCCGGCATCAGCGGCGGCAGGATGGAGGGCATCCGGCTCGCCAGCATCGACTTGCCGGAGCCCGGCGGACCGTTCATCAAAAGCGCATGTCCGCCCGCCGCGGCGATCTCCAGCGCCCGCTTGGCACTCTCCTGACCCTTGATGTCGCGCAGGTCGGCGAGCGGCGCATCGACGGTGCGGATTCCCGGCTTCGGGCGCGACAAGACCTGGGTGCCGCGGAAATGGTTGGCGAGCTGCACCAGATTGTCGGGCGCCAGCACCTCCACATCCTCGCCCGCCCAGGCGGCCTCCGGGCCGCAGGCCGCCGGGCAGATGATGCCGAGCCCCAGCGCATTGGCCGCCATGGCCGCCGGCAGCACCCCGGCGACGGGGGTGATCCGCCCGTCGAGGGCGAGTTCGCCGAGCACGACGAAGCCGCCGAGGGCGTCGGCGGGAATGGCCCCGATCGCCGCCATCAGGCCCAGCGCGATCGGCAGGTCGAAGTGCGAGCCTTCCTTGGGCAGGTCGGCCGGCGCGAGGTTGACCGTGATACGCCTGCCCGGCAAGGCCAGACCCGAGGCGACCAGCGCCGAACGGACGCGCTCGCGCGCCTCGCTCACAGCCTTGTCGGGAAGCCCGACGATGTTGAACACGATCTGCCCGGCGAGCACATGCACCTGCACGTCGACCGGCTTGGCCTCGATCCCTTCGAATGCGACCGTCGCGACCCGCTGCACCATGGTCCACCCCCGGGCACCATCATGCAGCAGACCGACATCAGAACAATCCGGGAACATACGGATGTTCCATTTTTGTTCACGTCGATGAAGGATGGTTGCGAGGGCGTTCGGCCGTCCCTCTCCGATGAACTGGTCAGCGGGCGAGACGAGGCGCGCCGGCCCTCTGCGTCAGGCCTCGTGCCGCTGTGTGTCCTGCGGAGACGTTCCGAGGGTCGCCCAGCCGCCGCTCGCCTGAACGTCGGGCAGGTCTTTGCGCAACTCGGGGTGGCGCAGGAGATGGGCCTTGGACACCAGGTGGGCAGTGACGGGCGCCGTGATGAACAGGAACAGCGTGATCAGCAGTTCGTGGAAGGAGGGCAGCCCGAGAACGATGAGGAAATAGAGCATCGAGGCGATGAGCAGCGCACCGATGCCGAGCGTCGTCGCCTTGGTCGGCGCATGCAGCCGCCGCATCATGTCGGGCAGCTTGGCGAGCCCGAAGGAGCCGACCAGCAGGAAGAAGGCACCGACGATCAGCAGGCCGGCGATCAGAAGCTCCGCAATCCAAGCCATCATCTCGGCCTCACTCGATCACGTTGCCGCGCAGCAGATATTTGCAGAAGGCGACCGTCGACAGGAAGCCGACCATGGCGAAGAGCAGGGCCGCCTCGAAGAGGATCGTGACGCCGAACCAGATGCCCAGCACCACGATCAGCGCGATGGCATTGATCGTCATGGTGTCGAGCGCGAGCACGCGATCGAGCGCGTGCGGGCCGATGGCCAGGCGATAGAGGTTGAGGAGGAGGGAGACGGAAATCGCCACGAAGGCGATCACGCAGGCTGCGGCGATCATGCGAAGATCTCCATGAGGCGCCGCTCGTAGCGCTCCTTGATGGCATTGACAGTGCCCTCGGGATCGTCGGTCTCGAGGCAATGAACGAGGATCGAGGTGCCGTCGGCCGAGAGGTCGGCGCTGATCGTGCCCGGCGTCATGGTGATGGTGCCGGCCAGAATGGTGATGGCCTCCGCATTGGTCAGCGCCAGCGGAACCCGCACGAACTGGGAGCGCAGGCTGTCACCGCGGCGGAACAGGATGAGCTGGGCCACCTGGATATTGGACAGCACGATGTCCCAGAGCACCACCAGAGTGAAATCGACGATCCGCCAGGGGTTCTTGAAGCGCGGGCGATCGGGCCAGTAGGCCTGGGTCACCAGCGGGATGAGGACGCCGAGGATCAGCCCCAGCACGGCATTGCCGAGGGAGATGTCGTTGGCAAGCGCCATCCACACGCCGGCGATGACGAGGGTCAGGATCGGCTGGGGAAGGTAACGGGTCCGCATCACGGCCTCCCCGCACTGGCAAGCGGGGCGGGCCCGAGAACCGCCCGCACATAGGCACCGGTATCCAGGATCTGCGCCGCCGTCAGCCCCATTTCGCGGCGCACCGGCCCGGCGAAGGCGGTGAGGGCGACGGTGGCGCCGAGGAGGGCCGCAAAGACCGCGACCGGCAGCGGCTTGAGCGACGGCATTGCGGCGGCGGGCTCGGCGTGGGGCGTCGCCGGCTTCCAGAACAGCACGCTCCCGGCGCGGGCGAAGGCGAGGATCGCCACCAGGCTGGTGGCCAGCAGCATGGCCCAGATCCAGGTGACTGCGGCGCTGCCGCGGCTCGCCTCCATGATCATCAGCTTGCCGAGGAAGCCCGACAGCGGCGGCAGGCCGGCCATGGCGATGGCGGCGGCGAAGAACAGCCCGGACAGCAGCACCGGATGGCCGACGGCTGCGGGAACGAGACGGTCCTCCGCCCCGCCGCGTTGCGGCACGAGAATGTCGACGAGGAGAAACAGCGTCGCGCCGGCCATGGTGGAATGCAGGACGTAATAGAGCCCGGCCCCGATGCCGCCCGCATCGAACAGGCCGAAGGCGACGAGCAGCGACCCCATCGACCAGACCACAGCGAAACAGGCGAGGCTGAGAAGGCTGCGCGCCGCGAGCATGCCCAGGGCCCCGACGACGAGGGTCGCCAGCGCGGCCGGCAGCATCCAGGGCGTGACGATCCCGGCGACGGCGCCCGCATCGGCACCGAAGATCAGCGTGTAGACGCGCAGGATCGTGTAGGCGCCGACCTTGGTCATGATCATGAACAGCGCCGCCGACAGACCCGGGGCGGCCGCATAGGCGGACGGCAGCCAGCCATGCAGCGGCGCCACCGAGGCCTTCAGCGCGAAGACGATGAAGAGAAGCACCGCGCCGACGCCGAGCAGCGCCGTGTCGCCCGCCCCCACCGCCGCCACCTTGCGCGCCAGGTCGGCCATGTTGAGCGTCCCGGTCACCGCATAGATGGTCCCGACAGCGAACAGGAAGAGCGTCGAACCGATCAGGTTGATCGTCACATATTGGAAGCCCGCCTTGAGGCGCTGCGCCCCGCCGCCATGCAGCATCAGACCGTAGGAGGCGATCAGCATGACCTCGAAGAAGACGAAGAGGTTGAACACGTCGCCGGTCAGGAAGGCGCCGTTGACGCCGAGAAGCTGGAACTGGAACAGCGGATGGAAGTGCCGCCCGCGCGTGTCCCAGCCGGCGGTGGCGTAGAGCACGATGGCCAGGGCCAGCACGGCGAAGAGCAGCACCATGGTGGCCGACAGCCGGTCGAGGATCAGCACGATGCCATAGGGCGCCGGCCAGGCGCCGACGAGATAGGGCCGTACGGTGCCGTCCTGTGCCAGGCCGTAGAGGCCGATCGCCACCGCCAGAAGCGCAAGAGTCGCGGCGATGGAGACGACCCGCTGGGCCGCCAGATTGTGGCGCGAAGCCAGGATCAGGATCGGCGCGACGATGCCGGGCAACACCAGCGGGGCGATGATCCAGTGGTTGATGGCTGTCTGCATCACGGCCGCGCCTGATCGGTTGTCACCTGTGTCGCTTCGGCCTCGTCGGCCGAGGCCGGGCTGTTCTCGACGGAATCGGAACCCGTCTCCAGGAAGCTGCGGAGCGCCAGGACGATGACCAGGGCGGTCATGCCGAAGGAGATGACGATGGAAGTGAGCACGAGCGCCTGCGGCAGCGGGTCGACATAGCCGGCCGCGCCGGCGGCATAGATCGGAGGGCGATTGACCGTCAGTCGCCCCGTGGCGAAGAGGAAGAGATTGACGGCATAGGAGAGAAAGACGGTGCCGATGACGACCGGAAAGGTCTGCCGCCGCAGCACGAGATAGACCCCGACAGCGGTCAGGAGGCCGATGGCCGACGCGACGAGCATCTCCATGTCAGCCCTCCCTCGGCACGGGTCGCCCCGCTTCCGGCGCAGCCGGGGGAAGCTTGATGTCGGATGGCCCCTCGGGAATCGGGATGCGCTCGGCGCGCGCCTCGATCCGCGAGATCTGCGCCAGCGCCAGCAGCACCGTCCCGACCACCGTCAGGAACACCCCGGTGTCGAAGGCCATGGCCGTGGCGAGCTCGATCTGGCCGATCAGCGGAATGTCGAAATAGCCGAAGGAACTGGTCAGGAACGGCCGGCCGAACACGAAGGAGCCGAGACCCGTCAAACCCGCGATCACGACGCCGGCGCCCACCAGCGTATGGCCGTCGAAGCGCGCCTTCTGGTGGCTCCAGGAATAGCCGCTCGCCATGTACTGCATGATATAGGCGATGGCGACGACCAGGCCGGCGATGAAGCCGCCACCCGGCAGGTTGTGACCGCGCAGGAAGATAAACACGCCCACCGTGAAGACGAGCGGCAGCATGGCGCGCGTGGTGACCACCAGGATCAGCGGATGGGCCTCGGCCGATTCGAGCCCCTGCCGCATGGCCGCGAGCCGGCGGGCGGCCGGCCCGCGCAGGCTCGTGTCGAGCAGCGCGAAGATGGCGAGGGCGGCGATACCCAGCACGATGATCTCACCGAACGTATCGAAGCCGCGGAAGTCGACGAGGATGACGTTGACGATATTGGTGCCGCCGCCACCGGGCTTGGACTGGGCGACGTAGTAATCCGAGATCGTGGAGAAGTCGCGCGTCAGGATGGCAAAGGCCAGAGCCGCCACGCCGAGGCCGGCAGCCACGGCGATGGCGCCGTCCCTGACTTTCCGCCCGGCCTGTGGTTCGGCAGGCGTCGTCTTCGGCAGCAGGTTGAGCGCCAGCAGGAGGAGGATGGTGGAGACCACCTCGACCGAGATCTGCGTCAGCGCGAGGTCGGGCGCCGAGAAATAGATGAAGGCCAGCGAGACGATGAGCCCGACCACGCTGGTGACGATCAGCGTCAGCAGGCGGTTGCCGTGCTTCATGACCACCACCCCGGTCGCGGCCATCAGCGCGCCCCAGGCGACGACCGCCGCGAAATTCACCGGCAGCATGGGGCGAGCGCCGGCCCCGTGCGGGAAATGCGTGAAGGCCCACAGGCCGATGACCAGCACCGAAATGGCGATGATGGCGATGGACCGGGGCAGCGATTCCACATTGGCCTGCCGGGTGAACCAGCGCGCCGCGGCGACGCTCACCGTCACGGCGGTTTCGAACATCGCCTTCGCCTCGGGGCGCGGCCAGGCGCTGCGCAGCCGCGCCAGGCCGCCATGGGCCCGGAACGCCAGAACGCCGCCGATGACGGCCGCGATGCTCATGAACAGGGCCGGCGTGAAGCCGTGCCACAGCGACAGGGAATAATAGGGCAGCGGCGCGCTGCCGATGACCGCCTGGGCTGTGCGCGCGATAATCGGCCCGGCGATCAGCGCCGGCAGCAGGCCGATGGCGACGACCAGCGCCACAAGCAGCGCGACCGGCAGCCACATGCCGATGCCGGGATCGTGCGGATGATGCGGATAGTCGTGGCGCTCGTGCCCGGCGAAGGTGCCGATGGCGAGCCTCACCGAATAGGCGACCGAGACGAGGGCGGCGAGGGTCGCCCCGACAGGAATGAGCCAGCCGAGACCGGCGAGCGAGCCGGAGGCCGACGCTTCCAGCATCATCTCCTTCGACAGGAAGCCGTTCAGCGGCGGCAGGCCCGCCATCGAGGCCGATGCGATGCCGGCCAGAACGGCGGTCACCGGCATCAGCTTGGCGAGGCCGCCGAGCCGGCGGATGTCGCGCGTCCCGGCCTCATGGTCGACGATGCCGGCGGACATGAAGAGGGCGGCCTTGAAGGTCGCGTGGTTGAGGATGTGGAAGACGCAGGCGACCGCGGCATAGGGCGTGCCCAGGCCGAGCAGCATCACCATCAGGCCGAGATGGCTGACGGTGGAATAGGCGAGGATGGCCTTCAGGTCGTCCTTGAACAGGGCGATCCAGGCGCCCACCAGCATGGTCACCAGGCCGACCGGGACGACGATCGCGAACCACAGGTCTGTGCCGGCGAGAACCGGCCACAGCCGCGCCAGCAGGAAGACGCCCGCCTTCACCATGGTCGCCGAATGCAGATAGGCCGAGACCGGGGTCGGCGCCGCCATGGCATGCGGCAGCCAGAAATGGAACGGGAACTGCGCTGACTTGGTGAAGGCGCCGGCAAGAACCAGCACGAGGATCACCGGATAGAGCGGCGACGCCTTGATCACGTCGCCCTTGGTCAGCAGGACGCTGAGCTCATAGGACCCGCCGACATGGCCCAGCAGCAGCATGCCCGCGGTGAGCAGCAGGCCGCCGCCGCCGGTGACCACCAGCGCCATCCGGGCGCCCTGGCGGCCGGCGGCCGCGTGGCTCCAGAAACCGATGAGCAGGAAGGACGAGAGGCTCGTCAGCTCCCAGAAGATCAGCATCAGGATGATGTTGTCCGACAGGACGATACCGACCATCGCCCCCTGGAACAGCAGCAGATAGGCGTAGAAGCGACCGATCGAATCCTGCCGGCTGAGATAGTAGCGCGCATAGATGATGATCAGCGCGCCGATGGCGAGGATCATGGTCGCAAAGAACAGGCCGAGCCCGTCGGCGAAGAAGCGGAACGACAGGCCGATCTCGGGGACCCAGGCCGTACCGGCGAGAACCGTCTCGCCGCGATAGACGGCCGGCGCATCGACCAGCAGCAGGGCGAGGCTCGTGAGCGTGACCGCCAGGGTCACGAGCATCGTCGTGTCGCGGCCGGATCGCGCGAACAGTGGCGGCAGCAGCGCCCCGAACAGGGGAATGAGCGGCACGAGAATGAGGTTCATCGGGTGCACGGTCCCATGGCGGCAGCGGCCCCGAAATCGTTGTGTTCAGCCCCCATCCGGCCCGCAGCTCCCCTCGCTTTCCCGATCCGCGATCTCGCTCCGGACTTAGGCGTTGCCGACTCACCGTCGTCAACCCCCGATCGCATGCCGCGACAGGATTGCCACAGAGTTTCGTCGGCCAGGATGGTGGCAATTGGCTGCATGAGGGATAGGCAGTGGCGGCGCCGTCAGCGACGGCTCTCGATGGCCTCCCAGACGGTGGCGGCGATGTCCGGCCCGCCGAGCCGGCGAATGGCGCGGATGCCGGTCGGTGCGGTGACATTGATCTCGGTCAGGTTGCCGCCGATCACGTCGATTCCGGCGAGGATGATGCCGCGCGCCTTCAGGTCGGGACCGATGGTTTCGCAGATCTCGCGCTCGCGCGCGCTGATCTGGGTGGTCTCCGCCGCACCGCCGCGCACCATGTTGGAGCGCAGGTCGTCAGCCGCCGGCACCCGGTTGACCGCACCGGCGAAGACGCCGTCGACCAGAATGATGCGCTTGTCGCCGTCGCGCACCGCCGGCAGATAGTGCTGGATCACCCACGGCTCGCGCGTCAGCGCCGCGAACGTGTCGAGGAACGAGCCGAAATTCTCGTCGCCCTCGCGAATGCGGAACACGCCGGCGCCGCCATGCCCGTAGAGCGGCTTCATGACGATGTCGCCCAACTCCTTGCGGAAGGCGCGTATCTCGTCGAAGTCGCGGGTCACCAGGGTCTTCGGCATAAGCTGCGGGAACTGGGTGACGAAGATCTTCTCCGGCGCATTGCGCACGCTGGCCGGGTCGTTCACCACCAGCGTCTTCGGGTGAACGCGCTCGAGGAAATGCGTCGCGGTGATGTAGTGCAGGTCGAAGGGCGGATCCTGCCGCATGAGGATCACGTCGAACGTGTCGAGCCGCACGCGGGACCCTGTACCGAGCGTGAAATGGTCGCCCTCGACGTCGCGCACGGTGAGCGGATGAGCGAGCGCCGAGGGCTCGCCGTCGCGCAGCGCTAGGCTGTCGGGGTGGTAATAGAAGACTTCATGCCCGCGCCGCTGTGCCTCGAGCATCAGCGCAAAGCCGGAATCGCCCTTGATCTTGATCGATTCCATGGGGTCGGTCTGGACAGCGACCTTGAGGCTCATCGGGCATTCCTTTCAGACGTCGGCGTCGAACGCGCCCTGTATATGGCGCGGCCAGCCGCCGTGCGATACCAGGATCATGTCGTAGCGCCTATCGCCGCCCGCATGGCGGGGATGGCGGGCGAGGAAGGCCTCGGCCGCGCGAGTGATGCGCCGCCGCTGCGCCGCCGTCAGGGCGAGCTCGGCGAGGTCCACCGATCCGCGCGCCTTGACCTCGACGAAGACCACCGTGCCGCCGCGCCGCGCGACGATGTCGATCTCGGCGCCGGGCGTGCGCCAGCGCCGGGCGAGGATGCGATAGCCCTTGGCGACGAGCAGGATGAGGGCGGCCGTCTCGGCGATCCGTCCGCGCCCCCAGGCGGCGGAGCGCTTCGGGTCGGCCTCGCGCCTCACCCCGGCTCCCGCGCGAGCAGCAGCGCCCGCTGATAGAGATCGCGCTTGGCGAGGCCCGTCACGGTCGCCACAGCCGCCGCCGCGTCCTTCACTGATCCGCCGGCCAGCGCGGCGCGCAGCATGGCCTCGATATCCGTCTCCGCCGGCGGCGGTGCCTCGCCGGGCGGCGCGACAACCACGACGATCTCGCCCTTGGGGTCGGGCGCGGCGGCATAGTCCGCGGCGAGCGCCGCCAGCGAGCCCCGCCGCACCTCCTCGTGCAGCTTGGTGAGTTCGCGGCAGACCGCCGCCTGGCGGTCGCCGAGCTCCGCGGCGAGGTCGGAGAGAGAGGCGGCAAGGCGCGGGCCGGTCTCAAAGAAGACCAGGGATCCCGGCACCGCCGCCAGCGCCCGCGCCCGGCTGCGCCGCCCGGCCGTCTTCGGCGGCAGGAACCCGGCGAAGAAGAACGCGTCGGTCGGCAGGCCTGCCGCCACCAGCGCCGCCATCACCGCCGAGGGACCCGGCACCGGGATGACGCGATGACCCGCCTCGCGGGCCGCCTCCACCAGCTTGAAACCGGGATCGGAGACGAGCGGCGTCCCGGCATCGGAGACGAGGGCGACCGATTCGCCGGCCGCGAGCCGCGCCAGGAGTTTCGGGCGCATCTCCGAGGCATTGTGCTCGTGATAGGGGACGAGTTTCACCGACAGGGCGAAGTGATCGACGAGGCGGCGGGTGACACGGCTGTCCTCGCAGGCGACGAGCGACGCGGCCGCCATGGTCTCCACGGCGCGCAGCGTCATGTCACGCAGATTGCCGATGGGGGTTGCCACCACATGCAGCCCGGGCTCCAGCGAGCGAGCGAGAAAGCGTTCCCCGCCAATGACATAGTGCCTGTCTGGCAGCTTCGGCGCGGGAAGTTCGGTCATGATCGGTTCTCTTTCGGCGACATTAGGCGCTGCAGGTGCCCGGCGTCCATGCCCGCCGGACAGCCTCAAACATGCTCCTCGCAGCATCCTGTTGCCCCAGGGCCACGCAAAAACCTCCCTTGCGGTTTGACCTTGCCCCTCGCTCGCGGCTATTCCGGTGCACAGGGCAGGGCGTCAGGGCATGTGGAGGCTATCGGACATGGCGGAAACGGCGAAACGGCGCGGTGGCACCGCGAACGGAACGACCCTGCGCGGCCTTCTGATCGGAGCGGCCGCCATAGCGCTGGCCGCCTGTTCGGGCGCCAATGTGCAGGGACCCGGCCCGACGGCGGGTCCGGGGCCGGTGACCGCCGCGCCGCCGGGTTCCACCATCGGCACCGGTTCGGTCAAGATCGCGCTGCTGCTTCCCCTGTCGGCGGGCGGCGCCGCCGGCAACACCGCGGCCGTTCTGCGCAACGCCGCCGAAATGGCGGTGGCCGAGTTCCAGGGGCCCGACATCACCATTCTCGTCAAGGACGACGGCGGCACCGCCGCGGGCGCCCAGGCCGCGGCCCAGGCGGCCATCCAGGAGGGCGCCGAGCTCGTTCTCGGACCGCTCCTGGCGGAATCCGTGCGCGGCGCGGCGGCCGTGGCGCGGCCGGCAGGGCGTCCGATGATCGCCTATTCCACCGATACCAGCGTCGCCACGCGCGGCGTCTATCTGATGAGCTTCACGCCGCAGAATACGGTCGACCGCATCGTCCAGCACGCCACCCAGGCCGGCAAGCGGTCCTATGCCGCCTTCATCCCCGACTCGGCCTTCGGCCAGGTGGTGCAGGGCGCCTTCCAGGAGGCAGTGAGCAGGTCCGGCGGCCGCGTCGTCGCCATCGAGAAGTTCCCGCTCGACCCCAGCGGCGTCACCGCCGCCGCCGCGCGCCTTTCCGGCATCGCCGGCCAGATCGATGCGATCTTCGTCCCCGACCCCTATGACGGCGCCGCGATCCAGGCGCTCTCCACTGCCGGTATCGACACCCGCAGCGTCCAGGTTCTCGGTGTCGGTCCCTGGGTCGGCAATACCGCCGCCGCCCGGGCCGCCCCGACCGCCCTCTATGCGGCACCCGACGAGGCCGGCTTCCGCAGCTTCTCCGAGCGCTACCGGGCCCGTTTCGGCCAGGACCCGGCGCGCATCGCCTCGCTGACCTACGATTCGGTCTCGCTGATCGCCGCCCTGGTGCGTACCCAGGGCTCGCAGCGCTTTTCCGAGACGATCCTGACCAATTCCTCCGGCTTCAACGGCGTCGACGGCCTGTTCCGCTTCCGGGCCGACGGCACGCCGCAGCGCGGGCTCGCCGTGCTGCAGGCCGGCGGGCGGGTCGTCAGCCCGGCGCCGCGCACCTTCACCGGCGGGTCGTAGAACCCGGCAGGCCGTCACTCCGATCGGACACCCGAAAGGCCGGCAGCATGCCGGCCTTTCTCGTATCCGGCTGCCCCTCAGCCCAGCGTCAGCTTCACGGCCACACCGAGCCCGGCCATCACGGCGATCAGCGGGATGAGGCCGAGCTTGATCCGGAAAGCCAGCACGAAGGCGATGACGGCGAGGCCGGCGGCCTTCCAGTCCAGTGCCAGCGGATCGACGGTCGGCAGGCGCACCGGCCCGACGGCGACGCTCCCCACGGCGCCGAAGAAGACGTGCAGTGCAAACCAGATGGCGAGGTAGAGAATGACCCCCACCACCGCCGCGGTGATGCCCTTGAGTGCCCCGGCGAGCAGGCGGTTGTGCCGGAGGTCCTCGACGAAGGGCGCTCCGGCGAAGATGAACAGGAAGGACGGCGCGAAGGTCACCCAGGTGGTCATGGCAGCCCCGATGATCGCCGCCGTCATCGGCGAGAACGGGTCCGGCGCGCGGAAGGCCGCGAGAAAGCCGACGAACTGCGTGACGAGGATCGTCGGGCCTGGCTTGGTCTCCGCAAGGCCGAGCCCGTCGACCATTTCGGCGGCCGTGACCCAGCCCTTCTGCTCTACAGCCGCCTGGGCCAGCCAGACGAGCAGCGCATAGGCGCCGCCGAAGGTGATGACCGCGAGTTGCGAGAAGAAGATGCCGATCTGGGTGATGATATGGCCGGGACCGAGCAGCAGCGCCGCGACCGCCACCGGCGTCAGCCAGACTGCGCCCCAGACCAGCGTGCTGATCAGGAGCGTGGCATAGCGGCCGGGGCTGGACCGACTGGCGGGGGCGGCCTCGGTCGGCTTTGGCAGAAGGAAGGCGCCGCAGGCCGCGGCGGCGATGACGATCAGCGGATAGGGCACCTGAAACAGCAGGATGGCCAGGAGGGATGCGGCCATGACCGCCTTCAGGACAGCGGCATCGCCCACCCGCTTCGCCATCTTGATGACCGCCTGCACCACGATCACCAGCACCGCCGCCTTGATGCCGAAGAAGATGCCGTCGATGATGGGAACGCCGCGGGCGGTGACATAGAGCATCGACATGGCGAGCACGATGAGCGCACCCGGAACCACGAACAGCAAACCCGCCGTCAGTCCGCCGCGCACGCCGTGCAGAAGCCAGCCGATATAGGTGGCGAGCTGTTGCGCCTCCGGCCCCGGCAACAGCGTGCAGTAGCTGAGCGCATGCAGGAAGCGCTTCTCGTCGAGCCACTTCTTCTCCTCGACGATGATGGTGTGCAGCATGGCGATCTGGCCTGCCGCGCCGCCGAAGGAGAGAAAGCCGACCCGGATCCAGACGGCCAGCGCCTCGGAGAACGGCACGGCGGGTTCTGTTCGGGAATTTGCGGTGGGGGTCATCAGCGATAGGTCCAATTGTGGGTCTCGGTGAGAGCCCGGGTCTGCCAAGCGTAGAGCCCATCCAACACGACGGTTCCGTGACAGAGCACTGCGGCATCATCGTCGCCAGACAGCGCCGACAGGCCGAGGCATATGGCCAGGAACCCGGCGGCCTGCGGGCTGGAACCGAGGTCGCCGGTATCGGCAGCGCGGATGATCTTCGCCAATGCCTGCAAAGGCTGGAAGCCGGCAAGTCCCATCGCCGCGAGCAGTGTATCGAAGGAACAGCGAGGACCATCATGCTCGATCGGCGCGCCGGGCGTGTCGAAGGCGAGACCAGCGGCGTCCTTCGCTACCGCCAGCACCTGGTCCGGTTCGACGAAGAGAAAGGCGGCGCCGGGATCGATGAAGCGGCGGATCAGCCACGGGCAGGCGACCCGATCGATCTTCGGCCGACGGCGTGTCACCCAGGTGCGCCCGGGGCCTCCCCATGCGTCGGCGGCCTCCCGAGGCACCATGGGATGACCCGCCGCAGCGAAGGCGATCGATCCACCCTCGAGGACCCGGGCGGCGATACCCATTGCCCGAAGTTCTGCGGCGGCGCGTTGGCTCCGGTTGTGGCCGGCCTTGCAGGCAACGACGACCGGGAGCGACGGATCGACCAGTTGGGCCACGGCGGCACCCGAGGGATCGGCCGACCAGCGCGACGCCGGCATATCGGGCTGTACGGCACGAACATCGGCAGCCCGTACGTCGATCACCTGCGGCCAATCGGGACTGCCGAGAGTTGCCGCAAGGATATCGGGCGTGATGAAGAACGATGATGAATTCACAGCAGAACCTCCCACCACAAACGCGGTCTGGAGGCGGTGCTTGGGCCACCGTAGCAGCCTGCCGGGGCGACCGCCGTCGGCCCCACACGGCCTGTCTAGAGCGGAGGGGCATGTCGCGCAAGCCCCCGCACGGCTCCCATGCGGGTGGACCGGGACGACGCCCGGCCAAATCGGCTAGTGCTCGTCGGATGGCAAGAGATGGGCACGAGGCGCCGCAGACGGGCGCGGGCGACGACGGCGCCGCCGAGATCCGGGCCGCCGCCGGCCGGGCGCGCCTCAAGGGCATCGGCCTGATGTGCGCGGCGCTCGCCTGCTTCGCCTGCCTCGACGCTCTCGCCAAATGGCTCGGCACGCATATGGACCCGATGCAGGTGGTGTGGGCCCGCTATACCGCGGCGCTCTGCATGATCCTCATCATCTTCAATCCCGTCCGCAATCCCGGGGTCTTCGTCACCCGCCGTCCCTGGATCCAGACGATCCGGTCGGCGCTGCTGTTCGGATCGACGGCCGTCAACTTCATCGCCCTGCAATATCTGCAACTCGACCAGACGGTCGCCATCATGTTCGCGACGCCCTTCATCGTCGCCATCCTGTCCGGGCCCATTCTCGGTGAATGGATCGGCATGCGCCGGTGGATCGCGGTCGTCGTCGGCTTCCTCGGTGTGTTGGTCGTCACCCAGCCGTGGAGCGGCACGCTGCATTGGGCCATGCTGCTCACCTTCGCCGGGACGTGCGTCTATGCGCTCTACAACATCCTGACCCGCATGCTGGCGGGTCATGATTCCGCCGCGACGACCTCGATCTATTCCGTGGCCTTCGGTGCCGCGGTCGCGACCATCCTCGTGCCCTTCATCTGGACGGCGCCGCCGACCCTCGCCGTCGTCGTCGGCATGATCGCCATCGGCGCCTTCGGTGCCTTCGGTCACTGGCTGCTCATCGTCGCCCACGGCTATGCCCCGCCGGGCATCCTGGCACCCTTCATCTACACCCAGATCATCTGGATGACGGCGCTCGGCTGGCTCGTCTTCGCCCAGGTCCCGGCAGCGAATACGCTGGCCGGCGCAGCCATCGTCATCGCCTCCGGCCTCTATCTCCTCTACCGCGAGCGGGTGGTCGCCCGTGGCGGGCGGTGACACCAGAATGCGACAATCCGTCGCATAGGGGGTTACCGGCCGGCAACCGACACTTCTCCTGACGTTGGGTCCGGTCGGACTGGCGGACAAGGTCGAGGCAGCCGCGGGGGATAGCGGTCATGCGGACGGAAACGGACAGGGGTGGAGATCTCTTCATCGTCGATGACGACGCGGCGGTGCGTGACGGTCTCTGCATTGTCTTCGAGCAGGCCGGCTACCGCGTCGCGTCCTTCGCCGACGCGCCCTCGCTCCTGGTCGCTCTGCAACAGCGCCATCCCGACGCCATTCTCCTCGATGTCTGCCTGCCGGGCGCCAGCGGCGTCGAAGTGCTGCGCCAGATTTCCCAGCGCCGTTTCGAGGGGCCGGTGGTGATGATGTCCGGGCGCGCCGACATCCCCATGGCGGTCGCCGTCATCCAGGGCGGTGCCGCCGATCTCATGGAAAAGCCGCTGGACGGGCAGCGCGTCGTCCATCAGGTCGGACAGGCCCTTGCCGGCCATGCCCGCCGGGCGGCCGAGCGGGCCGACCCCGTCTCGGCGCTCGGACCCGGTGGGGCGAGCCTGTTGACACCGCGCGAGCGGGACGTGTTGCAGGAACTCGTGCGCGGCGCCTCCAACAAGGAGGCGGGCCGCAGTCTCGGGATCAGCCCGCGCACCATCGAGGTGCACCGGGCCCGCATCATGGAAAAGCTCGGCGCCAGGAATGCCGCCGATCTCGTGCGCGTCATCTACGACGAGCGTCGCCACGACGCCCGGTGAACGGCCAGACAGGCGCGAGGTCCTTTCGCCGCCTGGCCACAAGTGCCTGACCCCCTTAACTGGTGCGACCGCCTTCACCCGGGCCCTCCGGGAGGGACGGGACAGCCCTGCTCCGCAAGTGGCCAGCCATGGCGCAAGAGCCCATAATCTACGCCCGCCTCCAGGGCGACGTGCTGGAGGTCGCGACCGACCGGCTGACCCTCAGGACGGAAACGGGAGCCCTGGTCGCCATCGAGGACCATGTGCGCCAGCTTTTCGCGCGCGTCGCTGAAATCCGGATCATGACCCTCGACGAGGCGCCCTGGACATTGTCGCGGCACGTCATCGCCCCGCCCTTGCAACGGGTGGCCTGACGCCGCAGCTCGCCGAATATTGCAACTTTTACGTGGTGTAAGCCGATTCCGCGTCGCTCATGAAGGTATTTGGTTACACTTGTCGGCCTATGGTGCGGCCAACGAAAAGACCATGGTCGATGGCCCCCTGGACCGAGCACGGAACGCCTGCCGTCGCGAATCCCCCGGCGCGACAGACGTCACCGAGAGAGAGCGTTCATGTCTGCCCAGACTGCCCAGGATACCCATGCCTTCGTCGAACAGCTCGGACGGCTCGGCATCGAAAAGGACAGTGAGAAACGCCTCGCCCTGCTGCGCGGGGTCGCCGACCTCTATCTCTCCCGAACCGTCAGCCCGACCCTGGCGGAAGAATATCTGTTCTCAGAAATCGCGACCTCCGTCCTGCGCAAGCTGCAGCCCCATCAGCGGCCGCAGGTCAGCATGGCGCTGAGCGACAGCGAGCGGGTTCCCCACAGTCTGGCACTGGAGCTCGCTTCCGACGCGGACATCGCCGTCGCCAGTCCGATCCTGTCCAGGTCGCCCTTGCTGACCGAAAGCGACATCGTCGCCCTCGCCCAGGCGAGCAGCGACGAACATCTGCAGGCCATCGCCGCGCGCCCCACCCTGACGTCGCGCATCACCGACGTGCTCATCGACCGCGGCAGCAACACGGTGCTGCGCACCGTTTCGGGCAATGCCGGCGCCGAGATCTCCGAGAAGGGTATGCTCAGCCTCGTCACGCGGGCGAAGGACGACAACGAGCTGACCCTCGCCCTCGCCGACCGCGGCGACCTGTCGCCAGCCATGCAGGACCAGTTGAACACGCTGATCTGCGACCGGGTCTCGGCCCAGACCGACGACGATGCCGACCCCACGGTGGCCAACCTGCGGTCGCGCGCCCAGGCGCTGATCGCCGACGAACTGCGCAAGCGCAAGGCCAACATCAGCAGCACGGATCGGGTCATCGCGGCCGTCGAAGCCGGCAGCATGTCGCTCGACGACGGCCTCGGCACCCTCTTCGCCGGCGGCCGGCTGCTCGACGTCTCCCAGGTCCTGGCGCATTTCCTGCGCTTCGACCGCAACTTCGTCTTTCAGCAGATGGCGACCGGCGAGATCAACACCGTCGTTCTCGTCTTCAGGGCACTCGACATCGCCTATGCCCATCTGGAAACGACGCTGGCGCTGCGCGCCCGCAAGCGGCGTGGCTCCGGCGACGTCGAAACCGTGTCACGCGCCGACTATGAAGCGGTCAGCCAGGCGGATGCCCAGCGCGCCATGCGCTTCCTCAAGGTCCGGATGACCGCCGGCAAGAGCAGCCCGGCCGCCGCTTGACAGCTCCGGTCATCCGCGGCGCAGCGACGGCGCCATGGTCAGGGCGAAAGGTTCAGCTTAAAGAAGGGCCGGCGGATGACGCCGCCGCCATCCGTGTCGACGAAGGCAACCTCCCGCATGTTTCCCAAGCCGCTCGCCAGCCTGAAACCCAATACGGCCGCCTATGAATCCCTGCCCATGGTGAAGCCGACCGGCTTCCGGGAATACGACGCGCGCTGGTTCTTCGGCGAAGAGCTGAACCTGATGGGCGTCCAGGCCGTCGGCATGGGCCTCGGCACCCTGATCGGCCGCATGGGCGTTCCCCGCGAGATCGTCGTCGGCCATGATTTCCGCGGCTATTCCGCCTCCATCAAGATGGCGCTCGTCACCGGCCTGATGGCGGCGGGCTGCAAGGTGCATGACATCGGCCTCGCCATGTCGCCCATGGCCTATTTCGCCCAGTTCGAGCTCGACGTGCCCTGCGTCGCCATGGTCACCGCCAGCCACAACGACAACGGCTGGACCGGCGTCAAGATGGGCGCCCAGCGCCCCGTGACCTTCGGCCCCGATGAGATGTCGGCCCTGAAGACCATCGTGCTCGACGCCGATTTCGACCTCGTCGGTGGCGGCTCCTATCGCTTCGTCGAGGATTTCGCCGCACGCTACATCCGCGACCTCACGGACCGCCCGAAGGTCACCCGCAAGCTCAAGGTCATCGCCGCCTGCGGCAACGGCACCGCGGGCGCCTTTGCCCCGCAGATCCTTGAGGCGCTCGGCGTCGAGGTCATCCCGCTCGATGCCGAACTCGACCATTCCTTCCCGCGTTACAACCCGAACCCCGAAGACATGAAGATGCTCCACGCCATGGCGGTGGCGGTGAAGGAGCACGGCGCCGATGTCGCGCTCGGCTTCGACGGTGACGGCGACCGCTGCGGCGTCGTCGACAATCATGGCGAGGAGATCTTCGCCGACAAGATCGGGGTGATGCTCGCCCGCGACCTGTGCAAGGTCTACGGCCCCTCCCAGTTCGTCGTCGACGTGAAGTCGACCGGCCTCTTCGCGGCCGATCCCGAGCTCAAGCGCCTCGGCGCGACGACCGACTACTGGAAGACCGGCCATTCCTACATCAAGCGCCGGGTCCGCGATCTGGGCGCGCTCGCCGGCTTCGAGAAGTCAGGACACTTCTTCTTCAATGCCCCTGTCGGCCGCGGCTATGACGACGGCCTCGTCACCGCCATCGCGGTGATCGAGATGCTCGACCGCAATCCGGGCAAGTCGATGGCAGATCTCTATGCCGCGCTGCCGAAGACCTGGGGCTCGCCCACCATGTCGCCGAAATGCGCCGACGAGGTGAAATATGGCGTTGTCGACCGCGTCGTGCAACGCTTTCAGGACATGCAGGAACAGGGCGGCCTCGTCGCCGGCCATCCCATATCCAGCCTCGTCACCGTCAACGGCGTCCGCATCACGACGCCGGACGGCACCTGGGGCCTGGTGCGCGCCTCCTCCAACAAGCCCGAGCTCGTCGTCGTGGTCGAGAGCCCGGTGTCGGAGGCGCGGATGCGCGAGATGTTCCATGCCGTCGACGCCGTGCTGCGCGAGAACCCCGAAGTCGGCGCCTATAACCAGACGATCTGAGGGTCAGAGCGGTCAGGCGGCCGAAATTTTCACCGCTCGTTAACCATGGCGTGACAGCTTCACGGCGAGAGCGAGGGAGCCGTCCGTGAAGCTTGTGTCCGTCAGTCAGAACATGCCGCGCCCGAACGGGCTCTCGGAGCTCGAGATCCTCAGGAGCGTCACCACCGGTTTTGCCGCCTTCGGCAACGCGGTGCGGGCCAGCGCCATTTCCGACGCGCAGAAATCGAAGGTCCTGGCTGAACTCGCGGATGCCTCCAACCGGATGATGGACGCCACCAACGCCTATCTCTTCGCGCTGGGCGAGGCCCACAAGGCCATGGACGCCAAGGCGACGAGCACGCCGCAGTTGAAGATCGCCGACTGACCTCGCAACCGCGCCCCGTCACCTTTTCGTCGCAGCGACGTCATGGCGCTGTAGGGGAGATGCGGCACGTGGTCTTCTGACGTGATGCTTGGCGATTCGGCTGGGGCGTCGCGTCCGGGGGCCCATCATGGTCGATCAGGTCACGCACAGCGCCAATCCCTTCGCACGTCACTTCAACCCCGCGCTGTGGGCCGACCAGGGCCGTAAGATCATTCCCATCATGCGGGCCTATGGCGGCATCCGGCCGCGCGACGCACGGGCGGCCCTGCCACAGACGCTCGGCCGCATCGGCACGCTGGAAGTGCGCCTCGCGGCCAATGCCGCCGAGGTCCGCAGCGCCCAGAAGCTGCGCTGGCGCGTCTTCTACGAAGAAATGAAGGCGATCGCCGACGGCCCCTCGCGCCTCGCGCGCCGTGACATCGACGCCTTCGACGCCATCTGCGACCACCTCGTGGTCATCGATCACGCCGTCCTCGAGCGCCAGCCCTTCGGCCAGCCGCGCCCGGCCATCGTCGGCACCTATCGCCTGCTGCGCCAGGAAATCGCCGACCGGCACGGCGGCTTCTATACGGCGGGCGAGTTCGACGTCTCCGGCCTGCTGCAGCGCCATGCCGGCAAGCGCTTCCTCGAACTCGGCCGGTCCTGCGTGCTGCCGGCCTATCGCAACAAGCGGACGGTCGAACTGCTCTGGCACGGCATCTGGTCCTATGTCCTGACACACCGCATCGACGTCATGTTCGGATGCGCCAGTCTCGAGGGCACCGATCCGCGCGCCGTGTCGCGCGAACTGTCCTTCCTCCATCACAACGCCCGCCCGCCGGCCGAATGGGCCGCCGCCGCCCTGCCCTCCCGCCGGGTCGAGATGGGCCGCCTTTCGCGGGACGCCATCGACATGAAGAAGGCGCTCCATGCCCTGCCGCCCCTTATCAAGGGTTATCTGCGCCTCGGCGCCTATATCGGCGACGGCGCCGTGGTGGACCGTCAGTTCAACACGATCGACGTGCTGATCGTTCTCCCCGTTGCCGCCATTCACCCGCGCTACATCGATCATTTCGGCCCGACGGCTGAGCGTCACGCGGCCTGATGCAGGCGACCCCTGCCGTCCGGGGGGACTGAACGGCGCGCGTGCGGGTGCTATCGTCCGGTTCAAGAGAAACCGGAAGCGCCCGCCATGCCCGACATGCCTGCCCTCGGCCCCCGTCTCGCCGACGACGGCACGATGATCCCTGCGCCGATGTCCCGGCGCGTCATGAATCTCGCCGACCTCCTGCACGGCACCGCACGGCGGCTGCCGGACAGGCCGGGTCTGGTCTGGCGCGACAAGACCTGGACCTGGGGCGAGATGGCGGCACGGGTGAGCGCGGCGGCCGTCGCGCTGCGCGCGCGCGGCATCGGCAAGGGCGACCGCGTCGTCTGCCAGTCGCGCAACAGCAACGCCATGTTCGAGGCCATGTTCGCGGTCTGGACGATCGGCGCCATCTGGGTTCCGACCAACTTCCGCAACACCCAGCAGGAGGTCGCCTATATCGCCGGGGCCGCACGCGCCAAGGCGATGATCTGCGAAACGATCTTCGAGGGCCATGTGGCGGCGGTGAAGGAGAGCGACCCCGACCTCGCCCTGACCATCTCCATCGGCGCGGCCCCCTTCGCCGCCATCGACTGGGAAGGGCTCGTCGCCGAAGGCCTCCAGCATGGCTCCCCCGGGAGCATCGCCGCCGTCGACCACGACGACCCCTGCTGGTTCTTCTTCACCTCCGGCACCACGGGACGCCCGAAGGCCGCCGTCCTGACCCACGGCCAGATGGGCTTCGTCGTCACCAACCACCTCGCCGACCTCGTGCCCGGAACGGGCGAGCACGACGCCTCGCTCGTCGTCGCCCCGCTTTCCCACGGCGCCGGCATCCACCAGTTGACGCAGGTCGCCCGCGGCGCGCGGACGATCCTCCTCGCCTCCGAGCGGCTCGATTGCGAGGAGGCCTTCCGCCTCATCGAGGAACACCGCGTCACCAACATGTTCACGGTGCCGACCATCCTGACCATGCTGGCCGGCCACGCGGCCGCCGACCGCCACGACCACACGTCGCTGAAGCACGTCATCTATGCGGGATCGCCCATGTACCGGGCCGACCAGCAGATGGCACTGACCCGCCTCGGCAAATGCATCGTCCAGTATTTCGGCCTCGGCGAGGTGACCGGCAACATCACCGTCTTTCCCACCCGCGAGCACGACATCGACGACGCCGTCCAGGGCCGCATCGGCACCTGCGGCTTCCCGCGCACCGCCATGGACGTGCGCATCTTCGACGATGCGGGCCTCGAACTCGCGCCCTTCGCGACCGGCGAGATCTGCGTCGCCGGCCCCGCCGTCTTCGCCGGTTACTTCGACAATCCGGAGGCCAATGCGAAATCCTTCCGCAACGGCTTCTTCCGCACCGGCGATCTCGGTCACAAGGATCAGGAGGGCTACGTCTACATCACCGGCCGGGCCTCCGACATGTACATCTCCGGCGGCTCCAACGTCTATCCGCGCGAGATCGAGGAGATGATCCTCACCCATCCCGGGGTCGCCGAGGTGGCGGTTCTCGGAGTACCGGACCGGCGCTGGGGCGAGGCCGGCGTCGCGGTGCTCGTCGCACGGCCTGGCGCGAAGGTTGAAGAGGGCGACATCCTCATACATCTCGACGGCAAGCTTTCCCGCTACAAGATGCCCCGCCAGGTCTTCGTGTGGGAGGAGCTGCCGAAGTCGGGCTACGGCAAGGTGCCGAAGAAGCTGATCCGCGAGATGCTGATCGCGCAGGGCGAGGTCAGCGCGGAGGGGTGAGGAACAGAACTGACGTTCCGCTCGGCTGAAGGCACTTCCCTCTCCGTCAGGGCCGGGCTTGTCCCGGCCATCCACGACTTGGATGCGACCGGTGAAGGAATTCGTGGATGCCCGGCACGAGGCCGGGCATGACGGGCGAGAAGGTCGAGAAGGTCTCCCCGCGAAAATGCCCCACCCTCACCCTCCCCGCTACGCGGAGAGGGGGACTTCCGCGTTCCGCCGATGAGCTGCGGTGGAGCCAGGCGCGACCGGAACGATCACACGCGCGGCCGTAGTCTCCCTCTCCGCGCAGCGGGGAGGGTGAGGGTGGGGCCTACCTGCCCTCCCGCCGCCGCCCTTATCCGAACCTTGCCTGCAGCACCGCGAACAGCGCCCGCGCCGCCTGCATCTCGCCGCCGGCGGGGCGGCCGGGCTTCTCGGCCGGCGTCCAGCCGTAGACGTCCGCATGCAGCCAGCTCTGCGCCTTCTCCACGAAGCGGTCGAGATAGAGCGCCGCGGTGATCGACCCGGCGAAGCCCCCCGTCGTGACGTTGTTGAGGTCGGCGATCTTGCTGTCGAGCCCGCCCGCATAGGGCATCCATAGCGGCAGCCGCCAGACCGGATCGCCGACGGCGAGACCGGCGGCCGTCAGTTCCGCCGCCAGCGCGTCGTCGTGGGTGTAGACCGGCGGCAGGTCCGGCCCCAGCGCCACGCGCGCCGCTCCGGTCAGCGTGGCAAAGTCGGCGAGGAGCACCGGCGCCTCCTCGTCGGCCAGCGCCAGCGCGTCGCAGAGCACGAGCCGCCCCTCGGCATCGGTATTGCCAATCTCGACGCTAAGCCCCTTGCGGGTCGGGAACACGTCGCCCGGCCGGAAGGCGGCCCCCGAGACGGCATTCTCCACCGCCGGCACGAGCAGGCGCAGGCGCACGGGCAGTTTCGCCGCCATTACCATATGGGCGAGGCCGATGGCCGCCGCCGCACCGCCCATGTCCTTCTTCATCAAGAGCATGGCCGACGAGGGCTTGAGGTCGAGGCCGCCGGTGTCGAAACAGACGCCCTTGCCGACCAGCGTAACCTTCGGATGTTTCTCGTTGCCCCAGACGAGGTCGACGAGCCGCGGCTCGCGCGGCGAGGCGGCGCCCACCGCGTGGATCATCGGGAAGTTCTGCTTCAGCAGCGCCTCGCCGACGACGGAGGTGACCTTGGCGCGATGGCGCTTGCCGAGGTCGCGGATCGCCGCCTCGAGCTCGGCGGGACCCAGATCGTTGGCCGGCGTATTGATGAGGTCGCGCGCCAGCGCCGTGGCCTCCGCCGCCTGGCTGACCGTCTCGCCGTCGACGCCGTCCGGTACGACCAGCAGGGCGGGTTTGGCCGCTGCGGCCTTGTAGCGGCTGAACCGGTACTGCCCGATGATCCAGGCGAGCGCCGCGCGCTCTCCGTCGCCCGGATCATTGGCGAAGCGATAGAGGCCGGGCGGGATCTGGCCGGGCAGCTTGCCGGCCAGCAGCGGATCGCGATGGGCAGCGTCCTCGGCCTCGATGCCGAAGAGGACCGCGGCGATAGCGCCCTTGGCGTCCGGGACGGCCACCGCCCTCCCGGGCTTCGGCTCGAAGCCCACGGCGTCGAGATAGGCCTGTTGCGGTCCCTTCAGCTTCGCTTTGACCTCCGGATAGGTCTTGGCTGTCACGAAGGTGATGGGCGTGGCGCCCGTGGTGCCGGCCGGTCGGAGAAGCGGGTGCATGGGAATCCTGAGCCACAGCGTGGCTGGCAGGCTAGAGCCGCGCGATACCACCTGTCACCCCCCGCGCGCCCCGCGCATGGAGGGGGCGCGCGCGTCATGGTTTACGGCGAAGGGGCGAGCGCCTTTAGTGCCGCCCCCGAACACGCCGACCCGAGGACGCCCATGACCACCCAGCCCAAGACCCTCTTGGAACTCGCCGGCCGCAAGCCGGTGCCGCCGAAGCTCGGCGAGAGCATTCTCGTCCTCATCGACATCCAGAACGAGTATTGCGACGGCCCCATCGCCCTGCCCGGGGCGCCCGCGGCGGTGGCGAAGGCGGCGGACCTTCTCGCCCGTGCCCGCAAGGCCGGGGCGAAGATCGTCCACGTGGCCCACAAGGGCGGCAAGGGCTCGCTCTTCGACCGCGAGGCCCACCGCGGCGCCATCGTCGACGCTGTGGCGCCTGTGGCCGGAGAGGCGGTGGTGGAGAAGCCGCGGCCGAACGCCTTTTCAGGCACGAACCTCGCCGAGATCGTCGGCGCGCCCGCAGCGCCGCTGGTCCTGGTCGGTTTCATGACGCACATGTGCGTCTCCTCGACCGCCCGTGCCGCCCTCGACCTCGGCTATCAGACGGCGATCGCGGCGGACGCCTGCGCGACGCGCGACCTGCCGAAGCCGACCGGCGGCGTGATCGACGCGGCGAGCCTGCACGAGGCGGAACTGGCGGCCCTCGCCGACCGCTTCGCCGGCGTGTTCACGGCGGACGAGATCGTGTGAGGCACGGAGACGGGCCGGCGGACGGCGGATCGGTTCAAGGCCCCACCCGCATCCTCCCCGCGCTCCGCGCGGAGAAGCGGACTACGGCGCCGCATCCACCTCCAGCGGTCGCGCCTGGCCCGACCGTTCAAAACGGCGCACATCGTCGAAGTCCCCCTCTCCGCGCGGAGCGCGGGGAGGGTGCGGGTGGGGCGTTCAACAGCGTGCGGCCTGAAGACGTTTCCCTCTGCGGCACACGCGCATGGCCCGGTGTCGAAGGCCCGACGCGGGACGGGCAGGCCAGTGGCCTGCCCCCGCGCCACCTCACGCCCTGAGGGCTCCGCCGGTCTTCTTCGTCACTTCGGCAACGATCTTCGCCGCCACGGCGTCGATCTCGGCGTCGGTGAGCGTCTTGTCCCGCGGCTGCAGCGTCACGGCGATGCCGACCGACTTCTTCGTCGCATCGATCCCCTTGCCCTCATAGACGTCGAAGACCTGGACGCTGGTGATGAGCTGCTTGTCGACGCCCTGCGCCGCCTTGACGAGATCGCCCGCCTTCACCGCCTGGTCGACGAGGAAGGCGAAGTCACGCTCGACCGGCTGGAACGAGGAGAGCATCAACTGCGGCTTGGTGCGTGTCGGACGCACCTTCGGTGGCGGCAGCTTGTCGAGCAGGATCTCGAAGGCGAGCACCGGCCCCTTGACGTCGAGCGCCTCGAGCACGCGGGGATGCAGCTCGCCGAAGGAGCCGAACACGGTCTGCGGGCCCATCTGGAACGTGCCGGAGCGGCCGGGGTGGAACCAGGCGGGACCGCCCTGCACCACCTGGATGCCGGCCATCGGGGCGCCGACGGCAGCGAGAACCGCCATCGCATCGCCCTTGATGTCGTAGATGTCGGCCGCGGCCGTGCCCTGCCAGTGGCGCCCCGCGCCGGCCGGCCTCGCCAGGCCGCGGCGGATGCCGGTGGCAGCCATGAACTGGTCGTCGGGCTTGTCGCCCCGGAACACCTGCCCCACCTCGAACAGGGCCAGGTCGCCGTAGCCGCGGTCGGCATTGCGCTGGGCGGCAGTGGCCAGCCCGACGAGCAGCGTCGGCCGCATGTCGGAGAGGTCGGAGGCGATGGGGTTGGCGAGAGCCAGTGCCGGCTGGCCACCGCCGAAGAGCTCGGCCTGTCCCTTCGAGATGAAGCTCCAGGTCACGGCCTCCACCATGCCGCGCCCGGCGAGGGTGCGCTTGGCCATGCGCGTGCGCTTCTGGATGAGGGTGAGCACCGGCTTCGGCACGGTGCCGCCGCGGTCAAGCGGCGTCGAGGGCACGCGGTCGACACCGGCGATGCGCATGACCTCCTCGGTCAGGTCCGCCTTGCCGTGGATGTCGGGGCGCCAGGAGGGCGGCGACACCTTCACCATCGGCCCGTTGCCGGAG
Source organism: Phreatobacter sp. (assembly GCF_030691135.1). GTDB lineage: Bacteria > Pseudomonadota > Alphaproteobacteria > Rhizobiales > Phreatobacteraceae > Phreatobacter. Next base: position 49,568 of record NZ_JAUYFA010000039.1, read on the forward strand.
ACGGAGAAGCCGAGCGCCTCGAGGATGCGCTTCTGCTCGCGGTCGGAGACTTCGAGGCCGGTGAGGCGCTTGGTCTCGGACAGCGGGAAGTTGATGATGAAGCCGGTATCGGGAACCGAACCTGCGACCGTCACGTCGGAAGGCTCGCCGCCGCACATGTCCATGACCAGCTTGGTCGCCAGTTCCACGCCGGGCAGCATGAAGTTCGGATCGACGCCGCGCTCGAAACGGTAGCGCGCATCGGTGACGATGCCGAGATTGCGCCCCGTGCGGGCGATGTCCATCGGGTCCCACAGCGCCGATTCGATCAGGACGTCCGTCGTCGCCTCGTCGCAGCCCGAATGCTCGCCGCCCATGACGCCGGCGATGGACTCGACGCCGTTGTCGTCGGCGATCACCGTCTCGTTGCCGGTGAAGCCATAGACCCGGCCGTCGAGGCCGAGCACGGTCTCACCCGCCGTCGAGCGGCGCACGACGAGCGCGCCGGCGACCTTCTTCGCGTCGAAGACGTGCAGCGGTCGTCCCCTGTCGAAGGTCACGTAATTGGTGATGTCGACCAGCGCGTTGATCGGGCGAAGGCCGATGGCCTTCAGCCGCCGCTGCATCCAGTCCGGCGAGGGCCCGTTCTTGACGCCGCGCACCAGGCGCAGCGCGAAGGCCGGGCAGAGCTTCTCCTCGCCCCGGGCGAGGGCCAGCGTCACCTTCTGCGGGTTCGGGAAGGCGCCCTTCACCTGCGGCACCACGTCGGATTTCAGCTTGCCGAGACCGGCGGCGGCGAGATCGCGGGCGATGCCGTGGATCGAGGTGCAGTCCGGCCGGTTCGGCGTCAGGTTGATCTCGATGACCGGGTCGGAGAGCTGCGCCCAGTCGGCATAGCGGGCGCCGAGGGGGGCGTCGGCCGGCAGGTCGATTATGCCGTCATGATCCTCGGAGATTTCCAGTTCAGCCGCCGAGCAGAGCATGCCGCGGCTCTCGACGCCGCGGATCGTGCCGACCCCGAGCGTGATGCCCTTGCCCGGAATGAACGTGCCGGGCGGCGAGAAGACCGACTTCATGCCGGTCCGGGCGTTCGGTGCGCCGCAGACCACCTGAACCGGTTCGCCGCTGCCCGTGTCGACCATGCAGACCCTGAGACGGTCGGCATTGGGGTGCTGCTCGGCCGAGATGACATGGGCGATGGTGAAGGCGGCAAGCTTCGCGCCGGGATCGTCCAGCCCCTCGACCTCGAGGCCGATGCGGGTGAGCGTCTCGGTGATCTCGGCGAGGGAGGCCTCGGTGTCGAGATGGTCCTTGAGCCAGGAGAGGGTGAGTTTCATCGGATGTCTCCCCTCAGCTCGACAGGCCGCCGGCCAGCGACGGCAGGTCGAGCGGGCGGAAGCCGTAATGCGACAGCCAGCGCACATCGGCCTCGAAGAACTGCCGGAGGTCGTTGATGCCGTATTTCAGCATGGCGATGCGATCGATCCCCATGCCCCAGGCGAAGCCCTGGTAGATGTCGGGATCGAGGCCGCAATTGCGGATGACGTTCGGATGGACCATGCCGCAGCCGAGGATTTCCAGCCAGTCCTCGCCCTCGCCGAAGCGCACCTCGCCGCCCTGGCGGTTGCACTGGATGTCGACCTCCATGGAGGGCTCGGTGAAGGGGAAGAACGAGGGGCGGAAGCGCATCTTCACGCTGTCGACCTCGAAGAAGGCCTTGCAGAACTCCTCGAGGATCCACTTGAGGTGGCCGATATGGCTGCCCTTGTCGATGACGAGACCCTCGACCTGGTGGAACATCGGCGTGTGCGTCTGGTCGCTGTCGCAGCGATAGGTGCGACCGGGACAAATGACGCGGATCGGCGGCTTGCTCGTCAGCATGGTGCGCACCTGCACCGGCGAGGTATGCGTGCGCAGCAGCATCCGCTCGCCGTTCTCCTTCGGGTTGAAGAAGAACGTGTCGTGCATCTCGCGGGCCGGATGGCCCTCGGGGAAGTTCAACCGCGTGAAATTGTAATCGTCGGTCTCGATGTCCGGCCCTTCGGCGATGGCGAAGCCCATATCGGCGAAGATGGCGGTGAGCTCGTCCATCACCTGGCTGATCGGGTGGATGCGGCCGGTTTCGGTCGGGCTTTCGCGCACCGGGAGCGTGACGTCGACGGTTTCGGCGGCGAGGCGGGCGTCGAGTGCGGCGCTCTTCAGCACCTCGCGGCGCTGGCCGAGAGCCTCGGTGACGCGATCCTTCACCTGGTTGATCGCCGCGCCCGCCGTCTTGCGCTCCTCCGGCGCCATCTGGCCGAGGGTGGCGAGGAGGGCGGAGAGCGAGCCCTTCTTGCCGAGGGCGGCGACCCGCACCGCCTCCAGCGTCGCCTCGTCGGCGGCCGCGGCGATCTGCGCCGTCAGGTCTGTTTCGAGCGTTGCAAGATCGGTCATGGTGAGATCACGCGTGATGAGGGCTGGGATCGTGTGGCGGCTGGCGCCCGGCGCGTCAAGCCACGAACGAAAAAGCCCGCGCCACCCTCGGGGAGGGTCGCGCGGGCCGAATTATCGTGATCCTGCGAGAAGGATCAGGCGTTCGCCGGCAGCGATCCCTTGGCCTTTTCGACCAGGGCCGCAAAACCGTCCGGCGCCGTGATGGCGAGGTCGGACAGGACCTTGCGGTCGACGGCGATACCGGCGGCGATGAGGCCGGCGATGAAGCGCGAATAGGTCAGGCCCTGCTCGCGGACGGCAGCGTTGATGCGCTGGATCCATAGGGCGCGGAAGTTGCGCTTCTTGTTGCGACGGTCGCGCGTCGCGTACTGCATCGACTTGTCGACGGCAGCCTTTGCGGCGCGGATGGTGTTCTTGCGGCGGCCCCGGAAGCCGGCGGCGGCCTTGAGGACTTTCTTATGCTTGGCGTGGGACGTAACGCCCCTTTTGACGCGGGCCATGGCTGATCTCTCTTACAATTTCGTTGGGGTGCTTCTCGAACCAGGCCGATCAGCCGTTCGGGAGGAAGTACCGCTTGACGTTGTAGGCATCGGTCTCGAACATCGCAGTGGTGCCGCGATGCTCGCGGATCTGCTTGTTTGACCGCTTGATCATGCCGTGGCGCTTGCCGGACTGGGCGTACATCACCTTGCCGGTCGCCGAGATTTTGAAGCGCTTTTTGGCGCCCGATTTCGTCTTCATCTTGGGCATTTGGCTCTCTTCATTCGTTGCGAGGCGCCCGTCTGCCGGTCCGAAGACCAGCGGGGCTCCTCTGAAGGCTCGCGATTGAGCTTTCGGGATCGCCACGGCAGCCCTAATCAGCCGGTCGATCCGAAGGAACGGGCGTATACAGGAGATGCGCGCAGCCGGCAAGAGCCTGGCGCCGCCGCTCCCGTGCCGCCTCAGCGACGGACCCGCACCCGGGCATAGGCCGGCGTCAGCTCGGCGGGAAGGCGACGGCCGCCGCGCGGTCCGGCGCCATCGTCCTTCGGCAGCATCATCACCGCGATGCCCATCTGGGCGCTGGCGAAGGTCAGGCCGAGAAAGAAGGTCAGCACCGAGACGGCCATGGGGGCGACGTCGGAGCGCGCCGTCAGCGTGGCGAAGCCGCCGACGTCGAGGGCGATCAGCGCCGCGACGAAGACCCCGGCGACGCCGAAACCGATGACGGCGTTGACGAGAAGGAATTGCAGGAGCTTCGGCATGGCGGCCTCCGGATCGCGGCGTGTTCACGCGCCTTGATCATTGACGACGGAACGGGGGAAGCGGATCACAGTTCCCACTGATGAAGCCTTTCGGCAAGTCCCTTGTCCGATGGCGCTCTTGCATCAAGGCGCCCCCGGCCCGATGGTCCCGCTCCCAGCAACAGAAGAGACGGCCATGCCCAAGGGATACTGGATCGCCCGCGTCGATGTTCACGACACCGAGGCCTACAAGAATTACGTCGCCAAGAACGGCATCGCCTTCGCCAAGTTCGGCGGGCGCTTTGTCATCCGCGGCGGCAGGTTCGAGACGCTGGTCGGCAGCAGCCGCTCGCGCAACGTCGTCATCGAGTTTCCGAGCTACGATCAGGCCCTCGCCTGCTGGCATTCGCCCGAATACCAGGCCGCCCGCGCCGAGCAGAAGGGCGGCGCCGAGATGGATGCCATCGTCATCGAGGGCTACGACGGCCCTCAGCCGGGCTGAGCGTCGGTTCGCATCCCTTGTCCGTCATGGCCGGGCATCGGCGGCCCAGGGGCCGCCGGTCGTGGCTTGTGACCGCCGGCCATCCATGACTTGAACACCGCCGTCTGAAGGAAGTCGTGGATGCCCGGCACTAGGCCGGGCATGACGACGAAGTCCGACTCGGCAGGCCTCAGCCGCCCGTCGCCTCGATGACGTCGTCCAACGTGCGCAGGCCGGGGCGGGGCGAATTCACCAGCACCGCCATGTTGCCCGGAGCATGCTTGTTGGCCTGCATCAGCGCATGCGCCGCCGGGATCTTGTCCCAGGGGAAGAGCTCGCTCATGCAGGGGTCGACCCGCCGGTCGAGCACGAACTGGTTGGCTGCGGCGGCCTGTTTCAGATGGGCGAAATGCGAGCCCTGGATGCGCTTCTGCCGCATCCAGACATAGCGGGCGTCGAAGGTGATGTTGAAGCCGGAGGTGCCGGCGCAGAACACCACCATGCCGCCGCGCTTGGCGACGAGGCAGGAGACGGGGAAGGTCGCCTCGCCCGGATGCTCGAAGACGATGTCGACGTCCTTCTTGCCGGTGATGTCCCAGATCGCCTTGCCGAACTTGCGCGCCTCCTTGTTCCAGGCGGCATATTCCTCGGAATTCACCGTGGGCATCTGGCCCCAGCAGTTGAAATCCTTGCGGTTGATGACGCCCTTCGCGCCGAGCTGCATGACATAGTCGCGCTTGGTCTCGTCGGAGATGATGCCGATGGCATTGGCGCCGGCGGCAGCGACGAGTTGCACCGCGAAGACCCCGAGACCGCCCGAGGCTCCCCAGACGAGCACGTTGTCGCCGGGCTTCAGCGTGTGCGGCGGGTGACCGAACAGCATGCGGTAGGCGGTGGCCAGCGTCAGCGTGTAGCAGGCGGCCTCCTCCCAGGGCAGGTGCTTCGGCTTCTCCATCAGCTGGCGCGACTGGACCCGGCAGAACTGCGCGAAGGCCCCGTCCGGGGTCTCGTAGCCCCAGATGCGCTGGGAGGTCGAGAACATCGGGTCGCCGCCATTGCATTCCTCGTCGTCGCCGTCGTCCTGGTTGCAATGGACGATGACCTCGTCGCCGACCTTCCACCGCTTCACCTTCGAACCCACCGCCCAGACGATGCCCGAGGCATCGGAGCCGGCGATGTGGAAGGGATGCTTGTGCCCATCGAAGGGTGAGATTGGCTGGCCAAGGCCAGCCCAGACGCCGTTGTAATTGACGCCGCCGGCCATCACGTAGATCAGCACCTCGTCCTCGCCCAGCGTCCAGGTCGGCACGACCTCGACCTTGAACGACTGCTCCGGCGGACCGTGGCGATCCCGGCGGATGGCCCAGGCATACATGTTCGCCGGAACGTGCCCGAGCGGGGGGACCTCGCCGAACTCGTAGAGATCCTTGAGGGGGCGCGACTGAGGGGTGGGAGCAACGGCTGCCATTGGGTTACCTCGGGTGTCAGGCGCCTTCTCAACGGGGCGCTTCGGCGTCGAGTATGTGCAGTGCAACATGGATGTGCAAGCGCGAATTGGCTCGCGCGAATGCGACATTCTAAGCCCTTTGGCTGATCCGGAGCCGCCTGGACGCAACAAAAAGGCCTCGTTGCCGTTTCCTCCCAGCGGTATTTTTTCTGAAGCAGGGACCCACGCGACATTCGACGCGTTATGGCTTGGAGGTTGCGGCGCCTGTCGCCATCCGTGTGATGTCTTGCGCCCGGAGCCGGCTCATCCGGCGATGCGCGTCCTGAGGAGAACTACGTCATGTCCGTCGAAAGCCTGTTGGTTCTCGTCCTTATCGGCGCCATCGCCGGTTGGCTCGCCGGCCTCATCGTCAAGGGGTTCGGTTTCGGGCTCATCGGCAACATCGTCATCGGCATTCTCGGCGCGCTGATCGCCACCTGGCTGTTTCCCCGCCTCGGCGTCTCGCTGGGGGCCGGAATCATCTCGTCCATCGTCAGTGCCACGCTCGGTGCCGTCATCCTGCTCGTGATCGTCGGGTTGATCCGAAGGGTCTGAGGCCGCGGCCCGGCGCCCCCGGGGGCTGCCGGGCGCATTCCCCTTTCGCTGCATTGCAATAAGTCGCATGCCGTCCCAGAATGTTCGCCAATAACCCGCTCGGGAGGCGACATTGCGCAGCAAAGAGACGCGCGACAAGCCCTGGCTGATCCGCACCTATGCGGGTCATTCCACGGCTGCGAAATCCAACGCGCTCTATCGCGCCAATCTCGCCAAGGGCCAGACGGGCCTCTCGGTCGCCTTCGACCTCCCCACCCAGACCGGTTACGACGCCGATCACGTCCTCGCCCGCGGCGAGGTCGGCAAGGTCGGCGTTCCCGTGTCCCATCTCGGCGACATGCGGACTCTCTTCGACGGCATCCCGCTCGACGAGATGAACACGTCGATGACGATCAACGCCTGTGCCGCATGGCTGCTGGCGCTCTATGTGGCGGTGGCCGACGAGACCGGTGTGCCGCGTGCGCGGCTGTCCGGCACGACGCAGAACGACATCCTCAAGGAATATCTGTCGCGCGGAACCTATGTGTTCCCGCCCGAGCCCTCGCTCAGGCTGACCAAGGACACGATCCTGTTCACGACGGCCGAGATGCCGAAGTGGAACCCGATGAATGTCTGCTCCTACCACCTGCAGGAGGCCGGCGCGACGCCGGTGCAGGAACTCGCCTTCGCGCTCGCCAACGCCATCGCCATCCTCGACACGGTCAAGGCCTCGGGCGAAGTGCCCGACAGCGAGTTCGGCGAGGTGGTCGGCCACATCTCCTTCTTCGTCAATGCCGGCATGCGGTTCGTCACCGAGATGTGCAAGATGCGCGCCTTCGTCGACCTCTGGGAGGAGATCGTCGAGACGCGCTACGGCGTCACCGACCCCAAGCACAAGCTGTTCCGCTACGGCGTGCAGGTGAACTCGCTCGGCCTCACCGAGCAGCAGCCTGAGAACAACGTCTACCGCATCCTCATCGAGGCGCTGGCGGTGACCATCTCCAAGAAGGCGCGCTGCCGCGCCCTCCAGCTTCCCGCCTGGAACGAGGCGCTCGGCCTGCCGCGCGCCTGGGACCAGCAATGGTCGCTGCGCCTCCAGCAAATCCTCGCCTACGAGACCGACCTTCTTGAATTCGGCGACCTCTTCGACGGCAATCCCGTGGTGGCCGCCAAGGTCGAGGCGCTGAAGGCCGAGGCTACCGCCGAGATGAGGCTGATCGAAGAGATGGGCGGGGCCATCGCCGCGGTCCCCTACATGAAATCCAAGCTCGTCGAGAGCAACACGCGCCGCCTCGAGGCCATCGAAAGCGGCGAGCAGGTGGTCATCGGCGTCAACCGCTTCACCGAGACCGAAATGTCGCCGCTCACCACCGGCGAGGGTTCGATCATGGTGGTCGATCCCGCCGTGGAGGCCCAGCAGGTCGCGAGCCTCAAGGCCTGGCGCCAGACCCGCGATGCGAAGGCCGCCGACAAGGCGCTGGCGGAGCTGCGCGCCGCCGCCAAAGAAGGCCGCAACATCATGGAATCCTCCATCGCCGCCGCCAAGGCTGGCGTCACCACCGGCGAATGGGGCCAGGTGCTGCGCGAGGTCTTCGGCGAATATCGCGCGCCGACCGGCGTCGGCCGGACCGCCCGGGCCGAGACCGGCGAACTCGCCCCCATCCGCGAGGAGGTGGAGAAGGTCTCGCGCCGGCTCGGCCGCCGCATCAAGTTCCTCGTCGGCAAGCCCGGCCTCGACGGCCATTCCAACGGCGCCGAGCAGATCGCCGTCCGCGCCCGCGATTGCGGCATGGAGGTCGTCTATGAGGGCATCCGCCTGACCCCCGCCGAGATCGTCAATGCGGCGCTGGAAGAGGGCGTCCACGTCGTCGGCCTGTCAATTCTCTCCGGCAGCCACATTCCCCTCGTCACCGAGGTGATGGAGCGGATGCGCGCCGAGGGGCTCGACGACATTCCCGTGATCGTCGGCGGGATCATTCCTCCCGAGGACGAAGCGGTTTTGCGGCAGGCCGGCGTCGCGGCGGTCTATACGCCGAAGGATTTCCAGCTCAACACGATCATGGCCGACATCGTCCGCATCGTCGGCGAAGGTGCGAAACAGGCGGCTTGAGCCAGCCTCGTTCTGCCCTTCACGCGACCCTGTTCACGAAGGCGGAAAAGAACATGCCGCCCTTCACTCTTCTTCCGTGGGACACGACGGCTGACGGCCACCCCGGGTGTGTCTTCCCCCGTCCCTGATGACCTCGGCGGCGATCTGTGCCAGCTTCGCCGCCCCCTGTGAGACCGCCTGCCATGCTCTCTCCCAACAGCGACTACGCCGCCCTCACCCGCGACTTCCGCTGGCGGGTCCCCGCCCGCTACAATATCGGCACCGATGTCTGCACCCGCTGGGCGCTCGCCGAGCCCGACCGTGTCGCCATTCTCTGGAAGAAACCGGACGGCCGGGTCGAGCCCGTCACCTATGGCCGACTCGAAGAGGCCTCCAACCGCCTCGCCAACGTGCTGCTGGCCAAGGGCGTCAGGCGCGGCGACCGCGTCGCGCTCGTGCTGGCCCAGGGCGCGGCGGCCGCCATCGCCCATATCGCCATCTACAAGATGGGCGCCATCGCCGTGCCGCTGGCGGCGCTCTTCGGCATCGATGCCCTCGCCTTCCGCATCGGCAATTCCGGTGCGCGCGCCCTTATCACGAATGCCGAAGGCGTCGGCAAGCTCGCCCAGATCCGCGACGGGCTCGGCGACCTCTCCGTCGTCCTGTCGGTCGATGGCGCCAGCGACGGCGTCGACAGTTTCTATGGGTCGCTGGAGAAGGCCTCGGGTGCCTTCACCGCGGTGGACACCGCCGCCGACGACCCCGCCATGATGATCTACACCTCGGGCACCACCGGCCAGCCCAAGGGTGCGCTGCATGGTCACCGCGTCCTGCTCGGCCACCTCCCGGGCGTCGAGATGCCGCACGAGTTCTTCCCGCAAGCCGGCGATCGCATGTGGACGCCGGCCGACTGGGCCTGGGCCGGCGGGCTCCTCAATGTGCTACTGCCCTCGCTGCATTTCGGCGTGCCGGTGATCGCCCACAAGTTCGAGAAGTTCGACGCGGACGAGGCCTTCGCGCTGATGGCCGAGCTCGAGGTCCGCAATTCCTTCGTGCCGCCCACCGCCCTGCGCATGCTGCGCTCGATCGACGATCCCCGCTCCCGGCACAAGCTTGTGCTGCGCACCCTCGCCTCGGGGGGCGAGGCGCTGGGCACGCCGACCTACGACTGGGGCAGAGCCGCCCTCGGCCTGACCATCAACGAGTTCTACGGCCAGACCGAGTGCAACCTGGTCCTGTCCTCCTGCGCTGCCATCGGCGTGTCCAAGTCCGGCGCCATCGGCAAGCCCGTGCCCGGCCATACGGTCGGGATCATCCGCGACGACGGCACGATCTGCGCGGTCGGGGAGCGCGGCCAGATCGCCGTACAGAGGCCGGACCCGGTCATGTTCCTCGAATATTGGGGGCGACCGGCGGCGACGCGCGACAAGTTCATCGGCGACTGGATGACCACCGGCGACCAGGGCCTCCGTGACGAGGAGGGCTATGTCCACTTCTTCGGCCGCGACGACGACGTCATCACCTCGGCCGGCTACCGCATCGGTCCGGGCGAGATCGAGGACACGCTGCTGAAACATCCCGCCGTCTCGCTGGCGGCTGCCGTCGGCAAGCCCGACGCGTTGCGCACCGAGATCGTCAAGGCCTTCATCGTGCTGAAGAGCGGTGTCGAGCCCTCGCCGGAGCTCGCCGACCACATCCGCGACTTCGTGAAGACGCGGATGTCGGCGCATTCCTATCCGCGCGAGGTCGAGTTCATCGACGAACTGCCGATGACGACGACGGGCAAGATCATCCGGCGCCTGCTGCGCGACCGCCCCTGAGCCTCAGCCCCTGAGCAGGCGCTTCGCCATCGCCTTGCCCCCGGAAAAGGCGCGGCGGCAGGCGAGCGCCGCATGGTAGCGCCAGCCGGGGCGGCCGGCCCGGATGGCGACGAATCGCGTCGAAAGCGCCATGCGCCCCGGCCAGATGCGCTCGATCATCGAATGGCCGGGGATCGCACAGGAATCGACCAGTTCCACGCCGGGAATGGAGATTGCGGCCTTGCCGATCGCATGGGACAGGAGAACGCCGGGGGAATATCGCGCGAAGGCCTCGTCATAAGTGGTCTTCAGGTACCAGGCCCGATCGCCGGCGGACAGGACCAGCCCGGCTGCGATCGGCCTGCCGTCGAGCAACAGCATGTCGATGCGCACGCGGCCCTTCTCCGCAAGGCCGCCGACCGCATCCTCGAAGAACACCTGCGTCGCCGGATCGGTCGCCAGCGCCGTGCCGCGGCGGCCCTTCCAGCCCTCTGCCTCGAGGGCGAGGAAGGCGGCGATGGCTGCGCCCGGATCATGCCCCGTCGCCGTCGAGACGGCCGCCAGGCAGCCGCGTTCGCCGAGGCGACGCGACAGGCGGCGATGCTCCTTGGACAGCGGCGGCGGAGCCTCCGTCAGTACCGCGCGGCGATGCGCATCGACGACCTGCATCCTGTGCGCGGTGGCCCGCGCATCGAGCGCCGCCGCGAAAGGCCCGGCATCGAGCAGCGGCGCGTCGAGGGCAGCGATGCCCTCTTGCGCCAGAAAGGCGAACAGTGCCTCGGCGACCACCGCGGCTTCGCCCGGCCGCACCAGCGGCACGCCATAGGGCGCATAATCGTGGGTCCAGAGCGTAAAGACCGTGCGGGCGAACCCGAGCCGACCGGCGACCAGGCCGATGGGCTCGCCGTCACGCGATATCAGCAGGGCCCCGAGCCCGCGCGGCGATGAGATGCCACGGGCCGCCAGGGCGAAAGCCGGGGCGAGGAACACGTTGGGCCCGGCGGCGGCAGCGAGATCTTCCCATTCCGGCCGGATGGACGCCCAGTCCATGGCGGGCACCCAGGAGGTGCTGACGGCGCCCATGCCGGCGGAGCCGAGTTCCGGCTGCAGCGGCGCCTCGACGGACGCGACGGCGGGAACCGTGAGGGTGTCGGACGACGCCGTCATGCGACAGCCGGCTTGGACCAGAACCGGGCGGAGAGACCCAGGCGCGCGGTGGTAACCCAGATCAGCAGCACCGATTCGAGCGTCAGCGCCACGGCGGTGGCGATGGCAGCGCCCATCATGCCGAGGGGCGGGATCAGCAGGAGGCACAGGATCACGGCCACGGCGAAGGCGATGCCATAGATGAGGGCGCAGGCCGTCTGGTGGCCGGACATGGTGAGGAGGCGTTCCACCGGGCCGACCGCCGCGCGCGCGAGCAGGCCGATGGAGACCACGAACATCGCCGGATAGCCCTGCACATAGTCCGGACCGAACATCATCAGGAACGGCTTGCCCAGCGCCAGGATCAGGATCGTCGCCGCGAGCGAGGGGAAGAAGGTCCAGCGGATGGAGGCACGCAGGAAATCGGCGAGCTTCTGCCGGTCGCCGGCGACGTGATATTCGCTGAACCGGTGCGCCGCCGCGGCGGCAACGGCGAAATAGACGAAGGCGACCAGCGCCAGGGTCTTCACCGCTGCCCAGTAGACGGCGACCTCCTCGGGGCCGCGCAGGTACTTCAGCAGAATGACGTCGGTATAGGTCAGGGCGAGATAAAAGGTCTCGACCAGGAAGATCGGCAGGCTGGTCTTCAGCCAGAACATCGGCTCGGTCCGGCCCGGTCCGGCCGCGACTTTCACGGCGAGGCGCCGGTTGAGCAGGACGAACTGAATCATCGCGGCGATCCAGGTCGCAATCACCGCGCAGGCCATGGCCGTGACCGCGGTGCTGGCGAAGCCGGCGAAATGGCCGCCGGCCATGCAGCCGAGCAGGATGACGGGGCGGATGAGATAGGGCGGCCCGAGGGCGAGGTCGGTCCAGTTCCAGGACCGGGCGATGCCGTCCTGGATGTCGGTGAGGACGAACATGGGCAGGCAGAGCGCCGCCAGCGCCAGCGGCATGACCATCGCACCGGTGAGGAGATGCCCGAACTGCCAGAGGATGGCGAGGCCGATGACGGCCACCGCGGTCGCGATGACCACACCGAGGCGGCGACCGCCACCGAGGAAGCCCCGGAGGCCGTCCTGGTCGCCGCGTTCGACATATTCGGGCACGAAGCGCTGGGCGGCGGAGGCGAAGCCGGCATTGGCCAGATGGCCGATGAGCAGCACCCAGACCCAGACCGAGACATAGGTGCCGAACTCCGATCCGCCCATCCAGCGCGCCATCAGCACCTGGCTGACATAGGCGATGCCGGCGCTGAAGACGCGGATCAGGAAGGCGGCGCCGGCCATGCGCTGGGCGATGGATTCGTCGGAGCGGTCGACGAGGAACGAGCGGACGCGCGCGGTGATCCCGGCGGGCGACAGCAGCGTCTTGGCGCCGCGCCCCATCTGCGCTTCTTCCGAACCCATCACCGACAAGGCGGATGTCCCTGATGACGTGTCGGCACGATGATCCGATCACGGTCTTCGAGGCATAAGGGATCGGCGCTTAAGAAACGGTTCGACCGGCGCCACCGCTAGCAATGGCGGACGAAAAAGGCCGGCCACGGTGCGGCCGGCCTGTTCGCATCATGCGCGGAGGACGATCAGGGACGCGGCGTCGCCGGCACGCCGGGGACCGCGGGCCGCGTCGGCGCGGGGACGAAACGCTCGACCTGCGCTTCCGACCTCAGGCGCTGGACGAGATCAGCCTGCACGCGGCGGGTCAGGAAGTCCTCGATCTGGCCGCGCACCTGCTCGAAATTCGGGATCGGCCGCTGGCGGCGCTCCTCGACCTTGATGATGTGCCAGCCGAACTGCGACTTGACCGGCGCCGCGGACAGCTGGCCGGCCTGCATGGCGAAGGCGGCGTCGGCGAATTCCGGCACCATCTGGCCTTTGGTGAAGAAGCCGAGGTCACCGCCGTTGCGCGCGCCGCCCGGGTCCTTCGACTTTTCCTTGGCGATCGCCTCGAAATCGCCGCCGCCGCGAATCTGGGCGATCAGCGCCTTGGCCTCCTCCTCGGTCTCCACCAGGATATGGCGGGCGCGGACCTCTTCCTCGGGCGTGATGCGGGCGCGCTGCTCGTCATAGATCTTGCGCATCTCCTCTTCCGTGACGCGGGCGCGCGTCTCGGTGTTGAGCAGGCTCTCGACCAGCAGCTTGTTGCGGTAATAGGTCATCTTCCGCGCAAAATCCTGGCTATCCTGGACGTTGCGCTGCTCGGCCGCCTTGGCGGCGAGGGTCAAATCGATCACGAAGCTGAGAAGATAATCGCGCTTCTGCTCGGGATTCATCTGGGCGGTCGTCTGCCCGCCGATATCCTCCTCGGCCGCATCGAGATCGGCCTGGCGGATCTCGACGCCCTGGACGCGGGCGAGAACGCCGTCGGCGGGCGTCTGCAGCGCCGGCGGTGTCGCCGGCTGGGCCGGAGCGGGCGTGGTGGCCGGCGGCGTCTGGGCGGCCAGCGGTCCGGCGAGCGCCGCGGTCATGGCGGCGATGGACAGGAGCATGCGGACGGTCATGGCAGGATCGAGCCTTTTGTCACGGGAATGCGTGCTTGACGGGCACGTGTGGCGCTTTGCAGGACGGCGGTGCGACGGCACCGGGCGGTAGACGCGTGCACAACTCCTGACGGGTCCCGCCTGTTGTCGCAGCAATGCCCGTTTCGGCTTGAATTGACAACCCTTGGTACCGTCCATATCTGTCGCCAGTTGCCGGCCCGCTGCGGAATTCCGCGCGTCCGTCGACCATATCCCACCGGGATCAGAGGATGGGGCGCACGGGGCGCTCCGCCCCCCCGCCTAGTGGGGCTGAAGGACTGGCGTGAACCATCGGAACGGTTGGTGCGACCAACGGTTTCGATGTCTCTCTCCTCCCCCGCCCCAAGTGAAGGAACGCACATGCTCGGCGCGCTCGCCCGCAGGATCTTCGGAAACGGCAACGATCGCCGCATCAAGGGATACCGACCGCGGATCGATGCCATCAACGCGCTCGAACCCGAGTTGGCCGCGCTGTCGGACGAGGCGCTGCGCGCCCGCACCGACATGCTCAAGGCCCAGCTGGCCGCCGGCAAGTCCCTCGACGACCTCCTCGTCCCCGCCTTCGCCACCGTGCGGGAGGCGGCCAAGCGCGTGCTCGGCCAGCGTCATTACGACGTCCAGATGATCGGCGGCATCGTGCTTCACGAAGGCGCGATCGCCGAGATGAAGACCGGCGAGGGCAAGACCCTCGTCGCCACCCTCGCCGTCTATCTCAATGCGCTCGCCGGCAAGGGCGTGCATGTCGTCACCGTCAACGACTATCTCGCCAAGCGCGACGCCGAGTGGATGGGCAAGGTCTACGGCTTCCTCGGCATGACCACCGGCACCATCGTCCACGGCATGGACGACCGGCAGCGGCACGACGCCTATGCCTGCGACATCACCTATGGCACCAACAACGAGTACGGCTTCGACTATCTGCGCGACAACATGAAGTACTCGGTCGAGGAGATGGTCCAGCGCGGCCATTTCTACGCCATCGTCGACGAGGTCGATTCCATCCTGGTCGACGAGGCGCGGACGCCGCTGATCATTTCCGGCCCGCTGGACGACCGCTCGGATTTCTACGCCACCATCGACCGCTTCATCCCGGTCCTCGCCAAGGAGGACTACGAGGTCGACGAGAAGCAGCGCACCGCCTCCCTCACCGAGAGCGGCAACGAGAAGATGGAGAAGGCCCTCGTCGAGGCCGGCTACGTCAAGGGCGACCTCTACGACGTCGAGAACGTCTCGACCGTCCACCATGTCAGCCAGGCGCTGAAGGCGCACAAGCTGTTCCAGCGCGACAAGGACTACATCGTCCGCAACGGCGAGGTGGTCATCATCGACGAGTTCACCGGCCGCATGATGCCGGGCCGCCGCTATTCCGAGGGCCTGCACCAGGCGCTCGAGGCCAAGGAGCGGGTCCAGGTCCAGCCGGAGAACCAGACGCTGGCCTCCATCACCTTCCAGAACTATTTCCGCATGTACGGCAAGCTCGCCGGCATGACCGGCACGGCGCTCACCGAAGCCGACGAATTCATGGACATCTACCGGCTGAAGGTGGTCGAGATCCCGACCAACCGCGGCATCGCCCGCCTCGACGAGGACGACGAGGTCTACAAGACCGTCCAGGACAAGTATCAGGCGATCATCGCCGAGGTGGAGGCCGCACGCACCAAGGGCCAGCCGGTGCTGGTCGGCACCACCTCCATCGAAAAGTCCGAGACCCTGGCGGAGATGCTGAAGCAGGCCGGTTTCAAGCAGGTCGACCTCGAGGATCCCGCAGCCTTCGCCCCCCTCTATGACGGCGACCAGGGCACGGCGGTCGAGCGCGTCTTCGCCGTGCTCAACGCCCGCTACCACGAGCAGGAAGCCTTCATCGTCTCCCAGGCGGGCGTTCCCGGCGCCATCACCATCGCCACCAACATGGCCGGCCGCGGCACCGACATCCAGCTCGGCGGCAATGCCGACATGCGCATCTCGGTCGAGCTCGCCGACCTCGAGGACGGGCCGGACAGGCAGGAGAAGGCCGAGGCCATCCGCCGCCAGGTCGGCGATCTCAAGCAGCGCGCCCTGAAGGCCGGCGGCCTCTACATCATGGGTACCGAACGCCACGAGAGCCGGCGCATCGACAACCAGCTGCGCGGCCGCTCCGGCCGCCAGGGCGATCCCGGCCGCTCGAAATTCTACCTGTCCCTGCAGGACGACCTGATGCGCATCTTCGGGTCGGACCGCATGGAGGGCATGCTGACCAAGCTCGGCCTCAAGGAGGGCGAGGCCATCGTCCATCCCTGGATCAACCGGGCACTGGAAAAGGCGCAGCAGAAGGTCGAGGCCCGCAACTTCGACCTGCGCAAGAACGTCCTCAAGTATGACGACGTCGCCAACGACCAGCGCAAGGTCATCTTCGAGCAGCGTATCGAACTGATGAGCCAGGAGGATCTCTCCGACATGACGCGCGACATGCGCCATGGCGTGATCGAGACCCTCGTCCACACCTATATCCCGCCGGACGCCTATGCCGAGCAGTGGAACACCGCCACGCTCAAGGAGGAGATCTACCGCGTCCTCAACCTCGACCTGCCGATCCCGGACTGGGCGAAGGAAGAGGGCATCGCCGACGAGGAGGTGATCGAGCGCATCACCAAGGCGGCCGACGAGATGATGGCCTCCAAGGCCGCCCGCTTCGGCCCCGACGTCATGCGCCAGATCGAGAAGGCGGTGGTGATGCAGGTGCTCGACCATCTGTGGCGCGAGCACATCGTGCAGCTCGACCACCTGCGCCAGGTCGTCGGCCTGCGCGGCTATGCCCAGCGCGATCCGCTGAACGAGTTCAAGTCGGAGGCCTTCCAGCTCTTCGAGGGCCTGATGGCCAAGCTGCGCGAGATGACGACGCAGCAATTGGCGCTCGTCGAACTGCAGGAGCCGCCGCCGATGCCGGAACTGCCGCCGATGACGGCGCACCATATCGACCCGATGACGGGCATGGACGAGTTCGCGCAGATGGGGGCGGCCTCCG
Organism: Phreatobacter sp.; assembly: GCF_030691135.1. Lineage (GTDB taxonomy): Bacteria > Pseudomonadota > Alphaproteobacteria > Rhizobiales > Phreatobacteraceae > Phreatobacter. Next base: position 66,260 of record NZ_JAUYFA010000039.1, read on the forward strand.
GCGGCTCGTTCCAGGCGTCGGCCGGCGGCGGCGCGCAGGTCGCCGAGCGCAACCCGAACGATCCCACCACCTGGGGCAAGGTCGGCCGCAACGACCCCTGCCCCTGCGGTTCGGGCAAGAAGTTCAAGCATTGCCACGGGCAATATGTGTGAGACGGGAGGGCGCCGTCCGCGGCGCTCTTCTCCCGGGGCGACCGGCCTGAAAGCCGCCTTGCGGCACGACGGACGCCTTGACCGAAATGGCGGCACGCCCTAAAAGCGCGCTCGCGGGCGGGGCTGTAGCTCAGATGGGAGAGCGCTGCAATCGCACTGCAGAGGTCGGGGGTTCGAATCCCCCTAGCTCCACCAGCCCGCTTTGTGAACGTCCTTGACGCCCTTCCCGAGCCCACCGGGCCGCGTTCCGGCGACCATCGCACCTCCCGCCGCGCCGCAGCATGAACCGGAAGGCGCCTGCCGTTCGTATCCCTTCATATTCATCGGGGATTTGAACCATGACGTTCCTTTCGGGCTATGTCGCCGCGCTGATCGTCTTCGGCATCCTCGACGCCATCTGGCTGTCGATCATGGCGCGGGTGCTCTACCGCCCGACGCTCGGCAGCCTGCTCCTCGACAACATGCGCTGGGCGCCGGCCGTCATCTTCTATTTCCTCTTTCCCCTCGGCGTGGTGCATTTCGCCGTCATGCCGGCCTATGCCGCGGGGTCGCTGACCATGGCGCTCGTCAACGGCGCCTTCATCGGGCTCCTGGCCTACGCGACCTATGACCTGACGAACTATGCCACGCTGCGCGTCTGGACCCTGACCATGACCGTGGTGGACATCGCCTACGGGACGGTCGCCATCGCCCTCGTGTCGGGTGGAGCCTACGGAGCGCTGCGGATGCTGGCCTCGGCCGGCTGGCTGTAGACGCCAGCTTCAGCGAACCGACTAGCGAACCGGCTTCAGACGGTAGTGGCTGACGCCCCAGCTGGCGCCGCCGGCATGGCCGAACAGTCCGCTGGTGGCGAGGAAGAACAGCCGCCAGCGCCGGCGCCACAACGCCAGCTGCGCCGGCCCGTAGACGGAGCTGAGGACGGGGTCGACCTCGTCGATCCGCGCGTCGAACAGGGCGAGCCAGTCATCGGCCGTGCGGCGGTAGTGCTCGCCGCTCCAGCGCCATTCCTCCTCGACGGTGAAGAGATCGCCGAACTGGCGGATCAGACCGTGGCCCGGCATCAGCCCGCCGGTGAAGAAATGTTGGGCGATCCAGTCGGTCTTGTCCGCCGCGTCGAAGCGGTAGGATCCCGTCCGGTGGGTGAAGACGTGGATGAAGAGGCGCCCGTCCGGCTCCAGCCAGGAGGCTGCGCGCGTCAGGAGTTCGCGCCAATTGGCCATGTGCTCGAACATCTCCACCGAGACGATGCGGTCGAAGCGCCCCTCGGCTGAGAAGACGTTCATGTCGGCGGTCACGACGGTGAGATTGGCGATCCCCTGCCGGGCGGCCTCGGCCTCGATGAACTGGCGCTGGCCGTTGGAATTCGACACCGCGGTGATCGTCGCACCGGGAAAGCGGCGAGCCATGGCGAGCGACAGGGATCCCCAGCCGCAGCCCAGCTCGAGGATGCGCTGGCCGTCGGCGAGGCCGGCATGGTCGATGGTCAGGTCGAGCGCCCGCGTCTCCGCCTCGGCCAGGGTCGTCTGCGGCCCGTCATAGAAGCAGGACGAATACTTTCGCTGCGGGCCGAGCACCCTGACGAAAAAGTCGGCCGGCAGCTCGTAATGCTGCTCGTTGGCGGCATCCGTATGCATCGCCACGGGGAAATCGGCCATCGCCGCGGCGAAGGCCGCCTCGTCGGACGCGCTGTGGCCGGCAAGCCGGTTATCCGTCCGGCCGACGAGCCAGGCGATGGCGGCGCGGGTGAGGGCATCGGGAACGGGGGTCCGTTCCCCCCAGGCAATCAGGGCAGCGATCACGGTGTCAGGCTCCGGTCCGGCCGGGCGGCCAGGGAATGAAGGCGCTGGTCCGCGCCTGATAGGCGGCGAAGACTGCCCCGTGCTTGCGCAACATGTGGTCCTCGAGGGGCGGGATGCCGGAGATGCGGGTCAGCAGCAGCGTCATGAAGGCCGGCGCAAGCAGGGCGAACCAGCCGAAGGGATAGCCGCTCCAGGCGAGGGCCATGACCGCAAAGGAGGCCCAGAGCACGCATTCGAAGAAATAGTTGGGATGGCGGGAATAGCGCCACAGACCGACGTCGCAGATGGGGCCACGCTTGGCCTTGTCGGCGACGAAGGCGGCGAGCTGGCGGTCAGCGATGGCACCGCCGGCCCAGCCCGCGATGAAGACGAGAAAGCCGAGCATGTCCTGCCAGCCGAGCGGCTCGGGCCGATGGGCGGCGAGCACGATGCCGAGGGCGAGCGGCACGCTGGCCGCCGCCTGGATCTGCAGGAAGCGGAACATCTGCCAGGACGCATCCGCGCCCCAGTCCTGCCGCAGCTTGGCATAGCGCGCGTCGTCGGTGATGCCACGGGTACGGCCAGCGATATGCAGCCCGAGCCGCAGCGCCCAGGCGAGCGCCATGGCGGCGACGACGAGGCGCCGCTCAAGCGGCCCCTGGCCGAACGGCAGGAGAGCGGCGGCGACGGCGGTGGCGCCGACGCCGAAGGTCCAGGTGACGTCGATCCAGCCGGAATTGCCCGTCCGCTTCTCGATGAGCCAGGCCACCGCCATGATGATGCTCATGGCGGCGACGATGAAGACCAGGGCCGCGAGGAAGCTCAGGACTGTCACAGGCGGACGAAAGGTTGCAGCAGACGGCCGACAATGCCTTCGAAGCGGACATTGCCGGTCAGCGCCACGATGCAGGTGCAACCCTCGATCGGGTCCACCATCGGCGTATGGGCGTGGCGATCGTCGGCCTCGTCGAAATCGCCCGCGGCATAGCGACCGTACTCATGCTGGTAGGCACCGGCGACGATGGTCGTCCATTCGGCGCCCGTATGACGGTGCGCCGGAAGCCGTGTACCAGGCTGGGCGCGCAGCATGAACACCCGAGCGTCGGAGCCCGGCACGTCGACGCGCCGCAGCGCGACGCCGCGGCCGACGCTCTTCCAGCGACCGAGCGTGTAGGGCGCGATCACATGGAGCCCGGCAGCATCCGGCGGCGCGACGGGCCGCGGCGGCAGCTCGATGTTCCGGTGCGGCAGCGCCACCGACAGCGTCCGCGCATCGGCTGCCATCGGCTCCGGCTCGATCGTGTCGAGAAGGGCGCCGCTGAGCGCCTCGATCTCGGCGAGGTCGCGGCGGGACTCGAGATTGACCTCGACATGGGCGGCGACGACGAGGGCGAGACCCTCGTCGAGGCGACCGGCGGCAAAGGCTGCCAGCGTTTCTTGGGACGGACGATGGGACGCGCTCATCGAAGATCCTCCAGGGAGCCGCGCATGCGCGCCATGGCGAGGCGCAGGCGCGACTTGACGGTGCCAAGTGGGATGGACAGGCGTTTGGCCACGTCCTGGTGACTGAGACCTTCCATGAAAGCCAAATGGACGACTCGCAATTGATCAGGGGACAGGGAGGTGAGAGCGGCTCTCACACGGGAGTCGCGTTCGCTCCCGTCGAGGACCTGGTCTGGCTGCTCCGGCTCTTCGCCCTGAAGAATGTCGAACACATCCGGCAGACGGGACCGCTTTTCACGGCGGGCCGCGTCGATCCTGAGATTGCGGGCGATCGCCGCGATCCAGGTCGAGGCCCCCGCACGTGCGGGATCGAACAGCGACGCCTTGCGCCAGACCATCAGCAACGTTTCCTGCGCCAGTTCCTCGGCGAGGTCCGCCGGGGTGCCTTGGCGCATCAGCAGGCCTTTCACCCGCGGCGCGAAATGGTCGAAAAGTTTGACGAACGCTTGCCTGTCGGACGATTGGGCAATCGACTGGATCAGGGCATTTGCATCCATCAGGGCGGCACCGGCACGTCTGCGCGGCCCGCAGGGAGGCGGGGCCGACATTTCAGAATGTATCGCAAGAGCAACCATCATGTCGCCCTTTACGCCGGTCCTGCGGCACTGGATCAGTTGCAGCGGCACCTGGAAAAGCGGAGGCTCGAATGGCGCTGAACCGTCGAGCCCGAGCCAGCGTAAAGCACCCATACGAGAAACGAAGTCAAGGAACCGGCATGCAAGAGGGTGGTCAACGGCGGCAACGGATCGCTGTGGTGGGGAGTGGCGTTTCCGGTCTGTCGGCGGCATGGCTCCTGGCGCAGGCACATGATGTCACCCTTTACGAGAAGGACGACAGGCTCGGCGGCCACGCCCATACCGTCACGGTCCCTGGCGCCCGGGGCCAGGATGTGGCGGTCGATACCGGGTTCATCGTCTTCAACGAGGCGACCTATCCCAATTTCTGCGCCCTGCTCGAGCATCTCGACGTGCCCTCGCTCGCGACCGAGATGTCCTTCGCCGTCTCGCTCGACGGCGGCCGCCTGGAATATGCCGGGACGGGCCTCGCCGGCCTGTTCGCCCAGCGCCGCAACATCGTCAGCCCTCGCTTCTGGTCGATGCTGCAGGATCTGCTGCGGTTCTATCGCAGCGCGACGCGCGACGCGGCCGAACTGGAGAACGATCCCATCTCGCTCGGCGACTACCTGAAGGCGGGTCGCTACGGCCAGGCCTTCCGCGACGACCATCTGCTCCCCATGGCGGGGGCCATCTGGTCGGCCCCCTGCGCCGAGATCCTGTCCTATCCCGCCAGCGCCTTCATCCGCTTCCACGACAACCACGGCCTGCTGAAGCTTTCCGGGCGACCGGCCTGGCGCACGGTGACGGGCGGCAGCCGCGCCTATGTCGCCAAGCTGCTCGCCGACTTCCCCGGGGAGATCTGCCAGAACCAGCCGATCGGCCGCATCCGGCGCACCGCCGAGGGCGTCATCCTCGACGGCGAGGCCGGCTGGTCCCGCCCCTTCGACCAGGTGGTGGTGGCGACCCATGCGAAAGAGGCGCTCGCCATGCTGGCGGACCCGACGGCAGAGGAGCGCGCGCTGCTCGGCGCCTTCCGCTACAGCCGCAACCTCGCCGTGCTCCACACCGACGAGGCGCTGATGCCCCGCCGCCGCGCCGCCTGGTCGAGCTGGAACCACATCGGCGACAGGCGCGTGCCGGACGAGCCCTGCGCGGTGACCTACTGGATGAACCGGCTGCAGCACCTGCCGATGGACAAGCAGTTCTTCGTCACCCTCAACCCGCCGCGCCCGCCGCGCGAGGAGACCGTGCTGCGCACCGACGTCTACGAGCATCCGCTCTTCGACAATGCCGCCATCGCGGCGCAGTCGCGCCTTTGGTCGCTGCAGGGACAGCGCCACACCTGGTATTGCGGCGCCCATTTCGGCGCCGGCTTCCACGAGGACGGCCTGCAGGCGGGCCTCGCCGTCGCGGAAGAGGCCGGCGGGGTGCGCCGGCCCTGGACGGTGCCCGACGATTCCGGACGGATCGTGCGCCACGCCCCGGCCCGGCCCATGACGGAGGTGGCGTGAACGCGCCCGCCTCCGCGCTCTATGTGGGGCGGGTGGACCATAACCGCGTCCGCCCGCGCGCCCATGCCCTGGCCTACCGCGTCTTCTGGATGCTCCTCGACCTCGACGAACTCGAAGACCTCGGCAAGTCCCTGCGCGTCTTCTCCTGCGACCGCGCCAATATCTTCTCCTTCCGCACCGCCGACTATGGCGACCGCTCGGGCGCCCCCCTGCGCCCGCAGGTCGAGGCGCGTCTGGCCGAGGCGGGGATCGTGACGGATGGCGGGCCGATCAGGCTTCTGACCATGCCGCGGATCCTCGGCTACGGCTTCAACCCGATCAGCGTCTTCTTCTGCTACCGGCCCGACGGCACACTCGCCGCCTCGCTCTATGAAGTTCACAACACGTTCGGCGAAATTCATTCCTACGTGGCGGCGGCGGAAGGCGCGGCGCGGCCCATCGTCCAGGACAGCGACAAGGCCTTCCACGTCTCGCCCTTCCTGACGCTCGGCCTCGACTACCGCTTTCGCCTCGTGCCGCCCGACGAAAAGGTCGCCCTGCACATCGCCGTCAGCGACGGCGAGGGACCGATGCTCTTCGCCTCGCTCGCCGGCGACCGGCGGCCGCTGACCGACCGCAACCTGATGCAGTTGCTCGTGACCCATCCACTGCTGACCCTGAAGGTCACGGCGGCCATCCACTGGCACGCCCTTCTGCTCCTGGCCAAGCGCATCAAGCTGGTCCGCCACCCGGGACCACCGCCCGGCGACGTGACCATCGGACGGCAGTCGGGCTGACCCGGTCAGCGCTGGCGGACGCTGCCGGGCGTGACGCCCTCCATGGCGCGGAACATCTTCACGAACTGCGTGCTGTTCGAAAAGCCCACCTGCTTGGCGACCTGTGCCACCGGCATGGTTGTGGAGGTCAGCAGGCGCTTGGCCTCGTTCATCCGCAGCCGCAGGAAATACTGATAGGGCGTCGCCCCGAAGGCGTCGCGGAACGAGCGGATGAGGTGGAAGCGCGACAGTCCGACGAGCTGCGCCAGATCCTCGATGGAGACGGGAGTGCCGATATTGGCGCGCAGATAGTCGTCAAGAACGGCCATCCGCGACCGGGTGCCGAAGGCGTTCTTCTCGGGTGACGCGTCGAGGCGCGACAGTTCGAGGACCCGCGCCGCGATGAACAGCCCGATGGACTCGGCCTGGAGGTCGTCCAGGCCCTCCCCATCCGTCAGCACCCTGTCCAGCCGCGTCATGGCGGCGATGAGATCGATGTCCTCGAAAAAGAGCCGCGGCCTGACCGGGGACGTCGCATGGAGCCGGCCGAGATCCGGAGCGAGTTTGCCCGGATCGAAGAACATCATGGTCACGTGGCCCGCATTCGAAGGGCCGATCGTCCAGGCCTCGGCGCCGCAGCCGGCGGGGATCTGCGTGAGCTTGCCCCTGAGATCGCAGAGAGCCGAGCGGGGCACGCCGTCGATACGCGTTTCACCGTCGCGCCGCGTAAAATGGTGCAGGGCGAGATAGGTTTCCGACGGATGGCTCGCATAGCTGATGCTGTAGTCCGTCAGCCGGCGGCTCGTCTTCGCGACAAGACCGGACCAGGACGCAGCGAAGCAATGTTCGAGCCTGCCGCCGCTGGCGGGGTCCAACGGCTTCAGAAGCATGGGCAATACGTTCCTTGAGAATCAATCAACGCGTGGACGATTCGCAGGTGCAGCGAAGGCCTGATCTTGCACGAATTTGTTGCGCATAGGAACCGTTACGTCATGCTTTCCCAAACGTCGGGCTTGCCATGGTGATCGCCGGCCGGCGGCTAGGCGACAGAAGCCGCCACGAGGCAGGCGATCGGCCGGCAGCCGTCAGGAGCGCTCGGGTCCCGCATCGCCCTCGCCGGACGTCTTCGACTTGCCGCGTCCGCCCTTGGCGACGAACAGCTTGTCCTTCCAGTCGAGTGCCTTGACGATTTTCGCGCCGAGGCTGAGCAGTTGCACGAGCCTCTCCGTCTCCAGCCGCTCGATATCGTCATACCATCCGGTCAGGAGTTCGATGACGCCGTGCATCTCTTGCATCCGCTCCTGGGCGAAGCGCTCCTCCTCCGAGGCCGGGCTCTGCATCAGCAACTCGCGCAGCACGGTGAGCGTCGGGTCGATCTCGCGGCGCTTGCGCTGCTCGACCAGCTTGCGGACGATGGCCCAGATGTCGTCGAGCGTGACGTAGAAGTCGCGGCGCTCGCCCGCCACATGCTTGAGGCGGATCAGTTCCCAGCTTTGCAACTCCTTCAACGCCATGGCGACGTTGGAGCGCGCCACGCCGACAGCATCGACGAGGTCGTCGGCACAGACCGGCCGGTTGGCGAGGAAGATGACGGCATAGACCTGGCCCACGGTCCTGTTGATGCCCCAGCGCGAGCCCATCTCGCCGAAATGCAGCACGAAGGCCTGGATGAGCGGCGGCAGGTTCATGGACGGACCGTCTGGATTTTCAGAATTTTCTGAAATAACAGGGCCTTCCACGGGGGTCAATGAGTGTGGGTGCAAGAGAAGACACCCGCCGTCTGAGGGGTTCGATCGAGCTCGCTGCGCTCTGCGCGATCGCACGTCCGGACCCGCAGCGAACTGCTCGAGACGAAACCTGATGTCGATTTTCGGAAAGGAGAAGAAATGGTGGGTGATGAAGGATTCGAACCTTCGACCCGCTGATTAAGAGTCAGCTGCTCTACCAACTGAGCTAATCACCCACGCCCGGAACGGCCATGGGCCGCGCGGGAGCCGGGTGACTACCAGACGTGATGCGCCCTGTCCAGAACGCCAGCGGTTTTTTTGACGCGCGGGCGTCGGCGTCAGGCGGCAGGGTTACCGGGCGGCCAGAGCCAGGCGGCACCGCGCACGCCGGAGGAATCGCCATGGGCCGCCTGGACGACGGGCGTCGTGCAGGCGTCGGAGAAGACATAGGGCCGCATGGCGGGCAGCAGGTCGGCACAGAGCGTGGGGACGTTGCTCATGCCGCCGCCGAGCACGATGACGTCGGGGTCGAGGAGATTGACGACCTGGGCGAGACCGCGGGCGAGGCGCGACACATAGCGCCCGTAGGAAGCCTCGGCATCCCCGTCGCCCGCCGCGGCCCGGGCAACGATCTCCGGGGCGGGCACCGCCGCTCCGGTCACGCGCCGGTGGTCTTCGGCAAAGCCGGTGCCCGAGACCCAGGTCTCCAGGCAGCCCTTCTGTCCGCAATAGCAGGCGGGCGCATCGACCACCTCGGCGACGGCGGGCCAGGGCAGCGGGTTGTGCCCGAACTCGCCGCCGATGAGATGGCGTCCGCGCAGAACCTTGCCGTCGATGACGATGCCGGCCCCCGCCCCCGTCCCGATGATCAGCCCGAACACCACGCCGGCCCCTGCCGCAGCGCCGTCCGCCGCCTCCGACAGGGCGAAGCAATTGGCGTCGTTCTCAAGTCTGACCTCGCGGCCGAGCGCCGCCGCGAGATCCTGGTCGAGGGGATGGCCGATCAGCTCGGTAGTATTGGCGTTCTTGACGAGGCCGGTGGCCGGCGACACCGCGCCAGGAATGCCGACCCCCACCGTTCCGGTCCGGCCGAGATCGGCCTCCGCGCCGAGGACGAGGCCGGACATGGCCGCGATGATGGCGCGGTAGTCGTGGCGCGGCGTCGGCACCCGGCGGCGCAGCAGCTCCCGGCCCTGGTCGTCCAGGGCCAGGATCTCGATCTTGGTGCCGCCGAGATCGATGCCGATGCGCATGACCCGCTGCCTACTCCGCCGCGACGGTGCCGTGCTGGGGGTGCAGGCGCTCGCGCTTGGCGATGAGCTTGTTCAGCGCCGACAGATAGGCCTTGGCCGAGGACACCAGCGTGTCGGGATCAGCCCCCTTGCCGGTGAAGGTGTTGCCGTCCGCCTGCAGGCGCACCGAGACCTCCGCCTGGGCATCGGTTCCCTGGGTGACGGCATGGACCTGGTAGAGTTCCAGCACCGCCTCGTGCGGGACGATCGCCTTGATGGCGTTGAAGACGGCATCGACCGGACCATTGCCGGAGGCCTGCACGGTCTTGTGCACGCCGTCGAGATCGAGCGTCAGGGTCGCCGCCTGCGGCCCCATCGTGCCGGCCACGACCAGGAGCGACATGACCTTCATGCGGTCCTGGCTATGGGCGATCTTCTCGTCCACCAGCGCCTCGATATCCTCGTCGTAGATCACCTTCTTGCGGTCGGCGAGCTCCTTGAACCGGACGAAAGCGTCTTCCAGCTGGTTGTCGGACAGCTGGTAGCCGAGGTTCTTCAGCTTGTCCTTGAAGGCGTTGCGGCCGGAATGCTTGCCCATCACCAGCGACGTCGACTTCACGCCGACGGAGTCGGGCGTCATGATCTCGTAGGTCTGGGTGTTCTTCAGCATGCCGTCCTGGTGGATGCCGCTCTCGTGGGCGAAGGCGTTCCGGCCGACGATCGCCTTGTTGTACTGGACGGGGAACGAGGTCACCGTCGAGACGAGCTTGGAGGCCCGCGTCAGCATCTTCGTGTCGATGCCGGTCTCATAGGGGAAGATGTCGTTGCGGGTCCTGATCGCCATGACGATCTCCTCCAGCGCCGCATTGCCGGCGCGCTCGCCGATGCCGTTGATCGTGCATTCGATCTGCCGGGCGCCGCCCTGGACGCCGGCGATGGTGTTGGCCACCGCCATGCCGAGGTCGTTGTGGCAATGAACGGAGAACACCGCCTTGTCGGCGTTCGGCACGCGGGCCCGCACCATCTCGAACAGCGCCTTGTATTCGTCCGGCGCCGTGTAGCCGACCGTATCGGGGATGTTGATGGTGGTGGCGCCGGCCTTGATTGCCGCCTCGACGCAGCGGCAGAGGAAATCATGCTCGGTGCGGGTGCCGTCCTCGGCCGACCATTCCACGTCCTCGACCAGGTTGCGGGCGCGCGCGACCGAGGCGACGACCATGGCGAGGACGTCGTCGGGGGATTTCTGCAGCTTGTGCTTCATGTGCACGGGCGAGGTCGACAGGAAGGTGTGGATGCGCGGGCGCCGGGCATGGCGCACCGCCTCGCCGGCGCGGTCGATGTCGTTCATGCCGGCGCGGGCGAGGCCGGCGACGACGGCGTTCTTCACCCGCTTGGCCACGGCGACGACGGCCTCGAAATCGCCGATCGACGCGATGGGGAAGCCGGCCTCGATGATGTCGACGCCCATCTCGTCGAGGAGATCGGCGACCTGGAGCTTCTCCTCCAGCGTCATGGTGGCGCCGGGGCACTGCTCGCCGTCGCGCAGGGTGGTGTCGAAGATGACGACGCGGTCCTTCGACGATGCGTGGGTGCTGGTGGTCATGGTCTCTGTCCTTGCTGCGGGCCGCGGCGGCGATAGCGCCTCACTTCGCATGCCCCTCGTTGCGGGTTGCGGTGGTGTGATCCCCTGAGCGCCAAGGCCACATGGCCCTGCCGGTGCTCAGGGGCGGATAAGCAGAAGGAGGGACAGCGAGGGCGTGGCGCTGAAAGCGCGCAGGCTGATCGGTGCGGGTGCACGGACGATCGGCACGGACGATCCTCGGATAGGCGCGGCCAAGGCCGCCGTTGATAACTGCCTAGCCGATCCGGGGGTCTCGGCGCAAGGCCCTGATGGAGGGAGGTCAGGGCGGTGTCGTGCGCGCGCCGATGCGCCCGATCCGCTCGAACAGGGCCGTCTCCATCGCTTCGGCGATGATCTTGAGGTGGGGGCTCGGGGCTTCCCGCCCTGCCCGTCCGATGTCGAGGTCCGTCTGGAAGCCGTCGCGCAGCGGCCAATGGGCCGGCAAGAGGTCGAAGCCGCTGTCTTCGATGGCCGTGGTGGCCGTCGCCAGTTGGCGTTCCGATCGGCCGATTTTCGACAGGACGATGACGATGCGCCCCTCGGCACCATGGCGCGCCAGCTTTCGCGCCAGGGCGAGAGTGGGTCGCAGGTCGTCCTGCGACGTGCCGGTGGGAAGGACCACCAGATCGCTTTCCTGGGCGATGTCGCGGGTGAGGTCGTCGGCTAGCCCGCGCGTATCGGCAATGACCAACTGGAAATCGTCGTCGGCCTTGCGCAGCTTTTTCAGGCTCTTCATCGGCCGGGCGTCGAGTTCGGGCTGGATGCCATGGCGCAGGCGCGCCGCGTTCCATTCGACCGAGGTCAGCTGCTCCAGATCGAAATCGGCGATCAGCGTCCGCAGGCCCCGATGGGCGGCGCCCACCGCCAGTAATCGGACGAGAGCGCTCTTGCCGACCCCGCCCTTCTGCCCGACAAAACTCACGAGATAACGATCGTCCATCGCCTTGCCCATTGCCACGACCGCTCTGCTGTTGCACCTGCGTTGTTGCGGTTTGGTGACAGCGACGCCGCGCGCTCTCACGTGCGCGGGCGCGATTCCGCGTAGACGTTGATGAGCACCCCCGACACGACGATGGCGGCGCCGAGGAGCACCGCGGGCTCCGGCTGCTCGGCATAGACCAGCCAGCCGATGACGCCGATCAGCGGCACCCGCAGGAAATCGATCGGCGTCACCACGATCGCGTCGCCGTGCCGGAAGGCGTTGGTCAGGCAGTAGTGGGCGGTGAAGCCGCAGACGCCGATACCGAGCAGCGGCAGCCATTGCGCGACGTCGAGCTTGCCGGCGAACCAGGCCGGCTCGCCCATGACCACATTGGCGGCCAGATTGAGCGGCAGCTGGACCACGTTCATCCACAGCATGATGGTCCAGGTCGAGTTGCTCGTCGTCAGGAACTTGGTCGTCGTCTGCTGGACGCCGAAGCAGATGGCAGCCGCAGCAACCGCCAGAGCCTCGGGCCGGAAACTGTCGAAGCCGGGCCGCAGGATGACGAGGACGCCGAGGAAGCCGAACACCAGCGCCGCGACGCGCGAACGCGTCATGCGCTCACCGAGAAACAGGACGGCGAAGATCGCGACCCATGTCGGCGTGGTGAACTCGATGGCGAAGACCGTGGCGAGCGGCAGGACCGTCAACCCATAGGCCCAGAGCGCCTGACCGCCGAAATGGATGGTGTTGCGCATCGCGTGGACGAAGGGCTTGGCCGGCCGGATGCGCTGGCTCGGGTCGGGCGCGAGCACCATCATCGCGGCAAGGATGATCAGCCCGCCGACGTTGCGCAGAGCCAGGATCTCGAACACGGTCAGGGCGCCGTGCAGGGCCCTGATCGACAGCGCGATGGCGGAGAAAGACAGAAGCGTTCCGGCCATCCAGAACACGACGAGGAGGAGGTTGCGCTGCGGCGTGGATGACATCGGGCCTCGGGAACCGCACGGGCGAACGCCGCGATAAGGTAGGGTTCACCTTCTAATGTGCCCTGCATCGACGGACCCGTGCGAATTTCGCAGATGGGCTCGTTGCGCGGTTGACTGACTGAAATCACGCGACTATACACGCCGATCCGTGGCGGCCCCGTGTCGCCGCCCTCGTTTTCCTGTACCCCGACCACCCGGGGCCAGCCGCCGGGACAAGACCCATGGCCAATACGGCATCTGCAAAAAAGGCCGCCCGCGTCATCGCGCGGCGCACCTCCGTCAACCAGGCCCGTCGCTCGCGCATGCGCACCTTCCTGCGCAAGCTGGAAGACGCCATCGCCTCCGGCGACAAGACCGCCGCCTCGGCAGCCCTCCAGGCGGCCCAGCCGGAGATCATGCGCGCCGCGCAGAAGGGCGTGCTCCACAAGAACACCGCCTCCCGCAAGGTCTCGCGCCTCGCCACCCGGGTCGCCAAGATCGGCGCCTGATCGCCGCCTCGGCGCCTTGGCGCCACTGCAACCTTCTCGGGAGCCCGGCCTTGCGCCGGGCTTTTTCGTTGTGCGGGCCGCCCGCTGTGGGGTGACGTCGGGGAGCCGTTGCGATTCGGCAACAGATGGACGTCAACCACCTTTTTTTATCACCCTCCCTTCCGTGCCAGGGAGGCCGACCGTGATCCGGCTAAAGGCACGTCAGGAAAACAACTCCAATTTCAGTTGGTTAGCCGGGGGACGGGTCGTTACGGCGCCGAAATGCGGCCGACCGGTACCTCGCCTGCCCCCCTGCAACACCCCGCTCCACCCTGCGGGAACCCAGCGTGCCGGCAAAGGGAATTTGAAATTTGCCGATTCATCAGGGGGTTGAAAGTCCGGCCTCCGGAAACCGAAATCGGAAGGGGAGTCAAGCGCGAGGCCTTAACCATTTATTAATGGAAATCCGTTGCCCGGTCCGGAGCCCCTGTGTATCAATCTGATCACTCGGGGGGGGGCCACCTCGGGCTTCATGGAAGAGCTGACGCGTGCAGCCCGCAACATCGGGTCTGGGAAAGTTTTGTCCCTTAAGAGACATGATTTCCCGCTAGGCGACGTCAGTATTCGGACTGGAGCCGGGGGTGAGGATTTCGGGCTGCTGTCGTCTGACTGCAGCAGGGGGCACGCTTTCGAGCTGAACAACTTTGGCACAACTGAGGCGCGCGGCCACAATGTGGGCGCGTGGGCGGACAATGTCGCATGCGCAAGAGGCCGGTTACGCCGGTGACATGATACCCGAAGACAGCCTTGCAGGCCTGATGCAGGACTCGACCGCCCAGTTGGTGGACGTCCGCACCACCGCGGAATGGGCCTATATCGGAGCGCCCGACCTGAAGGCCGCCGGCCGCGAGGCCCTCCGTGTCGAATGGCAGGTTTTCCCGGCCATGGGCGTCAACCCGGACTTCGTCGCCAGCCTCGCCGCCAAGCTCGCAGAGCGCGGCACGCCGAAGGACGCCCCTCTCTATTTCCTGTGTCGCTCGGGCGTCAGGTCCAAGGCGGCGGCCATCGCGATGACGGCGGCCGGCTACACCAGTTGCTTCAACGTCACCGGCGGCTTCGAGGGCCCCCATGACACGGAGGGACATCGCGGCACGAAGGCCGGATGGAAGGCTGCCGGCCTTCCCTGGGTCCAGCCCTGAGACGCTGCCTTACGCCCGGCTGCCGATCTTGAGTGATCACTGCGTACCCACCCCCCCATTTCATTCCCCGGACTTTTTTGATTGGAGACCTTCGTGTTTGCCACTTCTGAACGCGTCCGCGAAACGACCGAAGGCAAGACCGATACGATGAGCGATTCCATGCGAGCAGGCGCCATCTGGGAACGTGTCGGCCGGCGACTGCGCGCCGAACTCGGCGAGGATGTTTTCTCCAGCTGGTTCAAGAGCATCGAGATCGATCTGGCCGAGAACGACGCGGTGCGCCTGTCGGTGCCGACACGGTTTCTCAAGAGCTGGATCGACCACCATTACAAGGACCGCATCATCACCCGCTGGACCGAAGAGGCCGAGCGGGCGGTGACCATCGACGTCGTCGTGCGCACGGCGGCGAGCGCCCGCAGCGTCACCCGCGCGAGGCCCGTCGACGAGGCGGCGCGTCCGGTGTCGCCCGTCACCGTTCCCCAGCGCGCCCATGACGGCCACCATCTCTCGGCGGCGCAGAACACCCTGGGCGGTTCGCCGCTCGACCCGCGCCTGACCTTCGACACCTTCGTCCAGGGCCGTTCCAACACGCTGGCCCGCGCCGCTGCCCTCCAGGTCGCGCAGTCGCGGCCGACCGACGCGGTGCTGTTCAACCCGCTCTACATTCATGCCGGCGTCGGCCTCGGCAAGACGCACCTGCTGCAGGCCGTGGCCGGCACGGCCCAGGCCGGTGGTCGTCGCGTGCTCTATCTGACGGCGGAGAAATTCACCTTCGGCTTCGTCGCCGCCCTGAAGAACCAGACGGCCATCGCCTTCAAGGAGGCGCTGCGCAACATCGACCTGCTGATCATTGACGACCTGCAGTTCCTGCAGGGCAAGCAGACCCAGGCCGAATTCTGCCACACGCTGAACGCCCTGATCGATGCCGGCCGGCAGATCGTCGTCGCCGGCGACCGCCCGCCGTCCGATCTCGAGAACCTCGACGAGCGGGTCCGTTCGCGTCTCGCCGGCGGGCTCACCGTCGAGGTCGGCGCCCTCGACGAGAACCTGCGCTTCGACATCCTGAAGCAGAAACTGGTCCACGCCCGCGCCCAGCATCCCGGCTTTGACGTGCCCGCGGCGGTCATGACCTATGTCGCCAAGAACGTGACGCAGAACGGCCGCGACCTCGACGGCGCCTTCAACCGGCTGATCGCCACCAACCGCCTGACCAACCAGCCGGTGACGGTCGAGATGGCCGAGCGCTCCATCCGCGATCTCGTCCGCATCGCCGAGCCGAAGCGCGTCAAGATCGAGGACATCCAGAAGATCGTGGCGCAGCACTACAATGTCAGCCGTTCCGACATCCTGTCGTCGCGGCGCACCGCGACCGTCGTCCGGCCGCGGCAGATCGCCATGTATCTCGCCAAGACCATGACGCTGCGCTCGCTTCCCGAAATCGGCCGGCGTTTCGGCGGCCGTGATCACACGACCGTGCTGCACGCCGTGCGCAAGATCGAGGGCCTGGTCGGCCAGGATCCGGCCCTGAGCGAGGAAGTCGAAGCCCTGAAGCGTCGCCTCAACGATTGAGGCGCGGGGCAGGTCACGGGCCAGACGGTCAGGCCGCGGCGGTGCTCAGCACTCGCCGGGGCCGCGACGGTAGGGCCGCGCGTCCAGCCGGGCCGCCGTCAGGGCTGCGACGGCGTCGTCCTGGGTACGGGAACTCGAAAAGGCGTTCTCGTAGGCGGTGACACCGAGCGAGGTCATCGGCCCGGAATCGAAGCCGATCCGGAACAGGCGCTGGTTGAGGCGGGGATCGTAGCCCACCGCCTCGACTGCCCGGACGCAGAAATTTCCGACCGTCACGACCCGCACCGACACTGTCAGGCGGTTGTTGCGGGAATCGGTGTCGCCGCGACCGGCATGGCCGCCGCCGCCGTTGAACTGGGCATGGGCGGGCGGGGGCGATGCCCCGACGAGGGCGGCGCCGAGCGTGAGTGCGGCGGCCGAAAGGGCAACGCCGAGGGTGATGCTGGTCTTCGCCATGGCAGGTCTCCGTCTCGCCCCCGCGAGGTTTGTCGTCAGGGTCGCACTCTCGTCAGATCGTGTATCCACCCGTCGACGGCAAGGGCGGGACATGGTTTCAGGCGGTCCGCCGGGCGCCGCGATGGTCGGAAGCCCCTGCCCCGACGAAAAGCACGTGGATAGGGTCGTCCCGGCTGGCCTTGCCCTTGCATCATGTTGCGCCGCGGGGTTGACTGGCGCCCCTTGTTTTGGAGGTGCCGGATCGCCGGGGCCTCCTGAGTCGTTTGGAGCAGCATTGATGAAGGTCACCGTCGAGCGGGCCCAGCTCCTGAAATCCCTCGGCCACGTGCATCGCGTCGTCGAACGCCGCAACACGATCCCCGTCCTGTCGAACGTGCTGATGAAGGCCGAGGGCGCCTCGCTCCGCCTCAAGGCGACCGATCTCGACATCGAGGTGGTCGAGACGCTCCCCGCCGAGGTCGCCACCGCAGGCGGCACCACCGTGCCGGCCCACATGATCTACGACATCGTCCGCAAGCTGCCCGACGGCTCGCAGATCCAGCTCGAGATGATCGGCGACAAGGGCACCCTCGCCGTCAAGGCCGGCCGCTCCCGCTTCACCCTGCAGACCATCCCCGAGAGCGATTTCCCCGATATCGCCGCCGGCGAGATGTCCCACAGCTTCCAGTTGCCCGCCGGCCACCTCAAGCGCCTCATCGACAAGACGCAGTTCGCCATCTCCACCGAGGAGACGCGCTACTATCTCAACGGCATCTTCCTGCATGTCGTGGAGAAGGGTGGCCAGAGCCTGATCCGCGCCGTCGCGACCGATGGTCACCGCCTCGCCCAGGTCGAGTTCGAGGCGCCCGCCGGCGCCGCCGGCATGCCGGGCGTCATCGTGCCGCGCAAGACCGTGGCCGAGGTCCAGCGCCTCGCCGACTCGCCGGATGCCAGCGTCACGGTCGAACTCTCCACCGCCAAGGTGCGTTTCCGCTTCGGCGAGACCGTGCTGACCTCGAAGCTGATCGACGGCACCTTCCCGGACTATGCCCGCGTCATTCCGCTGGCCAACGACAAGATCCTCACCGTCGAGAAGGGCGAGTTCGCCGCCGCCGTCGACCGTGTCTCCACCGTCTCCTCGGAGCGCGGCCGTGCCGTGAAACTGTCGGCGAGCGAGGGCAAGCTGACCCTCTCGGTGACCAATCCGGATTCCGGCAGCGCGACGGAGGAGCTCGAAGTCTCCTACGAGGCCGACGGCATCGATATCGGCTTCAACTCGCGCTATCTGCTCGACATCACCGGCCAGGTCGACGGCGACACGATCGAGCTGAAACTCGCCGATCCCGGTTCACCGACCCTGATCCATGATCCGGCCGGCCCGGGCGCCCTCTACGTGCTCATGCCGATGCGGGTCTGACCGCGGTGTCCGCGACACGTATCGACGGCAAGGCCGTTGCCGCCCGCGTTCTCGATCAGGTCCGGGACCGCGCCGCGGCCTTCACCGCTGCGAAGGGGCGCCCCCCGGGCCTCGCCGTCGTGCTGGTCGGCGAGGATCCGGCGAGCCAGGTCTATGTCCGCAACAAGGGCCGCGAGGCGGACGCCGCGGGCTTCCGCTCCGAGCAGCACACCCTGCCGCTGTCGACCAGTCAGGCCGAGCTTCTCGCCATTGTCGCCCGGCTCAATGCCGATCCCGGCATCGACGGCATTCTGGTGCAGCTGCCGCTGCCGAAAGGCATCGACACGGAAACCGTGCTGCTCGCCATCGACCCCGCCAAGGACGTCGACGGTTTCCACCCGATCAATGTCGGCCTTCTCGGCACCGGCGCCGCGGACAAGGCCCTGGTGCCCTGCACCCCGGCCGGCTCGGTGATCCTCGTCGAAAGCGTCCTCGGTCCCTCCCTCGCCGGCAAGCACGCCGTCGTCGTCGGCCGCTCCAACATCGTCGGCAAGCCGGTCGCCCAGCTCCTGCTGCAGCGCGACGCGACGGTCACCATCGCCCATTCCCGCACCGCTGACCTGCCGGCGATCTGCCGCATGGCGGATGTCCTGGTGGCGGCGGTCGGCCGGCCCGAAATGATCCGCGGCGACTGGGTGAAGCCCGGCGCCGTCGTCATCGACGTCGGCATCAACCGCATTGCCGCTCCCGAGAAGGGCGAGGGCAAGACGCGCCTCGTCGGCGACGTCGCGACCGAGGAGGCGGCGGTCCACGCCGCGGCCATCACGCCGGTGCCCGGCGGCGTCGGTCCGATGACCATCGCGCTGCTCATGGCCAATACGGTGGCTGCCGCCCATCTGCGGGAAGGCCTGCCGCGGCCGCATTTCGGCGCCTGAAACGGGCAGCGGCCTCACGCAACCTTGATTTTGCGCGCCGGAGGCTCGATATCCGGGCCACCCCTTTTCCATCACAGGCGAGACGCCATGACCAACCCGAAGAACGGGCACGACGAAGTGCCGATCGAGGCGGCGGACGAGACGGCCGAGGCCGCCGCGACCGAAGCGACCCTGGCCGATGCCGGCCCCGCCCTGCTCGCCGCCGCCCAGGCCGAGGCGCGCGACCTGAAGGACCGCATGCTGCGCACCCTGGCGGAGATGGAGAACCTCAGGAAACGCACCGAGCGCGAGGTGGTCGACGCCCGCACCTATGGCGTCACCGCCTTTGCCCGCGACATGCTGAACGTCGCCGACAACATGCGCCGCGCCTTCGAGACGCTGCCCGACGAGGCGCGGCCCACCGACGGCCCGCTCAAGGCCTTCGTCGAGGGCATCGACCTGACCGAGCGCGAACTCCTCAAGACGCTGGAGAAGCACGGCGTCAAGAAGATCGCCCCCGACGGGCAGAAGTTCGATCCGAACCTGCATCAGGCCATGTTCGAGATCCCCAATGCCGACCTGCCCAAGGGCACCGTCGTGCAGACTGTGCAGGCCGGCTTCGTCATCGGCGAGCGCGTCCTGCGCCCCGCCCTCGTCGGGGTCTCCACCGGGGGACCGAAAGCCGCCCCCCAGGCCGCTTCCGCCGACGACGCCTGATCGCCATGACCGGGCTCCTGCCCTGGCTCGAATGGGCAGGCGTCGCGGTCTTCGCCCTGACCGGCGCCCTGGTGGCGGCGCGCAAGCAGATGGACCCCTTCGGCTTCGTCCTGCTCGGCACCGTCACCGGCATCGGCGGCGGCACGCTGCGCGACATCCTGCTCGGCGTCAGGCCGGTGCCCTGGATCCTCGATCCCGCGGTGGTGATCATCTGCGCCGCGGTGTCGCTCGCCGCCTTCGTCTCCGCCCACCATTTCGAGCGGGAGGGCCGCACCCGCGTCATTCTCTGGGCCGACGCCCTCGGCCTCGCCCTGTTCACGGTGACCGGCACGGCCAAGGCCCTGGAAGCCGGGGCGCCGGCCATTTCCGCCGTGCTGCTCGGCGTCGTCACCGCGACCTTCGGCGGCATCATCCGCGACATCCTGGCCGGCGACGTGCCCCTCGCCTTGCGCCGCGACGTCTATGTCACCGCCTCGCTGGCCGGGGCTGTCGCCTTTGCCCTCGCCAACCGCTTCGTCTCGCCGGATATCGACGATCTCTGCGGCTTCGTGGTGGTCTTCGCCATCCGCGGTCTCGCCATCCGCCACGGCTGGTCCCTGCCGACCTACGGCAAGCGGGACGGATAGTCCTATTCATAGGATTTTCGTCCTTGACAGCGCAACGCTGATCGGCTAGGTTGCAGGCACTTTCGGGAATTGCGCCCCGCTCCTGCGGCCTGAAGTCGTGGATGCCCGGGACGAGCCCGGGCATGACGCGGAGGGGGCGGAGGCCTTCAGGAAAGCGCGGTGGAACCTCAGTCCGTCATGCCCGGGCTCGTCCCGGGTATCCACGACTTGCTTCACCGGCCTCCCATTCATGGAGACGACCATGGAAAGACCCTTCGGCGGCTGGGTCTATCTCATGACAAATCGCCGCGACGGCGTGCTCTACACCGGCGTCACCAACGACATCGCCCGCCGCGCCTTCGAGCATCGCACCGGCGCCTATCCCGGCTTCACCCGCCGCTATGGCCTGAAGCTCCTGGTCTGGATGGAGCGCTATGAGGATATCCGGGACGCCATCCAGCGCGAGAAGGCGATCAAGCACTGGCCGAGAGGGCGGAAGGTCCGGCTGATCCACGAAACGAACCCGGACTGGCGCGATCTCTACGAGGATCTGGCGTAACCCTCGGCTCCTCGATCGAAGAAAGTCGTGGATGCCCGGGACAAGCCCGGGCATGACGGACTGAGGTTCCGAAGCCAGCACGGTTGGGGTCTGTCGCCACCCGCTCCGCGTCATGCCCGGGCTTGTCCCGGGCATCCACGACTTGGCCCCTCACCGCCCGGCGAGCAGTTCGCGGATCTTCTCCACCAACTCGCCGCGCTTCGCCGCGAACTGCGCCGGGCGCGCGGCACGCCATTCGGCATTGTCGGTGATGGTCTTGGCGGCCTCGGCACCGGCGACGAGGTCCTTGATCATCACCTCGCCCGCCTCGCGCTCGTTGGAGCCCTGGATGATCACGGCCGGGGCGTTGCGGCGGTCGGCATATTTCATCTGCGCCTTCATGCCGGACGAGCCGAGATACATCTCGGCGCGGATGCCGGCGGCGCGGAGTTCCGACACCATCTTCTGGTATTCGGCGACCTGGTCGCGGTCCATGACGAGGACGACGACGGGACCGACGGGCTTTTCGGCGCCGAGCTTGCCGAGGGATTTCAGGGCCGCCGCGAGGCGCGAGACGCCGATGGAGAAACCGGTGGCCGGCACCTCCTCGCCGCGGAAGCGGGCGACGAGCCCGTCATAGCGACCACCGCCGGCGACCGAGCCGAAGCGCACCACCAGGCCGTCCTCGTTGGTGACGGGGAAGGTCAGTTCAACCTCGTAAACCGGGCCGGTGTAATATTCCAGGCCGCGGACGACAGAGGGGTCGATGCGAATACGCTTAGAACCATAACCGGACGCCCGTACTAGAGACACAATTTCGTTCAATTCATGAACGGCGGCGGTCCCTACTGGTGAGTCTTGCAAAAGATGGCCCCAACGGCCCAGCAATCCAAGACTGTCGTAGTACGCTCTCACGTCACCTTTAAAAAGATCCCTAAGCAGCGGAATCTCTTTAACTTCTACATCTGCATCATCATCAATGAGCCTAGTTTGATCGCCGACGGGTACGCTATAATAATAGTTCTCAGAAGGACTAACAAACAGTAGCAATTTTTCAATCTGCGCCTCATCCAGCCCGGCGCCCTTGGTGAAATCCCCGCTCTCGTCCTTGCGGCCTGCCCCCAGCAGCAGCTTCACGCCCTCCGGGCCGAACTTGTCGAGCTTGTCGATGGCGCGCAGCACCGTCAGCCGCCGGCCGGCATTCTCGTCCCCGCCGAGGCCGATGGCTTCCATCACCCCGTCGAGCACCTTGCGGTTGTTGACGCGCACCACATAGTCGCCGCGGGCGATGCCGAGCTCTTCCATGGTGTCAGCGGCCATCATGCAGATCTCGGCATCCGCCGCCGGCGAGGCGGAGCCCACCGTATCGGCGTCGAACTGCATGAACTGGCGGAAGCGGCCAGGGCCCGGCTTCTCGTTGCGGAAGACATAGCCGGAACGGTAGCTGCGATAGGGCTTGGGCAGGGCGTCGAAATGTTCGGCGACATAGCGGGCGAGCGGCGCGGTGAGGTCGTAGCGCAGCGACAGCCACTGCTCGTCATCGTCCTGGAAGGAGAAGACGCCCTCGTTGGGCCGGTCCTGATCGGGCAGGAACTTGCCGAGCGCATCGGTGAACTCGATGGCCGGGGTCTCCACCGCCTCGAAGCCGTAGAGCTCGTAGACCCCGCGGATCGTCTCGAGCATGGCATTGACGCCGGCGATCTCGGCGGCGTCGCGGTCGACGAAGCCGCGCGGCAGGCGGGCGAGCGTGCCGGGCTTCTTCTTCGGGGTCTCGGACATGGCGGTCTTCCGGCGGACAAGGGAGGCGGCTTGCTAGCGCACCCTCAGGTCGATGTCGACCGCGCCCCGGTCGGCATCGCGCCGGACATGGGCGAAATAGACCACTTGCACCGGCGTCCGGGCGCCGAGCCGGGCGGTCCAGGACGAGACCGGCGCCCGCGACAGGCCGTAGACCAGCCGCACCGGCGCCCCGGCCGCGGCATTGGCCCCGGCGCGCTGGACGAGGCGCTGGCCGTTGACCCAGAGCACCAGGCGGCCGTCGGCGCCGGCCGACCAGCGCTGGTCGACGAGGACATCGTGCCAGCGCTGGGTCAGCAGCGTCGGCGGCACCACCACCACCTCGCCGCCCAGCGCCGGTCCCGAGGCGACGAGGCCCGCCTCGCGCCATTCCAGCGTCAGGAGCAGGCGCTCGCCCTGGACGAGCCGGGCGAGCGTCACGGTGAGCCCGGGCGTCGCCGTGGTGCCGCGGGGAATGAAGACGGAGAGGGTGGTGAAGGCCTCCGTGCCGGGGGAAAGGCCCGGCCCCGCCTCGGCCCGCTCCACCCGCTCCGTATCGGCCGGACAGGGCGCGCCGCACTCGCCGGGGCGGAGCTCGAAGCGGGTGGTGACGATACCCGGCAGCCGCACGGGATGGGGCTGCGCCACCTCCATCACCGGATGGCCGCCGCTCGCCGCCTGCCGCGTGAAACCGGGAAAGTCCTGCGCAAGGGCCGGCGCGGCGGCGATCAGCCCGGCGAGGACCAGCGCCGCCCGCCTCACCGGCGGACCGCGAAGGTCAGGTCGAAGGCGGTCTGCTTGTTGCCGGCACGGTCGCGCACCGTGGTGCGCACGACATAGTCGCCGGGTTCGAGGCCGGAGAAGGAATAGGTCACATAGAGGAAGAACTCGCGGTTGCGGCGCCGGCTCGCCGTGGCGATGGTGTTGAAGGACTGCTGGGCGACCAGCGACTGGCCGTCGGCGCGGCGCAGCTCGAAATCGAGCACCAGATCGGTGCGGAAAATGTCGCCGGAGCGCCGCCAGCCCTGGCCCGCCAGCTCGGCATAGACGAGCAGCGGCTGGCCGATCTCGAAACTGGTGGAATCCCGCGGGTTGAACACGCCAAAGCCCTGCGGCTCCTCGGCGACGAAGGTGGCGCGCCGGATCGTCAGCGGCATCTTCTCGGAAATGGCGATGGCGGCCTCGTCCAGCGCGTCCAGCGCCTCGACGGCGCGGCCGGCGGCGGCGGCCTCCTGCGCCCGGCGCACCTCGGCGGAAATGTCGGTCGGCGGCGGGCCGATCGGGGCGGGCGCGACCCTGTCGGGCGCCTGCTGGGTGGGCGTCACCTGCTGGGTCTGGGCCTCAGCCGGCGGGACCGCGAACAGCAGGGCGAGCACGAGCGAGGCCGGGATCGAAACGGGCGAACGCATGGGCACGAGGCACCTCCGGACGAATCGACCGACAGGATAGCATGGCCGCCCGGCGATGCTGGCGGGACCGGTCGAAGCTAGGTCAAATCACGCATAAGCTATTGATAACGAGCGTTTTTTGTCGAAGATGCTGGCGTCGTGGCATGGCGGCAATGTGTCGGCAGCGGGGCGTAACGGTGGCCCCGCCTCTTCCGTAACCGCCTCGCGAGCGCTATCTCCCCCGACTATGCCGGGTCGGGACATCGTGCTTTGCTCCCGGCCCCTCGCCTTCGCATCCGCATCAGGATCCCTGCATGGCCCGCGATACAGTCGACCTGACGCCCATCGAATCCCGCGACGAACTGGTCGCCTGGATCGAGAAGGGCAACAAACCGAAGGACCGCTTCCGGGTCGGGACGGAGCACGAGAAGTTCGGATTCTACCGCAACGACCTGACCCCGGTTCCCTATGAGGGGCCGCGCGGCATCCGCGCCATCCTCGAGGGGATGGAGGGCCTTCTCGGCTGGGAGCCGATCCTCGACGGCGACAACATCATCGGGCTCGCCGACGTCACCGGCGGCGGCGCCATCTCGCTGGAGCCGGGCGGCCAGTTCGAGCTCTCCGGCGCGCCCTTCGAGACCCTGCACCAGACCTGGATGGAGACGCACGCCCATTTCGCCCAGGTGCGCGAGATCGCCGACCCCATGGGCATTGGCTTCCTCGGGCTCGGCATGAGCCCGAAATGGACGCGGGCGGAGACGCCGGTCATGCCGAAGTCGCGCTATCAGATCATGACGCGCTACATGCCGAAGGTCGGCAGCCTCGGCCTCGACATGATGTACCGGACCTCGACCGTGCAGGCGAACCTCGACTTTGCGTCGGAAGCCGACATGGTCAAGAAGCTCCGGGTGTCGCTCGCCTGGCAGCCGGTCGCCACTGCCATCTTCGCCAATTCACCCTTCACGGAAGGGCGGCTCAACGGCTACCAGTCGTTCCGCTCGGCCGTCTGGATGGACACCGACAACAACCGCGCCGGCATGCTGCCCTTCGCCTTCGAGGACGGCATGGGCTTCGAGCGCTATGTCGACTACGCCCTCGACGTGCCGATGTATTTCATCAAGCGCGGCGACACCTATATCGACGTCGCCGGTTCGTCCTTCCGCGACCTGCTGGCGGGGAAGAACCCGGCCGCCCCCGGCGAGCGCGCCGTGCTCTCCGACTGGGTCAACCATGTCGGCACCATCTTCCCTGAGGTGCGGCTGAAGCGCTACCTGGAGATGCGCGGCGCCGATTCAGGGCCCCTGTCGCGCATCGTCGCGCTCCCCGCGCTATTCGTCGGCCTGCTCTATGACGACGGCGTGCTCGATGCCGCCTGGGACCTGGTCAAGGACTGGACGGCGGAGGAGCGGCAGAAGCTGCGCGACGACGTGCCGAGGCTCGGCTTCAAGGCGGAGATCCGCGGCCTCACCGTCGGCGAACTCGCCCGCGAGATGCTGACCCTCGCCCGCACCGGCCTGCGCCGCCGCGACCGGCTCGACATGAACGGCTGCGACGAGACGCGCTATCTCGACCCGATCCAGGCCATCGTCGACGACGGCCGCACGGCGGCCGAGGCGCTGATCGAGAAATATCTTGGCCCCTGGCAGGGCCAGATCGACCGGGTCTTCGAGGAACAGGCCTATTGAGGTTGGGGGCAGCAGACCTGCCGCGTCAGGCGGCCGAGCCTCCCCACGCAATCAGGAACCTCCGCCCGTCATGCCCGGCCTTGTACCGGGCATCCACGAATTCCCCTCAGACGGCGGTGTTCAAGTCGTGGATGCCCGGGACAGGCCCGGGCATGACGCGGATAGGGTGGTGTCAAGTGGCCGCACCGGACACAGCACCGCCCCCTCACTCCGCCGCCTGGGCGTGCTCCGACAGGTTGTCGAGGCTGGAGACGACGTGGTCGGCCAGGGCCTCGGCGAGCTGGGACATCTCATGCGGGTTGCGCAGCAGCGCGACGCTGACCGAGGGCAGAGCCGGGAATCCGTCGGAGGGCTGCAGCACCCGCATGCCCGGCCTGAGCGCCGATTCCGGCAGCACCGAGACGGCAAGGCCCGCCATGACCGCCGCACCGACGGCGGCAGCGTTCCAGCTGGCATAGAGGATGCGGTAGGAGCGCCCCGCCCCTTCCAGCCGCTCGGTCGCGGCGCGGCGCCAGTCGCAGGTCGGCCGCCCGACGGCCAGCGGCACCGGTTCGTCGCAATGGACCGAGGAGCGCGCCGACGACACCCAGAGGAGCTGTTCGCGGCGGAAGACCAGGGCCGGGCCCTTCTGCGGCGTATGGGTGATGATGGCAATGTCGAGCTCGTTCGACTGGATGCGCTCGGCGAGCATCGAGGACGGCTCGCAGATGACGGTCACCTCGGCGCGCGGATTGGAGCGCGAAAAGCGCGCCAGGATCTCCGGCAGGTAGCGGTCGGCATAGTCGTCGGGAACACCGAGGCGCACGCGGCCCGTCAGTTCGGCGGTGGCGAAGGCGGAGACCGCCTCGAGGTTCAGCTTGACGATGCGGCGGGCATAGTCGAGCAGCCGCTCGCCGTCCTCGGTGAGGCGCGAGGCACGGCCGTCGCGCTCGAACAGCGATTTGCCGATCCGCTCCTCCAGCCGCTTCATCTGCATGGAGACGGCCGACTGGGTCTTGAACACCACGTCGGCAGCGCGGGTGAAGCTGCCGGTGTCGGCGATGGCCATGAAGGTGCGCAGCTGGTCGATATCGAGAAGAATGGCCATCGGTGCGCCTCCCGGACGTCACATCATCAATGCTGATGATAGAGATTAAAAACATTCGCTTCAATGATCAATGGGCCTGTGGCATCGTGTCTTCATCGGCACATGCCCCCGTGGACCGGGTGACACACCCGGACGTTTGCGTCACCCGACGCCGGCGAGGGGACAGGCGTGCCGACGTCCGACCCGCCAGGAGAGCCCCCATGCCGATGTTCGTCGCCACCCTTTCGTCCGCCATCATCTCGGTGGGCTCCGTCGTGCGCCGTCAGGTCGAGGCCTTCCGCAATTGGCGCGAGGCGCACCGGAGCTACGCCGCCCTCTGCGAGATGGACGCCCGCACGCTGGCCGATCTTGGCCTGACGCGGAGCGATCTTCGAGACGCCACGGCGGCCGGCTGTTTCGGAGATCCTACCGCAGTGATCGCCGCCCGCGCCGGCGAGCGCCAGGGCCACCGTCCCGCCGCCTCGACGCCCCGCCATCTGAGCGGCCCGTCGCTGGTGCCCGATGTCGCCGCGGCGCTGCCGCGGACCGTACCCTCCATGTGACCCCGTTGTGCGGGCGCCGCCCCGCGCCTCCTACAGCCTGTCCGGCAACAAGCCGTCCCCTCGTCTCGCTTGCCGGACAACCTCGAGCCGCCGCGCCCCCCGCGGCGGCTCTTTTTTCATCGCGCCCTGCTGCCATGGCAGGCGTGCCCCGCCCTATGCGGCGCGCGGCAGGACGGCTAGAGCAGGGCTCCCCGAGCGCGGTACCATGACCCTGGCAGGCCTTCCCGCAGACTGGACCTTCTACGCCGTCGGCGGCGCCGCGACCTTTCTGATGGGGCTCGGCAAGGGCGCCTTCGGCGGCGGCCTCGCCATTCTCGGCATTCCGCTGCTGGCCCTTGTCATGGACCCGATCGAGGCGGCCATCGTCACCGCGCTGCTCGTCGCCTTCATGGATTTCTTCGCCCTGGCCTCCTTCCCGCGGTCGGCCTGGTCGAAGCCCGATCTCGCCTGGGTCATGCCCGGTTTCCTCGGCGGCCTGGCCCTCGGCTTCATCGTCTTCGAATGGGTCGACCGGCACTGGGTGGCCTTCGCCATCGCGCTCATCACGCTGGCCTATACCCTCGACTATTTCCTGCGCAGCCGCGCCGCAGTGAAGGTCATTCCAGTGTCGCCGGTTCTGGCCAATGCCGCCGGGGCGGCGGCCGGCTTCACCACCTACATCGCCCATGCCGGCGGCCCGCCCATGGCCATGTATCTCCTGAGGCGGGGCCTGACGAAGACGGAATATGCCGCCACCACCGTGGCGATCTTCACCGTCGGCAATCTTCTCAAGCTGCCAGGCTACGTCTATTCCGGCCTCGACGCCCCCGGCGTCTTCCTCAAGGCGCTCGTCCTCGCGCCCGTGGTGCCTGTCGGCGTCCTCGTCGGCCGCTGGCTGCACGATGCCCTGCCGCAGCAGCGCCTCTTCACGCTTTGCTATGTCCTCGTGGGCCTGGCCGGCACCAAGCTCCTCGTCGACGCCGCGCGCGCCCTCTGGTTCCCATGACCCCCTCGACCTTCGCCGCCCACCGCTACGCGCCCTTTCTGGTCGCCGCCCTCGGCATCTTTCTGTTGTCGGTCATGGACGCGCTGATCAAGGGCGTCGCCAATGCCCATCCGACGGCGCAGATCGTCTTCATGCGCTACGCCTGCGGCATGCCCTGGGCGATCGCCTTCTTCCTCTGGACGCGGCCGCCGGCACCGAGCGGCGAGATGGTGCGCGCCCATCTCCTGCGCGGCGTGCTCGTCACCATCACCGCCTTCCTGTTCTTCTACGCGCTCGCCACCCTGCCGCTGGCCGAAGCAATCACCCTGTCCTTCCTGTCGCCGCTCTTCCTGGCGGCTCTCGCCTCGCTCATCCTCAAGGAGCCGATCCAGAAGCCGGTGCTGATCGCCATTCTCGTCGGCTTCGTCGGCATGGCGATCATAGTCGCCGGCAAGATCGGCGGCGGCCAGTTCGACATCGTCCGCGTGCTCGGCATCGCCGCCGCGGTCTCTTCGGCGCTCGCCTATGCGGCCAATCTCGTCCTGCTGCGCAAACGGGCACAGACCGATCCTTTCGGCCTCATCATCCTGTTCCAGAACCTGTTTCCGCTCCTCATCATCGCCCCCTTCGCCTGGATGGTATGGGAGGTTCCCGAGGCGCGGTCGTGGTGGATATTCCTCGGCATCGGCGCCTTCGGCCTCGCCGGTCACCTCTGCATGGCCTGGGCCTTCAAATATGCGGCGGCCGGCCCGCTCGGCGTCATCGAATATACCGCCCTCGTCTGGAGCGCCGGCCTCGGCTACCTCGCCTTTTCCGAAGTGCCGGCCTGGACGACCTGGGCGGGCGCCGCCCTCATCATCCTCGCCTGCCTCACCGCCATGCGGCGGTAGGGGTCCTGAAGAACGCCCCACCCGCCCCCTCCCCGCGCCCGGCGCGGAGAGGGGGACTTCGACGCCGTGATCGGCCATTCGGAGTTGAGCCAGGCACAGCCCACGAAAGAAGCGCGCGACGCGGTCGTCCCCTCTCCGCGCAGCGGGGAGGGTGTGGGTGGGGCTTTCAGGCTTTCGCGCCGGCCCTCAGGACGCCGCCGGAACCCGCGCGTCGAAGATCAGGCAGGTCTCGGTGGCATGGGCGATGAGCCGGCCCTTGCCGTCGACGAGCCGCGCCTCGGCAGTGGCAATGCGCGATCCCGCATGGACGACCTTGCCCTCGCAGCGCACCAGGCCGGTTTCCGGCATCAGCGCCCGGACATAGTTCACCTTCATCTCGACCGTCGTGTAGCCTTGGCCGGCCTTGACGAGCGTGTGGACGCAGCAGCCGAGCGCCGAGTCGAGGATCGTCGCGGTCCAGCCGCCATGGATCGTGCCGAGCGGGTTGAAGAAGTCGGCCGTCGGCGTCCCCTCGAACACCGCGAAGCCCGGCGCCACCTCGGTCAGGTTGAAGCCCATGGCCCGGGCGATGGGCGGCGCCGGATAGCGCCGCTCCAGCATGCCCCGCAGCAGGTCGATGCCGTCGTGGCCGCTGGCCACGGCCATGTCGACGACACCGTAATGTATGGCGGGCAAGGAGGCAGCTTCGGTCATGCTCGGTCTCCGGAAATCCCTGTCGTGTAGTTGCACGATAGGATTCAGGAACGGGAGGGTCAACAGGTTCTGGCCAGACCTGGATGAGGCGAACCTGGGCCGGACGGCCGCGTCCAGCCGATCACGCGCCGCAGCGACCATCCTTGACCGAGCGGCGGATCGCCCTCAGTCCGTCGCGCGTGCGTCCCCAGACATCCGCGCCGACGGCTTCTTCCATCTTGACGTGCTCGGCCTCCCACAGCGGGATCGCTGCCGAGAGGAGCGCGGCGCCCTCCTGCGTCAGGGCCGGGCGGACCGCCCTGCCCTGGCCAGTGGAGACGCTGACGAGACCGGCCAGGCCGAGACGCTTGAGGTTGCGCGTCATCGTCGTGCGGTCGAGGGCGAGGGCCTCCGACAGCGCAGTGACCGAATTGGTCTTGGCGACCGCGAGGGCCGCGAGAATGTTGAACTGGGTGACTTCCAGGCCGAGCGGGGCGAGGACGCGGTTGTAGGCGCGTGTGACCGCATGGGCCGTCATGCGCGTCTGGTAGCAGATGCAGGACCGGGCGATGCGCGTCACGGTCGCCTCGTCCGGAACCCCCGCGATGACCGGCGTTGCCGAAGGAATGGGCGGATGTATCTGGCTGGTCACCGTCGTCATGGTGTCACGATCCGGCGCGAGAGGTCGCGCGTCAAGATGATGTGGGGTCCGCCGCCCGGTTTAACCATAGACCGGTTCGTCCTTGACTCCACGGAACACCCGCACTATCTCCTCGGCGGGCGTTAGCAGTCACCAGATGTGAGTGCTAACAGCCCCGGCCGACGGGCCGGCAAACATTTCCGCGGCCTTGGGCCGCTCATGTCAGGGACACCAGATCCATGAAGTTCCGTCCGCTGCACGACCGCGTGGTCGTCCGCCGCCTCGAGGGCGAAGAGAAGACCAAGGGTGGCATCATCATCCCGGATACCGCCAAGGAGAAGCCGCAGGAAGGCGAGATCCTGGCCGTTGGCCCGGGTGGCCGCGACGAAGCCGGCAAGCTCGTCCCGCTCGACGTCAAGAAGGGCGACAAGGTGCTGTTCGGCAAGTGGTCCGGCACCGAAGTGAAGATCGACGGTGTCGACCTCCTCATCATGAAGGAGAGCGACATCATGGGCGTGATCGCGAAGTAAGTCGCGAACCGCTCTCTCCATCCCATTCATTCATTCCGACAGGAGTAAGCCACAATGGCTGCCAAGGACGTGAAATTCGGCCAGGACGCGCGCGAGAAGATGCTGCGCGGCGTCGACATCCTCGCTGAGGCCGTGAAGGTCACGCTCGGCCCGAAGGGTCGCAACGTCGTCATCGAGAAGAGCTTCGGCGCCCCGCGCATCACCAAGGACGGCGTCACC
This sequence comes from Phreatobacter sp., assembly GCF_030691135.1. Taxonomy (GTDB): domain Bacteria; phylum Pseudomonadota; class Alphaproteobacteria; order Rhizobiales; family Phreatobacteraceae; genus Phreatobacter. The sequence continues at coordinate 97,240 of NZ_JAUYFA010000039.1, forward strand.
GTCGCCAAGGAGATCGAGCTCGCCGACCGTTTCGAGAACATGGGCGCCCAGATGGTGCGCGAAGTGGCCTCGAAGACCAATGATCTCGGCGGCGACGGCACCACCACCGCCACCGTGCTCGCCCAGGCCATCGTGAAGGAAGGCGCCAAGTTCGTCGCCGCCGGCATGAACCCGATGGACCTGAAGCGCGGCGTCGACATCGCCGTTCTCGAAGTCGTCAAGGCGCTCGAGAAGTCGGCCAAGAAGGTCAAGTCCTCGGCCGAAGTGGCCCAGGTCGGCACCATCTCCGCCAACGGCGACGCGCTGATCGGCGAGATGATCGCCAACGCCATGCAGAAGGTCGGCAACGAGGGTGTCATCACCGTCGAGGAAGCCAAGTCGCTGGACACCGAGGTGGACATCGTCGAGGGCATGCAGTTCGACCGCGGCTACCTCTCGCCCTACTTCATCACCAACGCCGACAAGATGGTGGCCGACCTCGAGGACGCCTACATCCTCATCCACGAGAAGAAGCTTGCTGGTCTCCAGGCCATGCTGCCGGTTCTCGAGGCCGTCGTACAGACCGGCAAGCCGCTGATCATCGTCGCCGAGGACGTCGAGGGTGAGGCTCTCGCCACCCTCGTGGTCAACAAGCTGCGTGGTGGCCTGAAGGTCGCCGCCGTGAAGGCGCCCGGCTTCGGTGACCGCCGCAAGGCCATGCTGGAGGACATCGCGATCCTCACCGGCGGCCAGGTCATCTCCGAAGACATCGGCATCAAGCTGGAGAACGTCACCCTCGCCATGCTCGGTCGCGCCAAGAAGGTGCTGATCGAGAAGGAGAAGACGACGATCGTCGACGGCGCCGGCAAGAAGAAGGACATCGAGGCCCGCATCGGCCAGATCAAGGCGCAGATCGAGGAGACCACCTCGGACTACGACCGTGAGAAGCTGCAGGAGCGTCTGGCCAAGCTCGCCGGCGGTGTTGCGGTGATCAAGGTCGGCGGCTCGACCGAGATCGAGGTCAAGGAGAAGAAGGACCGCGTTGACGACGCCCTCAACGCGACCCGCGCGGCCGTGCTCGAAGGCATCGTCCCCGGCGGCGGCATCGCTCTGCTGCGCGCCAAGTCGGCGGTTGCCAAGCTGAAGTCGGAGAACGCCGACGTTCAGGCCGGCATCAACATCGTGCTCAAGGCCATCGAGGCTCCGATCCGCCAGATCGCCGAGAACGCCGGTGTCGAGGGCTCGATCGTCGTCGGCAAGGTGCTCGAGAACAAGTCGCCCACCTTCGGCTTCAATGCCCAGACCGAAGAGTATGTCGACATGTTCGAGGCCGGCATCGTCGACCCGATGAAGGTCGTGCGCACCGCGCTGCAGAACGCCGCGTCGGTGTCCTCGCTGCTCATCACCACCGGTGCGATGATCGCCGAGTCCCCGAAGAAGGACTCCGGTGCTCCCGCGATGCCGGGCGGCGGCGGCGGCATGGGCGGCATGGACTTCTGATCCACGCCATCCAGGCTCACTTTCGGAAGGGGCGCCGCCAGGCGCCCCTTTTCGTTGGTGCCGCCCATCACGGGACGTGGCGCGAGCCGGGCAAGCCCGGCGCGCGCGGGCGCATGGACTTCTGATCCGCGCCATCCAGGCTCAGCTACGGAAGGGGCGCCACGAGGCGCCCCTTGTTCTTTGGTAGCGCCCGATGTCAGACCGCCGGTCAATTCCCGCCCGGACACCGTGATTCCTGGCGAAACAGGCCCCGCCGGGCGTCTTTCTTGTCGGATCGGACGAAGGTCCTGTTCCCTGGCGGCACGAGATCGCAGCAGGTGCGGCGAAGCTTGCACTTGACCTTTTGACGCAGTGCATCAGTGTCTGTTCCCAGCGACACGAATGAGCCCGTCACAAAGGCCGAAAGTCGCAAGAGGAGACGCCCCATGACTGATACCCCTGCTTCGGCGCCGCCGAAGTCCGATCGCCGTCGCTTTCTTGCCCTCGCAGGTGCGACCGCCGCGGCCACCGTTGCCGCCCCCAATGTGTCGAACGCCCAGACCGTTTCGCTCCGCTTCCAGTCGACCTGGCCACAGCGCGACATCTTCCACGAGTTCTGCAACGACTACGCCGCCCGCGTGAACGCGATTTCCGGCGGACGTCTGCGGATCGAGGTGCTGGCTGCCGGCGCCGTCGTTCCCGCCTTCCAGCTCCAGGATGCCGTCCATGCCGGCATCCTCGACGGTGGCCACGGCGTGACCGCCTACTGGTTCGGCAAGAACAAGGCCTATTCGCTGTTCGGCACCCCGCCCGCCTATGGCTGGGACGCGCACAACTTCCTCGCCTGGATGAACTATGGCGGCGGCTACGACCTCTACAACGAGCTCGTGACCCAGATCACGCGCGTCAACGTCGTCGGCTTCCTCACCGGGCCGATGCCCTGCCAGCCGCTCGGCTGGTTCAAGCGCCAGCTGACCCAGGCGAGCGATCTGCGCGGCCTCAAGTACCGCACCGTCGGCCTCGCCGCCGACCTTTTCAATGAACTCGGCTCGGCCGTCACCATCCTCGCCGGCGGCGAGATCGTTCCCGCCCTCGAGCGCGGCCTCATCGACGGCGCCGAGTTCAACAACCCGACGTCGGACACCATCCTCGGCTTCCCGGACGTGTCGAAGGTCTACATGTTGCAGAGCTATCACCAGTCGGCCGAGGCCTTCGAGGTGATCTTCAACAAGACCAAGTTCGACGCCATGAGCGCAGAGCAGAAGGCGATCCTCAAGTTCTCGGCCGAATCCGCCTCCTCCGACATGTACTGGAAGGCGCTCGACCGCTACTCGAAGGACCTCGCTGCCCTCAGCGGCCGCGGCGTCAGCGTCACCAAGACGCCGGACGCGATCCTCAAGGCCCAGCTCGAGGCCTGGGACAAGGTGGTCGCCCGTCTGTCGGCCGAGAACCCCTTCTTCAAGAGGGTGATCGACAGCCAGCGCGCCTGGGCCCAGCGGACGGTCGGCTACGAGCGCGCCAACACGCCGTCGCGCGACATGTCCTACACCCACTTCTTCGGCGGCTCCTGATCCGTAGCGAGCGAAGGCGGCGGAGACCCCGCCGCCTTCCTGCCGCCGGCGGCATCGGCCGTCGCCCCGTCTGATACGTGCCTGGAAGTCCCGATGGCGCCCAATCCCTATTTTCTGTCCATGCTGCTCGGCAGCTGGGCGCTCACCTGCGCAGCGATCCTTTGGGTGATGTTCCGTCGCACCGGAACCGATCGCCTGATGGCCCTTCTCCTGGCCGTCGACGACGTCTCGACCGCCATCGGCAAGGCCGGGGCCTGGTCGATCGTCGCGCTCACATTGGCCATCTGCTACGAGGTCTTCGCCCGCTACGTCCTGCAGGCGCCGACCATGTGGGCCTTCGACGTCAGCTACATGCTCTACGGCATCCTCTTCATGCTGGCCGGCCCCTATGCGCTCGCCCGCAACGGCCATGTGCGCGGCGACTTCCTCTACCGCGAGTGGCACCCGGTGACCCAGGCGCGGCTCGATCTTCTCCTCTATTTCGTCTTCTTCTTCCCCGGCATCCTCGCCCTTTGCTATGCCGGCTTCACCTTCGCCAATTTCTCGTGGTTCATCTTCGAGCGTTCGGCCAATTCGCCGAATGGCCCCTATGTCTTCCCCTTCAAGTCGCTGATTCCGGTCGTCGGCGGCCTCATGGTCATCCAGGGCCTCGCCGAAGTGGTGCGCTGCGTCCTGTGCATCCGCACCGGCCAGTGGCCGCCGCGGCTCCATGACGTGGAAGAGACCGAAAAGATCATTCTCGAACAGGCCGAGGCGGCCAGGACGAAAGGGGCCGCCTGATGTTCGGCATCACCATCGGCAATCCTGAACTGGGCGTGCTCATGCTCGTCCTGTTCGTCATCTTCATCATGCTCGGCTTCCCCATCGCCTTCACGCTGATGGCGCTGGGCGTGATGTTCGGCTACGCGGCGCAGGGCGACATCGTCTTCGCCCTGGTGGTGCAGCGCACCTATTCGGTGATGACCAACGACGTTCTCGTCGCCATCCCGCTCTTCATCTTCATGGGCTACGTCATCGAACGGGCGAACATCCTCGACCGGCTGTTCAACTCCGTGCAGCTCGCGCTCGGCGGCGTGCCCGGTTCGCTGGCGGTGACGACCCTCATCACCTGCACCATCTTCGCCACCGCCACCGGCATCGTCGGCGCCGTGGTCACGCTGATGGGCCTCCTCGCCTTCCCGGCCATGCTGCGCGCCGGCTACGATGAACGGCTGTCGGCCGGCGTCGTCTGCGCCGGCGGCTGTCTCGGCATCCTCATCCCGCCGAGCGTCATGCTCATCCTCTACGGCGCCACGGCCGGCGTCTCCGTGCCGAAGCTCTATGCCGGCGCGTTCCTGCCCGGCCTGCTGCTGGCCAGCCTCTACATGCTCTACGTCATCATCCGCTGCATGCTGAACCCGGCACTGGCGCCGAAACTGCCCAAGGAGCAGCGCATGCCGCTCGGCTTCGACTTCGCCAAGGACAAGATGTCCCTGGTCAAGTACGTGGTCGTCGTCGCCCTGACCCTGCCCGTCGCCTATGCGACGATCTACGGCCTGGAATGGCTGCTGAACATGTTCCGGGTGCTGACGACGCCCGCCGGCATGACGCCGCGCGAGATCGACTATTCCGTGCCGGCGTTGCTGCCCCATGTCATCCTCGGCGCCGGCTCCATCGGCCTCGTGCTGCTGCTCATTCTCGGCAAGCCGGTGTTCAAGGAACTCGCACGCAGCTTCTTCCCCCTGACCGTGCTGATCCTCTCGGTGCTCGGCGCCATCTTTTTTGGTGTCGCCACGCCGACCGAAGCCGCTGCCGTCGGCGCTCTCGGATCGGTTCTGCTCGCCGCGGCCTATCGCTCCATCAGCTTCGAAAAACTGAAGGAATCGACTTACCTCACCGCCCGCACCTCGGCCATGGTCTGCTGGCTCTTCGTCGGCTCCTTCATCTTCTCGTCGATCTTCGCCATCCTCGGCGGTCACGAGCCGATCAAGTCCTTCGTGGCGATGCTGAACCTGTCGCCGACGATGTTCCTGATCCTCGCCCAGGCCATCATCTTCGTCCTCGGCTGGCCGCTGGAATGGACCGAGATCATCGTCATCTTCGTGCCGATCTTCCTGCCGCTGCTGGAGACGTTCAAGATCGATCCGCTGTTCTTCGGCATCCTGATCGCGCTGAACATCCAGACGTCGTTCCTGTCGCCGCCGGTGGCGATGGCGCCCTTCTATCTGAAGGGCGTCGCGCCGGCGCACGTCACCATCAACCAGATCTTCTCCGGGGTGATGCCGTTCATCTTCATCGTCGTCGGCTGCATGGTGATCGTCTACACCTTCCCCGGCATCGCGATGTGGCTGCCCGGCGTGCTCTATCGCTGACGGATCAGGCCGGCTCGCCAAGCGCGACGCTGGCCTGCATCTCGTCGGAGACGATGCGCCCGTCCACCAGGTGGACGCGGCGGTCCATCCGCCCTGCGAGGTCGATGGCATGGGTGACCGCGACGACCGATCGTCCGTCCCGGTCGACGAGATCGCGCAGGATCTGGAACACCTGCTCCGAGGACTTTGAATCGAGGCTGCCGGTCGGCTCGTCGGCGAGGATCACCGGCGGATCGTTGGCGAGCGCCCTCGCCACCGCGACGCGCTGGCGCTGCCCGCCGGACAGCTGGTCGGGACGCTTGGCGAGATGGTCCTCGAGACCGAGCGACGACAGCAGGCCCTCGGCCCGCTCCTTCATCTGCCCCGGCGTGAGTTTTCCGAGCGCCCGCATCGGCAGCATGACGTTCTGGGTCGTCGTGAATTCCGGCAGCAGGAAGTGGAACTGGAAGATGAACCCGAGGGTCGCCAGCCGGATCTCGGCCCGCTCGTCATCGACCAGCGTGCTGGTGTCGCGGCCCCTGATCAGCACCTCGCCGGTCGTGGGAACGTCGAGCAGGCCGAGGAGATAGAGCAGTGACGACTTGCCCGAGCCGGAAGGGCCCGTGATCGCCACGAACTGCTTTTCGTGGATGAGGAGGTCGATGTCGGCGACCAGCGTCACCGGCACGATGCCCGGCAGGATCCGGGTCGCCTTGCGGGTCTCGATCAGCGGCACGCTCATGTCGCGCCCCGGATGATCTCGACGGGATGGACGCGGGCGGCCTTGCGCGCCGGAAAGTACCCGGCGATGGCGGAGGAGGCGAGCGCGATGCCGCCGGCGATCACATAGTGCAGCGGCGCGACGATCAGCGGCAGGCGCGTGGCGTCGGTGAAGCCGGTGCGGATCTCGATGGAGAGCATCACCTGCGTCAGCACGAAGCCGAGAACCGAGCCGGCCAGCGCCCCGGCGAGCCCGATCACCAGACCTTCGAGAATGAAGATGCGCCTGACGGTCGCCTGGGTCAGGCCCAGCGACTTCAGAATGGCGATGTCGCGGCTCTTCTCGAAGGTGATGGTGGAAATGATGTTGTAGGTGCCGAAGGAGGCCACCAGCAGGATCGCGCCGACCACCGTGTACATGATGACGTTGCGGACGACGAAGGCGGACATCAGGTCCTCGTTCGCTTCCTGCCAGGAAATGGTCTTGAGCCCCGTATCGGCGATGATCCGGTCGGCCACCGCCCTGGCGCTCATCGGGTCGTTGAGACGGATGCGGATCTCGTTGATGAGGCCGGTCTGCTCGGCCAGGACCTGCGCCGTCCTGATCAGGACATAGGACGTCCCCTCGTCCACCGCGCGCACGCCGGACCGGAAGATGCCGACGACCTGGCCGGTCATCACCTTGCCGGTCCCCGCCGACATCGCGATGTTCGAGCCGAGGCGGGCGCCGAGCTTTTCAGCCAGCCGATCGCCGAGAATGATGGCGTTGGTGGCGCGGAACAGGGCGGGGAGCGAGCCCTGCTTGAGGTGATTGACGAGTTGCGACACCCGCGGCTCGCGTGCCGGATCAATGCCGACGATGACGGAGGTCACGTCCTTGCCGCCATAGCGCAGGATGCCGCGCGCCTGCACCGAAGGGGTCACCGAGCCCGGCACCCAGCTCTCCAGCGCCGCGATGGTGGCGATCGGATTGTTGATGCCGCGCCGCCGTGTGGCCGGCGTCAACCCGCGGATCTGCGCCGCGTCGAAGGCCTCCTCCGCCGGCTGGCGCGGCGCCTCGCGGCGCTCGTCATTGATGGCGACATGCGGCATGGCGTTGACCAGGGTGCGGACGAAATCGTCCTGCGACCCCTGCATCAGGGCCGCCATCATGATGGAGAAGCCGACGCCGATGGCGACGCCGAGCACGGCGACGACCGTCTGGCGGAAGCGGGCCGCGATATGGGTCCAGGCGATGTCGACGACGAGATTCATGGCGTGGCCCGCGCCCGCTCTCCGCCGCGCCAGCGCGCCTCGGCCGGCACCGCGATCCGGTCGCCCTCCGCGATCCCCGAACGGATCTCCGTCAGCCGCGTGCCGCGGATGCCGGCCTCGACCGGTCGCCGCACGACGCGTCCCGACGCGACCGTGAAGACGGCGCCGCCGATGATCGCCTCGTTCGGTACGAGCAGGACGTCCTTGGCCTCGCGGGTGATGATATTGGCCTCCACCGACATGCCGAAGAGAAGCGGCGTCTCGTCGGGCAGGGCGATGCGGATGCGGAACGTCTTGGTCGCCGTGTCGCCCATCGGGGTGATCTCGCGGACCGAACCCTCCAGCGGGCGGTCTTTGAAGGCGTCGGTGCGCAGCAGCACGGCCTGCCCGACCGTGACCCGTGGAATGTCCTCCTCCGCCACGTCGGCCGTCACCTGCAGGGGACGCGGATCGCCGACACGGAACAGGATCTGGCCGATATCGGCGATCTCGCCGACCTCGCCGTCCTGACGCAGAACGACGCCGTCGCGCGGCGCGAGGATCTGGTAATTGCCGAGCCGCTCGTTGGTGGCGGCGACCAGCGCGCGCATCTGGGCGAGGTCGGCGATCGCCTTGTCATAGGCCTGCTGGGTCGACACGCCGCGCTGCATGAGCTGGCTGACGCGGTCGACGTCGCGCTGGGCAAGGGCGAGGCGCGCCTGCTGCTCGGCGAGATTGGCGCGCACCTCGCGATCGTCGAGGCGGGCGAGCATGTCGCCCTCCTTCACCCGCTGCCCCTCGCAGGCGCAATGGGCGACGATGCGCTCGCGCGCCATCGAGGCCATCTTGGCCCAGCGCACCGGCTCGACGACACCGGTGGCATAGACGATTTCCGCCGCCGTGCCGCGCCCGACCGCCTGCAGCTGGATTTCGGCCCCGCGACCGTAGCGCCACCAGACGCCGCCGCCGATGGCGGCTGCAACCAGCAGCAGGATCAACCAGGATCGCAGTTTCATCGCCAGCCTTCCCGACCATCCAGGACGCTGAACTTGCAGGAACCTTCACGGTTCCGCATTGATCGGCGTCATGTCGGTCCGGCAAGGCCGATCAGGAGGCGCCCATCTCCTCGCGGATGCGGGCGCGCAGGGCATCGATCGGCGACAGGCGGCCGTTGTCGGTGACGTGCCAGAAGGTCCAGCCGTTGCAGGCCTGGGCGCCCTGGACCAGCGCGCCGATCTTGTGGATGGAGCCGACCTGGGGACCCGCCATCAGCGAGCCGTCCGGACGCACCACCGCCTGAAAGCGCTGCTTCTCGTCGGTCAGCACCGTGCCGGGGGCCACCATGCCGCGCTCCACCAGCGAGGCGAAGGCGACGCGCGGCGCCTCACGCGCGGTGGTGAAGGCCGCGAGCGAGGCCTCCGCCAGCGGTTCCACGGATAGAATGCGCGCCTCGGCCGCTCTCGCATAGGCGGGATCACGTTCGATCCCGATGAACCGGCGGCCGAGGCGCTTGGCAACGGCCCCGGTGGTCCCGGAGCCGAAGAACGGATCGAGGACAACGTCCCCGGGCTTGGACGAGGCGAGCAGGACCCGGGCGATCAGCGCCTCGGGCTTCTGCGTCGGATGGACCTTGCGGCCCGCCTGATCCTTGAGACGCTCCTCGCCGGTGCAGAGCGGGATGAACCAGTCCGAACGGACCTGGACGTCCTCGTTGCCGGCCTTCAGCGCCTCATAGTTGAAGGTGTAGCGGGCCTTGGCATCGCGCGAGGCCCAGATCAGCGTCTCGTGGGCATTGGTGAACCGGCGGCCGCGGAAGTTCGGCATCGGGTTGGCCTTGCGCCAGATGACGTCGTTGAGCACCCAGAAGCCGAGATCCTGGAGCGCCGTGCCGACGCGGAAGATGTTGTGGTAGGAACCGATCACCCAGAGCGAGCCGTTCGGCTTCAGGACGCGGCGCGCCGCCGCAAGCCAGGCACGCGTGAAGGCATCATAGGCGGCGAAGCTGTCGAACTGGTCCCAGGAATCGGTCACCGCATCGACGAGGCTGTCGTCGGGGCGGTGCAACTCGCCCTGCAGCTGGAGATTGTAGGGCGGATCGGCGAAGACCATGTCGACACTGTTCGCCGGCAAGGCATCCAGTGCGGCGATGCAATCGCCGAGAATGATGCGCCCCGAGAGGCCGAGCCCCGGGTCGGGGGCGAGCGAAGGCGAACGGACCGCCCGTACGCGGTCACCTGATCGGGCAGTTCCGTTCGACGTCAACAGCATCAGGCGGCACTCGGTACGCAAAACAATCGTGTCGCAACGCCACGCGACATTGGCCCGGTAGAGTAAAGGGACACTTAAATCCCTGGCAGGACTACCGATTTATTCTGTCACCGAATGGTAAACATGCCGTCCCGCGAAGGGTGAACACGGTATGAAAGCGGTGTTCCGTTCGGGAGTTGCGCCTCCCGGATCGCGGCGGCATGATCGCCCGACGTGAGGAGTTGAAGTCATGCGTTGGGAAGATCTGCGCCGTTCCGAGAACATCGACGATCGCCGTGGTGGCGGCGGCGGCGGTGGCGGCGTGCCCGGGGGGCCCGCCGGCATCGGCATCGGCGGCATGATCGTCGTCGGCCTCATCTCCTACATCACCGGCATCAACCCGGCCGTCCTCGTCGGCGGCTATGAGGCGGTGACCCGCGGCAGCCAGCGTCAGGTCGAGCAGCAGGCTCCCGCGCGCCAGGCCGGCCGGCCCACCGACCAGATGGGCGATTTCGTCGCCGCCATCCTCGGCTCTACCGAGGATGCCTGGCAGAAGATCTTCCAGGAGGCGGGCCGTCGCTACCAGGCGCCCGGCCTCGTCATGTTCCAGCGCGCCACGCGCTCGGGCTGCGGCGCCGCCCAGTCGCAGATGGGGCCCTTCTATTGCCCCGGCGACAACAAGATCTATCTCGACACCAGCTTCTTCCAGGAACTGGCGACGAAGTTCCGCGGCTGCTCCGGCGGCGACACCGCCTGCCGTTTCGCCTATGCCTATGTCGTTGCCCATGAGGTCGGCCACCACGTGCAGAACCAGATGGGCGTGCTGACCCGCGTGCAGCAGGCCCAGCGCGCCGCCGGCAGCGAGCGCGACAGCAATGCCCTGCAGGTCCGCGTCGAACTGCAGGCCGACTGTTTCGCCGGTGTCTGGGCCTATCACACCCAGCAGCAATACCGCTTCATCGACGATGCCGACGTGCGCCAGGCCATGCAGGCCGCCGCCGCCATCGGCGACGATATGCTGCAGCGCCGCGCCCAGGGCTATGTCGTGCCCGACAGCTTCACCCACGGCTCCTCGGCCCAGCGCCAGCGCTGGTTCATGACGGGGCTGAGGAGCGGGCAGGTGTCGAGCTGCAACACGTTCCAGGCGCGGGAGCTGTGAGGGCGGCTGACCGCCGTCCGCCCCTACCCGTTCAGCGCCTGCCCCGGCCATCCCTCGGCGGCGATCTTCGCGGCGGCGATCACCGCCTGCGTCCGGCTGTCGACGCCGAGCTTGGTGAGGATGGCGGAGACATGGGCCTTCACGGTCGCCTCGGACACCGTGAGCTCATAGGCGATCTGCTTGTTGAGCAGTCCCTCCGACAGCATCATCAGCACCCGCACCTGCTGCGGCGTCAGGCTGGCGAGCCGGGCAGCGAGCTTGGCGCTGTCCGAATCGCGGCTCTTCGACAGGTCGACGTCGGGCGGAACGAAGCTTCCGCCGTCGAGGACCACCTGCACCGCCTGGCGCATCTCCTCCGTGCCGAGCGTCTTGCGGATGAAGCCGGAGGCGCCGAATTCGAAGCAGCGGCGGATCACCTCCGCGTCCTCGGTGGCCGAGACGATCACCACCGGCACCCCGGGATGCTGGGCGCGCAGGTACATCAGGCCGGAAAAGCCCTTCACGCCGGGCATGGCGAGGTCGAGAAGCACGAGATCGACCTCGGGATCGGCACCGACGATCTCCTGCATCTCGGCGAAGGAGCCGGCCTCGGCGATGGCGAGCTGGCGCGGCAGGCCTGAGACGGCCTCGCGCAGGGCGCCGCGGAACAGCGGGTGATCGTCGGCGATGACGATGCGATAGGTCGACGTTGTGCTGTCCACGCCGCTCACCCCGGGTTCCCTCGATCTGCAGCTTTCTGGCGCGCCGCTTCGGGGGAATTGTCGCGCCTTGCCCGTCACAACACAAGGCCGCCGTCGCCTGGGGGACGTTTTTCGGGATAAGGCTTCAGCAGGGGGCAGCGCCAAGCCCGCGGTGAACGCCCCGCGCCAGGCGGGAAAAGAGCAGCCGCGGGCCGCCGCGGGAATTGACAGGAGGCCTGACGCAGGGGTCTGTTAAGGTCATGCAGACCGGCGGAGGGGCCGGGGGGCGCGACCTGAAGAGGTGTTTCATGGTGCGGCTCGACATCTTCAAGTCCGTATGGGCCCGCAGCGCCCTCTGCGGCCTGGCGGCGGCGACCCTTCTCGCGAGCAGCGGCGACGCCTTCGCCGTCATGCGCGGCGAGCCGGCGCGCGACCCCAACGGCACCCGCCGCTCGACGGTCCTGATCGAAACTCCCGAGGGTATCTGCACCGGCGCCATCGTCGGCGCCGATCTCGTCCTCACCGCCGCCCATTGCGTCTCGGCCAGCGGACGCTACCGGGTGCGCTATCTCGACCGCTCCTTCCGCCGCGTCGCCGTCGCGGTGAAGCGGACCGCCGCCCATCCCGGCTTCGACCCCCGCCATGGCTTTGCCTCCGACGATGTCGGGCTGATCCAGGTGGCGCGGCCCTTCGGCGCCGATGCGCGGCCGGCGGCCCTGCCGTCGGGTGGCTGGGGCGTCGCCTGGTTCGGCGGCGGGCGGACGGGCGAGGAACTGATCATCGCCGGCTTCGGTTCGACCGAGCGGACCCGCGGACGCGACGGCGTCCTGCGCGAGGCCCTCATGCGCACCTCCCAGCCGAGCGTTCCGGGACGTGGATTCGCCGGCCTCACCGGCGACGACAGCGCGCAGCGTCCGGGCATGTGCGTCGGCGATTCCGGCGGGCCGGTCTACCGGCGCACAGGAGCGACCTTCATGGTCGTCGGCGTGCTCAAGGGCGGCACGACGGATCCGGGGCGCGAATGCACCTCGACGCCGATCTTCGTGCCGGTCCGCGACTATATTTCCTGGATCCGCCAGACCGCCGAGGGCTGGAACACCCCGGTCGGCGGGGCGGTCGAGATGCGCCAGTAGACCCGCTCAGGCCGCGGTCGCCGTCGCCAGGCCGCGCTTGACGAGCAGCGCCTCCGGGTCCGGCTCGCGGCCGCGGAAGGCGACATAGGCCTCCATCGGATCGCGGCTGTTGCCGGCCGCATAGACATATTCGCCGAGCCGCCGCGCCAGATTCGGATCGAAGGGGTCGCCCGTCTCCTCGAAGGCGGAGAACCCGTCGGCGTCGAGCACCTCCGACCACATGTAGCTGTAATAGCCGGCCGAATAGCCGTCGCCCGAGAAGATGTGTGCGAAGTGCGGCGTGCGGTGACGCATCACCAGCCCCTCCGGCATGCCGATGCGCCGGAGTTCCGCCGTTTCGAAGGCGACGGGGTCGATCCCGTCCGCCGCATCGAGCGAGTGGAAGGCGAGGTCGACGAGGGCCGAGGAGACATATTCCACCGTCGCGCAGCCCTGGTTGAAGGTGCGGGCGGCGATCAGCTTGTCGATCAAGGCCTGCGGCATGGCCTCGCCGGTCTCGGCATGGACGGCGAACTCGGAAAGCACCTCGCGGCGCTCCAGCCAATGTTCGTAGAGCTGGGAGGGGAATTCGACGAAGTCGCGCGCCACCGACGTGCCGGAGAGCAGCGGATAGGTGACGTCAGAGAGAAGCCCGTGCAGGCCATGGCCGAATTCGTGGAACAGGGTGCGCGCATCGTCGAAGGACAGCAGCGCCGGCTGGCCCTCCGGCGGCTTGGCGAAGTTCATCACATTGACGATGATCGGCCGCACCGGCCCCGACAGGTTTTCCTGGCTGCGGAAGGCGCTCATCCAGGCGCCCGAGCGCTTGGTCGGCCGGGCGAAATAGTCGCCGAGGAACAGGCCGACATGTTCGCCGTTGCGCAGCACCTCATAGGCGCGCACGTCGGGATGATAGACCGGCACATCGTCGCGGCGGCGGAAGGTGACGCCGAACAGCTTCGTCGCCACGGCGAAGGCGGCCTCGATCATCCGGTCGAGCTGGAAATAGGGCTTCAGCGCGGCTTCATCGATGGCGAAGCGCTTCTGCCGCACCTTCTCGGCGTAGAAGCGCCAGTCCCAGGGCTCGATGGCCTCGTTCATGCCCTCCTCGCGCGCCAGGGCGCCGAGATCCGCGCGCTCCTCGCCTGCCCGCACGACGGCCCGGCTCCACACCCGCTGGAGCAGGTCGCGCACAGCATCCGGCGTCTTGGCCATGGTCTCGTCGAGCTTGAAGGCCGCGAAGGTCGGATAGCCCAGGAGCTTCGCCCGCTCGATGCGCAGCTTCACCGTCTCGGCGACGATGGCGAGGTTGTCGCTCTCTCCACCCATCTCGCCGCGCTTCACCCAGGCCTTGAAGATGGTCTCGCGCAGGTCGCGGCGCGGCGACAGTGTCAGGAACGGCTCGACCATCGACCGCCCCAGCGTCATCACATAGCCGTCGCGGCCGCGGTCCTTGGCGGCCTGCGCCAGCGCGGCCTTGAGGAAGTCCGGCAGGCCCGCGACATCGGCCTCGCTGAGATCGAGCGACCAGGACGATTCGTCCTTCAGCACGTTCTGGCCGAAGGACGTGCCCAGCGTCGCGAGCCGTTCGGTCACCGCGCGCATGCGCTCCTTGGCCGGCGGATCGAGGGCGGCGCCGCCGCGGACGAAATTCTTGTAGGTCTTCTCCAGCACCCGCATCTGCTCGGTGCTGAGATGCAGCCGGTCGCGGCGCGCATGCAGGTTGGCGATGCGTGCGAACAGCCGCGCGTCAAGGGTGATGGCGTTGGAATGCTGCGCCAGCAGCGGCGCCATCTCGCGCTGGATCTTCTGGATGGCTTCGGTCGCATCGGAGCCCGCCAGATTGAAGAAGACGCCGCACAGCCGATCGAGGGCATGGCCCCCCGTCTCCAGCGCGTCGATCGTGTTGGCGAAGGTCGGTGCGTCGGGATTGGTGGCGATCGCCTCGACCTCGACCCGGTGGCCCACCAGCGCCCGCTCGAAGGCGGGACGATAATCGTCGATCCCGATCTCGGTGAAGGGGGCGATCCCGAACGGCGTGGTCCAGGGGCGGAAGAAGGGATTGTCGGTGCTCTGGGTCATGAGGCCAATGTGGCGGCGGAGCGCGGGGTCGGCAAGGCCGGGATGCGTGACGCCGCGTCGGGGTAGGGCGGACCAACTGCTTCATGGGGGGCTCGTCCCGGGCAACGGCGGGACGGCGCACCCGTCTCGTCATGCCCGGGCTCGTCCCGGGCATCCACGACTTCCTTCGGTCGTCGTGTTCAAGTCGTGGATGCCCGGCACAAGGCCGGGCATGACGGTCAGTGGCGCGGGGCAGGGCGCGACGCCTTGAGGTTTGCCGCCTCTCTCACGTCAACTCGGCGCGCAGAATCTCGGCGAGGCCCACCGGATAGAGCGCCCAGCCACGGGCCGCGAGGTCGGGCAGACTGTACCAACCGGCATGGCAGGCCTCGCCGGTCGATTCGGTGAAGCTGAACCGCCCCTCCGCGTGCAGTGCCTCGTCCAGAAGGTCGACCGCGGCCACAAAGACGATCTCGTGGCCGGTCGCCCCTTCATGCGCGAACAGGTTCTCCAGCGCATGCCATGGCCCGCGGATGGCGATGGCGCAGCCGAGTTCCTCGCGGAATTCGCGATGCAAAGCCTCCTCGCGGGTCTCGCCGAAATCGATGGAGCCGCCGAGCGGCCGCACGCCCTTGACCGCGCCATCCGACCCGATGACCTCGGCCACCAGCAGGCGCTCGCCCCGGCGGGCGAGCCCCAGGACCTTCACGCTGATCCGCTGCGGCGGCGTCCAGACCGCGCTCACAGCACCTTGGCGCCGAAGTTCCGCGCCGGGTCCATGTCGGCGGTGAGCCTGCCGGTCGGCGCGGCCGCCCAGCCGCAGGTGCGCTTCATCCAGCGCCCGAAACCGGGCTTGCCGGCGAGCGCGCCCTGCGAGACCACCTCGCGCCCGCGCACCAGCACCGTCTCCGGCCAGCCCTTCACGGTGCGGCCGGCGAAGGGCGTGTATCCGGTCAGGTCGTGCATGAGCTCGTCGGTGATGGTGACCGTCTTTTCCGGGTCCCAGATGGCGATGTCGGCGTCAAAGCCCGGGGCGATCTGGCCCTTGCCCGGCAGGTTGTAGATGGAGGCCGGCTGGGTCGCTGTCAGGTTCACGAAGGCCTCGAGACCGCGCCCCGAAAATTCCGGCCGGCCCTGCGACACCATCGCATCGAACATCAGCGGCAGGCGCACCTCGAGCCCCGGCAGGCCGTTGGCGATGGCCTTGAAATTGGCGTTCGGCCCGGCCGAGAGCTTGCCCGTCTCGTCGAAACGATAAGGCGCGTGGTCGGAGGTCACGGTCTGCAGGTCGCCCAGCGCCAGGGCCTGCCACAGCGCATCCTGGTCCTCCTTTTCGCGCGGCGGCGGCGAGCACATCCACTTGGCGCCCTCCATCCCCGGCTTGTCGAGATCATGGCGGGTCATGAACAGATATTGCGGGCAGGTCTCGGCGAAGACCTTGAGCCCTTGCGCCCGTGCGTCGCGAACGGCCTGCGCCCCCTCGGCGGTGGAGATGTGGAAGATCATGATCGGCTGGTCGACCAGCGCCGACAGCGCGATGAGCCGCGTGACAGCCTCCACCTCCGAGCCGCGCGGATGACTGATGGCGTGGTATTTCGGCGCGACATAGCCCTTCTTGACGAGACGCTTGCCCATCCAGGAGATCATGCCGTGGTTCTCGGCATGGACGCAGACCAGGGCGCCGTTCTCGCGCGCCGTCAGCAGCACGTCGAGGAGGGGCTCGTCATCGACCTTGATGAGATCGTAGGTCATGAAGATCTTCACCGAGGCATGGCCCTCGCCGATCAGCTCGGGCAGGTCCCTGGTGATGGTCTTCTCGTCGGGATTGGCGACGATCAGGTGGAAGGCATAGTCGATCAGCGAACCCCGCGCCGCCAGCACCGCATAGTCGTCGACCACCTTGCGCAGGTCCTTGCCGCGGTGCTGGGCGGCGAAGGAGATCACCGAGGTATTGCCGCCGAAGGCTGCGGAGGTCGTGGCGCTCTCGAACGTGTCGGCATTGAGCAGCCCGCCCGCCGAGACCTGCTCGATATGGGTATGGGTGTCGATGCCGCCCGGCAGCACCAGCTTGCCCGTCGCGTCGATCTCGCGGATGCCGGCATCGAGGCCGAGGCCGATGGCCGCGACCTTGCCGTCGCGGATGCCGACATCGGCGGCATAGCGCCCGCTGGCGGCCCCCACGGTTCCGCCGCGGATCACGAGGTCGAAGGGCGAGGCAGGCATGTCGTGCTCCGGCTGGACGGGAGAAGTTTCCGGCCCGACAATAGACAGACCCAGAGCCGAAGCGGAACCTCATGGCACGCAGACCCCGTATCCTCGTCATCAACCCCAATTCCAACGAAGCCGTCACCGAGGGCCTGCGCCAGGCGGTGAAGCCTCTGACCTATGCCGACGGGCCGGAGATCGTCTGCGAGACGCTGGCGGAAGGGCCCTTCGGCGTCGAGACGCAGGAACATGTGGAGAGCGTCACCCTGCCGCTGCGGCGCAAGGTGGAAGCCACCAACGACGCCGACGCCTTCATCATCGCCTGCTATTCCGATCCGGGCCTCTTCGTCGCCCGTGAGGGCACCAGCCGCCCGGTCTTCGGCATCGCCGAATGCGGCGTGCTGACCGCCCTCGCCCGCGCCGACCGCTTCGGCGTCATCGCCATCAAGTCGCGCTCCATCCCCCGCCACATCCGCTATCTCCGGCAGATGGGGCTGATGGAGCGCCTCGCCGGCGAGCGGGCGCTGGAAATGTCGGTGGCCGAGACCGCTTCGGGCGACGGCACGCTGGCCCGCATGATCACCATCGGCCGGGAGCTGAAGGACCTCGACGGCGCCGGCGCCATCGTCATGGGCTGCGCCGGCATGGCGCGGCACCGGAAGCCGCTGGAGGACGCGCTGGGGATCCCGGTGATCGATCCCACCCAGGCCGCCGTCACCATGGCCATCGGCACGCTGGCGGTGG
Source organism: Phreatobacter sp. (assembly GCF_030691135.1). Lineage (GTDB taxonomy): Bacteria > Pseudomonadota > Alphaproteobacteria > Rhizobiales > Phreatobacteraceae > Phreatobacter. The sequence continues at coordinate 114,760 of NZ_JAUYFA010000039.1, forward strand.
GGTGATCGGGGCGGCCTCGGGCGCGACGGCCGACCTCTCCCCGCCGGGGAGAGGTGAAGCGCGGGCCCCCGAGCGCCGCGACCCTGGTGCCGGTAGTCTCCCTCCTTATCCTTAGGTGCGCGTGAGCCGATGGCGAACGAGCCTCGAAGGACGCACTTGCCCTGATGCAGGGCAGAACGCCCAGCGCGTCTGACGGCGGCTATTGACGGCGGACTCCGCACACACGAGTCTGCCGTCATGCTGACCTACATCATCCGGCGCACCCTGCTCATGATCCCGACCATCCTCGGGATCATGCTGATCTCCTTCCTCGTGGTGCAGTTCGCGCCGGGCGGGCCGGTGGAGCGCGTCATCGCGCAGCTCACCGGCAACGACGTCTCGGCGACGCAGCGCGTCTCCGGCGGTGGCGCTGATGCCGCCCAGTCGACGGCGGCGGAAGCGGCCAACAGCGCCTACCGCGGCGCGCAGGGGCTCGACCCGCAGTTCATCGCCCAGTTGGAGAAGCAGTTCGGCTTCGACAAGCCCGCCCACGAGCGGTTCCTGCTGATGATCTGGAACTATGCCCGCTTCGATTTCGGCAAGAGCTATTTCCGCGACGTCTCGGTGCTGCAGCTCATCGGCGAGAAACTGCCGGTCTCCATCTCGCTCGGGCTCTGGCTGACGCTGCTGACCTATCTCGTCTCCATCCCCCTCGGCATCCACAAGGCGATGAAGGACGGCTCGCGCTTCGACGTCTGGACCTCGGCAATCATCATCGTCGGCTATGCGATCCCCGGCTTCCTCTTCGCCATCCTGCTCATCGTGCTCTTTGCCGGCGGCTCCTTCCTCGACTGGTTCCCGCTGCGCGGCCTGTGGTCGGACAACTGGGCGGAGCTGAGCCTCGGCCAGAAGATCCTCGACTATCTCTGGCACCTCGCCCTGCCGCTCACCGCCATGGCGCTCGGCGCCTTCGCCACCATGACGCTGCTGACGAAGAACTCGTTCCTCGACGAGATCCGCAAGCAATATGTCATGACCGCCCGCGCCAAGGGTCTGGATGAGGGCCAGGTGCTCTACGGCCACGTCTTCCGCAACGCCATGCTGATCGTCATCGCCGGCTTTCCCGGCGCCTTCGTCCACGCCTTCTTCACCGGATCGCTGCTGATCGAGACCATCTTCTCCCTCGACGGGCTCGGCCTCCTCGCCTTCGAGAGCGTGCTCAACCGCGACTATCCCGTCGTCTTCGCCACGCTGTTCATCTTCTCGCTCGTCGGGCTGGTGGTGAACCTCATCTCCGACCTCATGTACACCTGGGTCGATCCACGCATCGACTTCGAGGCGCGGGAGGTCTGAGCCATGAGCACCGCCGTCCTGCGGAACGCCGCCGCCGCGCCGCGCCCCTTCCTGTCGCCGCTCAACCAGCGCCGCCTCGCCAATTTCCGCGCCAATGGCCGCGGCCTTTGGAGCCTGCGGATTTTCATGGTCCTCTTCGTCGTGACGCTCTTCGCCGAGCTCATCGCCAATGACAGGCCGCTCTTCATCCGCCTCGAGGGGCAGAATTTCTTTCCCGCCCTGGTCAACTATTCGGAGAAGCAGCTCGGCGGCGAGTTCGAGACGCCGGCGGACTACAAGGACCCCTTCCTGCTCGACCATTTCGACGCCAAAGGGGCTTTCCTTGTCTGGCCGCTGATCCGGCACAACTACGCCTCCACCGTGAAGGACCCGGTGACGCCCTTCCCCTCGGCACCGACCTGGGCCCAGCGCGAGCGGCTGCCGGATTGCACCACCGCCACCGCGAGGCCGCGCGGCGAGCGGCCACAAGGGTCGAGCTATTGCGAGATCGGCAACTGGAACTGGCTCGGCACCGACGATCAGGGCCGCGACGTCCTCGCCCGCGTCATCTACGGCTTCCGCATCTCGGTGCTGTTCGGCCTCGCACTTTCCATCATCTCCTCGCTGGTCGGCATCGCCGCCGGCGCCGTCCAGGGCTATTTCGGCGGCTGGACGGACCTCCTGTTCCAGCGCTTCATCGAGATCTGGACCGCCATCCCCTCGCTCTATCTCCTGCTGATCATCTCGTCGGTGCTGGCGCCGAACTTCTTCGTGCTCCTCGGCATCCTGCTGCTCTTCTCCTGGGTGACGCTGGTCAGCGTCGTCAGGGCCGAATTCCTCCGCGCCCGCAACTTCGAGTATGTCACCGCCGCCCGGGCGCTCGGCATCGCCTCCTCCACCATCATGGTCCGCCACCTCCTGCCCAACGCCATGGTGGCGACCATCACCTTCATGCCCTTCGTCCTGTCGGGCAGCGTCATGACGCTGACCGCCCTCGACTTCCTCGGCTTCGGCCTTCCCGTGGGGTCGCCCTCGCTGGGAGAACTCCTGCAACAGGGCAAGTCCAACCTGCAGGCGCCCTGGCTGGCACTGACGGGCTTCTGCACCCTCGCCGTCATGCTCTCGCTGCTCATCTTCGTCGGCGAGGCGGTGCGCGACGCCTTCGACCCCCGCAAGACCTTCACGTGAGATCGTGATAGGGTCCGGGCATGAACGAGGTCGTCAGGAAGATCGTCTCGGTTGCCGACCTGCCGGAGCATCTGCGGGCGGGTCTCGACCCGGCACGCCCGGTCGAGATCGTGCAGGAAGTCGCCGCCGCGACGACCGCCTCACAGCGTCTGCGGGAGCGTATGGACAAGCTCGGATTCAAGCGCATCCGCTCGACCGAGGAAGCCGTGGAGCGCGTCCGTCGCATTCGGGACGGCGGGCCGATCTGACGTGACCCTGGCCTATCTCGACGCAAACTTTCTCATCCGCATCGTCGAAAGCCCCGGCCACACGCTGTCGGGGCATGAGCGCCTGTGGGACATGGCCGGGGCCGGCCGGATCTCTGTCGTCACAAGCTGGCTGACGCTCAGCGAGGTCCTCGTCGTACCGATGCGCGACAAAGAAGACGGGCTGGTCATGGCCTACCAGGACCTCTTCGCCGGCCAGATGGTGCCCATCACCCTGATCGACGTCAGCGTCGACGTTCTGACGTCCGCCGCGCGGCTGCGCGCCCGTTGGCCGGCCCTGAAGCTTCCCGATGCGGTGCATCTCGCCTCGGCGGAGAAGGCGGACTGCGATGTCTTCGTGTCGGGCGACCGCCGGTTGCGGATCGCCGACGCGCCATTCGTCATCGATCCGGACAACGACGTCGACGTCGACCGATACTTGACGGCCATCCCATGACCGCAGACACGCCCCTCCTCTCCGTCCAGGACCTCTCCGTCGCCTTCATCCAGGGCGGCAAGGCTTCGCTTGCCGTCGACCGCGTCTCCTTCGACGTCCATCGCGGCGAGACCGTCGCCATCGTCGGTGAATCGGGTTCCGGCAAGTCGGTCTCGGCCCTGTCGGTGATGAAGCTCCTGCCCTATCCGGCGGCCTCCCACCCCTCCGGACGCATCCTGTTCAAGGGCGAGGACCTGCTCGCCGCCGACGAGGCCGCCATGCGGCGGGTACGCGGCAACGCCGTCACCATCATCTTCCAGGAGCCGATGACCTCGCTCAATCCGCTGCACACCATCGGGCAGCAGGTGGCCGAGACGCTGATCCTGCACCGGGGCATGGCGACGGAAGCCGCGAGGACGCGCACCATCGAACTCCTGGAAAAGGTCGGCATTCCCGATCCCGCCGGCCGGCTCGACGCCTATCCGCACCAGCTCTCCGGTGGCCAGCGCCAGCGCGTGATGATCGCCATGGCGCTGGCCAACGAGCCCGACCTCCTGATCGCCGACGAGCCGACCACCGCCCTCGACGTCACGGTCCAGGCACAGATTCTCGCTCTCCTGAAGGATCTGCAGCGAGAGCTCGGCATGGCGATCCTCTTCATCACCCATGACCTCGGCATCGTGAAGCGGCTCGCCGACCGGGTCTGCGTCATGAAGAACGGCCGCATCGTCGAGCAGGGGCCCGTCGCCGACATCTTCGAGCGCCCCCAGGACCCCTACACCGCCGCGCTCATGGCGGCCGAGCCGCAGCGCCGCACCCGGACCACGCGCGCCGAGGCCGGCGCCATCATGCAGGCCGACGATCTCAGGGTCTGGTTTCCGGTCAAGCGCGGCCTGCTCCGCCGCACCGTCGGCCATATCAAGGCGGTGGACGGCATTTCCGTCACGGTGCGCGAAGGCCATACGCTCGGCATTGTCGGGGAATCGGGCTCTGGCAAGACGACGCTCGGCCTCGCCCTGCTGCGCCTCATCGCCTCCGAGGGGCCCATCGTCTTCATGGGCCGGCCGATCCAGGGCCTCGGCTTCAAGGCCATGCGGCCCAACCGGCGCTTCATGCAGGTGGTCTTCCAGGATCCCTATGGCTCGCTGTCGCCGCGCATGTCGGTGGCCGAGATCGTCGCCGAGGGGCTGGCCGTCCACCATGCCGGGCTGAGCGATGCCGCACGCGACGAGCGCGTCGTCGCGGCCCTCCGCGATGTCGGCATCGATCCCGAGACCCGCCACCGCTACCCGCACGAATTCTCCGGCGGCCAGCGCCAGCGCATCGCCATCGCCCGCGCCATGGTGCTGGAGCCGACCTTCGTCCTGCTCGACGAGCCGACCTCGGCCCTCGACCGGATCGTCCAGGCCCAGATCGTCGACCTGCTGCGCGACCTCCAGGCGAGGCGCAACCTCACCTATCTGTTCATTTCGCACGACCTGAAGGTGGTCTCGGCGCTGGCCGACGACATCATCGTCATGAAGGGCGGCAAGGTGGTGGAGAGCGGTCCCGCCGAGCGGGTTTTCAAGGCGCCGGAGAACGAATACACCAAGGCACTTTTCGCGGCCGCCTTCGATCTCGCGGCCTCAACGCATGAGAGACCGTCGACGTGAACACCTTCCTTCTTGGTTTGTCAGGCTGGGATCCGGAACCCTGGCGCACGCGTTTCCAGACTGTCCTGCCCGGCTGGAAGGTCGTGCTGCACAGCGAGCCCTTCGATCCCGCAGAGATCGCCTATGCCGCGGCCTGGAAGCAGCCTGAAGGCACCTTTGCCGGCCTGCCGAACCTCAAGGCGATCTTCTCGCTCGGCGCCGGCGTCGATCATCTGTTCAAGGACAAGCGCCTGCCGGCCGGCATTCCGATCGTCCGCGTCGTCGATCCGGACCTGACCACCCGCATGTCGGAATACATCGTCATGCACTGCCTGATGGCACTGCGCCGGGTGCGCGTCTATGACGGCTTCCAGATGCAGCGCTCATGGACCGATCTGCGCGACCAGCCGCAGGCGAGCGACATCCAGGTCGGCCTGCTCGGCATGGGCGTGCTCGGCCAGGACGCCGCCGGCAAGCTCAAGGCGATGGGCTTCCGGGTCGCCGGCTGGAGCCGGCGCGAGAAGTCCGTCGACGGCGTCGCCATGCATCACGGCGCATCGGGTCTGACAGCACTCGCCGCGAGCTCGGACATTCTGGTCGCGGTCATGCCACTGACCCCCGACACCGCCGGCATCCTCAATGCCGGCTTGTTCGCCCATCTGCCGAAAGCGGAGGCCCTCGGTGGCCCGGTGCTCATCAATGTCGGCCGCGGCGGGTTGCAGAACGAGGCGGACATCCTGTCGGCCCTCGACAGCGACAGGCTCGGCGCCGCCGTGCTCGACGTCTTCCAGGTGGAGCCGCTGCCGGCTGACAGCCCGTTCTGGCTGCATCCGAAAGTGACGGTGACGCCGCACAATTCGGCGATCTCCTCGCCGCCGGCGATCGCCGCCTATGTGGCCGGACAGATCAGAAGCGCCGAGCAGGGCGGCGCGCTCACCAATGTCGTGGACCCGTCACACAGCTATTGATGGGGCAAGACCTTCCCTTCGGTCATGTTTTTTCAGGCGCTTTGCTTGAGCAAATCGGGCTGCTTTCGCGTTGCTCTTAGCGCTTCCTTTACTACGGAACCCGACAGTGCTTCCGTCGCTGCACGAGCTGCCCGGAGAGCGTTTTGTTCAACAAGATTTCAGTCAACATGCTGCTGAAGACGGTTGTCACCGTCCTTGTGCTGGCCGTCGTGGCGCAACTGGCTATCGGCGCCTGGTCGTCCTGGACGAAGCTGCAGAGCGCCAGCCGGACCGCCGCTGTCTCTGAAGCGACCTCGCAGATGTTTACGGCGCTCCATAACCTTCGCGTCGATCGCGCGACAACGATCCGGCAGCTGAACGCGGACGCCGTCATCCAGAGCGTGCCGCCCGCCATCGCCCGGAACCGCGCGGCGGAAATCCCGGCGCTGAAGGCGGCGGTCGCCGTGATGAAGACCATCGAGTTTCCGGGGTCTGCAGCGACCATCGGCAGCCTTGAACGCGCTACTCAGCGCCTCGAAGCGATCCACGCCGAAAGCGCTGCCGCCTTTGCCCAGCCCAAGGCCAGCCGCAGGGCCAACATCGCGCAGGACTTTCACGCGATCGCCACCGAAACGCTCGACAGTCTGGAGCGGGCGTCAACCCAGCTGACACGGCTCATCAAGCTGGAGGATTCCTTCATCGACCAGCTCATGGAGATCAAGGAGCTGGCCTGGGTTGCCCGGGAAGCTGCCGGCGACATCTCGGTCTACATCTCCAACGCGCTTGCCGGTGTGGCGCTTCCCGCCGATCCGCTGGTTGGCTACGCAACCATGACCGCCCGCCTCGAGACGGCGTGGACCGCAATGGAGAAGCTGGCAGCCGGTCTGCCCATGCCTCCGGAATTCGCCGCAGCCGTGGCCAAGGCCAAGGCCGGCTTCCTGTCTCCCGACTACACCGCTCTGCGCATGACGACGCTGAAGCAGATCATCGCCAAGGAGACGCCGGCTCACACGACCTCGCAGTGGACGCCGATGTCGGTCGAGCGGCTCGCCGGTCTGCTCGGCGTTGCCGACGCAGCTCTCGACATTGCCGAGAAGCGTGCCGCAGAGCTGCGGTCAGATGCCAGCCGGTCGCTCTTGCTGCAGCTCAGCCTGCTCGGCGCTGCGGTCATCTTTGCCATCGGCACGATCATTCTCGTCTCGCGCCGCGTCACCGGCCCGCTCGGCGAGCTGCAGCAGGGCATGCTCCGCCTCGCCAAGGGCGACATGACCGTGGAGGCGATGTTCTCCGAACGCAAGGACGAGATCGGCGCACTCGGCAGCGCCATGAAGACCTTCAAGGACAACATGACCGAGGCCGAGCGCCTGCGTTCCGAACAGGGCGCCCTCGCCGCGCGCAGCGCCGCGGAGCGGCGGGAGGCCATGCTGCAGCTGGCCGACGCCTTCCAGGGCACGGTGGGCGGCATCGTCCAGACGGTCTCGCGCGCTTCCGCCGAACTGGAGGCCGCCGCCACCAGCCTGTCGAAGACGGCCGAGAACACCCAGGGCCTCGCCACCGTCGTCGCCTCGGCCTCGGACGAAGCTTCCGCCAACGTCCAGTCGGTGGCCGGAGCCGCCGAGGAAATGTCGAGTTCGGTCAGCGAGATCGGTCGTCAGGTCGAGGAATCGAGCCGCATGTCGGGCGAGGCCGTCAAGCAGGCGGAGAAGGCCGACCAGCGCATCGCCGAAATGTCGAAGGCGGCCGGGCGCATCGGCGATGTGGTCAAGCTGATCACCGCCATCGCCGAACAGACCAACCTGCTCGCCCTCAACGCGACGATCGAGGCGGCCCGCGCCGGCGAGGCCGGCAAGGGCTTCGCGGTCGTCGCCTCCGAGGTGAAGCAGCTCGCCACGCAGACGGCCAAGGCCACCGAGGAGATCGGTGCGCAGATCGCCATGATGCAGGCGGCGACGCAGGACTCGGTCACCGCGATCAAGGAGATCGGGTCGACCATCGACCATCTCGCCGGCATCGCCTCGGCCATCGCCGCCGCGGTGGAGGAACAGGGCGCGGCGACCCAGGAGATCTCGCGCAACGTCCAGGAGGCCGCGCAGGGCACCGCCGAGGTCGCCAGCAACATCGCCAGTGTCAACAGCGGCGCGGCCGAGACCGGCTCGGCCTCGACACAGGTGCTGAGCTCGGCCCGGTCGCTCTCCCGCGAGAGCGAAGTCCTGCAGCGGGAGGTGGCGCGCTTCATCGAGACAGTGAAGGCCGCCTGATCCCTGCCCGTCACGCAGGCTTGATTGTCCATGCGACGGCCGCTCCGTGATGGTGCGGCCGTTCGCATTCGAGAGATCCCGCCATGCGCATGACCCGCCGGTTCGCCGCCCTGTCCAGCCTCGCCGCCGTCGCCGGGCTCGCCGTCCCGCGCCCGCTCCGCGCCGAGGAGGGCTGGTATCCGCTGAAGGACGAGGCAGGCCGGCCCATCCAGAATTTCCGCGTCCCCATCGAGCTGCAGACCGAGATCATGGCGCTGGAGAACGCCGTCACCTTCGGCGCGCGCCAGGCCGACGTGACGATCATCGAGGTCTTCGATTCGAACTGCCCCTATTGCCGGGTCGCAGCAGGCGAGGTGAAGCAGATGATCGCGCGGGACCGCGAACTGGCCGTCACCATCATCAATGCGCCGAGCATTGGCCTGCCCTCGGTGCAGGCGGCGCGGGTGGAGTATGCCGTCAAGGTTCTCGGTGGCGTCGACAAGGCCCGCGCCTTCCACGAAGCCTCGATGAAGGCCCGCGGCCTCTTCGACGGACTTCGCGCCCTCAGGGTGGCCGCCGAGATCGGGCTTGATCGCAAGGCCGTCGAGGACCTCGCGGACCGGCCGGAATCGGGTCAGGTCGTCGCGCGGGCCGTGCGCCTCGCCAATGCCAGCAACCTCGCCGCGACCCCGTCCTGGCTCATTGCCGGGACCGCCGTGATCGGCTGGCCGGGGCGCCCGACGATGGAGGCTGTCGTCCGATCGGTGCGTGACTGTGACAAGCCGGTCTGCGCCTAGGCGAGAAGCCGCCTGACGCTGGTGACCTCGCCGTAGGACTTGTCGCGGATTCGGGCGATCGCGCCGCTGAGCGGCTCCGTCACCACCATCATGTGATGGCCGTTGGCGTGGAGCAGGGAGTCGGGACCGGCGACGATGCCCACATGCCCCTTCCAGAAGACGAGGTCACCCCGTCTGAGGGCGGTCACATCACCGTCGAAGGCAACGGTGTCGCCGACGGCCTTCTCCTGCATGTCGGTATCGCGCGGCACCGCGATGCCACAGGCCTCCAGCGCTGTCTGCACCAGGCCGGAGCAATCGATGCCGAGGCTGGTGCGGCCGGCCCACAGATAGGGCGTGCCGAGGTAGCTCTCGGCCACCGCGACGAAGTCGCTCGCGACCCGGTCGAGCGGTTCAACATGGGCCGCGATGACATGCGCCCCCGTGTCCGTCACCGCGAATTCGCTGGTCTCCCGCTCGATGGTCAGGCGGCTGTTGCGGTGGATCAGCCAGTTCGGCGGCAGCTTGATGCTCGGGCCGGGATAGAGATGGGTGCGGGCCACGGCGACCCGGTGCGTGGCCGGCGCCCGGCGCGGCCTGAAGGCCGGCGAGACGGCATAGCCGACATAGCCGTCGCGGGCCGACTGCACATAGGCGAAGCCGGCCTCGTCCTCATAGAGCACCGCCTCCTCGCCGTAGAGCAGCTCGCTGTCGCGGGCGGCATTGACGACGCGCGACGGCGCGAGCGGCACCACCGGCAGTTCGACGCGGACGGCACGGCCCTCGACGAAGCGTGCGCTGTCGACCCGGCCCTCCAGATGGGCGGCGGCGAGGTCGGCACGGGCCGGGGTCAGGCGGCGGTCGAGACCGGGAGGCAGGGCAAAGGTCATGGCGATCAGGCTAGCATGAGGGCGGTTAACGGCTCAGGGCGGCAGCAGGCCGGCATGTTCGGAGACGAGATCGCCCAGCCTTTCGACCGCGAGCGCGCCCTTCACCGTACGTTGGATGACCACGTCCCGCCGGTCGTTCTCGTCGCGGCGGCGCGAGACGAGCTCGAGCTTGCCCATACTGTCGAGGGCGCGGGTGATGACCGGCTTGGTGACGCCGAGCTTGCGGGCGAGATCGCGGACGTGATGGGGCGGCGGCTCGAGATAGATGGTGAGCAGGATGGCGAGCTGGCGCGAGGAGAGATCGGGTTCGCCGTCGCGCACCAGGGCCAGCGACACGTCGTGCATCAGCTTCATCGCCTGGGACGGGCGCAACGCGACGGCCATGGGATACGCTACCGGAAGACACTCGGGACAACTCGTTTCGGACCCGTAGTAAAAGGCCCCGCGGCCCACTGTGCAAGCGCCATCCGCCATGGCATGAGGCGAGAGTTAACCCGGAGCGCCCTGTGGTCGCCGACCTCGCCACGCTGACGACCATGGCCCTCGCCGCCTTCACCGCCGCCACCCTCCTGCCGGGAGGATCGGAAGCGGTCTTCGTCGCGCTCCTCGCCGCCGGCACGTCCAGCCCCTTCGCGCTGTTCCTCGTCGCGGCCATCGCCAATACGGCCGGCGGCATGACGAGCTGGTGGATCGGCACGCAGATCGCCCGCGGCGCCGACAGCGAGCGCGGCCATGCCTGGATGCGGCGGTTCCGGCTGCCGCCCGAAAGCTTCGCCCGCGCCACGCGGCTGTTCACCCGATACGGCTGGGCGACCCTGCTGCTGTGCTGGCTGCCGGTCATCGGCGACCCCATTACCCTCGTCGCCGGCATGGCGCGCTATCCCGCCCTGCCGACGGCGCTGATCACGGGCCTCGCCCGCACGTTGCGCTATGCCGCAGTCTGGGCGGCGGCGGCCGGGATCATCGCCTGGTGGAGCTGACCGGACGGCGCCCATCCGCGCCGCCGCCCCTGTACCTCACCGGTGAAATGCACTAATCACGGCGCATTCCCCGTGACTGCGAGAGGCTATCGCGATGCAGACCTACGACAGGCTCGTCACCGTCTTCGGCGGTTCGGGATTCGTCGGCCGACATGTCGTGCGTGCCCTCGCCAAACGCGGCTTCCGGATCCGCGTCGCTGTCCGCCGTCCCGATCTCGCCGGTCATCTGCAGCCGCTCGGCGCGGTGGGGCAGATCCATGCCGTGCAGGCCAACCTGCGCTATCCCGATTCGGTCCGCCAGGCGGTGATGGGCTCCGAGATCGTCATCAACTGCGTCGGCATCCTCTTCGAGACCGGCCGGCAGAAATTCGATTCCGTCCAGGCCCGCGGTGCCGCGACCGTCGCCAAGGCGGCGGCGGAGGCGGGCGCCCGCCTCATCCACCTCTCGGCCATCGGCGCCGATGCGGACAGCACCGCGCTCTATGCACGCACCAAGGCGGCCGGCGAGGCCGCCGTGCTGAGCGAAGTCCCCGACGCGGTGATCCTGCGGCCCTCCATCGTCTTCGGACCGGAGGATGATTTCTTCAACCGCTTCGCCGGCATGGCGCAGATGTCGCCGGTCCTGCCGCTGGTCGGTGGCGGCGAGACGCGGTTCCAGCCGGTCTTTGTCGGCGATGTGGCGCAGGCCGTGATGGCCGCCGTGGACGGCCAGACCAAGCCCGGCGCCGTCTATGAACTCGGCGGCCCCGCGGTGAAGAGCTTCCGCGACCTGCTGGAATTCGTGCTGGCGACGATCCAGCGCAAGCGCCTGCTGGTGTCGCTGCCCTTCGGCGTCGCCCGCCTGCAGGCCAAGATCCTGCAGCTTCTGCCCAAGCCGATGCTGACCGAGGATCAGGTCGAACTGCTGCGCGCCGACAATGTCGTGAGCGAGGCCGCCAAGGCCGAGGGGCGGACCCTCGAGGGGCTCGGCATCCAGCCCCAGTCGGTGGAGGCGGTCGTCCCCACCTATCTCTGGCGTTTCCGCCGGCAGGGCCAGTTCACCGAATCGACGCGCTGACCGCCCTCAGCGCATCAGGTAGAGCCCCACGAGCCCGGCCGAGCCGACCACGATCCGCCACACGGCAAAGAGCGTGAAGCCGTGGCGGCTGACATAGTCGAGCAGGAAGCGCACCACGAAGAGGCCGGAGATGAAGGCAGCGACGAAGCCGACGCCGATCGTCGTGACGTCGGAGAAGTCCAGGATCTTGTGGTTCTTGTAGAGGTCGTAGGCGAAGGCCCCCGCCATGGTCGGCATGGCGAGGAAGAACGAGAACTCGGCGGCGGCGCGCTTGGACGTGCCCATCAGCAGGGCCCCGACGATGGTGGCGCCCGACCGCGAGACGCCCGGAAAAAGCGCGGCGCACTGGCACAGGCCGATCTTCAGCGCCAGCCAGGGCGAGAAGCGGAAGGCATTGTCCTCGCGGACCTCGAGCTTCATCCGATCGACGACGAGCAGGACGATTCCGCCGAGGATCAGCGCCACGCAGACCAGATCGGGACGTTCGAAAATCGCCTTGATCTGGCCGTGCAGCAGCGCGCCGAGCGCCGCCGCCGGCAGGAAGGCGACGAGGACGGAGACGACGAAGCGCCGCGCCCAGGCATCGGTCGGCAGGCACAGGACGACGCCGAGCAGGCGGGAGAAATAGACCAGCAGGATGGCGAGGATCGCCCCGAGCTGGATCAGCACCTCGAAGGTCTTCCCCGTCGATTTGAAGCCGAGGAAATGGCCGATCAGGATCAGGTGTCCCGTCGACGAGACCGGAATGAACTCGGTCGCCCCCTCCACCACGCCGAGGACCAGCGCCTTGGCCAGATTGACGATGTCCATGTTGACCTCGGTCGCGTCGCAACAGCCGGAACGCCGGCTCTGCCCCTGTCATAGCCACGACTGTCTTCATGTCCGGTTAAGCATGCGCCTCCGTGAAAGTGCTGAGGTCCGCGCATCGCACGGCCTGTTCACCAAAGGTCAACCATGACGGATCGTGAAGGCCGATCGGCAAATCCTGCGGTTGTTTCCCTGCCGCCATGGCGCTATGCACCCGCCTCCACCCGCATTGTCATCGAAAAACCACATCGGGACCCTCGATTGCGGTCATTCAGGTCTGGGGCGCATGGGACTCACTCTCCACCATCGATTTTTCTGCCCGCATTCCCGCTTTGTGCGCCTCGTGCTTGCCGAACGTGGTCTCGAGGCGGAACTCGTCGAGGTGAAGCCGTGGGAGCGCCGGACCGAGTTCCTGCGGATCAATCCCGAGGGGACGACGCCGGTTCTGGAACTGTCGGAAGGCGTCGCCGTTCCCGGTCCCGAGGGCGTCGCCGGCTGGCTCGACGACACCGACACCCTGCCCGCCGATCGCCGCCTGATGCCCGAGGCCATCCTGCACCGCATCGAGGTGCGCCGCCTGATGCGCTGGTTCCACGGCAAGTTCTTCGAGGAAGTGTCGGGTCCTCTGGTGGAAGAGAAGATCGACAAGCGGTTCATCCCGGCCGAATACGGCGACGGCGCGCCCAACACGACGGCGCTGCGCGCCGCGCGCGCCAATATCCGCTATCATCTGGCCTATGTGGGGTGGCTGGCGGCGCGGAGCGACTGGCTCGCCGGCCCTCAGATGAGCTACGCCGATCTGGCGGCCGCCGCGCATCTGTCGGTGGTGGACTATCTGGGCGAGGTTTCGTGGAACGACGACGCGGCAGCGAGGGACTGGTATGCGCGGGTGAAATCGCGCCCGTCCTTCCGCACCCTGCTGAACGACCGCGTGGTCGGCATGCAGCCGAGCGCGAGCTACGCCGATCTCGACTTCTGAGCGACACTGTCGCGCTGCGTGCCGCCATCACCGCGCAGGCCCGCGCCGAAGGGTTCGATGCGATCGGCTTCACCCGCCCTGACGCCATTCCCGAGGCCGGCCAACGCCTCGCCGAGGCTATCGAGGCCGGTCATCACGGATCGATGCACTGGATGGCGGAGACCCTGGAACGGCGATCCCACCCCAATGCCATGTGGCCCGAGGGCCGTTCCCTCATCATGCTCGGCGTCAATTATGGGCCGGACGAAAACCCGCTCGACGGCCTGAGAGACCATGACCGCGGCCTGATCTCCGTCTATGCCCGCGGCGACGATTATCACGAGGTCATCAAGGCGCGGCTGAAGGCGCTGGCCCGCTGGCTGGTGGAGGAAACCGGGTGCGCGCTCAAGGTCTTCGTCGACACCGCCCCTTTGATGGAAAAACCGCTGGCGGCCGCCGCCGGCCTCGGCTGGCAGGGCAAGCACACCAACCTCGTCTCCCGCGACTTCGGCTCCTGGCTCTTCCTCGGCGCCATCATGACGACGCTGGAGATTCCCGCCGACGCTGCCGAGCGCGATCATTGCGGCTCGTGCCGCGCCTGCCTCGCCATCTGCCCGACCGACGCCTTTCCGCGTCCCTATGCCCTCGATGCGCGGCGCTGCATCAGCTACCTCACCATCGAGCACAAGGGCCCGATCCCGCACGAATTCCGCAAGCCCATGGGCAACCGCATCTATGGCTGCGACGATTGTCTCGCCGCCTGCCCCTGGAACAAGTTCGCCGAGACCGGGCGCAACCTGAAACTGGCGGCGCGCGAGCACCTGAAGCGCCCCGCCCTCGCCGATCTGGCGCGGCTCGACGACGCCGCTTTCCGCGTGCTCTTCGCCAAGAGCCCGGTGAAACGCATCGGCCGCGACCGCTTCGTCCGCAATGTGCTGATCGCCATCGGCAACAGCGACGACCCGACCCTCGTGCCGCCCGCCTTCGACCTCCTCGCCGATCCCGCCCCGGCCGTCCGCGGCGCGGCCGTCTGGGCTCTGCGGCAACTGGCGCCGGAACGCCTGCCCGCGCGGCCGCCGGCCAGCGAGGACGATCCCGACGTGCTCGCCGAGTGGGCACCCATCCCCTAAGCTCCTCCCCGATCGCCAACCGCAAGCTCATCCCATGACGCATCTCCTCGTTTTCGGCCTCGGCTATTCATCCCGCGCGGTGCTGCGCGCCACACCGGCCGCCACCACCCGGATCACCGCGACGGTCCGCTCGGCCGAACGGGCCGCCGCCCTGTCCTCGGCGCCCGTCGAGGGACGCGCCGTCACCATGCTGCCTTTCGACGGCACGGCCCTGTCGTCGGACCTCGCCGCGGCCATTGACACAGCCGACCACATCCTGGTCTCCGCCCCGCCGGACGAAGCCGGCGACCCCGTCCTCAGGGCCTGCGCCGTGGCTCTTGCGGCCCATCCGGCAAAGGCCATCGCCTATCTCTCCACCGTCGGCGTCTACGGTGACCATGCGGGCGGCTGGGTGGACGAGACCACCGAACCGCGACCGGCGAGCCCGCGCAGCTTTGAAAGACTGGAGGCGGAGCGCGCCTGGACAGCCTATGGCGCGGCGCATGGCGTACCGGTCGCCATCCTGCGCCTTTCCGGCATCTACGGGCCGGGGCAGAACGCTCTGGTCAATCTGGCGCGTGGCACGGCGCGGCGAATCATCAAGCCGGGCCAGGTCTTCAACCGCATTTACGTGGATGACATCGCCCAGGCGGTGCTGGCGAGCTTCGCCCGCCGTTACAACGGCATCGTCAATGTCACCGACGACGAGCCCTCGCCGCCCCAGGACGTCATCACCTATGCGGCGGAACTGATGGGCGTTCCGCCGCCGCCAGAGGTCCCCTTCGAGGAGAGCGGCCTCTCGCCCATGGGGCGGAGCTTCTATGGCGAGTGCAAAAGGGTCAGCAACATGAGGCTGAAAACTGAACTGTCCGTTAAGCTGTTGCATCCAAACTTCAAGGCGGCGCTCCGGGCATTGGCCGCCGGGGGCGACGGCAGGCGCTAGGGAGTTCCGCAGAGTCATCTTGATATTGCATTGCAGCATAGTCGTGACAGCATTGCTGCGACGCACAAATCACGGAACCATACCCCTCGTTCGTCAGCCGCACGCCTTCCCGACGGCCGGTGCCGCGGATGACGACCGTCACCCGAGCCTTAGGGGTATGTCATGATGATCGATATCGGCATTGCAGACTTGGCCATCATTCTCATCGGTCTCGGCGTTGGCGCGGCACTCGCGCTCTTCGTCATCGACACGGCCAAGCAGATGAATCTGCGCACCGACCCGTAAGATCCGGGCTCAGGACGCGTCGCCGGACACCAGAAGCCGGCCCGCAGGAACGTTCAGGGCGTTCCACAGCAACTGACCGGCCGCACGGATGACCGGCGCGAGCGTATAGGGGGCGTTGACGGTCACCAGACCGGCTCCCGACAGGCGCTGACCGTCAACGACGCGCCAGGTCGCCTCGATGGTGAGGCATTTCGGAATCGCGAGATCGGCGATCATCCGGTGGAAGCGCTTCACCTCAAGCGGATCCTTCACCGGGTACCAGAGCACGAAGACCCCCGTCGCGAAGCGGCGCACGCCGTTGGCCAGAGCCTCGGCGAGACGGTCATAATCGCCGCGTCTTTCGAAGGGAGGATCGATCAGGACGAGCCCGCGCTTCTCCTTCGGCGGCAGGAAGGCCTTGGGCGCCAGCCAGCCGTCGAGCGTGATGACCTTGGCGCGTTTCTCCGCATGGAAGAGCGATGCCAGCGTCCGGGAATCCTCCGGGTGGAGCTCGCAGAATGTCAACCCGTCGATCGGGCGGGTCATCAGCCGCGCGATCTCGGGACTGCCGGGATAATGCGTCAGCCGGCCGTCCGGATTGAGCCGCGCGACGACGTCGAGATAGGGATCGAGAAAGACCGCCAGCGGCTCCGGCAGATCCTTGCCCCACAGCCGGCCGATGCCCTCCACCCATTCACCCGTCCGCTCGGCGGGGTCGGAGGTCAGGTCATAGCGGCCGGTGCCGGCATGGGTGTCGACGACGCGGAGCGGCGTATCCTTCTGCATCATATGCGCGAGGATGAAGGCGAACACCGCGTGCTTGATGACGTCGGCCGGATTTCCCGCGTGGAAGGCGTGGCGATAGTTCATGCAGGAAGGCTGTGACCGGCATTACCGCCGAGGTCAACTTTTCATGCCCGGCAGGCGACGACCAGCCAGCCGGGAACCGGTTGTCCGGCCTCCCGGCGCGTCGTCGCCGGCTCGAAGACGACGGGGCGAAGGCCTCCGGCCGCCAGTGCCTCCTGCAGCACCGGTTCGGCATGGGCATAGCGGAGCCCGGCACCGAGGACGACGCCGTCGCCGTCATGGCTCTCGACGGTGAAGGCGCAGAGGCCGGCCTTCGACAGGACTCGGCCAGCCTCGGCGAGGATCGGCCCGAGATCGGCGCAGTAGATGAACACGTCGGCGGCCACCAGAAGGTCGGCGGAGGCATCGGGCAGAGCTGCCAGATGGGCCGCCAGGTCGCTGACGGCGAGGCGCTCATAGATCCCCTTGCGCCGGGCGATCTCGACCATCCGCCCCGAGAGGTCGACGCCGTCGATGGTGCCGGCGAAAGGCGCGAAGACCTCGCCTGCCAGCCCGGTGCCGCAGCCCAGATCGAGAACGCGGTCGAAGCGGAGGGGTTCTCCGGAGGCCGCGCGGGCGCGCGTCACCGCGTCGAGGAGGACTTCCGGACCGCGATAGGCCAGCCCCTCGCGCAGCGCCTGCTCGAAGCGCGGCGCGTAATCCTCGTAGAGAGCCGTCACATAGGCCGGCGTCATCGCCTCGGCGGCGCCGACTTCGCCGAGGCGGGCGAGCATCAGCTGCGCCCCGAACATGTCGGTCGGATCCCGGTCGAGCGCCTGGCGGAACGCCGTGGCGGCCGCGCCATGGTCGCCCCGCGCCATCTCGACCTCGCCGAGGGTGAACCATCCGGCGGCCCAGTGCGGCGCGATCTCCAGCGCCTGGACGAGGAGATCGGCGGCCGCTGTCAGGTCGCCATCGGCCTTGGCCGCCATGGCATAGTCGAAGCGGCGGTCGGCGAGAAGGTCGCCGGATGAGCGGAAGGCTTGCGGCCCCATCAGTCGTCGGCCGAAAGCCTGCCCGTCGGCCGGGTCAGGAAGGCGAAGTGGCCGCGGCTCTGCAGCCACCACAGGAGGACGAGGCTGGGGATGGCCGTCAGGCAGGACAGGACGAAGAACCAGAACCAGCCGGTCTCCGCGGCGACAAAGCCGGCGGGTGCGGAGATATAGGTCCGCCCGACGGCCGACAGCGCCGACAAGAGCGCATATTGCGTCGCCGTGTGCAGCGGTGACTGGCAGAGCGACGAGAGGTAGGCGACGAAGATCACCGTGCCGATGGCACCGGTGAAATTCTCGGCGACGATGACGAAGGCGAGCATGGCATAGCTGGCGGGCATCACCGCCTGCAGGGCGAAGACGAGGTTGGATCCCATCTGCAGGAAGGCGGCGAGCCACAGGCAGGTCCGCAGGTCGAGGCCGCGGGCGACGAAGCCGCCGGCGAACCCGCCGGCCAGCGTCGCCGCCAGGCCGAGGCCCTTGACGATCGCCGCATATTCCTCGCGCGAGTAGCCCATGCCGCGGATGACGAAGGGTCCGGTCATCGCCCCGACGAAGGCGTCGCAGAGCTTGAACAGGATGACGAAGGCGAGGATGGCGAGGGCCGCATCGCGGGTCAGGAACTCGGAGAAGGCGCCGATCGCCGCCTTCCAGACCCGCGCCAGCTGGTTCTCGCCGGCAAGGCCCCTGGCCGCTTCCGCCGAACGACCCGGCTCGCGTGCCACCAGCGTCGTCACCATGCCGACGACGACGAAGCCCGCCATCACCACATAGCCGAAGGTCCAGGCGGAGGCCTTGTCGAAGCCCTGGACCTTCTCGAAATAGGAGACGATGAAGAGGGCTCCGGCGGTGGAGACGAGCATCCCGATGCGATAGGCCGCGACATAGGCGCCGACGCCGGCGGCCTGTTCCGATACGTCGAGCTTCTCGACCCGGTAGGTGTCGATGACGATGTCCTGCGTCGCCGAGGCAAGCGCCACCAGCACCGCCCCCAGCGCGATCATGAAGGGCGAGACGTCAGGGTTCTGGAAGCCGAGGAAGACGATCGCCGCCATCAGCATGATCTGGCTGAAGATCAGCCAGCCGCGGCGGCGGCCGAACAGACGGCAGAGGACGGGAATGTCGAGGGCATCGACCACCGGCGCCCACAGGAACTTGATCGTGTAGGGCGTGCCGACGAGGGCGAAGAGGCCGATGGTCGACAGATTGACCGAGCTTTCCGCCATCCAGACCAGCAGGGTCGACCCGGACAGGGCCAGCGGCAGGCCGGCCGAAAAGCCGAGGAACAGGACGACCAGCACGTCGCGCCGGAAATAGACCGCCGCCGCCTCGCCCCAGCTGCGCCGCGCCGGAGCCTCCGGCTCGACGGCGACCTGACCCGTGCTCATGTCGTCCTCCGCGCTGACCGTCCTCGCGCAGGTGACGCGATCATGGTTAACGAAAGCTCAACGCGGCCGCGCACCTCACTTGATATAGCGCGCCAGCGGCGGTGTCAGGCGCTCGATCACCAGGCGGATCAGCACCGGCAGGAACAGGCCCACGAGCGTCAGCACGACGACATAGACATAGAAGGCGTTGCCGTCCCATTTGACCACGAGGAAGCCGAAGCCCTTCACCAGGCCGATGCAGATCGTGTTGAAGAGATAGATGGCCATGGTATAGCGGCCGAAGAACAGAAAGACCGGATCGTTCGCGGCCGCCAGCCGTGTCGCGGCGAAATGCAGCGCCGGGATCGCGGCGAGCGCCACGGCGAGGCCGATCAGCGGGTTCGCCAGCCACTGGGCGGCGGTCAGCAGGGCGGCGAAGAGCGCGACCGCGAGCCAGCCCCGCCGCTCCAGAAGCTCCGCCATGAGGCCGCGCCGCTGCCCCAGCCAGACGCCGATGAAGAAGAAGGCGGCGTGGCGCAGCACGCGGTCGGCATAGAGGAGGCTCTCGACCTCGATCTGCGTCAGGACCAGGCCGAGCCCGATGAGGGCGGGCAACATGCGCGGGAACGGTACGACGACGAAGCGGAAGACCAGCGCATAGACGAAGGCCGCGTAGAGATACCAGACGGAGGTCGCGGGGCTGCGGCTCGTATGGACGAAGAGACCGTCGAGATAGGCGAGCAGGCCGTCCTGCGTGTTGTCGACGTGGACGATCTGGGAAAAGACCATCTTGCCGGCGATGATGATCAGCCCGAAGGCGAAAAAGGGCAGCAGCAGCCGGTCCGCCCGCCGCGCGATGAAACGCACCGCGCCCTCGGTGCGGTCGCTGCCGGCATAGCCAAGCACGTAGCCGCTCAGATACATGAAGAACGGCATGTGGAAGAGATAGATCGCCGTCTTGAGATGCTGATACCAGTCGTGGCCGGCGGGGACCTGCTGGGACACGACGTGCCCGACCACCACCAGGACGATGCCGATACCCTTCGCGGTGTCGATGTCGAGCAGGCGCGCACGGGACCCGGCCGCCGGTGCGACGATTGCGGCGGGATGGCGCTCCTCGGCAGTGATGGCTGGCGGACTCATGGCGAAACCCCGCGCGCGGCCGGCGCCGCGTTCTGGGCGTCGAGACTAGCCCGGCAACCCTTCACAAAGCCTAAGCCGACCATCGAGGCGGGCACCGCGCCCCTGCTGCAATCGCAGGCAATGATACCTGCCTAAAAACAAGGCGTATTGCATGGCGGGCCATGCAGCCGCGGTGCGCGCCCCTTGCCGCAACGACAGGACAAAAGATGATTCAAAAACAGAGTCAAAGGATTGGCCGACAAATCCCGCGCTGGCACGCCCGTTGCGAAGAGACATCGGCCATCGGGCAATGGTCTGGCTGCCGTAGCCCGGGGCGGAACCAGTAACGGGAACTCTCCATGTTGAACCTCAAATCAAAAGTGCTCGGCCTCGTCGCCGGCGCCGCCATGGCAGCCGGCGTCCTCGCCGCGCCGGCCAAGGCGCAGGAGCCGATCAAGATCGGTATCCTGCATTCGCTGTCGGGCACGATGGCCATCAGCGAGACCACGCTGAAGGACGTCATGCTCATGCTCATCGAAGAGCAGAACAAGCGCGGCGGCGTGCTCGGCAGGAAGCTCGAACCCGTCGTCGTCGATCCCGCCTCGAACTGGCCGCTCTTCGCCGAGAAGGCCCGTGAGCTCATCACCCAGGCCAAGGTGGCCGTGACCTTCGGCTGCTGGACCTCGGTGTCCCGCAAGTCGGTTCTACCGGTCTTCGAGGAACTGAACTCGATCCTGTTCTATCCCGTGCAGTACGAGGGCGAGGAATCCTCGCCGAACATCTTCTACACCGGCGCCGCCCCGAACCAGCAGGCGATCCCGGCGATCGACTATCTCCTGGCCGAGGGCGTGAAGCGCTTCGTGCTGGAAGGCACCGACTACGTCTATCCGCGCACCACCAACCGCATCCTTGAGGCCTACCTTCTCTCCAAGGGCATCAAGGCGGAGGACATCTCCACCAACTACACCCCGTTCGGCCATTCCGACTGGCAGACGCGCGTCGCGGCCATCAAGCGCTTCGGCTCGACCGGCGTGAAGACCGCGGTCGTCTCCACGGTCAACGGCGACGCCAATGTCCCCTTTTACAAGGAGCTCGGCAACCAGGGCGTCAAGGCGACCGACATTCCCGTCGTCGCCTTCTCGGTCGGTGAAGAGGAACTGGCCGGCATCGACACCAAGCCGCTGGTCGGCCACCTCGCCGCCTGGAACTACTTCCAGTCGGTCGACACCCCCGCCAACCGCGATTTCATCGCCCGCTGGCGCGCCTTCAAGAAGAACGAGCGGGCCGTCACCAACGATCCGATGGAGGCCCATGTCATCGGCTTCGCCATGTGGGTGAAGGCGGTCGAGGCCGCCGGCACCACCGACGCGACCGCCGTGCGCCGCGCCATGATCGGCATCGCCGTGCCGAACCTGACCGGCGGCATCTCGACCATGATGCCGAACCATCACATCACCAAGCCGGTGCTGATCGGCGAGATCCAGGAGAATGGCCAGATCCAGACGGTCTGGCAGACTCCCGGCACCGTGGTGGCCCAGGAATGGTCGCCGCATCTGGAAGGCTCGCGCGACCTGATCGCCGACCACCGTCCGCCGATGAACTGCGGCAACTTCAACGTCCGCACCGGACGCTGCGGCGGCGCCCCGCGCTGAGCCCGGCCCGACGACAGGGGGGGGGCGCACCGGTAGCGGCGCGTCCCCTCGTCCCCCGCAGTGCTTCGCAACGAGGGCCGAGCTTGAACGCGTCAACACGATACGGTCCCGGTATCATCTCCGGGAGATTGCGCCCCCGCCCCTATCACTCCGCTCTGCGGGGGGAGAGGATTGGATATGTCGGCGCACTGTCCTCTTGCCTTTTCGCCGCCCTCGTCTCGTTCTTCCTGATCCTCGCCGGTCCCGCGCGGGCGCAGGACAACGCCGCCCTCGTCCAGCGCTTCGCCACCGAGAGCTTCAACGACATCGTCGGCGCCGTGAACGGCCTCGCCACCTCCGGCTCGCCGCGGGCCGCCCCGGTGATCGAGGCGCTGCGCGACGGCCGCCTCGTCTATCGCGCGAGCGACCGCGCGGTCTTCATCCGCCGCCCCGACAATTCCTTCGTCAACGCCCTCACAGGCGATCCGGCAGCCGACATCGGCACCACCCGCCCCGTGCGCCTCAACAACAATGTCCGCCGCGCCATCGACGCGGCCGTCGGCGCGCTGTCCCTGCTCCATCCCGACCCGGCCCGCCGCATCAGCGCCGCCGAGGCCGTGTTCAAGTCGCGCGACGGCACGGCACTGGCAGCCCTGGAGGCGGCGATCGGCCAGGAGCGCGACGCCCGCATCAAGACGCTGATGGAAGAGGCGCGCGCCGCCGTCGTCGTCGCCAACCCGCAGGCCTCCGAGGCCGACCGTATCGCCGCCATCGGCATCATCCAGCGCCGCGGCGATCAGGATGCGCTCGCCATGCTCGGCTCGCTGCCGGCGACGACGCCGCCGCTGGTGCGCGAGGCGGCGGAGAGCGCGGCCGTCGGCATCCGCCGCACCCTCGCGGTCTGGGAGGCCGGCCAGAACGTCTGGCACGGCATTTCACTCGGCTCGGTGCTGCTGCTCGCCGCCATCGGCCTCGCCATCACCTTCGGCGTGATGGGCGTGATCAACATGGCCCATGGCGAAATGGTGATGATCGGCGCCTATACGACCTTCGTGGTGCAGCAGGTCATCCGTACCTTCGCCCCAGGCCTGATGGACGCCTCGCTCTTCATCGCCCTGCCCATGGCCTTCCTCGTCGCGGGCGCCATCGGCGTCGCCATCGAGCGCCTCATCATCCGCCATCTCTACGGCCGGGCGCTGGAGACGCTGCTCGCCACCTGGGGCGTCAGCCTCGTGCTGCAGCAGGCGGTGCGCTCCTGGTTCGGCCCCACCAACCGCGAGGTCACGACGCCCTCCTGGATGTCCGGTTCCATCGAGATCGGCCATCTCGCCATCACCGCCAACCGGCTTGCCATCATCGTCTTCGCCGCCATCGTCTTCGCCGCCCTGCTCGTGTTCCTCAAACGCACCCCATTCGGCCTGCAGACGCGGGCGGTGACGCAGAACCGGCGGATGGCGGGCGCCATGGGCATCCGCACCAACTGGGTCGACGCCTTCACCTTCGGGCTCGGTTCGGGCATCGCGGGGCTCGCCGGCGTCGCCCTCAGCCAGATCGACAACGTCTCGCCCAATCTCGGCCAGGCCTACATCATCGACAGCTTCATGGTCGTGGTCTTCGGCGGTGTCGGCAACCTCTGGGGAACACTGGTCGCCGCCATGACTCTCGGCATCGCCAACAAGCTCCTCGAACCCTATGCAGGCGCGGTGCTGGGCAAGATCCTGCTCCTCGTCTTCATCATCCTGTTCATCCAGAAGCGTCCCAGGGGCCTCTTCGCCCTCAAGGGCCGGGCGGTGGAATGATGCTCACGCGGTTCCTCTTCGAAAAGATCGACCGTGCCGGCTGGGTCTTTCTCGTGCTTCTCGGCATCGCCGCTGTCCTCGTTCCCGTGCTGAACCTCGCGGTGCCTCCCGGATCGATGTTCCACGTGTCGAACACGGCCGTCGGCCTCTGGGGCAAGTACATGACCTATGCCCTGCTCGCCATCGCGGTCGATCTGGTCTGGGGCTATTGCGGCATTCTGTCCCTCGGCCACGGCGCCTTCTTCGCCCTCGGCGGCTATGCCATGGGCATGTATCTGATGCTGCAGATCGGCCCGCGCGGCGTCTATGCCCATCCGACCCTGCCGGATTTCATGGTCTTCCTGAACTGGCAGGAACTGCCCGTCGCCTGGTGGGGATTCTCGTTCTTCCCCTATGCCATGGTGATGGTGGCCCTGGTGCCGGGCCTCCTCGCCTTCGTCTTCGGCTGGTTCGCCTTCCGCTCCCGCGTCACCGGCGTCTATCTGTCGATCATCACCCAAGCCCTCACCTATGCGCTGATGTTGGCCTTCTTCCGCAACGACATGGGCTTCGGCGGCAATAACGGCCTCACCGACTTCAAGGACATCCTCGGCTTCAACATCCAGAGCCAGACGACCCGGGCGGTGCTCTTCTCGCTATCGGTGCTGGCGCTGATGGCCGGCTACCTCGTCGCCCGCGCCATCGTCACCTCGAAGGCCGGCAAGATCATCATCGCCATCCGCGACGCCGAGCCGCGCACCCGCTTCCTCGGCTACCGGGTGGAGAACTTCAAGCTCTTCGTCTGGACGGTCTCGGCGGTCATGGCCGGCATCGCCGGCGCGCTCTACGTGCCGCAGGTCGGCATCATCAATCCGAGCGAGTTCTCGCCCGCCAATTCGATCGAGGCCATCGTCTGGGTCGCCGTCGGCGGCCGCGGCACGCTCGTCGGCGCGGCCCTCGGCGCCGGCCTCGTCAACTTCGCCAAGAGCTGGTTCACCGGCGCCTTCCCGCAGGGCTGGCTCTTCGCCCTCGGCGGCCTGTTCATCTTCGTCACGCTGTTCCTGCCGAAGGGCATTCTCGGCACCTTCACCGACTGGTGGCGCTCCCGGCAGCGCAAGCCAGAACCGCCGGCAGCCACATCAGCCAGCCAGCCGGCCGCATGAGGATGGGCCCATGCTGATCGACCCGATGGAAACCCAGCTGCCCGGCGATCCGGTCAAGGCGATCGAGCGCCCGCAGGTGGTCACCCAGTCGCTGCTCTACCTCGACGGCGTCTCGGTGAGTTTCGACGGCTTCCGCGCCATCAACAACCTCTCGCTGATCATCGCCCCCGGCGAGATGCGCGCCATCATCGGCCCCAACGGGGCCGGCAAGACGACGATGATGGACATCATCACCGGCAAGACCAAGCCGGATGCCGGCGACGTCATCTTCGACGGTCAGGTCGATCTCACCCAGCTCGACGAGACGTCCATCGCCAATCTCGGCATCGGCCGCAAGTTCCAGAAGCCCACCGTCTTCGAGATGCACACGGTGGAGGACAATATCGAGATGGCGGTGAAGGCCGACCGCACCGTCTTCGGGACGCTGTTCTCGCGCCATTCGGCGGAGATCTGGCGGCGGGTCGACGATATCCTCGGCATCGTCAGGCTCGGCGACCACAGGAAGCGCCCTGCCGGCGATCTCTCCCACGGCCAGAAGCAGTGGCTGGAGATCGGCATGCTGCTGGCCCAGGACCCCAAGCTCCTGCTGGTCGACGAGCCGGCGGCCGGCATGACCGACGTCGAGACCGGCGCGACGGCCGATCTCCTGAAGGACATCGCCAAGACCCATTCCGTCGTCGTCGTCGAGCACGACATGGGCTTCATCCGCGAACTCGGCGTCAAGGTCACCTGCCTGCACGAGGGCTCGGTGCTCGCCGAGGGCAGCCTCGACCAGGTCAGTTCGGACGAGCGGGTGATCGAGGTCTATCTTGGGCGGTGACCATGCTTGAAGTGAAGAACGTCGACCTCCACTACGGCGCCGCCCAGGCGCTGCGCGACGTGTCGATCGTCGTCGAGCCGGGCAAGGTCACCTGCGTCCTCGGCCGCAACGGCGTCGGCAAGACCTCGCTGATGCGCGCCATCATCGGCCACCAGCCGATCTCCGGCGGCGAGATCCTGTGGGAGGGGCGCGACATCACCCGCATGCCGCCCTTCGAGCGGGCCCGCCGCGGCATCGCCTATGTGCCGCAGGGCCGCGAGATCTTCCCGCTCCTCACCGTGAAGGAAAATCTCGAAACCGGTTTCGCACCGCTGAAACGTGCCGACCGCTCGGTGCCCGACGACATCTTCTCGCTCTTCCCGGTGCTCAAGGACATGCTCGGCCGCCGCGGCGGCGATCTCTCCGGCGGCCAGCAGCAGCAGCTCGCCATCGGCCGGGCGCTGGTCACCCGGCCGCGCCTCATCGTGCTGGACGAGCCGACGGAAGGCATCCAGCCCTCGATCATCAAGGATATCGGCCGCGCCATCGATTATCTCAGGCAGAAGGGCGACATCGCCATCCTGCTGGTCGAGCAATATCTCGACTTCGCCGAAGAACTCGGCGACCGCTTCTATGTGATGGAGCGCGGCCGCGTGGTGGTCCAGGGCCTCAAGGGCGAGGTCGACCGCGACGCGCTGCACCGGAGCATGGCGATCTGAGGGCCGCCGCGCCGGCAGTTGATCAGCCCCTTTGCCGATTCAATGTCCGGCGCGCTTCGTCTATCGTGCCGCACCGGAGAGCACATGCATGTCTGAAGGCCCCTTCTCGCGCGGCGTCGTCGCCGCCCCCCATGCAGCGGCGGCGGAAGCCGGGCGGCAGATCCTGGCGGAAGGCGGCAACGCCATCGAGGCGATGATCGCCGCGGCGGCCACCATCGCCGCCGTCTATCCGCACATGACCCATCTCGGCGGCGACGGCTTCTGGCTGATCCACCAGCCGAGCCGGCGGGTCCACGGCATCGAGGCCTGCGGCTTTGCCGGCGAGAGGGCGACCCTCAAGTCCTATCTCGACAAGGGCCATGACGAGATCCCCTCGCGCGGGCCCCTGGCGGCCCTGACCGTTCCCGGCGCCGTCGGCGGCTGGCGCCTGGCCAACGCCATGGCCAAGGCCTCGGGCGGCACCCTGCCGCGCACGGTCATGATGGAGCCGGCGATCCGCGCCGCACGCGAGGGCTACAAGGTCAGCCGGTCGCAAGCGAGCCTCACCGTCGACAAGCTCTATGAGCTGAAGGACTGCCCCGGCTTCGCCGAAACCTTCCTCGTCAGCGGCAAGCCGCCGGCCGAAGGGACGGTGATGAAACAGGCGGCCCTCGCCGACTCGCTCGAACATCTGGCGCGGGCGGGCTTCCAGGACGCCTATCGCGGCGACGTCTCGCGCGAACTTGCCCGCGACCTCGAGGAAATGGGTTCGCCCATCACCCGCGCCGACCTGCAGGCCTATTACGCCGTCGAGCGCACGCCGCTGACCCTCGCCCACAGCTTCGGCGACATCCACAACATGCCGCCGCCGACGCAGGGCCTCGCCTCGCTGATGATCCTCGGCATCGTCGACCAGCTCGACGCCATGCATGGCGCCGTGCGTCCCGACACGGTCGCCTTCGTCCACCGCATCGTCGAGGCGACGAAGCGCGCCTTCCTCGTGCGCGACCGTTTCGTCACCGATTTCGACCGCCTCGACGGCTCTCCCCTCGACCACCTGCGCGCCGAGGCCCTGAAGGCGGAGGCCGGCGCCGTCTCCCTCGATCGCGCCCTTCCCTGGCCGCACAGGGCGGCTCCCGGCGACACGATCTGGATGGGCGCCGCGGATTCGGAGGGACGCGTCGTCTCCTACATCCAGTCGATCTACTGGGAATTCGGTTCGGGCTGCGTGTCGAAATCGACCGGCTTCCTGATGCAGAACCGCGGCGCGAGCTTCGTCCTCGACCCCACCGCGCTCAATCCGCTGGAGCCGGGCCGTCGCCCCTTCCACACGCTCAACCCGGCCATGGCGCAGCTGAAGGACGGGCGCGTCCTCGCCTATGGCACCATGGGCGGTGAAGGCCAGCCGCAGACCCAGGCGCAGATCTTCGAGCGCCACATCCGCCATGGCCAGCCGCTGGAGGCAGCCCTCGACGCGCCCCGCTGGCTGCTCGGCCGCACCTGGGGCTCCTCCGTCACCAGCCTGCGCTTCGAGAACCGCTTCGACGAGAGCCTCGTGCGCCAGCTCGGCGCTATGGGCCACCAGACCGCGATCCTCGACGAGGCCTATTCCGACACGATGGGCCATGCCGGCGGCGTCACGCTGCACAAGGACATGTCGCTGTCCGGTGCCCATGATCCGCGCGCCGACGGCGGCGCCGCGGGCCTCTAGCCGATGCCGCCCGGCTGGGCTGCCCGGCCGCGATCTCGCATCGGCGGAGCAGAGCGCGTATGGTCCGTGATCCCGAGCGCCATCAAAGACCTGACATGGATTCGTCTCTCCCCGAAAGCCGCGCCAAGCGACAGGCCGCCATCCGAGGCCCCCTGATCGAGGCCTCCGTCCTCGCCGCCGACCTCGAGACCATCACCGTCGCCGCCGGCAAGACCCAGGATGCGCGAGCCGAGGTGGTCCAGATCCTCAAGCGCCGCCTGGCGGAAGCTCGCCGCACCGCCGAGGAGCGGTTGATCGCGACCTCCGACGGGCGCGGCTGCGCCGAGGCCCTGTCGCATTTCCAGGACGATGTGATCCGCGCCCTCTACCGCTGGATCATGGACCAGCTCTACCCCTCGGAGAATCCCTCGTCCGGTGAGCGCATGGCCATCGTCGCCACCGGCGGCTACGGCCGCGGCATGCTGGCGCCGGGCTCGGATATCGATCTCTTGTTCCTGCTGCCCTACAAGCAGACGGCCTGGGGCGAGAGCGTCGCCGAGGCCATGCTCTACTGCCTCTGGGACATGGGGCTGAAGGTCGGCCACGCGACCCGCTCCGTCGACGAGTGCATCCGCCAGGCCCGCACGGACTTCACCATCCGCACCGCCCTGCTCGAGGCGCGCTACATCCTGGGCGACGCGCAGCTCTTCGGTGAACTGGAGCGGCGCTTCGTCGCCGAGGTCGTCCGTGACACGGTGCCCGAATTCGTCGCCGCCAAGCTCGCCGAGCGCGACGAGCGCCACCGCAAGACCGGCCAGTCCCGCTATCTCGTCGAACCCAACGTCAAGGACGGCAAGGGCGGCCTGCGCGACCTGCACACGCTGTTCTGGATCGCCCGCTACGCCTACCGCGTGAAGACCGATGAGGAACTCGCCAAGAAGGGCGTCTTCACCCGCCGCGAAGCGCAGATGTTCCGCCGCTGCGAGACATTCCTGTGGACCGTGCGCTGCCACCTGCACTTCCTCACCGGGCGGCAGGAGGAGCGCCTGTCCTTCGACCTGCAGCGGGAACTGGCGCCGCGTCTCGGCTACCGCGGCCATAACGGCCTGGTCGATGTCGAGCGCTTCATGAAGCACTACTTCCTCATCGCCAAGGATGTCGGGGATCTCACCGCCATCCTCTGCGCGGAGCTGGAGGAGCGGCACGAGAAGCCCGCGCCCGTCCTCGACCGCTTCATCGCGCGGCTCAGGCCGAAGTCGCGCCGCGGCTTCAAGGAGAGCCCGGACTTCCAGATCGACCACGACCGCATCACGGTGGCGGACGATCAGGCCTTCGCCCGCGATCCCGTCAACCTCATCCGCATGTTCTGGCTGGCGGACCGCTACAACCTCGCCTTCCACCCCGACGCCATCCGGCTGCTTACCAAGTCGCTGAAGCTCGTCGACGACAAGCTGCGCAACGACCCGGCGGCGAACCAGCTGTTCCTGTCCATCCTGACCTCGGCGAACACGCCCGAGATCGTTCTGCGGCGGATGAACGAGGCCGGCCTCCTCGGGCGCTTCGTCCCGGATTTCGGCCGGGTCGTCGCGATGATGCAGTTCAACATGTACCACCACTACACGGTGGACGAGCACCTGCTGCGCTGCATCGGCATCCTCCAGCAGATCGAGCGCGGCGGCGATCCGAGCCTCGGCCTCGCCGCCGATCTCGTGAAGACCGTGCAGCCGCGCAACCGCGACCTGCTCTATGTCGCGCTGTTCCTGCACGACATTGCCAAGGGCCGCCCCGAGGACCACTCGACCGCCGGTGCGAAGATCGCCCGCAAGCTCTGCCCGCGCTTCGGCCTCAATGCGCTGGAGACCGAGACGGTCGCCTGGCTGGTCGAGCAGCATCTGGTCATGTCGACCATTGCCCAGTCGCGCGACCTCGCCGAGCGCAAGACCATCGAGACCTTCGCCAATGTCGTCCAGTCGCTGGAGCGGATGAAGCTGATGCTGATCCTCACCACCGCCGACATCATGGCGGTGGGGCCGGGCGTCTGGAACGGCTGGAAGAGCCAGTTGCTGCGGACCCTCTATTACGAGACCGAGCCGGTCGTGACCGGCGGTTTCTCCGAGGTCAACCGCTCCCGCCGCGTCGAGATCGCCCAGGAGGAGTTCCGCCGCGCTGTGCCTGCGAGGCTGCCCGCTCTCTCCGGCGACGCGCTGGAGACCTATATCGGCCGTCACTACGCCGCCTACTGGCTCAAGGTCGACCTCGCCACCAAGATCGAACATGCCCGCTTCCTCAAACAGGCCGAGGACGAGGGGCGCTCCCTCGCCACCCGCATCGAGCTCGTCGACGGCCAGGGCGTCATCCACCTGACCGTTCTCGCCCCGGACCACCCGCGGCTCTTGTCGATCATCGCCGGAGCCTGCGCCGCGACGGGCGCCAACATCGTCGGCGCGCAGATCTACACCACCACCGACGGCCTCGCGCTCGACACCATCTCGATCACCCGCGCCTTCGACCGCGACGAGGACGAGGAGCGCCGGGCGGGCCGCATCGCCGACGCCATCGAGAAGGCGCTGCGCGGGGAGATGAAGGTCGGCGAGGCAGTGGCCGCCGCCGCCAAGAAATCGCCATCGCGCCATCGCTCGCGGACGTTCCGCATTGCTCCGGACGTCTCGATCAACAACACCTGGTCGACCCGCTACACGGTGATCGAGGTCTCCGGCCTCGACCGCCCGGGGCTCCTGCACGACCTGACCTCGGCCCTCTCCCGCCACAGCCTCAACATCGCTTCCGCCTATGTCGCGACCTTCGGGGAGCGCGCCGTCGATGTCTTCTATGTCACCGACCTGATGGGCGCGAAGATCCAGTCGGCCCAGCGCCAGACGGCGATCCGCAAGGTGCTGACCAATGTCCTGGAGGACGAGGGCGCGCGCTGACCGGCCTTGGAACGCCGTGGAGAGGTTTGCAGACCGGGAGTGCGTCCTTCGAGGCTCGCACTCGGACGATGCTTGACGCATCGCCGAGGGCTCGCACCTCAGGATGAGGAGGGGCTATGCTTTGCAACGCCGTCGAACGCAGACCGAGCCAGGCGTCTCTTGAGAGACGGTGCAGAACACCACCCTCCTCATCCTGAGGTGCGAGGGCAAAGCCCGAGCCTCGAAGGACGCACTGGCGTCGGGCAGGTCACCCATGGATACCCACCCGGACGCCGCCCGTTAACCCTGCCGAACGATGAAGGCCCTCCGCAAAATCGCCTTAACCGCCCCTTCATCGCGCCGGCTTTACCCGTGAAGAGCGGCATCAGGATGAAAAAGGGGCGGACCAGGCGGTCATGGCGCGGCGCGGCGGAAAGGGCGAGCGGATCGAACCGAGCTTCGGCACGGGGCGCGGCGGTGCGGACCTCCGCGCCACGCGCGAGGATCGTCCCTGGCTGCGCTTCGGCGAACCACCGAAACCCGCCAGGCCCGCCAGGCCCCGCCGCAGCGATCCCGTCGAGGACGAGGCCCCCGTCGCGAAGGGCCGACGGCAGTCCGAAGGCCGGCGCGACCGCGCCGAGAAGCCGCGGCGCCGCAGGCGCCGGGGCATTCTCGGCACACTGGTCATCTGGGGCGCGACGCTGTCCATCTGGGGCCTGATCGTCGTCGCCGGCATCGTCGCCTGGTATGCCGCCCATCTGCCGCCGACCCATACGCTGGAAGTACCGCCGCGACCGCCGAACATCGCCATCCTGGCCGCCGACGGCGCCGAACTCGCCAATCGCGGCGATACCGGCGGAGCGGCGATCCAGCTCAAGAGCCTGCCCAAACACGTCCCCCAGGCGCTGATCGCCATCGAGGACCGGCGCTTCTATTCGCATTTCGGTCTCGACGTGGTGGGCCTCGCCCGCGCCGTCGTCACCAATGTCACCAATCGCGGCGTCCATCAGGGCGGCTCGACGCTGAGCCAGCAGCTCGCCAAGAACCTGTTCCTGGCGCCCGACCGCACCCTCGGCCGCAAGGTCCAGGAAGCGCTGCTCGCCCTCTGGCTGGAGCACAATTACTCGAAGGACCAGATCCTCGAACTCTATCTGAACCGCGTCTATTTCGGCGCCGGCGCCTATGGCATCGAAGCCGCGGCGCGCCGCTACTACGACAAGCCGGCGACGGCCCTGACGCTGCAGGAGGCCGCCGTCATCGCCGGCCTGGTGAAGGCGCCCTCGCGGCTGGCGCCGACCCGCAATCCTGGTGGCGCCCAGGCGCGTGCCCAACTCGTGCTCGCCGCCATGGCCGACCAGGGCTACATCACCGAGGCCCAGGCGCAGACCGCGCGCAGCAACCCCGCCCAGGCCAGCCGCGCCATTCCCGGCGGCTCCATCAACTATGTCGCTGACTGGATCATGGATCTCATCGACGACTATGTCGGCAAGGTCGAGACAGACCTGACGGTCGAGACCACCATCGTCGGCCCGGTGCAGCAGGCGGCCGAGGCGGCCCTCGTCGAGACACTCGCCCGCGGCGGCCAGCGCTACAACGTCGGTCAGGGCGCCGTGGTCGTGCTCGACCGCGACGGCGCCATTCGCGCCCTCGTCGGCGGGCGCGACTATGCCCAGAGCCAGTTCAACCGGGCGGTCGCGGCGCGCCGGCAGCCGGGCTCCGCCTTCAAGCCCTTCGTCTATCTCGCCGCCCTCGAGCGCGGCCTGACCCCGGACACGATGCGCAACGACGCTCCAGTCGCCATCGCCGGCTGGCGCCCCGAAAACTACACCCGCGACTATCGCGGCGAGGTCAGCATGACCACCGCCCTCGCCGCCTCGCTCAACACGGTCGCCGTGCGCCTCGGCCAGGAGGTCGGTCCGCGCAGCGTCGTCCGCACGGCCCAGAAGCTCGGCATCGGCTCGGCGCTCGCCGCCAACCCCTCCATCGCGCTCGGAACGTCGGAGGTGAACGTCCTGGAACTCGTCGGCGCCTATGCCCCCTTCGCCAATGGCGGCACCGGCGTCATCCCCCATGTCATCACGCGCATCCGCAGCGCCAACGGCCGCGTGCTCTTCCAGCGCCAGCCCATGACCAACGGCCAGGTCGTCGAGCCGCGCCATGTCGCGATGATGAACGCCATGATGAACCAGACCACCGTCTCGGGAACGGCGCGCACCGTGCGCCTGCCGGGCTGGATCGTCGCGGGCAAGACCGGCACCAGCCAGGAATTCCGCGACGCCTGGTTCGTCGGCTATACGGGACGCTTCGTCGCAGGCGTGTGGCTCGGCAACGACGACGGCACGCCGACCCGTCGCCTCACCGGCGGCGGCCTGCCCGTCGACATCTGGAACAGGGTCATGGCCGAGGCCCACAAAGGCCAAACCATCGTCGATCTTCCCGGAAACTGGCGTTCCTACGATGCTCCGGGCCGGATTTTGCCAGGTGAAGCCCTCGACCAGCCCATGACCCTGTCGCGTGTCGACCCTGGCGGGCGCCGTCCGCAGCGTCCCGCCGAACCCGAAGATCGCAGCGCCGTGGTCCGCCCGCAGCAGGAGGGGGGCTTCCTGGAACGCCTGTTCCGCTAGCCCCTCGCTCTTGCGGGTCCCGGCAGCAACCCTACATGCAGGACTCCCGGTTGGGCCGGATTGGCAGTGGAGGAACGGTGCGATGATGAAGATCGTCTGGTGGGGAGCCTTCGTCGGCGCCGCCTTCTGGTCGGTTTTCGCCTGGATCGCCTATGCCGTGGTCGACACGGTCGGGACCGGCGCGTCGAGCGTCGGTACGGTGCCGGGTTTCCCGGCCGAGCCCTTCACCTTCGCCTGGATCGCCGGCCTCGTGCATGGCCTCGGCGTCTCGGCGGTCACGGTCACCTGGCTCTTCGGCATCGCCTTCATCTTCGGCGTGCCCCTCGTCATGCAGCGTGTCTTCGGTCGTCGGCGCGCGCAGGCGTCCCTGCCGGCCCGCCAGGCAGGAGCTTCATCGATCCCCGGCCAGTCATGGGGTTCGTCGATTCCCGGCGGACAACCGGTTTCCGCGCCGCCGCGTGACCGCGCGACAGGACGCTGACCGAAGCCCTATTCGAACAGATCGGCGAATGTCAGGTCGAGGCCGGCGACGCCCTTGAGGATTTCGGACAGGTGATGGCTCATCGCCGCCACCGCACGCTCCGCGTTACCGTCCTCGATTGCGTTCAGGATCGCCTGATGCTGCTGGACCAGCGGATCCATCGACCCCGGTGAATGCAGCGTCAGCGCGCAGACGCGGTCCATATGCGCCTTCTGCATCTCCACGGCCGTCCAGGCCTCCATGCAGTCCGCGCCCTCCGCCAGGGCGATATGGAACAGGCTGTCGAGCCGCTGGAAACCGGCATGATCACCCGCCCGCGCCGCCGTCTCTTGGGCGGCGATCAGCGAGGCCGCGCGGTCGCGATAATGCGTGTCAAACCGCTCGCAGGCACGCCTGACGATGGCCACCTCGATCGCCTCGCGGATGAAGCGGGCGTCGAGCATGCGCCGGACGGAGAGCTTCACCACCACGGTCCCGCGCTGCGGCTGGACGTCGAGGAGACCCTGCCGCATCAGCGCGATGAAGGCCTCGCGGACGGGCTGCCGCGACACCTGAAACCGCTCGGCGATCTCCGACTCCGACAGGCGTTCGCCCGGACGGATCGTCAGGTCGATGATGCCGGCGCGCAACTCGCGCTCGACCCGCGCCGCGGCGCTCTCCTGCATGCGCGGCAGGGACTGGATCGGGAGTGCGATCGTCATCGGTCGATGGATCCCATTTTCTTCTCTTGAACTTCCATACAAGTGCATACTAGAATTGGTGCGGATCAGGAAGTCTGCATTTCGCAAGGCTCCGATTGCCACGTTCCCCACCACAAGAAGGGAACATTGTTTCCACCGGGAGGATCCCATGCTGACACGCCGCATCTTCGTGTCCACCGCCGGCGCCATCGTCGCCAGCCCCGCAATCATCGGTCGGCCTGCCGCCGCCCAGACCACGGTCACCCTGCGCTCCACGGACATTCATCCCGATGGTTATCCGACCATCGATGCGGTGAAGTTCATGGGCCAGCTCCTCGAGCAGCGCACCAGCGGCCGCATCAAGATCAACGTGTTCCACTCGGCCCAGCTCGGCCAGGAGCGCGACACGATCGACCAGACCCGTTTCGGCGTCATCGACATGAACCGCATCAACATGGCGCCGTTCAACAATCTGATCGCGTCGACCAACATTCCCTCGCTGCCCTTCATCTTCCGGTCCGTCGCGCATATGCGCAACGTCATGGACGGGGCGATCGGCGACTCGATCCTCAACGACTTCTCCGCCCACGGCCTCGTCGGCCTGGCCTTCTACGATTCGGGCTCGCGGTCCTTCTACAATTCCAAGCGACCAATCACGACGCCCGCCGACATGCGCGGCATGAAGATCCGTGTCCAGCAATCGGACATGTTTGTTGCCCTGGTGCAGGCTCTCGGCGCCAACGCGACGCCGATGCCCTTCGGCGAGGTGTTCACCAGCCTGCAGACCGGCGTCATCGACGGGGCCGAGAACAACTGGCCCAGCTACGAATCGACCCGCCACTTCGAGGTCGCCAAGTTCTATTCGCTCTCCGAGCACTCGCTCAGCCCCGAGGTTCTGGTGATGTCGAAGCGCTCCTTCGACAGGTTCAATGCCGCCGACCAGGCCCTCGTCCGCGCCGCAGCGAAGGAATCGGTCGCGAAGATGCGAGAGCTCTGGGACGCCCGCGAGAAGGCCTCCGAGGCGAAGGTCCGCGCCGGTGGCGCTGTCATCAACACTCTGGAGAAGCAGCCCTTCATCGACGCCATGAAGCCGGTCTACGACCGCTTCGTCACGGACGCGAAGATGAAGGAACTCGTGGCGCGCATCCAGGCGCTGACCTGAGCGGCCGGCCGGACCCGCCGACGGCGGGTCCGGCTCCCCGGCTGATCCCACGCCCCGCACGCCACTGGCGCAGACGAGCCCCCATCGAGATCCCATGCGCGCCATCCTTGCTGTTCTCTCGCCGATCGCAGCCATCCTCAGCCGAATTTCGCTCCTCACCGCGGGCGTCGGCATCATCATCATGACGGTGCTCGTCTTCTGGAGCATCTTCGGTCGCTACATCCTCAACGATACGCCGACCTGGACGGAGCCGGCGGTGCTGTTGCTCATGAGCTGGTTCATCCTGCTCGGATCTGCCAGCGGGGTCCGCGAGCGCAGCCATATCGGCTTCGAGATCGGGCTGGCGGCATCGCCGCCGCCGCTGCGTTTCGCGCTCAAGCTGGTCACCGAGATCCTGCTCATCGGCTTCGGCCTCGCCATGGTCGGCTACGGAACGCAGCTCGCCGTCGGCACCTGGAGTGCCATGACGCCGATGATCGGCATCAGCCAGGGCTGGGACTACGTCCCGGTCGCCGTCGGCGGCGTATTGGTCACCCTCTTCTCGATCGAGCGCCTGCTGATGGTTCTGGCGGGCACAGATCAGACCGTCGCTTCCTCCATCGAACAGATCTGAGGCCGCGACGATGGAACTCCTGATCCTCTTCGGCTCCTTCACCCTGCTGCTGCTGATCGGCATGCCCATCGCCTTCTGCCTCGGCGTCGCCTCGCTCGCC
Organism: Phreatobacter sp.; assembly: GCF_030691135.1. Classification (GTDB taxonomy): domain Bacteria; phylum Pseudomonadota; class Alphaproteobacteria; order Rhizobiales; family Phreatobacteraceae; genus Phreatobacter. The sequence continues at coordinate 151,194 of NZ_JAUYFA010000039.1, forward strand.
ACGGTCCTCTACATGGACGTGCCGCCGGTGGTGATCTTCCAGCAGATGAACTCCGGCATGAACGCCTTCGCCATGATGGCGATCCCCTTCTTCATCTACTCCGGCGACCTGATGCTCCGTGGCGGGATCGCCGAGCGCCTGATCGCCTTCGCCGCCTCGCTCGTCGGCCACCTGCGCGGCGGGCTCGGTCAGGTCAACATCCTGACCTGCACGCTGTTCGGCGGCATTTCCGGGTCGGCGGTAGCCGATGCGTCGGCGGTCGGCGGTCTGATGATCCCGCAGATGGTGAAACGCGGCTACGACGCTGACTACGCCGTCAACGTCACGGCGAACGCGGCGATCATCGCGCTGCTGATCCCCCCCTCGCACAACATGATCATCTACTCCCTGGCGGCGGGTGGAAACCTGTCGATCGCCGACCTGTTCACCGCCGGCATCGTCCCGGGCCTGATGCTGGCGGGTTCCCTGATGGTCGCCGCCTATGTCGTGGCGCGCCGACGCGGCTATCCCCTCGGCGTCTTTCCGGGCTGGATGATGGTGGCCCGCACCCTCGTCATCGCCGTCCCCGGTCTCCTGCTCATCGCCATCATTTTCGGCGGCGTGCGCTCCGGCATCTTCACCGCCACCGAGAGTTCCTGCGTCGCGGTCGTCTACGCCTTCCTCGTCACCGCCCTGGTCTATCGCCAGCTGACTTGGGAGAGCTTCGTCGAGGCAACGCTCGGCGCGGTTCGGACCACCGCCATGGTCCTGCTCGTTATCGGCACCGCCGGCGCCTTCGGCTGGCTCATGGCCTTCCTCCAGGTGCCGGCCCAGACGGTCGCCTTCATGAAGAGCGTGACCGACGACCCCGTCATGATGCTCCTGCTCATCAACGTCATCCTGCTCTTCCTCGGCACCTTCATGGACATGGCGCCGATGATCATCATCCTGACGCCGATCCTGCTGCCCGTCGTGAAGGCATTCGGTGTCGATCCCATACACTTCGGCGTCATCCTGATCCTGAACGCCGGCATCGGTCTCAACACACCACCCGTCGGCTCCGTCCAGTTCGTCGCCTGCGCCATCGGCAAGGTGTCGATCGGCGAGAGCATGAAGACGATCTGGCCCTTCTACGGCGCCTCCGTCGTCGTGCTGCTGCTGGTCACCTACGTGCCGGCCTTCTCGCTCTGGCTGCCCGCCCTCTTCCGCTGATCAATCGCCCAAAGGTTCGCCATGTCCATCGCCGTCCGCCAAGCCTCGCATCCGGAAGCTGCGAGGCATTTCGACACCACAGCCCTGCGCGCCCATTTCCTCATCGAGACCCTGTTCGTCCCGGACGAGGTGAACCTCACCTACAGCCATGTCGACCGCATCGTCGTCGGCGGCGCGATGCCGGTGGCACGTTCCATCACGCTGGAAACACACAAGGCGCTGGGGCAGCCGACCTTCCTCGCCAGGCGCGAACTCGGCGTCTGCAATGTCGGCGGTCCCGGACGGATCGTCTGCGACGGCGAAGCCTTCCAGGTGAACCTGCGCGACATGCTCTACATCGCGATGGGAACAACCGACGTCGCGTTCCATTCGGACGACCCGCAGAACCCCGCCAGGTTCTACCTTTTCTCCACCCCGGCCCATGCACGACACAAAACGGTCCTCGTCCGCGAGGCCGACGCCAATGCCCTCGAACTCGGCAGCCAGGACCAGGCGAACACCCGTACCCTGCGCCAGTACATCATCCCGGGCCGGGTCGATTCCTGCCAGCTCGTCATGGGCCTGACGACGCTGAAGCCGGGCAATATCTGGAACACGATGCCGAGCCATGTCCATGACCGCCGCTGCGAGGCCTATCTCTATTTCGACCTGAAGGACGACGCCCGCGTCTTCCACCTGATGGGCCAGCCGGAGGAGACGCGCCACCTCGTCGTCGCGAACGAACAGGCGATCATCTCCCCGCCCTGGTCGGTCCATTCCGGCTGCGGCACCGCCGCCTATTCCTTCATCTGGGCGATGGGAGGCGACAACCAGGACTTCACCGACATGGACATGGTGCCCATGGGAGCCTTGCGATGACGACGGGCACGGACATCTTCCTGCACGACGGCGACGTCGCCTGGACCGATCTCGGCGGCGGCGTGAAGCGCAAGATCCTGACCTATGACGCCAGCGTCATGCTGGTCCGCGTGGTTTTCGAGAAAGGGGCCGTCGGTGCGCCCCACTATCACCACCATATCCAGTGCACGCTGGTCGCCAGTGGCCGCTTCGAGGTCACGATCGGTGATCGCAGCACGGTTCTCGCGGCAGGCGACAGCTTCATCGTGCCGACCAATGTCGTCCATTCGGTCATCGCGCTGGAGGCGGGCGAACTCGTCGACACTTTCACGCCCCTGCGCCAGGACTTCCTCTGACGCGGCGGCTGGAGCGTGACAGCCGGCCGCCCGCCCTCTCACCGTTGCGATAGCGGCCCGGCGAGGAGTGTCACTCGGCCGCCAGCGGCAAGGCGGATTGAGGCACCGCCTCGCTCGCGGGCGGAGCGCTGGCCGCCGGCACCGGCTTGCGGACCCGGAACCAGACCGCATAGAGGGCCGGCAGGAACACCAGGGTCAGGATCGTGGCGCCGAGCAGGCCACCGCCGATGGTGATCGCCATCGGCCCCCAGAACAGCGAACTCGCCAGCGGGATCATGGCCAGAATCGCAGCGAGCGCGGTCAGCACCACCGGCCGCGACCGGCGCACGGTCGCCTCGATGATGGCGTCGTAGAGCGAATAGCCCGCCGCCACCTCCTCGTCGATCTGCTGCACCAGGATCACCGTGTTGCGCATGATCATGCCGGCCAGCGCGATCAGGCCGAGCAGCGCCACGAAGCCAAAGGGCGCGTTGAGCAGGTTCAGGGCGAGCGACGCGCCGACGATCCCCAGCGGCGCGGTGAGGAACACCAGCGCGAGCCGCGAGAACGACTGAAGCTGGATCATCAGCACCGCGAGCATACACAGCAGCATGATGGGGAAGAGCACGAAGATCGACGCATTGGCCTTGGCCGATTCCTCCACCGCACCGCCCTGCTCGATCCGCATACCGGCAGGAAGCGTGGCGATGAGATCCTTGAGGGCCGCCTGCACCTGGGCGCTGACCTCCGGCGGCTGAACACCGTCGACGACGTCAGCACGCACCGTCATCGTCAGATCGCGGTTGCGCCGCCACAGGATTGGATCCTCCTGCTCGTACTGGATGCGCGCCACCTGGGCGAGCGGCACGGGAACGCCGCCGCGGCTGGAGATCGTCAGGTCACCGATGCGGCCGAGATCGACGCGTTCGGAGGGAACGGCACGGGCGACGATGTCCACCTTCTCGGTCCGGTCACGGACCGTGGTGATGGTGACGCCGGTCAACAGGGTCTGCAGCGTCTGCGCCACGTCCTGGACGTTGAGCCCGAGCGCGCGGGCACGGTCCTGGTCGACGATCAGGCGTACCGACGGCGACTGCTCGTTCCAGTCGCGATGTGCGTCGCGGGTGTTGGGATTGGCGCGCATGATGTCGCGCACCTTCTGCGCCGTCTCCCGCACCAGCTCCGGCTCCGAACCCATGACGCGGAACTGGACGGGGAAGCCGACCGGCGGGCCGAAGTTGAAACGGTCGACGCGCACCCGCGCTTCCGAAAGGGCACCGGCGGCGATCTCGCGCTCCAGCCGCGACTTGAGCCGTTCGCGCGCCACGAGGTCCTTCGCCTGAATGACGATCTCGGAGAAGGATTCGTCGGGAAGCTGGGGATTGAGGCCGAGCCAGAAGCGCGGCGACCCCTGCCCCACATAGGTGGTGTAGGTCTTCACGTCGGCATCGCCCTTGAGCAGGACCTCGCCACGCTTGGCCGTTTCCAGCGAGGCGGTGATGGCGCTGCCCTGCGGCAGGCGCATCTGCAGGAACAGCTCGGTCCGCTCGGAAACCGGGAAGAACTGCTGCTGGACGCGGCCGAAGGCGACGATCGAGGTGGCGAAGATGATCACGGTGGCGGCGACGACGAAGAACTTGTGGTTGACCGACCAGCGAATGACGGCGCGCAGCCGGTTGTAGACGGGCGTCTCGTAGATGGCATGCGGGTTGGAATGGTCCGGCTTCGGCGGCGCCGGCTTGCCGCGCTTGAGGGCGCGGGCGAGCTTCTTCTGGTACCTGCGCTCCTCCAGGGCATGGAAATCGGGCAGGAACTGCGCCCCGAGATAGGGCGTGAAGATCACCGCCACGAACCAGGAGGCGATCAGCGCAATACCGACGATCCAGAAGATCGAGCCCGTGTACTCGCCGGTGGATGAGTTGGCGAGGCCGACCGGCATGAAGCCGATGGCGGTGACGAGGGTGCCGGTCAGCATCGGAAAGGCGGTCGAGGTCCAGGCATAGGCCGCCGCGGACATCCGGTCCCAGCCCTGCTCCATCTTCACCACCATCATCTCGACGGCGATGATGGCGTCGTCGACCAGCAGGCCGAGCGCGATGATGAGGGCGCCGAGCGAGATGCGGTGCAGGTCGATGCCCATCGCGAACATGGCGACGAAGACAATGGCGAGCACCAGCGGCACCGACAGGGCGACGATGATGCCGGTGCGCCAGCCCAGCGACAGGAACGACACCAGAAGCACGATGCCGAGGGCCTCGAGGAACACCTTGACGAACTCGGCGATCGCCTTCTGGACGATATAGGGCTGGTCGGCGATCTGGCCGAGTTCGATGCCGGCCGGCAGGTCGCGGCGGAACTCCGCGCTCGCCGCCGCGAGATCGACGCCCCACTGCGAAATGTTGCCGCCCCGCTGCATGACGACACCGACGAGAACAGCCTGCTGGCCTTCCTGGCGGATGAGATAGGTCGGCGGATCGACGAAGCCGCGCGTGATCGTAGCGATGTCGCCGAGGCGGAAGATGCGGCCGTTCACGTCGATCGGCGTGGCGGCGACCGCCTCCACACCGTTCAGGGCGCCGGTGACGCGCAGCGGCACGCGGGCCGATCCCGTGTCGATCGTACCAGCGGGAACCATGGCGTTCTGCCTCTGCAGGCTGTCGAAGATCGCCGTGGCCGGCACGCCCAGCGTCGCCAGCTTGGCATGGCTGAACTCGACGAAGATGCGCTCGTCCTGGGCGCCGTAGAGATTGACCTTGGTGACGTTCGCGACGCGCAGCAGGCGGCTTTTCAGCACCTCGGCATAGCGCTTGAGATCGGCATAGGACGCGCCGTCGCCCGTCAGGGTGAAGAGCACCGCGTCGACGTCGCCATACTCGTCGTTGACGTTCGGCCCGATCAGTCCCGCCGGCAGGTCGGAGCGGATGTCGTCGAGCTTCTTGCGCAGCTGATAGAAGAGTTGCGGCACGTCGCGCGCCGGCGTCTGGTCGCGGAACTGCACCTGCATCGCGGTGAATCCCGGCTTGGTATAGGTCTGCACGCGCTCGAACCAGGGCAGTTCCTGGAGCTTCTTCTCGATCCGCTCCGCCACCTGATCCTGCATCTCGCGGGCCGTGGCCCCGGGCCAGATCGCCGTGATGACGGCGACCTTGATGGTGAAGGAGGGATCCTCCGCCTGGCCGAGCCGCATGTAGGAGATGATGCCGGCTCCGGCCACGGCGAGCAGCATGAACAGGACGAGCGCCTTGTGCGTGACGGCCCAGTGCGACCAGTTATTGCGGGTCAGGCTGGGATCATGGCTGTCGTGGGCGGCAGACATCGGAGCGCTCCGCGGGGAATCCAGAGGGCAGACTGTTGGATATGGCCGACGACTGCGTCAGCGGGCGCCGACGATGCGCACGCGCTGGGCGATATCGAGCTTGTGGACGCCGAGGGTGACGACCTTGTCGCCTTCCGCGACGCCGTCAGCGATGAGAACCTCGCGGCCGTCATAGCCGGCGACCGTCACCGGCTTCAGCGACAGCTGGCCGGTGGCCGCATCGACGACGAAGACGGAGGCGCCGCGCCCTTCGGAAAAGAGCGCGGAGATGGGGAGGCGAGCCACGCGGGCGGACGCGGGCTCGCCAGCCGTGACGGTCGCAGTCATACCAATGACCACGCCGTCATCGGCGTCTTGAATGGTGAAACGGGCCTGGAAGGTCCGGGTGGCGACATCGGCCGATGCGGCGAGTTCGCGCAGGACGGCCGGATAGGTCTTGTCGGCGTTCGACCACAGCGAGACCCGGGCGGCGCCGGACCGGCGCAGATCGTCGATCAGTGCCTCGGGAATGGCGACGACGGCCTCCCGTTCGCCGGAACGCGCCAGCCGCACCACCGGCGTGCCGGCCGCGACCACCTGGCCGGGCTCAGCCAGCGTCGCCGTGACGACGCCGTCGCTGTCGGCGACCAGGGTCGCATAGGCCAGCTGGTTGGCGGCGAGGTCGAGGGAGCGCTTGGCGCGATCGAGCCTGCCGCGGGCATCGGCGGTCCGGGCAAGCTGCGCGTCGAGGGTCGCCTGCGTCGCCCATCCGGCGGCACGAAGGTCCTGCGTCCGCTTGTCCTGCGCGAGGGAGGAGGACACGTTCACCTCGGCGGCCGCGAGCTCGGCTGCGGCCTGCTGCATCTGCAGCGAGAGATCCGCCGAGTCGAGGCGGGCGAGCGCCTGACCGCGCACGACCCGTTCGCCCTGCTGGACGAGCCGCTCGGAGACCTTGCCGGCAACGCGGAAGCCGAGATCGCTCTCGACGCGCGGCCGGACGGTGCCGACGAAGGACCGCTCACGCACCAGCGGCTTGAACATGACCGGCTCGGCACGAACGGCGCGCGGTGGCGCATCCTCCGGCTTGGCGTCCGGGCGGGCATTGCTGTCGGTGCAGGCGGCGAGCCCGACGGCCAGCAGGCCGGCGGTGAAGAGGGGCAGGATGCGAAGGCCGTCTGAGCGGGACATGGCTTGGGTCCTCAGGCTTTCAGGGCGCGGATGGCGAACTGGGTCAGGCGGCTCGTCTGCTGGTCGAGATCGTTGTTGAGCGCGCAATGAGCGATCAGGGTCGGGTGAAAGACGCTGGCGTGGCACTGCTTGAAGGAGAGGGCAGCCTCGACCGGGTCCCGCACCACGAAGGTGCCGGCCGTCATGCCGTCGCGGATCACCGCGGCGAAGAGCGCGACGAGCGCCTCCAGATGGGCCTGGACGACATGCCAGTTCTCGGTCATCGCCGCTTCGACCATGTCGTAGAGGCGCTTCTCGTCCATGAACTGCGACTTGTTGAACCGATGGATGGCCATGGCCATGCGCGCCAGGCGTTCCTCCGCCGGCACGGCGTGCTCGGCCGCGATATGGCTCAGGGCGTCGTGACAATGCTCCAGCAGCCGGCGCGCGATTTCCTCGCAGATCGCCGACTTTGACGGGAAGAAGCGATAGACATTGGCCGAGCTCATCCCGAGTTCGTTGGCGATATCGGCGATCGCGGTCTTGCCGTAACCGACACGGCGAAAGTGCTCCTCCGCGACGACGAGGATGCGTTCGCGCGTTTCGTCTGCGGTGAAGCGGGCCCGGATGGACATGATACCTATGTGCTTACGACTGATGATTTTGGAAATCTAACACTTATCAGGAATGCGTCAAGGGACTCTCTGTCGCAGTGCGGCAACGGCGTTAACATCGCCCTTCGCAGTCGCAAAAAACAGCCCGCCAGGCGAACCTGACGGGCTGCGATCCTGCTGCCACGATACGTGCAGGAGATGGCCGACTTTGCGGAAATTCGGGGTCAGGACAGCCAGTTGCGGCCGTTGTACCAGGTGTCGATCTCGCTCTTCGCCTGATCCTTGGCGTAACCGTAGCGCTCCTGCAGCTTGCCTTCGAGTTGGTCGCGGCGGCCGGCGATCACGTCGAGATCATCGTCGGTGAGCTTGCCCCACTGTTCCTTCACATTGCCCTTCAACTGCTTCCAGTTGCCTTCGACACGGCCCCAGTTCATCGCCATGATCCTCCTCGATATGGGATGCCCGGTAAACGCCCGGCAGTGCGGCTGGTTCCGCCGCCGCAACCGCTTCCTGCCCGGAGTTCAGCGTGGCTTGCCGCGCAGACGCCCCACGATACCCGTCGGGAAGAAATAGACGCTCAGCACGAAGAGGATGCCGAGGAGCAGCAGCCAGCGGTCCGGGTGCAGCAGCTTCGACAGGAGCGGCAGGCCCTCGGTCGCCGCCGAGGCCGTGCCCATCAGCTTCTGCAGATAGTTCTGCGCCACGATGAACAGCGTCGCGCCCACCACCGCGCCGTAGAGCGTGCCCATACCGCCGATGACGACCATGAGCAGGATGTCGAGCATGATGGCGAAGGACAGCGTCGTGTCCGGGCCGGTATAGCGCAGCCAGATCGCACTCATCGCCCCCGCCAGCACGGCCATGGCCGCCGCGAGGCAATTGGCGACAATGCGGTAATAGACGACGCGGTAGCCCAGCGCCTCGGCCCGCACGTCGTTCTCGCGGATCGCCTGCAGGACGCGGCCGAAGGGCGAGTTGACCACCCGCAGCGCCAGCAGGAACAGCGTCACCGCCGCAGCGAAGACGAGGTAATAGGCGAGGATGCGGCCGTTGATCACCGTGCCGAAGACCGGCGTCTCGAACAGCCGGAAGCCCGGGCGCAGCGACGGCGGCACCGAGAAGGAACGGCCATCCTCGCCGCCGGTATATTCGGAGAACTGGGTCGCGAGGATCAGGAAGGCCGAGGCCACGGCGAGCGTGATCATGGCGTAGAAGATGGCGCGCACGCGCAGCGACAGGAGCCCGATCAGGAAAGCGAGGACAACGCCGACGAGGAGAGCGAGGAGAATGCCGAGCGCGATGACGCCCCAACTCGCGCCGAAGGCGTAGAGCCCGAGGCCGACGCCGTAGCCGCCGATCCCGAAGAACATCGTGTGGGCGAAGGAGACGATGCCCGTATAGCCGAGCAGCAGGTCGTAGCTCGCCACCAGCACGATGAAGATGCAGACCTTCGCCGCCGTGTTGATCGCCGCCGCCCCCGGAAACAGGAAGGGCGCGAAAGCGAGGCCGACGACGATGGCGACGAGGAGTCCGGTCAGCACGCGACTGCGCGGATAATCGCCGGAGAGCAGCGTGTTCAGCATCGGCCTACCTCTTCGCCACGGGATAGAGGCCCTGCGGCCGCCACATGAGGATCGCCACCATCAGCAGGATGTTGGAGGCGAGAGCCACTTTCGGCAGCAGGAAGGCGGTGTAGTTCGCCATCATCGCCACCAGGATGGCGCCGATGAAGCAGCCGCCGACCGAACCGAGACCGCCGATGATGATGACGATGAAGACCAGCACCATGATGTCGCCGCCGATCGCCGCCGTCAGCGTCTCGCGGTAGAGCGCCCACATGACGCCACCGAGGCCGGCCAGCGCCGAGCCGACGGCGAAGACGCCGACGAAGAGCCGGCGGATGCGGTAACCGAGCGCCTCGACCATTTCGGCATTCTCGACGCCGGCCCGGATCAGCAGTCCGATCCGCGTCCGGTTGAGCACGACGAGCATCGCGGCAAAGACGACGAGGCCGACGACGACGGCGAGGATGCGGAACTTCTCGATCGCCACGTCGCCGATCACCACCGCGCCGCGCAGCGCCGTGGGCAGCGCCATGGCCTTCTGGTCGCCGCCCCAGATGACGTGGATGAGCTGCTCGGCGACGATGAGACCGCCCATGGTGATAAGGATCTGCTTGAGGTGCTGGCCATAGACCGGTCTGACGATGACCCGCTCGAAGGCCCAGCCGAGGAGACCCGTGCCGATCATCGCGACGGTGACGGCGAGTCCGAGTGCCATCAGGTTCCAGCCGAGCGAATCCACCTGCACCCAGCCCGACAGCAGGCCCAGCACCGAGAGGGCGAGATAGGCACCCACAGCGATGAAGGCGCCGTGGCCGAAATTGAGCACGTCCATCAGGCCGAAAACGAGGGTCAGGCCCGAGGCGATGACGAAGATCATCATGCCCATGGCCAGCGCCGCCACCGTCAGCGTCACCCAGGTGGTGGGATTGCCGACGAAGGGCAGCGCCAGGGCAGAGAGCGCCACCGGCAGGAGGATCGGCAGATAATCGTGCTTGATGGCGGGAAGGGCTTCGGGAGTGGTGGCCGGGGCCGGGGCGACGGTCATGGCGAGGCCCTTTCGCAAGGGGCAGCAAAGAAGGCCTGAAGGGCGTGCATCGTCCGCTCCCTATTGATGCGCATCGAGCGACAGGCCGAGCAGCCGTTGCTGCAGGGCCTCGTCGCGGGCGAGATCGGCCATCGCGCCGCGGTGGACGATGCGGCCATCATCCATCACCGCCACATGATCGCCGAGGCTCGCGGCGAAACGGAAGTTCTGTTCCACCAGCAGGATCGTCGTCTCGCGCTTCAGCTCGGCGAAGGCGCTGATCATCGCCTCGATGATCGCCGGGGCGATGCCCTTGGTCGGCTCGTCGATGAGAAGCAGGGTGCGCGGCTCGGCGATGGCGCGGGCGATCGCAAGCATCTGCTTCTGCCCGCCGGAGAGGACGCCTGCCGGGAACTGCCAGAACTTCTTCAGCGCCGGGAACAGGCCGAAGATCCAGTCGAGCCGCGCCGTGTCGATGGGGCCTGACCGCGCCGCCAGGATCATGTTCTCGGCCACCGTCAGATCGGCGAAGACCGCCATGGTCTCCGGCACATAGGCGATGCCGGCCTGCGCGATGTCGGGGGTCGGCACGCCGCCGATCGACCGGCCGTCGAAGGTCACGGTGCCGCGCGAGGGCTTCCACAGCCCCATGATGGTGCGCAGCGTCGTCGTCTTGCCGGCGCCGTTGCGCCCGAGCAGCACCGTCATGCCGCCGCGGGGGAGTGCGAGATCGACCCCCTGCAGGATGTGATACTGGCCGATATGGGTGTGCACCCCGGCAAGGGTCAGCAGGGGCTCAGCCATGGACGGCCTCCACCGGCTTCGGCGCCTGGCCGAGATAAGCCTCCTGGACGACCGGCGAGGCGATCACCGCGGCGGGTTCGCCGTCGGCGACGAGCCGGCCGTTGTGCAGCACCACGATGCGGTCGGCGAGCGAGCGCACCACGTCCATCTTGTGCTCCACCAGGAGGATGGTCTTGGTCCCGTCCGCTTTCAGCTTCTGGATTAGGTCGAGGATGACCGGCACTTCCTCCACCGACATGCCCGCCGTCGGCTCGTCGAACATGAAGACCCGCGGCTCCAGCGCCATCATGATCGCCACTTCCAGCTTGCGCTTGTCGCCGTGCGGCAGGGCGGCCGCCAGCGTGTCGCGCACGCCGGCGAGGTTCACCTCCTCGAGGTAGTGATCGGCTTTTTCGATCCAGTCCCGGTGGCTGGACCACAGGGAGAAAAGGCTCGCCTTCGCGCGCCCGCGCGCCTGCGCGGCGAGGCGCACGTTCTCCCCCACCGACAGGTTGGGAAAGAGATTGGTGATCTGGAAGGCCCGGCCGATGCCGCGCTGCGCCCGGCCCGCGGCGCCGAGCATGGAGATGTCATCGCCGTCCAGCAGGGTCGTGCCGGAGGTCGCCGCGAGCTGGCCGGACATCAGGTTGAAATAGGTGGTCTTGCCGGCACCGTTCGGCCCGACGATCGCCGTGAGCGTGCCCGCATGGAAGGCGCAGGACACGCCGTCGACGGCGACATGACCGCCGAAGCGGATGGTCAGGTCGCGGGTTTCGAGGACGGGTGGCATGGGGCGATGGGGGCTTCTTGGCGGACGGGGCAGATCAGCACGATGAACAGGGATGCGCGGCACGACCGAACTGCCATACAGGACAGGCTGCGGCGCGGCCGGATCGTCTCCGGCCGCGCCAGGATTGCCATGTCAGCGCCGGTTGGTGATCGGCAGCGGCATCTCGGCGGCGGGAATGGTCCGCACCAGCTCAAGCATGTCGTTGTCGCGGCCGTTCGGGCGGATGCGGAAGTGGTACATGTCCTGCAGCGCCTGATGGTCTTCCCTTCGGAAGGTCATCGCTCCCTTGGGCGTCTGGAAGGTCATGCCTTGCATCGCGGTGATCAGCCTCTCGGTATCGGTTGAGCCGGCCTTCTCCAGCGCCGCAACCACGGCGGCCGCGGCGGCGAAACCACCGGCGACGAAGAAGTCCGGCGGCGCATTGTGGCGCTTCTGGTACTCGGCCTTGAGCCAGTCGTTCAGCGGGTTCTGCGGAAAGTCGTAATAGTAGTAGATGCCGCCCTCGGTTCCGGCGAAGGCCTTCCAGGCGTTCATCGCCGGCAGGATGTTGCCGCCGGGAGCGAGAGCGATGTTGAAGCGCTCCGGCTTCATGTCGACGAACTTGGCCATCGGATGGGCGCCGGCCCAGATGAAGCCGATGATGCGCTTGCCCGGGCGGTCCCGCAGGGACGCGAACAGGCGCTCGGCGAAGGGCGTGAAGTCGGCGGTGTTGCCGGCGGCGAACTCCTCCGCGACGATGCGGGCGCGCGGCCGGATGGCAGCGAGCGCGGCCTTGTAGGCGGCGACGCCGTCACGGCCGAAGGCGGTGTCGAGCCCCATCATGCCGATGAACACGTCCTCGTTCTCGGGGATCGAGGCGGCAGCGGCCAGTGCGTCCTGATAGGACGAGCGACCGGTCCGGAAGATGTAGCGGTTCCAGCGCTGGCCGGTGATCGAATCCGCCACCGCCGGCTCGACGATGAGGATCTTCTTCGCCTCCTCGGCGACCGGCAGCATGGCGAGCGCCACCGGCGAGCCGGTGGTGCCGACCGCGAGCGCCGCGCCGTCGTCGTTGTAGCATTCCTCGAGCAGCGCCTTGCCGCGATCCGGACGAAGCTGGTCGTCCTTGACCAGCACCTGGATCCGCATGCCGGCGACCGTGTTGGTCCCGCGGGTGAGATATTCGAGGCCCATCATGAAACCGACCTCGGTCTGCTTCGCATAGGCCTCGAGCGGACCGGTGCGCCCGGCGATGAGGCAAATCTTGACGTCCCGGACCTGCGCGGCGGCGCTGCCGGCAAAGGACGTCACGGCCATGGCGAGCGAGGCGGCAGCCACCGCCAGAGTCTTCCTCAACATCGAATCCTCCCTGATCCGTATTCCTAAACTGACACTTGAGTCATGTTTCATGTGACGCTAGCTTCGTCCCACAAACGCGTCAAGCGGGAAGCGGTCTGGAGCCAGCCGGCGACGGGCCGATGACGGGAAACGCAACGGATACCCTATGAGCAACCTCCATCCGACAGGGCCCCTGCCGGCGCCGAAGACCCAACGGGGCGAACGCACCCGCCAGAAGATCCTCGATGCGGCCGAACGTGAGATCGGCGCCCGGGGCTTCTCGGAGGCCTCGATCGCCACCATCACCGCCGAGGCAGCCGTCGCCCAGGGCACGTTCTACCTCTATTTCCGCTCCAAGGAGGAGGTGCTGCGCGAGTTGGTGCTGCGCATGGGTCGGCGGCTCAGACACCATCTGACCCTGGCGACGAGCGGGGCGGGCGACCGCATGAAGGTCGAGCGGCTCGGCATCCGCGCTTTTCTCGAATTCGTCCGCGACAATCCGAACCTCTACCGGGTCGTCGCCGAATCGCAGTTCGTCGACCCGGCCATCCACCGTGCCTATTACGAGGAGTTCGCGGCCGGCTACCGGCTTGGGCTCGAGGAGGCGGAGGCGCGCGGCGAGATCGCACCGGGGCATTCCGAGGTCCGCGCCTGGGCCCTGATGGGCGTCACCGACATGGTCGGGCGACGCTATGCGATCTATGATCAGGGTGGCCCTCTGGATGCCGTCGCGGAAGCCGCCTACGATTTTGTCGCCCACGGCATCGGCCCGCGCGCGACAGGGCGCGGCGTGAAGGCCTGACACGGCCGCCGCCATGGTCCGGCTCGACGCGAGGTTCGCATGAAGACGCTGCCCGACCTCTGCCGCCGCCGCGCCGAGCTGAGCCCGGACGCGATCGCCTTCGAGGAGGTCGGCAGCGGCCGCACGGTGACCTTCGCGGCGATGGACGCGGGTGCAGGGCGCGGCGCGGCCTTTTTCGCCGGCCAGGGCCTCGTCGCCGGCGACCGGCTCGCCGTCCTCTGCCACAACAATGCGACCTTCTTCGAACTGCTGTTCGCCTGCGCCAGGGCGAGGCTCATTCTGGTGCCGCTGAACTGGCGGCTGACGCCGGCGGAACTCGGCCCGATCCTCGCCGATTGCGGCGCGAAACTGCTGGTCGCGGATGCAGCGACCGAACCGCTGGCACGCGCGCTCTCCGGGCAGGTCCCCATCCTGCCCCTCGCCGACTACGAGGTCGGCAGCGCGGCCTTCGCTCCGGCCGCAGCGGCGCCGCCGTGGGAGATCGATCGGATCTGGTACCTGCTCTACACATCGGGCACCACCGGGCGGCCGAAGGCGGTCATCCAGACGCCCGGCATGGCGCTCGCCAATGCCGTGAACATCCAGCAGGCGACGGGGATGGGGGCCGGCGACGACACTCTGAACTATCTCCCGCTGTTTCACACCGCCGGCATCAACCTGCACGCCCTACCGCTCTTCATCGCCGGTGGCGCATCCCGCATCATCCCGAAATTCGACACCGACACGGTCGTCGATCTCATCGGCCGGGGCCGGATCTCTCTGTTCTTCGGCGTGCCGGCCGTCTACCAGGCGCTCAGCCTGCATCCGGACTTCGAGACCACGGATTTTTCCTGCGTCCGCCACTGGGGGTGCGGCGGAGCGCCGATCCCGGAGCCGCTGCTGCGCGCCTTCGGCCGCCGCGGCGTCACCGTCTGCAACGGCATGGGCATGACGGAAACCGGCCCGACACTGTTTCTGATGGACCCCGCCCATGCGGCGACGAAGATTGGCTCGGTCGGCAAGCCGCAGATCCTGGCGGAGGTCCGGCTCGTCGATTTCAAGGACGACGCCGTGGCTCCCGGTGAAGCCGGCGAAATGCTGTTCCGCGGACCCGGCATCACGCCCGGCTACTTCAACCAGCCGGAGGCGACCGCCAGGGCCTTCGCGCCCGGCGGCTGGCTGCGCTCGGGGGATATCGGGCGGCAGGATTCCGACGGCTACTACTATGTCGTCGACCGCATCAAGGACATGTTCATCTCGGGCGGGGAGAACGTCTTTCCCGCCGAGATCGAAAATGTCCTGCACGCCCATCCCGCTGTGCTGGAAGCGGCGGTTCTCGGCGTCGGAGATCCCGTCTGGGGCGAGGTCGGCCATGCGGTCATCCTCCTGCGCCCTGGCGCGGCCACCGCCGCAGACGAGATCCGCACCCACGCGCGCCTTCATCTAGCCGGCTACAAGGTTCCGCGGCACATCACCATCGTGACGGACTTTCCGCGTACGGCCGCCGGGAAGATCCAGAAGCACGTCCTGCGTACTCTCGTTGCCGGTGACGGCGGATGACGGCCCTGCATGTGCCGCCCGCCGCACTCACCGACATCGGCACGGGACGCCCGCTGGTCTTCCTGCACGGCTGGTCGGTCGACCGGTCCTTCTTCTCGGCACAGGCGGCGCTCGCCGCCGGGGGTTTCCGGGTCCTGGTACCGGACCAGCCAGGCCACGGCGAAATGCCGATCGGCCATACGCCGCCGACCATGGCGGGTCTCGCCGACGCTCTCGACGGCCTGCTCGGCGAGGCCGGCCTCGCCCCGGCGATCCTCGTAGGCTGGTCGATGGGCGCGACGGTCGCCCTCGAACACATCGCCCGCCGCGGCACGGCCGGTATCGCCGGGCTGGTCATCGTCGACATGACGCCGAAGGTCGCCAACGCCTCCGACTGGCCCTACGGCCTCGCCGGTGGACAGGAGATCGGCGATGCCCTCGCAGCCGCCGACCGTATGGAGGGCAACTGGCCGCTCTATGCCCCCCGGATCGCCCGCGCGATGTTCGCCGCCGACCGCGAGGCCAGCGCCGCCCTGATCCGCCGCGCCACGGAGAGGATCGTGACCCGCGACCCCGCCGTCATGGCGGCGCTCTGGCGCTCCCTCGTGCTGGCCGACCATCGCGCCACGATCGCAAGCCTGCAGGTTCCCGTGCTGGCGATCGCCAGTGCCCGCAGCCGGCTCTACAGCCCGGCCGTCGCCGGCTGGATCGCCGCTGCTGCGCCGCAGGGTCAGACGGTGATCATCGAGGGCGCAGGCCATGCGCCCCATATCGAGGAGCCGGCGGCCTTCAACGCGGCCGTCGCCCGGTTCGCCGACCTTCTGTGAGAATGGTCGCCGTCAATCCGATACGGGCTGGGAAACATCCGCACCCGCCAGCAGCCGCAGACTGCGCTCGGTCAGGCGGGTAAGCAGGTCGTCCAGTTGGTCGCGCTCGTGCGGCGAGAACCCCTCGCTCAGATCGGCAGCGAACCGCTGGGCGACCGGCACCAGGTCGGAATAGACGATCTGCCCTTCGCGGGACAGGGACAGGAAGGCCTCCCGCAGATCCTGGCGGTTGATCCGGCGCTGCACCAGCCGTCGCCGCATCAGACTTGCGACGGCGCGCGAGACCTTGGTCTTGTGCATGTGGGAGTGAATTCCGATGTCCTTGGCCGTGACCGACCCGAACTGACCCAGCGTTGCGATGACCCGCCATTCGGGGATACCGAGCCCGTAGCGCTCGGCATAAATCCCCGAAAGCGCCTGGCTGACCACGTTGGCGAGCACGTTCAGCCGATAGGGCAGGAACGAATCCAGCTCAAGCTTGACATCGGACATCGAGGACTTATCCGCAACACGGGCGTCCATGTGTGCTCCCTATGGAAGAGCGTCAATTCAAAAATTGCTTCGGCAAGGAATCGCTTGCATCCTATCGATATATCGTATCGCCTGGCGAACCATTTCGCAACGCGACAAAGATAAGACAACTCGCTGAGGTGGCGACTTTGTCCAAGTGGCTGGTCAAGCCCGCGCCAACAGGCTTTGATGCCATACCGGCCGCTCGAGACCGGACGAAGAACCCTATTTTCCGGGAAGAAGTGCCATGAAGCTCGCCTCACTCAAGCACGGTCGCGACGGCCGTCTCGTCGTGGTCTCCAGAGACCTGACCCGAGCGACCGATGCCTTTCCGGTTGTATCGACCCTGCAGGGGGCTCTCGACGACTGGAGCCGGCTGTCCCCCCGTCTGGAGGATCTGGCCGAGCAGCTGGAACTCGGTTCGGTCCCCTCTTTCCGCTTCCATGAGCACGATTGTGCGAGCCCCCTGCCCCGCGCCTATCAATGGGCCGACGGCTCGGCCTATGTGAATCACGTGGCGCTGGTACGCCAGGCGCGCGGGGCTGAGATGATGCCCGCCTTCTGGACCGACCCGCTGATGTATCAGGGCGGGTCCGATACGTTTCTCGGGCCCCGCGATCCCATCGCGCTCCCCGACGAGGCCCATGGCATCGACTTCGAGGGCGAGGTGGCGGTGGTCACCGACGACGTCCCCATGGGCGTGACCCCGGCGGAGGCGCGCGGCCTCGTCCGCCTCGTCATGATCGCCAACGACGTCAGCCTGAGGAATCTCATCGCGCCGGAACTCGCCAAGGGGTTCGGCTTCTTCCAGTCGAAGCCCTCGACCGCGTTTTCGCCGGTCGCCGTCACGCCCGACGAACTCGGCAGCGCCTGGATCGAGGGCAAGCTGCATCTGCCGCTCCTCGCCTATTTCAACGGCGAGCCCTTCGGTCGGCCCCAGGCCGGCATCGACATGACCTTCGACTTCGGCACCCTCATCGCCCATGCCGCAAAGACCCGCGCCCTTTCGGCCGGCACCATCGTCGGTTCGGGCACGGTCTCCAACCGCGACGAGGATGGCGGCCCTGGCAAGCCGGTCGGCGAGGGCGGCCTCGGCTATGTCTGCATCGCCGAGATGCGCACGGTCGAGACCATCCGCGACGGCGCCGCGAAGACACCGTTCATGCGCTTCGGCGATGCCGTCCGCATCGAGATGAAGGATGCCGCCGGCCATTCGATCTTCGGCGCCATCGACCAGATCGTGCGCAAGCACCATAGTTGAACGACGGGGCGCGACGATCGCACCCGCAAAAAGGCCTCCCATGTCCAAGTCTTTCGCGTCCACCGCCGACCTCGGCCCCAAGACCATCTCCTTCGACGAGCTGGGCAAGGGGCTCTTCGCCTATACCGCCGAGGGTGACCCCAATTCGGGTATCATCGTCGGCGACGACTGCTGCATGGTGATCGATGCGCAGGCGACCCCGGCAATGGCCGCGGACGTCATCGCGCGGGTGCGTTCGGTGACCGACAAGCCGATCCGCTTCGTGCTGCTGTCGCATTATCACGCGGTCCGCGTCCTCGGCGCCTCGGCCTATGAGGGCGCCACCATCATCGCCTCCGACGCTACGCGCGGCCTCATCGTCGAGCGCGGCGAGCAGGACAAGGCGAGCGAGATCGGGCGGTTCCCCCGTCTCTTCCCCGGCGCCGAATCCATCCCGCCGGGTCTGACCTGGCCCCATGTCACCTTCGAGCGGGAAATGACGGTCTGGCTCGGCAAGCGCGCCGTGACGCTCATGCATCTCGGCCGCGGCCACACGGCGGGCGACACGGTCGCCTGGGTGCCGGATGCCGGCGTCGCCTTCACCGGCGATCTCGTCGAATACCACTCCGCCTGCTATTGCGGCGACGCTCATTTCCAGGATTGGCCGAAGACACTCGACGCCATCGAGGCACTGGCGCCGAAGGCCGTCGTGCCGGGCCGCGGCGCGGCGCTGACGACACCGGCCATGGTGGCGGACGGCATTCGGCTGACGCGCGACTTCCTGTCGACGCTCTACGGCTCAGTCGCCGACAGCGTGGCGAAGGGGATGTCGCTGAAACAGGCTTTCGATGCCTGCCGCACGGCGATGGACCCGAAATTCGCGTCCTTCGCGATCTACGAGCATTGCCTGCCCTTCAACGTCTCGCGTGCCTATGACGAGGCGAGCGGCATCGCCTGGCCGGTCATCTGGACCGACCAGCGCGACCGCGAGATGTGGGCCAGCCTGCAGGGCTAGGCCCGGACGCGGACTTGCGCTGCCCTCGTCGCGCCATGGCGGGCAGCCAGTGGAGGGTGACGGCGGAGCATGGCGAGGCGATTGGGCGGGAAGGCTATCGGCCCGCCCGCTCCCAGATGTTCTTCGTCACCTGGACGAAGGCGGTGGAGCGCAACCCGGGATCCTTCATCGCCGCGGCGATGCGCGTCATCAGGCCGGCATCGCCCGATGCGACGGCGATGTCGAGCATGATCGCCCATTCGTCATCGGCCGGTTCCTCGCCCTTGTCGCCGGCGGCGATCGCGCGCATCCGCGCTTCCAGCCCCGCGACGCGGGCGATATAGGCCTTGGCCCCTTCCGAGGTGATACGGGCGGCCACGGCGTCGCTCGCCTCCTTCGGACCGCGCCCGACGATGGCGCGCCAGAGCGTCTCGAAGACGACGCCGATGCGCTCCTGCTCGAAGGTGACCCGGTTCAGTTCGTCGATGCGGCCGAGCCTGACGAACAGCTCGCGCGCTTCCGGGACGGCGCCGCGCGCCACCAGCATCTCCACCGCCGTGTCGACGATGGTGCCGCGCACCTTGCCGGTCACCTCCGCCGATTCCGCCACGGAGACGAGCTTGTCGGCAGCGAGGCTGCGCATCGGACCGATATCCTCGTCGACTGACACCGTCTCGTCCTCGGGGAGCTTCAGAGCCGGCCCGAAGGCGCGGATCCAGTCGGCGCGGCCCTCACGCATGAGGACGCGCAGCATGCGGCTCGCCGATTCCGCATCGGCCGCCGTGTTGAAGGGCGGGCGGGCGGCCAGCGCCTTGCGGAAGCCGTCAATGTTGTTCGCGGCGATCGCGCCGCGCAGGACCATGTCCCAGCTGTCGCGGCGTGCCGTCTCGGGATCGTCGAAGGGCGCCGTCTGGTTGGCGCGCGCGCCGCGGGCCCATTCGTCGATGGTCCGGGCGATGGCCATGTCGCCGCGGCCGCCGGACTGCAGGGCCTGCGCCATCCGGCGGGTATAGCGGTCCTTGATCTGGCCGGCCACGGTGTCGGCCAGTGCCGGCTCGCGGGCGATGGCGATTTCCAGGATCTCGAGGCGCAACTCGTCGCGACTGTCGTTCTCCACCAGCCGGTCGATACGCGGCAGGGCATCGGCGATGCGGCCGGCACGCGCCTCGTCGAGAATGAGGATCGAGGGCTCCGACAGGGCGGAAGGCTGCGGCTGGTCGAGCCCGAGCTCGCGATAGGCGCCGGCGAAGTCCCCCTTGCGGGCGAGATGCTCGGCCCGCACCGGCACGATGCGCTCCTTGATCCCGTCGACCGTCGCCACCCGCGCCCAAGCCTCGTAGCGGGCCATCCAGCGGTCGCGCGCGGCGGGATCGGGATCGCTCTGCAGGAAGGCCTCGAAGGCCGCCGTCGCCGCCCAACCCTCCGGCTCGGCCGACGCCGCCTTCAGCGCCAGTTCGGCCGTGCAGGCCGGTGCGGGAGCGGCGAGGCAGGCAGCCTCGTCGACCGACACTTCGATGCCGTGGGGCGCCTGGGCCCGAACCGGGAGCGAAAGGAAGAGCGTCGATGCGGCGACCGCCGAAAGAAGGGCGCTTCGCAGGGTGCGGGTCATGTCGAGCCTCGTGTCAGGGCCGAAAAGCGGGGTACATGAGGGAACGCGGCAAAGCAACGCGCCAAGCCGACGCGCCGGCACGCAGCACGGCATGGCAGAAGCCCGCCGCGCTGGCGCCTGTTCGACCGGCTCGCCCCTTCGCGTCCTGTCGTGTATAAACGCCGATCCCTGCCCTTGTTCGGTGCTGACCGCGAGGACGGGATCACTTTTCCGCGCGAAGCGATTTTCGCGTGAGGTCGTCGAGAGGATACGAGATCATGGGCGAGCGTTGGAGCCCGTCGAGCTGGCGGTCGAAACCGATCCTGCAGGTGCCGGTCTATCAGGACCAGGCGGCCCTCGCGGAGGTTGAGAAGCGTCTGTCGGGCTTTCCGCCGCTGGTTTTTGCGGGTGAGGCGCGCAATCTCAAGAAGTCCCTCGCGAAAGTCGCAAAGGGCGAGGCCTTCCTGCTGCAGGGCGGCGACTGCGCCGAGAGCTTCGCCGAGCACGGCGCCGACAATATCCGCGACTTCTTCCGCGCCTTCCTGCAGATGGCCGTGGTGATGACCTATGCCGGCGGCATGCCGGTGGTGAAGGTCGGCCGCGTCGCCGGCCAGTTCGCCAAGCCGCGCTCGGCCGATACCGAGACCATCGACGGCGTGACGCTGCCCTCCTATCGCGGCGACATCATCAACGACATCGCCTTCACGCCGGAATCCCGCGAGCCGGATCCGATGCGTCAGGCCATGGCCTACCGGCAGTCGGCGGCGACCCTGAACCTGCTGCGCGCCTTCGCCTATGGTGGCTATGCCAATCTCGACAACGCGATGAAGTGGATGCTCGGCTTCGTCAAGGACACGCCGGCCAACGACAAGTACAGGCATCTGGCGGAGCGCATCGAGGAGGCCCTCGATTTCATGCGGGCCTGCGGCATCGATCCGGAAGCCCATCCGGAAATGCGCACCACGGAGCTCTACACGAGCCACGAGGCGCTGCTGCTCGGCTACGAGGAGGCGCTCACCCGCGTCGATTCCACTTCCGGCGACTGGTATGCGACCTCCGGGCACATGCTGTGGATCGGCGACCGCACCCGCCAGCCGGACCACGGCCATGTCGAGTATTTCCGCGGCATCAAGAACCCGATCGCGTTCAAGTGCGGTCCGAGCCTCGATGCCGACGGCCTCCTGAAGCTCATCGACGTGCTCAACCCCGAGGACAAGGCCGGCCGCATCACGCTGATCTGCCGCTTCGGCGCCGACAAGGTCGAGAAGCACCTTCCCGCCCTCATCCGTGCCGTCGAGCGCGAGGGGCGCACCGTGGTCTGGTCCTGCGATCCCATGCACGGCAACACGATCAAGGCGGCCAACGGCTACAAGACCCGCCCCTTCGACCTGGTCATGGGCGAGATCGAGCGGTTCTTCGCCATTCATGAGGCCGAGGGCACCTATGCCGGCGGCATCCACCTGGAAATGACCGGCAAGAACGTCACCGAATGCACCGGCGGCCGCGCAGCGATCACCGATCTCGACCTCTCCGACCGCTATCACACCTATTGTGATCCGCGGCTCAACGCCGAACAGGCGCTGGAGGTCTCGTTCAAGGTGGCGGAGATGCTGAAGCGCCAGCGGCTCAACCGCGCGCCCGTCGTGCGCGAGGCCGCCGAATAGGCCGCCTTCGCATCACGCCCGACGACAAAAAAGGCCCGCTCCGTTCACCGGGGCGGGCCTTTTTCGTGAAGGTCGGGAGGTTCAGTACTTGATGCCGACGCCGGCGCGCACCGCATGCAGCGTGACGGGCACGCCGCCCATCGAGGGGATGCGCAGGAACTGGTATTCGGCACGGACGAAGATGTTGTTGGTGATCAGCGCCTCGACACCGGTGCCGAGCGCGAAGCCGAAGCCGATGACGCCGTTCGAGGACCGGGTCGAGTTCACGAGATCGCCATAGGCCTGCGTCCAGTCGACGGCGTCGGCCGCGTCCGTGTCGATCCGCTGATAACCGGCACGATAGGAGACCGACGTATTGCCGCGGGCGATGGCAAGGCCGGCGGTCATGTAGGGCATGACCCGGCCATAGGCCCAGCCGGCCCTCATGCGGGCGGTGAAATAGTCCGTCAGCGATGCCCTGACCGTCGTGCTCTGCGAAAAGGCGTCCGTGAAGCCGGTCTGCGCATAAAGGACGGCGAAGGGCTGGGTCCATGTGCGTGCACCGCCGCCACCGCTGGCGATGCGGTTGTAATCGAATTCGAAGCCGATCACCGCGTCCTCGAACTGCGCCTGATAGCCGGCGAAGACGCCGAACATCACGGGGGTTCCCCGGACAGGGTCCACGTTGATGAAGGTCGGCGCGGCGACCCCCGACGGGGGATTCAGATAGTAGAGGCCGTTGAGCAGGCGCTCCGCTTCGCGCCGCGCCATGGCCTGCGTGTCCGCCGTCATGCTGCCGATGCCGCCCTGGACACCGCCGTAGAAGCCCGTCCAGTTCGGAGCTGAATCGTCATGGGCCGGCAACGACCCCCTGAGCGCCATGTCTGCCGCCTGGCCGGTCACCGTCATGGCCAGCGTCATCACCAGCGCTGCCAAACCCGTCGTCAATGTCGAACGCGCCGTCATGCCGGCCTCCTCGTGAGCCTCGGCTGTCTGAAGCCGATCTCGATGGCGACCATTCATGAATCATCAAGGTTACCGCCCGGTTAAGCGCAACGACATCGACAATGTCACGCCGGGCGATCCGATCACCGCGCTTGCCGATGGACCGCCCTGCCGCGGACGCATTGAGAACCGCCGGCCCGCGCGTTACATCTCGCTCATGACAAAGACGCCCTCCTCGCTGCTCATCGCCGTGGCCCAGCTCAACCCCGTGATGGGCGACGTCGCCGGCAATCTCGCCCGGGCCCGCGCGGCCCGCGCCGACGCTGCGGCGGCCAATGCCGACCTGCTCGTCTTCTCCGAACTCTTCATCTCTGGCTATCCGCCGGAGGATCTCGTGCTCAAACCGGCCTTCCAGGCCGCCTGCCGTCAGGCGACGGAGGCTCTGGCCCGCGACACGGCCGACGGCGGCCCCGCCCTGCTCGTCACCACCCCCTGGGCCGAGGGTGGCCGGGTGTTCAATGCCGTCGTCCATGCCGATGCCGGCCTGATCCAGGCCATTCGCTTCAAGGTCGACCTGCCCAACTATTCGGTCTTCGACGAGAAGCGCGTCTTCGCGCCGGGTCCCCTGCCGGGTCCCGTCAATGTGCGCGGCGTGCGCATCGGCGTCCCCATCTGCGAGGACATCTGGGGCGAGGAGGTCGTCGAGACCCTGTCCGAGACCGGGGCCGAACTGCTGATCGTCCCCAACGGCTCGCCCTACCGCGAGAGCGTCTATGACGAGCGCATGAGCACCATCGTCGCGCGCATCGGCGAGAGTGGCCTGCCGCTGCTCTATGTCAACCAGATCGGCGGGCAGGACGAACTGGTCTTCGACGGCGCTTCCCTCGCAGTGAACGCCGACCACAGCCTCGCCATGCAGCTGCCCGCCTTCACCGAGGCCATCGCCCTCGTCCAGGCGACGAAGACGGACGGCACCTGGCGCCTCTCCGGCCCCATCCACGGGCACGACAGCGGCGACGAGGCCAATTACGCGGCCTGTGTCCTCGGCCTGCGCGACTACGTCGAGAAGAACCGCTTTCCCGGCGTGGTGCTCGGCCTTTCCGGCGGCATCGACTCGGCCATCTGTGCCGCCATGGCGGTCGATGCGCTGGGACCCGAGCGTGTCCACTGCGTGATGCTGCCCTACCGCTACACGTCGGAGGATTCCCTGAAGGACGCCTTCGAATGCGCCAGGGCCCTCGGCGTGCGCTACGACATCGTGCCCATCGCCGCGGCGGTCGAGGGGCTGGAGGCGAGCCTCGCCCCGCTCTTCGCCGGCACCAGCCGCGACATTACCGAGGAAAACCTGCAGAGCCGCGCCCGCGGCACCATCCTCATGTCCATCTCCAACAAGTTCGGCGCCATGGTGGTGACGACGGGGAACAAGAGCGAGATGTCGGTCGGCTACGCCACCATCTATGGCGACATGAACGGCGGCTACAATCCGGTGAAGGATCTCTACAAATCCGAGGTCTTCCGTCTCTCGGCCTTGCGCAACCGCTGGAAGCCGGCCGGCGCCCTCGGGCCCGACGGCGAGGTCATTCCGGTCAACATCATCGTCAAGCCGCCGACCGCCGAACTGCGGGAGAACCAGAAGGACCAGGACTCGCTGCCGCCCTATGATGTGCTCGACGCCATCCTGGAGCGGCTGGTGGAGCGCGAGGCCTCCGTCGCCTCCATCGTCGCCGAGGGCTACGAGGCCGAGACCGTCAAAAAGGTCGAGCGGCTGCTGGGCATCGCCGAATACAAGCGTCGCCAGGCCGCCCCCGGCGTCAAGGTGACGGCGCGCAACTTCGGCCGCGACCGACGCTACCCCATCGTCAACCGGTTCCGTGATTCCGGCGAGCCGCTGCCGGTGCCCGACATGACCGTGGTCAACCCCACCGCCATGCCGAAGCTCGACGTCGTGGACTTCTGACGGCCCACCTCGCGCGTCTCCTCCGCAGCGGCCCTACTGCCCCAGAGTGAAGGAATAGGTAACGCTGGTGCCGACAGTGAACTGGTTGACGTTGCCACGTTGGGTGACAAGGGGAGCGGCCGCCGCGCTCCCGGCGAGCCGGTCATAGGCCGCAAAGCCGGTGACGGTCCAGCCGGCATCGAAGCGATAGGCGACCTGGGCCACCGCGCCATATTTCATCAGGCCGCCGCGCGCCTGGAAGGCGGCGAGCCCCGAGGCGATGCTCTCCGGCGCCGAGACGGAGAAATAGGTCGACGCGTAGCGGTCGCTCCCGAAGAACGAGCGCGGGCCGGCGGAGATGGTCCAGCGCGGTGCCGGCCGCCAGATGATATCCGCCCCGGCATTGCCGACCAGCGCGGCATGACCGCCGATGCCGTGGCGCACCGCCGCGCGCAGCCGCAGCCACTCGACGGGGAACAGCTCGGCAAAGGCGCCGGCCTCGATGGTGAAGCCGACATTGGCGAGGCCGGTGAGCCTTGCATCGTCGCGCGCCCGGCGTGCACCCATCAGGGTGAGGTTCGGCCCGACGCGCAGCCAGCCGAGATCGACGATAGCGGGCGCGATGCCGTCGTCGAAGGAGGAGAAGCGCTCCGGCGCGCCAGGAGCCCGGAGCGAGAGGCGCGGCAGGATCATCGGCCCGAGCCGGCTCGACCCCATCCACAGGGGCACGGCGGTGACGGTGCCACCCAGCGTGACCGTCCAGCCACGGGCGGCTTCAGGCAGGCTCTGGGACGCTGCGGGCAGAGTGGCGAGGCCGAGGGCCGCCGAGGCGATGAGAATACGGGACAGCATGGACACGGGGTACGCCTGAAGAGGGTGAACCGAAGGTAGTCGAGCGGGGTTAACGGGAAGTCCATACGCCTGCCCGCCTTCACCGGATCCTGCGCCCGCACGCCGCACAGGCTGGACCTCGCCGCGCCGCCGGGCTACTGCGACGGCTGGCAAGACCAGATCGAGGCCGCTCGCCATGACCGATCCCGAAGCCCTCAAGCGTGACGCCGCCGCCAGGGCCCTGACATACGTCGAGGACGGCATGCGCCTCGGCCTCGGCACCGGCTCGACGGCGAAGCATTTCGTCGACCTGCTGGCAGAGCGCATCAAGGAGGGGCTGAAGGTCGTCGGTGTTCCGACCTCCGAGGTCACCCGCGCCCAGGCCGAGCGCCTCGGCGTGCCGCTGACGACGCTGGACGAGACGCCCGAACTCGACATCACCATCGACGGCGCCGACGAGATCAACCCCGCCCTCGACCTGATCAAGGGCGGCGGCGGTGCGCTGCTGCGCGAGAAGATCGTCGCCGCCGCCTCGGCCCGCATGATCGTCATCGCCGACGCGTCCAAGCGCGTCGACACGCTCGGGCGCTTCCCGCTGCCGATCGAGGTGAACGCCTTCGGTCTCGCCGCCACCGAACGCGCCGTCGCCCGGGTTCTCGAAGCCTGCGGCTGCGCCGGCCCCCTGACGCTGCGCCGCAAGGCTGACGGCCATGTTTTCGTCACGGACGGCGGGCACATGATCCTCGATGCGGCCTGTGCGCGAATCCCCGATCCCCCCACGCTCGGCTCCCGCCTTCACTCCGTGCCCGGTGTGGTCGAGCACGGCCTGTTCATTGGTCTGGCGTCCATCGCGATCATCGCTTCCCCTGGCGGTGCAGAGGTCGTAGGACGTGTTTGACATTCGAGCCGCCTCGGTCAGGCGCGGCCTCAAGACTTCCCGAGGAGTGATCCCGATGTTCGTCCGTTCGCTTGCAGCAGCCCTGGCGGCCTGCGCCCTCATCGCGACCGCCGCCGTGGCGCAGACCCAGAGGCCGGCGGCGCCCCTCGCCCAGGCCGCGCCGCAGGCTGCCGCCGCCGCGCCGGCGCCCTC
>NZ_JAUYFA010000046.1 GCF_030691135.1 Phreatobacter sp.
TGGACGTTCCGGCGGCATCGCGCCGGGCAGCATCATCGGCGCGCCGATGGCGCCGTGCCGGGTTGGCGCCTCGGCCGGAGCCGTCGCTCCGCGACGGATGGCACCCGGCGTCGGTACGGCGGCCGCCGCAGCCGGAACGACGAGGGTGCCGGGCTGGGTCGCGGCCGGCAGGGTCACGGTCCGCGATCCGGTGGAGGCGAGCGCCACGGCGGGCGTCGCGATGGGTCCGGCTCCACCGGTTGAGACCTGGACAGGGTCCATGGTCGGACGATAGGGGCCGAGCAGCGACACGACGGCGCCGGGCATGGCGGCGAGCGCGCTGGCCGGCCGGCCTGGCCGGCCCTGCCGCTGCTGCGAGGCGGCCATCATCTGCGCGTAAGTGAGATTTCCGGGATCACTGGGCGCGGCGGCGACGGGCTCGTTGTCGAGTTCCTCGCCCGCTTCGATATAGACCGGTCCGCGACCGCGACGGCGACATGTCTGGTCGCGGATGTTCGGGGGCGCCGAGGACAGGTCGTTGGCGATCCCGTCGAGACCGACGCCGGAACCGCCCGAGACGAAGTGGCGCTCGAAGAGGCCCGCCGCCGTTTCCGCGCGGCCGCGGGCCGAGGTCGCGCCCAGCACGACGACGATGAGCTTGCGGCCGCCGCGGGTAGCGGTGGCCACGACGTTGAAGCCGGAGGAGCAGGTGAAGCCGGTCTTGAAGCCGTCGGCGCCCTGATAGCGGCCGATGAGGTGATTGGGGTTGCGCATGACGCGGGTGCCGAAGCGGATCGCCGGCATGCGCCAGAGCAGGGAATGCTCGGGGAATTCGCGCATCATCGCATAGGCGAGGAGCGCCATGTCGCGGGCGGTGGTCTGCTGGCCGGCGCCGGGCAGGCCGTTGGGATTGATGAAGCGCGTCGCGGACATGCCGAGCCGACGGGCTTCGGCGTTCATCATGGCGGCGAAGTTCTCGACCGATCCGCCGAGGCCCTCGGCGATCGTCACCGAGACGTCGTTGGCCGATTTGACCATGATCATCTTCAAGGCGTTGTCGAGCGTGACGACCGTGCCGGGACGGAAACCCATCTTCGAGGGCGCCGAGCGAAAGGCGCGCTGGGATACGACGAGGCCGGTATTCATGGTGGCGCGACCGGCCTGCACCTGCCGGAGCGCAACATAGGTCGTCATCATCTTGGTGAGCGAGGCCGGCAGCCAGGGCGCGCCGCCCCGGTCGGATTGCAGCACCTGACCGGTCGCGGCATCGACGACGATGGTCGGGCCCAATTGCTGGGCGCCGGCGGCGGAAGCGCTGACGAACAGCGCGATCACGCCGGCAAGACAAGGGATGCTGATCCGCAAGAGCATGGGCCTTTTGGGAATGTCGCCGCGATCTCGACCCTGTTTACCTGCTTCGGGCTCGCTTCGCCAAGGGCGAAGACAATGGCGTCGCGGGGAAGGGTCGGCGGCGTGCCGATGGGAAACTGTCCAGACGGCGAGAAGAACAGCTTCAACGCGGCCAAAGCATGGCGGCGGCGGCCGGACAGGGCCTGCCATGCGCCGGACGGCGGATGGCGAAACGCGGCCCATCTCCCTAAAATGCGGCATCTCATCACCAGATTGGGGATACGCCACCATGACCGCCTGCATCGTCGGCTGGGCTCATACCGCCTTCGGCAAGCTTGAGACGGAAACCGTCGAGAGCCTGATCAT
Organism: Phreatobacter sp.; assembly: GCF_030691135.1. Taxonomy (GTDB): domain Bacteria; phylum Pseudomonadota; class Alphaproteobacteria; order Rhizobiales; family Phreatobacteraceae; genus Phreatobacter. The sequence goes on from NZ_JAUYFA010000046.1 coordinate 1,696, forward strand.
CCGGGTGGCCAACGAGGCGCTGGACAATGCCGGCATCGGCCCGGACGACGTCGACGAGATACTGCTGGGGCATTTCAACGCCGGCTTCTCGCCGCAGGACTTTACCGCCTCGTTGGTGCTGCAGGCCGATCCGCGGCTGCGCTTCAAGCCGGCGACCCGCGTCGAGAACGCCTGCGCCACGGGTTCGGCTGCCGTGCATCAGGCGGTGCGCGCGGTGAAGGCGGGCGATGCCCGTGTCGTGCTCGTCGTCGGCGTCGAGCAGATGACGAAGACGCCTGGACCGGAGATCGGCAAGAATCTCCTCAGGGCCTCCTATCTCCCCGAAGACGGCGACACGCCGGGAGGCTTCGCCGGCGTCTTCGGCAAGATCGCCCACAATTACTTCCAGCGCTGGGGCGACCAGTCCGACGCCCTCGCCATGATCGCCGCCAAGAACCACAAGAACGGCGTCGAGAACCCCTATGCGCAGATGCGCAAGGATTTCGGCTACGACTTCTGCCGCACCGAGAGCGAGAAGAACCCCTTCGTCGCCGGTCCGCTGAAGCGCACCGACTGCTCGCTGGTCTCCGACGGCGCGGCGGCGCTCGTCATCACCGACACCGCGACCGCACTGAAGATGAAGAAGGCGGTCGCCTTCCGCGGCCATGCCCATGTGCAGGACTTCCTGCCCATGTCGAAGCGCGACATCCTGAAGTTCGAAGGCTGCACCAGGGCCTGGGGCAAGGCGCTCGGCGACGCCGGCATCGCCCTCTCCGACCTCTCCTTCGTCGAGACCCACGACTGCTTCACGGTGGCCGAACTCATCGAATATGAGGCGATGGGTCTCACCCCCGAGGGCCAGGGCGCCCGCGCCATCCTCGAGGGCTGGACGCAGAAGGACGGCAAGCTGCCCGTGAACCCCTCCGGCGGCCTCAAGGCCAAGGGCCACCCGATCGGCGCCACGGGCGTGTCGATGCACGTGCTTTCGTCCATGCAGCTGATGGGCGAGGCCGGCGGCATCCAGGTGAAGGACGCCAGGCTCGGCGGCATCTTCAACATGGGCGGCGCGGCGGTGGCCAACTATGTCAGCGTGCTGGAGCGGCTGCGCTGAGAAGCGGGTCGCGCCTCAGAGCTCGGCCGCCGATGGGACTGCCGGCACGCCGGGCCCCGACACCGCCCTGGCCGCCAGCACGGCCCTGATCACCGCCGCCGCCGTCACCTGCGCGGCGATAGCGCCAAGCGCCATCATGTTTCCCGTCACGCCGCTCTTGCCCGTGGCCACGCAGAACATCGTGTCGCCGTCCCACATGGTGTGGATGGGATCGATGGTGCGGGCGAGACCGTCGTGGCTCTGCTGGGCGATCTTGGTCGCTTGGGCCTTGGTCAGCTGGGCGTCGGTCGCGACGATTCCGATGGTGGTCGCCATGCCGGCCTGGAGGGCAGGCGGAAGTTCGCCGCGCAGGATGGCCCGGGTCAGGCCAAGGCGGCTGCGGCCGTCCTCGGTCCGCGTACCGGCAATGACCTCGCCCGACCGGGGATCAATGACGTCGCCGACGGCATTGACGGCCACCAGCGCGCCGACGGTGACCTTGCCGACCTTCACCGAGGCCGTGCCGATGCCGCCCTTCATGGCCCGCGCCATGCCATAGGCCTTGCCGACGGTGGCGCCGGTGCCAGCGCCGACCGACCCCTCGGCCGGCGCCTCGGCCGTCGCGGCCGCGCAGGCCTTGTAGCCTGCTTCGGCATCGGGTCGGATGCGGTGGTCGCCCATGCCGAGATCGAACAGGATCGCCGCAGGCACGATCGGTACGCGGGCGGGACCGGCGGGAAAGCCGATGCCCTTTTCCTCCAACCAACGCACCACCCCCGTCGCTGCCTCGAGGCCGAATGCGCTGCCACCGGACAGCATGATCGCATGGACACGATCAACGAGGTTGGTGGGATTGAGAAGGTCGGTCTCTCGGGTGCCGGGCGCGGCGCCGCGGACGTCGACCCCGGCAGTTGCGCCCTCCTCGGTCAGGAGCACGGTGCAGCCGGTGGGCCGGCGCGTCTCGGTAAAGTGGCCGACCTTGATGCCGGCGACGTCGGTGATAGCGCCGCCGAGCGGCGCGGTGCGGCCGGGAGTTTGTGCCTCCGCCCGTCCGATGAGGGCTGAGAGGGCCCCGAAACCGAAGAGAGCAGCCGTCGCGTCGCGCCGATCCATGGTCGCCTCCGTAAGTGGTGGGGACAACAACCTAGACCGTGCCGCGCTGGCCGTGAAGACCGCGGCCTCAGGCCCCCTTCGGCCGGAAGGCGATGCAATGGGCCGGGTTCGTCTCCAGCCGCGGCCCCTCGATCAGGTCGATGCAATAGGGGATGGCCGGCATCACCGCGTCGAGGCATTCGCGGATCGATGACGGCTTGCCGGGCAGGTTGACGATGAGCGAGCGGCCGCGGATGCCCGCCGTCTGCCGCGACAGGATCGCCGTGGGCACGACCCTGAGACTCACCTGCCGCATCAGCTCGCCGAAGCCAGGCATCATCTTTTCGCAGACCGCCTCGGTGGCCTCCGGCGTCACGTCACGGACGGCCGGGCCGGTGCCGCCGGTGGTAAGGATGAGCGGGCAATGTTCCCGGTCGGCGAGGTCGATCAGTGCCGCCGCTATGGCTTCACGCTCGTCGGGGATGATGCGGGCGACGGGGTGCCAGGGCGAGGCGAGGAGGTCGGTGAGGGCCGCGACGATGCCGGGGCCGCCCTTGTCCTCGTAGATGCCGCGGCTGGCCCGGTCCGAGACGGTGACGACGCCGATGGGAATGGACGAGATGCTCATCCTCTTCCCATAGCGCCGGTCGGGCGCCCGCTCAATGCGGCGAAGGCGGCGCGGCTCAGGCTCGTGTCGATCTGCAGGACGTCGGTGCCGCGCGCGGCGCTGTGGCGCAGGCTCTCGCCCGTGCGGATGAACCCGGCCTTCTCCTGCACCCGCAGCGAGCCGGGATTGTCGGCGAAGGCCCCGGCGACGAGGACGTCGATCTGCGGGTCACGGAAGGCGATGCCGGCCATGGCGGTCACCGCTTCGGTCGCAAGGCCGCGGCCCCAATAGGGCCTGCCGAACCACCAGCCGATCGTCGCGCTGCGGCCCTCGCGGGTGAAGCTGATCATGCCGGCGAGCGCATGCGGCTCCTTTTGCCGCGCCACGGCGAGGGCGAGGGACGAGCCTGCCAGGTTGGAGGCCAGCACGTCGCCGATGAAGGCCGAGGCATGGGCTTCGCCATAGGGATGGGGCACCGCCACCAGCATGCGCGCCACCGCGAGGTCGCCGGCATAGAGGGCGAGGCGCGGCACGTCGGCAAAGCCGGGCTGGCGCAGGACCAGACGTCGCGTGGCGAGCGGGACAATGTCCAGCCATGGCGATGCGGAAGGCGGGGACATGGGGTCTCCGAGGGGTGCCCGCCGGTATGGATCCGGCGGGCTCTGCCTGCAAGGCCGTGCGTTCAGCGGCGCTCGCCGAGGACGACCCTCGGTGCCGAACGCCTGAGGATCGGGTCCCGCCAGGCCTTCAGGCTGGCCCAGAGCGGCCGATCGAGGCGGAACTTGTCGACCGGTACGGAACTCGCCAGCAGCCTCGAGCGGGTGAGGCCTGCCCCGATCCACTGGAAACCACATTTCTCGATGACGCGCCGGGAGGAGGGATTGACGACGCGGGCACGGGCGGACACCGCCTCGGCGCCGCGGTTGGTGAACAGGTGGTCGACGACGGCGCGGGCGGCCTCCGTCGCATAGCCGTGGCTCCAATGGGCGGTGCCCAGCCAGTAGCCGATCTCGGGATCACCGAGTTCAGGCATTACGAAGCCCGTCGCACCGATCGGCGCGCCGTTGGACTTGAGGGTAATCAGAAAGGGATGGTCCTGGGATGTCCAGGCGTTGGTAATCCAGCTCTCCGCGTCCTTGACCGCATAGGGGTGCGGAAGATTGGCCGTCATTTCGGCGATACGTCGGTCGTTGGCCATCGCCACGACCGCCGGGACGTCCTCGAAACGCGGCACACGGAGAACCAGCCGCTCCGTCTCGAGGACGGGCATACAGCTCTCCAGCAATTCGCCGCCGCAGCGGCCTTCCAGTTGGGTTTCCAGGGCAGTCATGGCACGGGCTCCTTGCCTCGCCGGTGGCCGGGCCTGGAGCCATTCCAGGACCGAAAAGAAAAAGAGGCGCCGGCTGGTTTGCCGGGCGCCCCTTGATCCTCGATCCTTCGATCAGCGGAGCGGCCTGGCGAACTCGCCGGCGGCTCCGATGTCGGTGCCGCCTGCTACTCTGCGGCGGCAATCATCGGAACAACCGACACGTAGGTACGGTTATTCGCTTTCGTTCGGAATTCTACGCGGCCGTCCGTGGTCGCGAAGAGCGTGTGATCCTTGCCGAGCCCGACATTGGTGCCGGGATGGAACTTGGTGCCGCGCTGGCGCACGAGAATGTTGCCGGACACGACCGCCTGGCCGCCGAAGCGCTTGACGCCGAGACGCTGTGCATTCGAATCGCGACCGTTCCGAGACGAGCCGCCTGCTTTTTTGTGAGCCATGAGGAGCTCCCGATTCCGTTATGTCTTATAAGACGTCTGATTCACGAGGATGGCAACAGCAGGACGCTGCTTACCAGTCCTCACCGGATTTCTGCTCGGCCTGATCGGCCTTGGCGCGCGGCGGCTTTCCCGCCAGCAGCTCCTTGGCCTGCTCGACCCATTCTTCCCGCTTGGCGCGGCCGCGGAGCGCGAGCTCCTGGTCCTTCGCCTCGACGTCGGCATCGGTCCAGGAAGCGATCTGCTCCCAGGTGGTGATGCCGGCGGCGCGCAGCTTCTTCTCGATCGTCGGGCCGATGCCGGCGATCAGCGACAGGTTCGACGTGTCCCGGCCACCGCCGGCCGGCAACCCGGCGATGCCCAGCGGCATGGCGTCGGCCGGTTTCGCGGCAGCGGCCCTGGAGGGCTTGGCGCCACCGACGAGGATCTCGGAGATGCGGACGATCGTCAGGTCCTGGCGATGGCCCTTCTTGCGCTTCGAATTCTGGCGGCGGCGCTTGCGGAACGAAATCGTCTTCGGGCCGCGGGCCTGGCGGACGATTTCGGCGGACACCGAGGCGCCGGCCACGAAGGGCGCGCCGATGGTGGTGCCGGCCTCACCGCCGAGCATGAGAACTTCGGGGAACAGGACCACGTCGCCGGCTTCGGCTTCGAGCTTCTCGATCGTGATCGTGTCGGCGGCGGCAACCTTGTACTGTTTGCCGCCAGTCTTGATGACTGCGTACATCGTCTTCGTCCTTGTCTCGACGGGCCTTGGCGCGACCCTGCGAGGGGCTGGCCGGCCGTCTTCTTGTTTGGTCTTGCCATCCCCAGGGGGACGGTTGATTTTCGATCCGGACGGACAGAGGCCCGCAAGGTGCGCGCAACCTGCATGTCCGGAAGGCGGGTCAATGATGGAAACCGCCGCCCGAGTCAAGGAAAACCCTGCGGCGCCTCGGCTTTTTATCGCGCCGGGACGACACCCGCACCGCCGCCGCGGCGTCCCGGCGGACCGGTTTCACCGGAATTCTCGGCCACCGGTGAAACCCGCGCTTGAATGCGCCGCCCCGTTCCGCTATGCCGCGCTTCGCTTCAACAGCCGGTGATGGTTTGCTCCATCGCCCATGCGACCGCGGAGAGGTGGCTGAGTGGTTGAAAGCACCGCACTCGAAATGCGGCATACGGGCAACCGTATCGGGGGTTCGAATCCCTCCCTCTCCGCCATCCTTTCTGTCTAAGCGACGACGATAAAGACGTTTTTTCATTGTCGCGCCGAGCCAGGCCCAGTTCTGCTCCCAATCGAGAGATTTGCCGCGCCCGACAGGTCGCGCTCATGGAGGCTTGGCTGAAACTTGTCGAAGCGCAGGAAACTCCGGTCGTCCTGCGCAGGATTGCCTGAAGGCGAAAGCCGCAAGGGCCTTCGGAGAGCCCTCATGGGAGCCGCCCAGTCTGCGGGCGTCGTACCGCGCCCACTGCCCAGAGATGGCGCCGCTCACAAGAAATTCCCGCCGCGTCTCCACCCAAGTGAGTGCGGCGGTAATCGCCGCGTCGGCCCCCCTCCCGCAGTCTGTGGCACCGACCCGACGGCACAAAGCCCCAGCCGGGGGGCTGGGGCTCTGGGGACCACGGCGGTTGGGTGCGGCGGCTTACTCGCAGACGCGGACGGTGCGGCGCTCCATGCCGTAGGGACCCTCGACCCAGCGGCGCATCGTGTAGCACTCGCGCGCCTCATAGGCCCGGGCGCGGCTGGAGGCGACGGCGCTGCCGACGATGAGGCCGAAAGCAAGGGCGCCGATGCCAAGGGCGGCGTTGCGCGAGCGGGCCTCGGCCGGCGGCGCCATGGCGAGCGACAGGGTGGCGGCGGCGACGGCGGCGAGAGCGAAGGTCTTGAAGCGGGTCATGGCGGTGGTCCCTC
>NZ_JAUYFA010000054.1 GCF_030691135.1 Phreatobacter sp.
GCGCCTCCGGATTGATCTCGTGCGAGACGCAGACATGCGGGACGATGCCGGCAAGGCGCTCGGCGAGGCGCTTCTCATGGTCGGGATTGGCATAGGAGTGGAGCAGGCAGATGGCGACGCTGGCGACATCGTTGGCCTTGAGCCACGTCACCAGCCGCTCGATCTCGCTCTCGGCGAGAGGCTTCAGCACGGCACCGGTATGGTCGAGCCGTTCGACAATGCCGAAACAGAGCGACGGCGGCACGAGCGGCGGCGCCTTCGGCGGAATGTCGAGGCGGTAGAGTTCCTGCCGGCGGTAGCGGGCGATCTCCAGCACGTCCTCGAAACCGGCGGTGGCCACCAGCGCCACTCTCGGCAGGCGCTCCTCGACCAGGGCATTGGTGACGCGCGTCGTGCCGTGGACGAAGCGGCGCACGTCGTCGGGCCCGAGGCCGACGGCCGCCAGCGCCTCCATCATCGCCTGGACCGGTGCGTCGGGTCGGGAGGGAACCTTGGCGATCCGGGTCTCGCTGCTGCCGCTTCGGACGGCGATGATGTCGGTGAAGGTGCCACCGATATCGGTGCCGATGTCCCATTCTCTTGTCTGCACGTCGTTCTGCTCCATGACCGGCCCTGCCGATCCTGCCTGCGGCATTGAACGGCAAGCGGGTCGGGCGGCGGAAGGTCCGCTTTCGGGCCGGAGGCCTGATCCCGCTGCACGGCTGCAGCGCACGCAAGTCCCGAACCATCCGCGGTGAATGCCTGCCATGCCGATTGCGGGGACGGGGGATGGCCCCGTGCCGCACTGGCCTAACCGGTTTTGAACCGATAAAGGCTGAACCAACGGACCGCCCGCCGGACCGATCAAGCAGACCCACGTCGAGCCCTGGAAACGACCATGCCCGCCTATCGTTCACGCACCACGACCCATGGCCGCAACATGGCCGGCGCCCGCGGCCTGTGGCGCGCCACCGGCATGAAGGACTCGGATTTCGGCAAGCCGATCATCGCCATCTCCAATTCCTTCACCCAGTTCGTGCCCGGCCATGTGCACCTGAAGGATCTCGGACAGTTGGTGGCGCGCGAGATCGAGAAGGCCGGCGGCGTCGCCAAGGAATTCAACACCATCGCGGTCGATGACGGCATCGCCATGGGCCATGACGGCATGCTCTATTCGCTGCCCTCGCGCGAGCTCATCGCCGACAGCGTCGAGTACATGACCAACGCCCATTGCGCCGACGCGCTGGTCTGCATCTCCAACTGCGACAAGATCACGCCCGGCATGCTGATGGCCGCGCTGCGCCTCAACATCCCGACCATCTTCGTCTCGGGCGGGCCGATGGAAGCCGGCAAGTTCATGGCCGACGGCGTCCTCAAGAAGGTCGACCTGGTCGACGCCATGGTCGCCGCCGCCGACGACAGCATCTCCGACGACGAGGTCGCCGCCATCGAGCGCGCCGCCTGCCCGACCTGCGGCTCCTGCTCGGGCATGTTCACCGCCAATTCGATGAACTGCCTCACCGAAGCCCTCGGCCTCGCCCTGCCCGGCAACGGCTCGGTCCTGGCGACGCATGCCGACCGCAAGCGCCTCTTCGTCGAGGCCGGCCATCTCATCGTCGATCTCGCGCGCCGCCATTATGAGCAGGACGACATGAGCGTGCTGCCGCGCTCCGTCGCCTCGTTCAAGGCCTTCGAGAACGCCATGACGCTCGACATCGCCATGGGCGGCTCGACCAACACAGTCCTGCACCTACTGGCCGCCGCCTACGAGGGCGAGATCGGCTTCACCATGGAGGATATCGACCGTCTGTCGCGGCGGGTTCCGGTGCTCTGCAAGGTCGCGCCTTCGGTCGCCAACGTCCATATGGAGGACGTTCACCGGGCCGGCGGGATCATGGCCATCCTCGGCGAACTCGCCCGCGCCGGGCTCATCGATACGAGCCTGCCGACCGTCCATGCCGAGAGCATGGCTGCCGCCCTCGCCCGCTGGGACATTGCGGTGACCGACAGCGAGAGCGTCAGGACCTTCTATTCCGCCGCACCGGGCGGCGTGCCGACCCAGACCGCCTTCAGCCAGAGCCGCCGCTTCGAGGAACTCGATCTCGACCGCGAGACCGGCGTCATCCGCTCCGCGGAACACGCCTATTCGCAGGACGGCGGCCTCGCCGTGCTCTCCGGCAACATTGCGCTCGACGGCTGCATCGTGAAGACCGCCGGCGTCGACGCCTCGATCCTGACCTTCTCCGGCCCCGCCCGCATCTTCGAGAGCCAGGACGCGGCGGTCGACGCCATCCTCACCAACAAGATCAAGGCCGGCGACGTCGTCGTCATCCGCTATGAGGGACCGCGCGGCGGTCCCGGCATGCAGGAAATGCTCTATCCGACGAGCTATCTGAAGTCGAAGGGTCTCGGCAAGGCCTGCGCCCTCATCACCGACGGCCGCTTCTCCGGCGGCACCTCCGGCCTCTCCATCGGCCATGCCTCGCCGGAAGCGGCGGAAGGCGGGGCCATCGGCCTGGTGGAGGAGGGCGACATGATCGACATCAACATCCCCAACCGGTCGATCGCCATGCGCGTCTCCGACGCGGAACTCGCCCGCCGCCGCGTCGCCATTGAAGCGCGGGGCAACGCCGCCTGGCAGCCCGAAGCCCCGCGCAAGCGCAAGGTGACGACGGCGCTGAGGGCCTATGCCGCCCTTACCACCAGCGCCTCCAGGGGCGCTGTTCGGGTCGTGAACTGACGCTGCAGCGGGAGCCCCTCGCCCCGCGCATGCGGGCTCCCGTCCCGGCAGCATTGACCACCGCCACGGATTGCCTCCCAATCGGGCAGGAATGAAGCGGCCGCTGCCGCCCCGAGGAGCATCCGTGACCAGCACGCCCGTCGACACGGCCGCCCCTGCCGTCGACCGCACATCCTTCGGCATTCTGGCGGCGCTCAGCACATGCCACCTTCTCAACGACGTTATGCAGTCGTTGGTCGCGGCGCTCTATCCCGTCCTGAAGGAAAACTACGCGCTGGATTTCGGCCAGATCGGCCTCCTCGCCTTCGTCTTCTCGGGAACCGCCGCGCTCTTCCAGCCGCTGGTCGGCCTCTATACCGACAGGAACCCGCAGCCCTACTCGCTGGCAGTCGGCATGGGCTTCTCCCTTGTCGGACTGATCCTCCTCGCCCATGCCGGAAGCTACGAACTGCTGCTGGTGGCGGCCGGCCTCGTCGGCTTCGGCTCGGCGGTGTTCCACCCGGAATCCTCGCGCATGGCGCGGCTGGCCTCGGGCGGACGCCACGGCCTCGCCCAGTCGCTCTTTCAGGTCGGCGGCAATGTCGGTACCGCGCTCGGACCGCTGGCGGCGGCCTTCATCATCCTGCCACGTGGCCAGCAGAGCGTCGCCTGGTTCGGCGCGCTGGCGCTGACCGCCATGGTCATCCTCATCCGGGTCGGCGGCTGGTATGCGCGTCAGCGGGCCGCCCAGGCCGCGCGCCCGGCGCCCGCCCGCCCCTTCGTCCTGCCGCGCCGCAAGGTGCTGATCGCGCTCACGGTTCTGGGACTGCTCGTCTTCTCGAAATATGTCTATATGGCGAGCCTGACGAGCTACTACACCTTCTACACGATCCACCGCTTCGGCGTGTCGGTGCGTGACGCGCAGCTCCTGCTCTTCGTCTTCCTCGGCGGCCTGGCGGTGGGGACGATCCTCGGCGGCCCGATCGGCGACCGTTTCGGCCGCAAGCTGGTGATCTGGGGATCGATCCTGGGGACGCTTCCCTTCACCCTTGCCCTGCCCTATGCTGACCTGACGGGGACCGTGATCCTCACCGCCGTTATCGGCGTCGTCATGGCCTCGGCCTTCTCGGCGATCCTCGTCTTCGCCCAGGAACTCGTCCCCGGAAAAGTCGGCATGATCTCCGGACTGTTCTTCGGCTTCGCCTTCGGCATGGGCGGCGTCGGCGCTGCGGTGCTCGGCCAGATCGCCGATGCTAGGGGCATCGAATACGTCTACTGGATCTGCTCTTTCCTGCCGCTCATCGGTCTTCTGACCATCCTTCTGCCTGACATGGACAAGGAACGCGCGCGGCTTGCCGCGACCTGATCAGACGGCGACGGGGGCCTGCGCGTCCAGCCAGGCGCGCGCCCAGCCGAGGGCCTGCGCGATCTCGTCCTTGCTCATCTCGGCGGCGACCTCCTGCCGCCTGTGGGCGGCGTCGCGGTCACCCTTCAGGGCGGCGATGTTGAACCACATGTGGGCGGCGACGAGATCGCGGGGCACGACCCGGCCGGCTGCATAGAGGGTCCCGAGTTCGCGCGGCGGGCGGTTTTCCAGATCCACCGGCACGATGGACAGCGCGTCCGCTTCCGCGAGGATCATCATACTCATCGCATGACCTCCGATTGAGACGGGCAGACCGGTCGGCCGCCCGATACCTTGGTTCTCCTGCAGTCTGCTTCCCATAGGTCAACGATGGATTAACGCTACGAAAAGATGAAAATCCTCGCCCGGACGCTCCGCCGCCTCAGCGCGCCGTCTGGCCGAAGAGGATCGCCTGCGCCGCCGGGTCGCGCGGCGCCGTGGCGTTACGGTCCTCCTTGTTGACCATCAACCCCTTCTGGACGGCGGGCCGGGCCAGCATGCGGTCGATCCAGGCCTTTACATGGGGGAACTGGTCCATGTCCTGCCCCTGCCGCTCCCAGAGCTTCGCCCAGCCGATACAGGCGAAGTCGGCGATCGAAACGGCGTCGCAGATGAAGTCGCGCCCCTCGAGGCGCCGGTTCAAGACGCCGTAGAGGCGGTTGGCCTCGTTGGTGTAGCGGTTGATCGCATAGTCGATCTTTTCCGGCGCATAAATGCGGAAATGGTGCGTCTGGCCGAGCATGGGGCCGAAGCCGGCCATCTGCCACATCAGCCATTCCTCCACGGCGACGCGGCCGCGCTCGTCCTGCGGATAGAACCGGCCGGTCTTGCGGCCGAGATACATCAGGATGGCACCGGACTCGAAGACCGAGATCGGCGCGCCGCCCGGCCCGTCGGGATCGACGATGGCCGGCATCCGGTTGTTCGGGGCGATCTTGAGGAAGTCGGGCTTGAACTGGTCGCCCTTGCCGATGTTCACGGGAACGACGGTATAGGGAAGCCCGCATTCCTCCAGCATGATCGTGATCTTCCACCCGTTCGGGGTGGGCCAGAAATGGAGTTCGATCGGATGGTGCGACATGGAGCGTCTCCGCGTGAACCTTATGCCGGTGGCACCGGTCGGGTTCGGAAAGCCTTGGGACCGCGAGGCTAGCATCTTGCCGCCGGAGGCCAACCCCTCGATGGACACATCCGTGCGATGCCTCAGTTGCAAGGTTGCACGAACGGCGCAGGATACAACCTGCGCGACGTTCATCCCGGGTTGTGCCGAAGGGTGAAAGGGTCGACGCGATCACTCGGAGGATCACCTATGCGACTTCATTGGCTCGCGGCATTCGCCGCCATCGTGCTTACCGCCGATATCGCCGCCGCCCAGACCGCGACGTCGCCCCGCAGCCGCAGTTCGGCGACCGAGACGACCACCACGCCGCCCGCGTCGACGACGACGCGACGCCCGCGCTCGGCCGCCCAGTTGCGCAACGACCAGATCATGCGGGACTGCGGCACCGAATGGCGGCGCGACAAGACGCGACTGCAGGCTGCGGGCAAGACCTGGCGCAGCTTCCTGCCAGAATGCCGCGCCCGGCGCCGCAGCTGAGGACCGGCTGACGGCCCCTCAGTCCAAGGCCATCTTGAAGCCCTCGTGGCTCCTCGCAAATCCCAGCCGCTCGTAGAAGCGATGGGCATCGGAGCGGCTCTTGTTCGACGACAGCTCGACAAGCCCGATCCCCTTGTCGCGGGCGGTGGCGATGGCGTGGCGCATCATCGCCGCGCCGATGCCCGTGCTGCGCAGGGCCGGGTCGACATGGACGCTCTCGATCTTGCCGCGGGTGCGGCCGCGCTCGGCAATGCCCGGCAGGACCGTGAGCTGGTAGGTACCGACGATCCGGTCCGCCGCGACGGCGATGAACAGGTGATTATCCGGCGCGGCGGCGATCCGCGCGAAAGCCTCGGCATAGACCGGCAACCCGCCCTCGGCCTCGGCCTCCGCCGCGCTCATCGGCAGGGAAGCGTCGCCCATGGCGATGAGTGCGGCGATCCGCGGCACGTCGGCCGCGGTCGCGTCCCGGATCATGACGGCGGCAGCGTTCACGGGCGCGAGGCTTTCGGCAGGCCGTCGCTGGCGATGAAGCCCGGCAGCGCTTCCATCCGGCCCATCCAGGCGCTGATGGCCGGATAGGCCCCGAGGTCGAAGCCGGCCTGCGGCGCGTAGGCCACGACGCCATAGACGTCGATGTCGGCGATGGTCGGATGCGCCCCGGCCAGCCAGTCTGACGCCGCCAGCGCCTGTTCCAGAACCTTCAGCGCCGCATTGCCCTCGACCCAGTACATTTCCATGATCGGCTGGTTGAAGGCGCGAATACCGAAGCGTTGGGCGCGCGAGCGGTAGATCGGCCCGGCGAGACGGTCGAAATCCCAGAACATCCACTCGCGCGCTCGGGCGAGATCAGCCGCGCCCGCGCCGCCGAACTTTCCGAGGGTCGATGCCAGATGCTCGAGGATCGCCGCGGACTGGCAGAGCGCCAGACCCGCCTCGGCGTCTTCCAGCACCGGCACCTGGCCGAAACGGTTCTTGGCGAGAAAGGCCGGCGCCTTGTGCTCGCCGGCCCGCAGATTGAGTGACTGATAGGCGAAGTCCTCGCCGCAGAGGCTGAGCATGAGACCGACCTTGTAGGTCGGACCCGACAGCCAGAAACCGTGAAGCGTGAAGCGTTTCGACATGTTTTTCCTCCCCGAGAGGCCGGCATGGAAAACGATCATTCCCTGCATCGCAAGCCGCATCGCCACAGGGCTGGCAGCCGATCTGCGGAGGGCAATCCTAGGGGCGCCCGGCCCGCTCGATGTCCTCGATATGGGCCCAGATCGTCTTGAAGACTTCGGTGCGCACCAGCCGCTCGATACCGTCGGCGCGAACATGGTCGGGGTGGAACTCGCGGGCGATGAACTTCTTCAGCGCGCGGTACTTCTCGCCGCCGTCGGAGGGCTCGCTCACAACGCTCTCCTCGCGGATCTGCGCCCTCGCCTTCCATGCGTCGCGCTCGATGGTCAGCGCCTGGCAGAGCGCCTTGAGCCTGGCGATGTCCATGTCTTCATCGCCGTCGGGACGCGATCCCGCCTCACGCGCCGGCGGACGGGCCGCATGCGCGCTGAACCCGGGGCCGTTGCGGATCTTGGCTCCCCGCTTCTGCGCCGGCGGCGGCTCGCCCGATGCGAGCGACGCCGCGAAGGCGAGGAGATCCTTGCGGGCGCGGAAGCGCTGGCTGTCGCCGGTTTCCTCGTTGACGATCGCTATCATGTCGTCGGCGATGGTGATCGCATAGCCGGCCGCCGAGATGATCTCTTCGGCGCCACGATAGCGCGGATCCCGCTCGATATTGGACGTCCAGGAACCTGCCATCAGATGATCCTGTCGTGGCACCAGGGCCGGGCTGCGCCCCGCCTCAAATCCCGAGTTTCGCCTTCAGCATCGCATTCACGGCTTCCGGATTGGCCTTGCCGCCCGAGGCCTTCATCACCTGGCCGACGAACCAGCCGAGCATGGTCGGCTTGGCGATGGCCTGCTGCACCTTGTCCGGATTGGCAGCGATCACCTCGTCGATCACCTTCTCGATGGCGCCGGTATCGGTGACCTGCTTCATGCCGCGGGCTTCGACCACCTCGGCAGGATCGCCGCCTTCGGTATAGATGATCTCGAACAGGTCCTTGGCGATCTTGCCGGAGATCACGCCCGACGCGATGAGATCGACGATGCCGCCGATCTGGGCCGGCGTCACCGGCGAGGTCGTCACGTCGCGGCCGTCCTTGTTGAGGCGGCCGAACAGCTCGTTGATCACCCAGTTGGCCGAGGCCTTGGCGTCACGGCCATTCGCGACAGCCTCGAAATAGTCGGCGCTGTCGCGTTCCAGAACGAGGATCGAGGCGTCGTAGGGCGTCAGACCATATTGCGAGATGAAGCGCGCCTTCTTCTCGTCCGGCAGCTCCGGCAGGTGCTGGGCGAGATCGTCGACATAGGCCTGGGTGAATTCGAGCGGCAGCAGGTCCGGATCGGGGAAATAGCGGTAGTCGTGGGCATCTTCCTTCGTCCGCAGCGACTGCGAGGTGCCCTCCATCCCGTCGTAATCGCGCGTCTCCTGCCCGATGGTGCCGCCGCGCTCCAGCACGCCGAGCTGGCGTTTGATCTCGTGCGCGATGCCGTCGCGCACAAACGAGATCGAGTTGAGGTTCTTGAGCTCGACCTTGGTGCCCAGCGTCGTCTGACCCACCGGGCGGACTGAAATGTTCGCGTCGCAGCGAAGCTGGCCCTTCTCCATGTCGCCGTCGCAGGTGCCGAGATAGCG
>NZ_JAUYFA010000056.1 GCF_030691135.1 Phreatobacter sp.
CGCTGCGCTCGTCGACCTCTCCCCGCCGGGGAGAGGTGACGCGGTTCGGCCGTTGCGCGCCCACCGACGCCGGCCTTCAGACACCTGCCCGTCATCCCTGATCAACCCGCAAGGAGACCCCCATGGCCGCCCAGAAAGGCAAGGACCTGCTCGTCAAGATCGCCGACGGTGCGGGCTTCGTCACCGTCGCGGGCCTGCGCTCGCGCCAGCTGCGCTTCAATGCCGAGACGGTCGACGTCACCCATGCCGAAAGCGCCGGGCGCTGGCGCGAACTGCTCGGCGGCACCGGCGTCAAACGCGCCTCCGTCTCCGGCTCCGGCATCTTCCGCGACGAGGCCTCTGACGCGCTGATGCGGCAGGTCTTCTTCGACGGCGCTATCCGCGACTTCCAGGTGATCGTGCCCGATTTCGGCACGGTCGAGGGCGCCTTCCAGATCACCGCGCTGGAATTCGCCGGCAACCACAATGGCGAGGTGACCTACGACATGGCGCTGGAAAGCGCCGGCCCGCTCACCTTCACCGCCGCCTGATCCCCTGTTTGCGAGGAGAGCCCGATGCCCAATGTCCGACGCGGCGAGATCGAAGCCGACATCGGCGGCGTCACCCGCCGTCTGGTCCTGACCCTCGGCGCCCTCGCCGATCTCGAGGCCCATTTCGAGGCGGGCGACCTCGTCGAACTCGCCGAGCGCTTCGGCTCCGGCCGGCTGGCGGCGCGCGACCTGATCGCCGTCATCGGCGCCGGCCTGCGCGGCGCGGGCGAGGTGATCAGCGACCGCGAGGTGGCGGCCCTCGCCGTCACCGGCGGCGCCGCCGCCTATGCCCGCATCGTCTCCGACCTGCTGACCGCGACCTTCGGTGCCGGGGAGGGCAGACCGGCCTCCGCCGCCGGGGAGGGCATGGCGCCGCCTGCCGGCCCTTTCGGCGCGCCGCCGAGCCCTTTCCCTGGGACGACGTGATGCGCCTGGCATTGGGCCAGCTCGGGTGGTCGCCGGACGCCTTCTGGCGGGCGACGCCGCGCGAGCTCGCCGCCGCCATCGAGGGCCGGTTCGGGCGGACGGGCGGCGCCGCCGACCGCTCCGCTCTCGACCGGCTGATGGCCGCCTATCCGGACTGAGGAATCATTCATGACCGCCATCGACACGCTCTCCGTCGAGATCACCGCCGACACATCCGCCTTCCGCCGCGAGATCGGCGAGGCCGACAAGCTGGCGCGCGGTTTCGGTGCCTCCATGAGCCGCGCCTTCGCCACTGCCGTGGTCAAGGGTCAGGATCTCGGCGGCGTCGTCGCCGCCCTCGGCCAGCAGCTTTCCGCCATGGCGCTGCGCGCCGCGATCCGGCCGGTGACGGACGGGCTCTTCGCCTCGTTCCAGGACATGATGATGGGGTTTCGCGGGCTCGGTGCGGGCGCCACGGCCGAAGCCGGCGCGCTGACCGGCATCGTGCCGATGGCGCGCGGCGGCGTCATCGCGGCGCCGACCTATTTCCCGCTGCCGGGCGGGCGCACCGGCCTGATGGGCGAGAGCGGCGCCGAGGCGGTGATGCCGCTGACCCGCACCGCCGACGGGCGTCTCGGGGTCGCGGCCGGCGGCGGCACGGGCCGGCCGTCGGTCGTCATGCATGTCACGGCGACGGACGCGGCGAGCTTCCGCCGGTCCGAGGCCGAGGTGACCGCCATGCTGGCCCGCGCCGTGGCGCGCGGGCGGCGCGGCTTGTGAGGCGCGCTCAGGCCGCCTTGTCCATCAGCGCGACGATCTCGTCGAGCAGATGCAGGCGCTCCTTCTTCAGCTCTTCCGTCGTCTCGTCCGAGGCCGGGGTGACCTGGCTGTCGATGCGGTGAATCTCCCGGTTGACGACGTGATAGCGCTCGGCCAGCCGGGCGAAATGCGCGTCCGACTGTTTCAGCCGCGAGATCAGCGCGGTCTTCTCGGGGAATTCGGCGGCGAGTTCGTGGGGGGTGTGGCTCACGCTGGGGTCTCCTGTTGCGTTCGCCATACCATCGCCCGGCGCGTCGCCGCCGGCCTTGTCCAGGATCAAGCGGAGACCCGCCATGCAGGCCTTTCACGAGGTGACCTTTCCGCTCGACGTGGCGCTTGGCGCCTCCGGCGGCCCGGAGCGGCGCACGGACGTCGTGCTGCTCGGCTCGGGGCGCGAGGAGCGCAACGCCCGCTGGGCCCATTCGCGCCGTCGTTACGACGCCGGCTACGGGGTGAAGAGCCTCGCCGGGCTGCAGGCGGTCGTCGCCTTTTTCGAGGAGCGGCGCGGCCGGCTCCACGGCTTCCGCTTCCGCGACCGGCTGGATCACGCCTCCGCCCAGCCCGGCGCGGCGCCGTCGCCCACTGATCAGCCGATCGGGACGGGCGACGGCGAGAGGCGCGCCTTCGCCCTGGCCAAGACCTACGGCCTCGGTGCCAGCGCCTATCTCCGCCCCATCGCCAAGCCGGTGGCGGGCTCGGTGCGGGTGGCGGTCGGCGGCGTCGAGACCACGGGCTTCGCGCTCGATGCGGCGACGGGGCTGATGACGCTCGACGCGCCGCCGGCGCATGGCGCGGCCGTGACGGCGGGTTTCCTCTTCGACGTGCCGGTGCGCTTCGACACCGACAGGCTGGACGTCAACCTCACCTCCTTCGCGGCGGGGGAGATCCCGTCGATCCCGCTGGTCGAGATCAGGATATGATCCATGCGCGTCCTTCCTCCCGCCCTGCAGGCCCGGCTCGACGGCGGCTGCACGACGCTCGCCACCGCATGGATCGTCCGGCGCGCCGACGGCGTCGTGCTCGGCTTTACCGACCATGACGGCGACCTGGTCGTCGCCGGCGTGCCCTGCCGCGCCGCCAGCGGCTTCGACGCCACCGCCGCCGCCGAGAAGCTGGGCTTTGCCGCCGGCACCGCCGAACTCGCCGGGGCGCTGGTCGACGACGCCATCGCGGAAGCCGACATCCGGGCCGGGCGCTATGACGGCGCCAGGGTCGAGGTCCATCTCGTCGACTGGACCGATCCCGCCCTCGCGGTGCTGCTGCGGGTGATGACGCTCGGCGCCGTCACCCGCGAGGCCGGGGCGTTCCGCGCCGAACTGCGATCGCTGTCAGCCGGGCTCGACGTCGAGCGCGGACGGCTGTTCACGCCGCGCTGCGCCGCCGATCTGGGCGATGCCCGCTGCGGCGTCGACCTCGCCGCCGCCGGTCGCCACGGCACCGGATCGGTGATCGCCGTCACGAACGGCGCGCCGGTCCTCGCCGGCCTCTCGACCCTCGCCGCCGATGACCTCGTCGGCGGTCGGCTGACGGTTCAAACCGGCGCGGCGACGGGCTTCACGGTCGAGATTGCCGCGGCGACGCCGGTCACCGGCGGGGTGAGGCTGTCGCTCTGGCAGGTGCCGCCGGAGCCGCTGGCCCCCGGTGACGCGGTCTCGGTCACCGTCGGCTGCGACAAGGCCTTCGCCACCTGCCGCGACCGCTTCGCCAATGCGGCGAATTTCCGCGGCTTCCCGCACATGCCCGGCATCGACCGCATCCTCTCCGTGCCGGTGCCGGGCGAGGGCGGCCATGACGGGGCGGTGGTGGGACGCTAGCCCATCGCTCGGGCTCCCCTTCACCTCTCCCCGGCGGGGAGAGGTGAAGCGGCGGCGAAGGCGCGCCTCGCTCTCCAGACCGTCATCAGGCCGGGGGCCGGCCCGCCCCCACGACACCCCGGACAATCCCATGCCGACACGCGCCGCCATCGTCGCCGCCGCCCGCGCCTGGCGCGGCACGCCCTACCGCCACCAGGCCTCCGTCAAGGGCGTCGGCTGCGACTGCCTCGGCCTCGTCCGCGGCGTCTGGCGCGATGTCGTCGGACCCGAGCCCGCCGCCGTGCCGCCCTATACGCCCGACTGGGCCGAGGCCCACGGCCGCGAGGCGCTGGCGGAGGCGGCGCGCCGTCACCTCGTGGAGGTCGATCCGCGAGAGGCGCTGCCCGGCGACGTCGTCCTGTTCCGCTGGCGCGAGGGCTTTCCCGCCAAGCACTGCGCCATCCTCACCGGCCCCGCGACGCTGATCCATGCCCATGACGGTGCGGCGGTGGCCGAGATCGCCTTCGCGCCCTGGTGGCGCCGCCGCCTCGCCTTCGCCTTCGCCTT
>NZ_JAUYFA010000059.1 GCF_030691135.1 Phreatobacter sp.
CCAGGGCGGCCCGCGCCCGCCCGATCCCCTGCCGCCGCCCGCCGAGCAGGCGGCGCCCGCCGCGCCGCTGGTGGCTCCGGTCGCCACGGATCCGCTCGATAGTGGGGACGGCCTGCCGGAGACGCGATCCCCCGACACGGCGGGAGACGCGCCGGCCCGCGCCTTCGTCGATTCGGGCACGCCCTTCGGGCCGCTGCCGAGCGCCTTCGGCGCCGATCCGGCGATGGCCGGGCCCGACCAGGGCGCCGATCTCGCCGCGCTTCTCGACAAGGTGCCGACCGGCCTCATCATCCACCGCGGCAATGCGGTGCTCTTCGCCAACCGCACCCTGCTGGACTGGATCGGCTTCCCCGATTCGACGGCGCTGGAGGAGGCGGGCGGCGTTTCGCGCCTTTTCGCCGGCGGGCCGGACGACGGCAGCGAGGCGGTGACGCTGACCACGATGGCGGGCACCGCGCTCCCCGTCGAGGCGCATCTGTCGCGCGTCACCTGGGCCGGGCAGTCGGCGTTCCTCTTCACGCTGACGCGTATGCCAGCGGGAGACGTCGCCGGCGACCATGAATCGACGACGCTGAGCGAGTTGCGCGGCCGCCTCGAAGAGGTCGAGCAGATCCTCGACACGGCCACCGACGGCATCGTCATCGTCACCGCCGACGGGGCGATCGAGAGCATGAACCGCTCGGCGGAGGCGCTGTTCGGTTATGAATCGGCCGAGGTGAAGGGGACGTCGGTGACGACGCTCTTCGCCCCCGAGAGTCACCGGTCGGCGCTCGACTATTGCGACGGGCTCCTGTCCAACGGCGTTGCGAGCGTGCTCAACGACGGCCGGCAGATCATCGGGCGGGTCAAGCAGGGCGGCCTCATTCCGCTCTACATGACGATGGGCCGGACCGGGCCGGCGGCCAGGCCGAAGCTCGCCGCCGTGTTCCGCGACATGACGCACTGGAAGAAGGCGGAGGAGGACCTCATCGCCGCCAAGCGCCAGGCGGAGCAGGCCTCGTCACAGAAGTCGGACTTCCTCGCCAAGATCAGCCACGAGATCCGGACACCGCTGAACGCCATCATCGGCTTCTCCGAGGTGATGATGGAGGAGCGTTTCGGGGCGGTCGGCAACGAGCGCTACCGCGACTATCTGAAGGACATCCACGCGTCGGGCGGACATGTCCTCTCGCTCATCAACGATCTCCTGGACCTTTCCAAGATCGAAGCCGGCAAGCTGGAACTCTCCTTCACCAGCGTCGACCTCAACGACATGGTGCAGTCGACGGTGGCGATCATGCAGCCGCAGGCCAACCGCGAGCGCGTCATCATCCGCTCCTCGCTGCAGCCGCGCCTGCCGAACGTGGTGGCCGATTCCCGCTCGCTGCGGCAGATCGTGCTGAACCTCCTGTCGAACTCGGTGAAGTTCACACCTGCGGGCGGGCAGATCATCGTCTCCACCGGCCTGTCGGATGCGGGCGAGGCGGTGCTGCGCGTGCGCGACACCGGCGTCGGCATGACCGAGAACGAACTCAAGGCCGCTATGGAGCCTTTCCGCCAGGTCGCGACCTCCAATCCCAGGGCGGCCAAGGGCACCGGCCTCGGCCTGCCGCTGACCAAGGCGCTGGTCGAGGCGAACCGGGCGAGCTTCGGCATCTCCTCGACGCCGAACCAGGGCACGCTGGTGGAGGTGGTCTTCCCGCCGACCCGCGTGCTGGCGGAGTGAACCTGGCAACCGCTTGAATCACCTCGCGGCCCATGCGAGGAAGCCGGCCTTCGGGGCGGCAGATGGCCGCCCCTGCTTTGGGATTCCACCACCATGGCGACCTTCAAGCCGCTCGTCTTCTCGGGCATGCAGCCTACCGGCGACCTGCATCTCGGCAATTATCTCGGCGCCCTGGTCAACTGGGTGGCGATGCAGGAGACGCATGACTGCATCTATTGCGTCGTCGACATGCACGCGATCACCGTCTGGCAGGATCCGAAGGCGCTGCAGAAGGCGATCCGCGAGGTCACCGCCGCCTATATCGCCGCCGGCATCGACCCGAAGCGCTCGATCCTGTTCAACCAGAGTCAGGTCCACGAGCATGCCGAGCTCGCCTGGGTGTTCAACTGTATCGCGCGCATCGGCTGGATGAGCCGGATGACGCAGTTCAAGGACAAGGCCGGCAAGGACAAGGAAAACGCCTCGCTCGGCCTCTTCGCCTATCCGAGCCTGATGGCCGCCGACATCCTCGCCTATCGGGCGACCCACGTGCCGGTGGGCGAGGACCAGAAGCAGCACCTGGAACTGACACGCGACATCGCCATCAAGTTCAACAACGACTATGCCGAGCGGATCGCCGAACTCGGCCTCGGCGATGCCTTCTTCCCCGTCACCGAGCCGGTGATCATGGGGCCGGCGACGCGCGTCATGAGCCTGCGCGACGGCACCAAGAAGATGTCGAAGTCGGACCCCTCGGACTATTCCCGCATCGCCCTGACCGACGATGCCGACACCATCGCCCAGAAGATCCGCAAGGCGCGGACCGATCCGGAAGCCCTGCCCTCCGAGGAAGCGGGCCTGAAGGGCCGTGCCGAGGCCGACAATCTCGTCGGCATCTTCGCCGCCCTCTCCGGACGGACCAAGGCCGATGTCCTCGCCGAATTCGGCGGCGGGCAGTTCTCGGGCTTCAAGACGGCACTGGCTGACCTGTCGGTCGCCAAGCTCTCGCCCATCACCTCGGAGATGAAGCGCCTCGTCGCCGACCCTGCCGAGATCGACCGCATCCTGGCGACGGGCGCAAGCCGCGCCCGGGCCATCGCCCGCCCGGTGATGGATTCGGTGAAGGACATCGTCGGCTTCGTGCGGGGCTGATGGAAAACCTCTGGCGCGACAGCGCATTGGACGGTTGACTCTTTCCGCCCGCCTTCCGAGTGTGGCGCAGGATTTTCTCCGGCCGGACCATCCCGCCGGAGCCTACCGGGAGCCAGTTCCATGACCCTTCTCGCCCGCGGCGCGCTCGGCGCCGCCATCCTCGCGCTCGGCGCCGGGGCCGCCACCGCCCAGCAGCTCGCGCCCTCGCCGACGCTGGATGCGATCCGCGCCCGCGGCCATCTGGAATGCGGCGTCCACCTCGGCCTGCCCGGCTTCTCCTTCGCCAACGACAGGGGCGAGTGGACCGGCCTCGACGTCGACTTCTGCCGCGCCGTGGCCGCCGCCGTACTCGGCGACGCCAACAAGGTCCGCTACACCCCGACCTCGGTGCAGCAGCGCTGGCCGGTCCTGCAGTCGGGCCAGGTCGACCTGCTGTCGCGCAACACCACCATCACCTTCTCGCGCAACGCCTCGCTCGGCGTGAACTTCCAGGGCATCAACTTCTACGAGGGCCAGACCTTCATCGTGCGCACCGCCTCGGGCGCCAAGAAGCCGACGGACCTCGAGAACGCCTCGATCTGCGTCGCCGCCGGCTCGACCGAGGAGCGCATGGCCGCGGATTATTTCCGCGAGCGCAACCTCAAGGTGTCGATCATCAACTTCCAGAAGAACGACGACGCCATCGCCGCCTACGATGCCGGCCGCTGCGACAGCTACACCGCCGGCATCGGGGCGCTGGCCGGCCAGCGCATCAAGCTGAAGACCCCGGGCGACCATTTCATCATGACCGAGACCATCTCGAACGACCCGCAGGGTCCGGTCACCCGCTGGGGCGACGAGCGCTGGCAGGCGGTGGTGCGCTGGGTGCTCAACGGCATGATCGCCGCCGAAAACCTCGGCGTCACGAGCAAGAATGTCGACGACATGCGTGCCAATTCGCGTAATGCCGAGATCCGCCGCCTGCTCGGCGCCGACGGCAATTTCGGCGCCATGCTGGGCCTGCCGAATGAATGGATGTTCAACGCCATCAAGCAGGTCGGCAACTATGCCGAGAGCTTCGAGCGTACCGTCGGCAAAGGCTCGCCGCTCGGTCTCGAGCGCGGCCAGAACAACCTGTGGACCCGCGGCGGCATCCTGTTCACCTCGCCGTTCCAGTGAACGGCACAGCCTGAGCCGTCCTTCGATCGGCCTCCCGCCACCCGGCGGGAGGCCTTCTTCCGTCCAAGACCCCGGCCGGTGACGTGACCCGCTATTTCTACGACAAGCGCATGCGCGAGATCTTCTGGCAGGCCGCCCTCCTGGTCGGCCTCGCCGGCACGATCATCCTGATCGTGCGCAACGCCTCGCAGAACATGGTCAATGCCGGCATGGCCTCCGGCTTCGACTTCCTGTGGCGCACGTCGGGCATCGACGTGTCCTTCGTGCTGACCAACTACACGCCCGATGCCAACATCCTCGCGCTTCTGTGGGTCGGCGTCGCCAACACCCTGGTCATCACCTTCGTGGCGGCGATCGCCGCCACGCTGCTCGGCTTCGTCATCGGCATCGCGCGGCTGTCCCCCAACAAGCTGCTGGCGGGCCTCGCCGGCGCCTATATCGAGTTCGTCCGCAACATCCCGCTGCTTTTCTTCGTGCTGTTCTGGTATTTCGGGGTGATTGCCGCGCTGCCGGGCCCGCGCCAGTCCATCGGCTTCTTCGCGGTCGCCTTCCTCAACAACCGGGGCCTGACCATTCCGGTGCCGACCGACGGCACCGCCTTCCGCATCGCCGCCCTCGTCGTGCTGGCGGGTTTCATCGCGCAGGCCGCCATCGCCGTCTGGGCGAAGCGGCGGCGCGACGCGACAGGGCTGATCTTCCCCGTTTGGGCGAGCGGCCTCGCCCTGTTCCTCGCCCTGCCGGCGCTCGCTTTCGGCATCGCTGCGGCGCTGAGCAGCTGGGACGTGCCGGCGCTGCGCGGTTTCAACTATCGCGGCGGCTTCGTTCTGGTGCCGGAATTCGTGGCGCTGTTCGCGGCGCTGGCCACGTACACAGCCGGCTTCATCGCCGAGATCGTGCGCGGCGGCATCCAGTCCGTCGTCAAGGGGCAGTGGGAGGCGGCCTATGCGCTGGGGCTGAGACCCAACCGGGCGCTCAGCCTCATCGTCGTTCCCCAAGCGATGCGGGTGATGATCCCGCCGCTGACCAGCCAGTATCTCAACGTCCTGAAGAACTCGTCCTTCGGCGCCGCCATCGCCTTTCCCGAACTGGTCAGCGTCTTCGTCGGCTCGGCCCTGACCAATACCGGCCAGGCCATCGAGATCATCGCCATCACGCTCGCCATCTATCTCGCCCTGGGCCTGGCGGTGTCCGGCTTCATGAACTGGTACAATGCCCGCACCAGGCTGGTGACGCGATGACGGCCGCCAGCACCCTCGGCACCAGGCCGGTCCGCGCCTCGCTCCTCCGCCGGATGAAGGCGGACTATTTCGCGACGCCGCTGAACGCCGTCGTGTCGCTCCTCTGCATCGCGGCCATCGCCGCCATCGCGGTGCCCATCCTGCGCTGGGCGCTGATCGACGCCCATTTTGCCGGCACGACCCGCGCCGAATGCACCGGCAGCGGCGCCTGCTGGGTCTTCGTCAAGGCCAGGTTCGGGCAGTTCATGTACGGCTTCTATCCGCCCGCCGAACGCTGGCGGGTCAATCTCGCAGCGATCCTGATGATCGCCACCACGGTCCTGTCCTTCTGGCCCGGCCTGCCGCGCCGGGCGCTGGCGGTGCCGCTGGTCTGGGCCGGCTTCCTCGTCGCCGCCGCCTGGCTGCTTGCCGGCGGCGCAGGCCTGACGCGGGTCGAGACGCGCCAGTGGGGCGGGCTGATGCTCACCGTCTTCCTGTCGGTCTATGCGGGTGCGCTTGCCGTACCGCTCGGCATCCTGCTCGCCCTCGGGCGGCAGTCGGAGCTACCGGTGATCCGGCTGGTCTCGACCATCTTCATCGAGTTCTGGCGCGGCGTGCCGATCATCACCGTGATCTTTCTCGCCTCGCTCCTCCTGCCGCTCGTCATGCCGGCAGGCTGGGACATCGACCGCCTGGTGCGGGCCCTCGTCGGCCTCGCCTTCGTCATCGCCGCCTATATGGCAGAAGCGGTGCGCGGCGGGCTGCAGGCCATCCCCAAGGGCCAGGCGGAGGCGGCCAGCGCCCAGGGTCTCGGCTACTGGCAGACCACCGGCCTCGTCGTGCTGCCACAGGCCCTGCGCATCTCCATGCCGGCCATGACGAACGAGTTCATCGCCCTGGTGAAGAACACCTCCCTCGTCTCCATCGTCTCGATCTTCGACCTTCTCGGCATCGCTCAGGCCTCGCTCGCCGACCCCGCCTGGGTCGGCATGAACATGGAGGCCTATGCCTTCGCCGGCACGGTCTACTGGTTCATCTGCTTCGGCCTGTCGCGCTGGTCGCGGCGTCTGGAGACGGCGCGCGGGACGACGCATTGACGGCACGGGTGCCCTGTCGTTCCCGTGTTGCCCGCGGGGCTCGCCACAGCTAGGTCTCGGCATCGCCGCGAGAGACCCGACCATGACCGCATCGACCGAGACGCCCGCGACCGGCCCGCTGTCCGACATCAGGGTGGTCGAGCTCGGCTCCTTCATCGCCGGGCCCTACTGCGGCCAGCTCCTCGCCGACATGGGCGCCGATCTCGTCAAGTTCGAGGATCCCGGCAAGGGCGACCCGATGCGGCAATGGGGCTTCGCCAAGAAGGACGGGGCCTCGGTCTGGTGGCCGGTCATCGGCCGCAACAAGAAGAGCGTCACCATCGACCTGCGCAAGACCGGGGGGCAGGACATCCTGCGACGGCTCCTGACCGACGCCGACGTTCTGCTGGAGAACTTCCGGCCGGGGACGCTGGAGAAATGGGGCCTGACGGTGGAGGCCCTGCACGCGCTCAATCCGAAGCTGATCATCGCCCGCGTCTCGGGCTACGGCCAGTACGGCCCCTATGCCGAGAAGGCGGGATTTGCCGCCGTCGCCGAGGCGATGGGCGGCATGCGCACCATCAACGGCTATCCGGACCGGCTGCCGACCCGCACCGGCCTGTCGATCGGCGACACGCTCGCCGGCATCTACACCGCCTTCGGCGTGCTCGCAGCGCTGCACCAGCGCGCCCGCGACGGCAAGGGACAGGTGATCGACGTCGGCCTGACGGATGCCATCCTCGCGTCGATCGAAGGGGTCGTGGCGGAGTATTCGGTCACCGGCCACGTGCGCGGGCGCACCGGGCTGACCTCGCCGGGCTTTGCGCCCTCCAACATCTACCCGACGCTGGACGGCCACCACATCGTCATCGGCGCCAATGCCGACACGATCTGCCGGCGGCTCTTCGCCGTCATGGGCATGGACTTCCTCATGGAGGACCCGCGCTTCGCCACCCATTCCGCGCGCGGTCAGCCGGGCAACCAGGCCGAGATCGACCGGATCATCGGCGACTGGACGCGCACCAAACCGCGCGACACATTGCTGCAGTTGCTCGACGGCGCCTCGGTGCCGGCCGGCGGCGTCAACGACGCCGCGGAGGTGGCGGCGGATCCGCATTTCCGCGCCCGCGACATGATCGTCGAGGTCGACGCGCCCGGTCTCGGCCGCATGCTGATGCAGGGCATCGTGCCGAAACTGACCCGCACGCCCGGCGCCATCCGCTGGACCGGGGCAAAGTTGGGCGAGCATACGGACGCCGTGCTGACGGCTGCGGGCTATTCGAAGGACGAGATCGCGGCGATGCGGAAGGGCGGGGTGCTCTAGGAAACCGGTCCACCGGCAGCGTCCGAGATGCGGCGTTCGAAGCTCACCTTTCAGGCGCGCACGTCTCACCCCGCTACCGATCCGAATTGACTTCCCGCCACGCCCCGCGTGAGATCGGCCGATGAGCCCCGATCTCGACGCCCTGTTCATGGACCGCACTGTCGCCCTGTCGCGCGAGCATATGCAGGCCGGCCATGGCGGGCCCTTCGGCGCCGTGGTGGTGATGGACGGCCAGGTGGTGGCCGAGGGCTGGAACGAGGTCACATCCACCAACGATCCCACCGCCCATGCCGAGGTCGTCGCCATCCGCCGCGCCTGTACGGCGCGCGGCCGCTTCGACCTCAGGGGCGCGACCCTCTATTCGAGTTGCGAGCCCTGCCCGATGTGCCTGACCGCGGCGCTCTGGGCGCGGGTCGATCGCATCGTCTACGGCAATACGCGCGAGGATGCCGCAGCCATCGGCTTCGACGACGCCCCCTTCTATGCGGAGGTGACACGCGCACCGGCGATCGCCATGGCGCGGATGGAGCACCGCCCCTCCGCCGCGGCGCGCGGCGTCTTCAGCGAATGGGCCGCCAAGCCCGACAAGGTCGCCTATTGATGGCGGCGCTGCTGGAGGCATCGGGGATCGTCAGGCGCTTCGGCGCGCTTCTCGCCAACGACCATGTCGACCTCGTGGTGGCCCCTGCCGAGATTCACGCCCTGCTGGGCGAGAACGGCGCTGGCAAGTCGACGCTGGTGAAGATCCTCTACGGCCTCCTGCAACCCTCAGAAGGCACCCTCACCTGGGAAGGCCGGCCTGTGACCATCGCCAGCCCG
This sequence comes from Phreatobacter sp., assembly GCF_030691135.1. Taxonomy (GTDB): domain Bacteria; phylum Pseudomonadota; class Alphaproteobacteria; order Rhizobiales; family Phreatobacteraceae; genus Phreatobacter. Next base: position 8,431 of record NZ_JAUYFA010000059.1, read on the forward strand.
GCGGCGGCGCGGCGGCTCGGCGTCGGCATGGTCTTCCAGCATTTCTCGCTGTTCGAGGCGTTGACCGTGGCGGAGAACGTCGCCCTGTCGCTGCCGGCTTCGACCCCCATCGCGACGATCGAGACGGAGGTTGCGCGGCTCTCCCGCGCCTATGGCCTGCCGCTGGAGCCCCGGCGCGAGGTCTGGCGCCTGTCGGTGGGCGAGCGCCAGCGCATCGAGATCGTCCGGGCCCTGCTGCAGAACCCGAAGCTCCTGATCCTCGACGAGCCGACCTCGGTCCTGACGCCGCAGGAAGCCGATCAGCTCTTCGTCACGCTGGAGGCCCTGAAGGCCGAGGGCCGCAGCATCCTCTACATCTCGCACAAGCTCGACGAGGTTCGCCGGCTCTGCGACCGCGCCACCGTGCTGCGCCTCGGCAAGGTGGTGGCGACCGCCGATCCACGCGCCGAGACGGCGGCGAGCCTCGCCCGCCTGATGGTGGGCACCGAGGTGAAGGAGGCGCGCGCTACGGCCCATGCGACCGGCGCCGACCGGCTGGTGGTGAAAGGCCTGTCGCTGCCGGCGTCCGACACCCACGGCACGGCGCTGAAGGACGTTACGCTTTCGGTGCGCGCCGGCGAGATCGTCGGGATCGCCGGGATCGCCGGCAACGGCCAGGACGAGTTCTTCGCCGCCCTGTCGGGCGAGGTGACCGGCGACCCCGGTACCATCAGTCTCGACGGCCGGCCGACCGGGGCGCTCGGCATCAATGCCCGCCGCCGGCTGGGCGCCGCATATGTGCCGGAGGAGCGGCTCGGCCACGCCGCCGCGCCTGGCTTCACGCTTGCCGACAATGCGCTCCTTTCCGGCCATGCCACCAATGGATTCGTCCGGCGCGGCCTGATCGACCGCGGGGCGGTGACCGCCTGGTTCCAACGGGTGGTCAGCGCCTTCGACGTCAGGATGAGCGGGCCGAACCCCGAGGCGCGGGCGCTGTCCGGCGGCAACCTGCAGAAATTCGTCGTCGGCCGCGAAATCCTGCGCGAGCCCGCGCTGCTCGTCGTCGCGCAGCCCACCTGGGGTGTCGATGCGGCGGCGGCGGCCACCATCCGCCAGGCACTGCTGGACCTCGCGGCCCGCGGCGCGGCGGTCCTCGTCATCAGCCAGGACCTCGACGAACTCTTCGCCATCGCCGACCGGCTGGCGGTGATCTCGGAGGGCCGCCTGTCCGAACCGCGTCCGACGCCGTCCCTCGACCGCGAGGCCGTGGGCCTGATGATGGGCGGGATTCACGGGGTGGCGGCATGACCGGGCCAACCTGCCAGACCCTCTTCGCGGCGACATGCCCCACCCGCACCCTCCCCGCTTCGCGGGGAGGGGAGGGTGCGGGTGGGGCCCTCGAAACCGCGTCCGCCTCGAGAAGGCTGCTCGCATGCGCGTGATCCTCGAACGCCGCGACGACCGTCCCGCCTGGCTCTCGCTCGCCTCGCCGCTGGCCGCCGTGACCCTCACCATGATCGCCGGGGCGATGCTCTTCGCCCTGCTCGGCAAGGACCCGCTCGCCGCCCTGAAGGTCTTCTTCATCGACCCGCTGGGTGACGGCTGGGCGCTGCAGGAACTCGCCGTGAAGGCGACGCCGCTGATCCTCATCGCCGTCGGCTTGACCCTCTGCTACCGCTCCAACACCTGGAACATCGGCGCCGAGGGCCAGCTGGTCATGGGCGCGGTCTTCGGTTCCTGGCTGGCGCTCGCCACCCACGGAACGGCGAACGGGCCCTGGGTCCTGCCGGCCATGCTCGTCCTCGGGGTTCTCGGCGGCATGGCCTGGGGGCTGATCCCGGCTCTCCTGAAGGCGCGGCTGGGTGTCAACGAGATCCTGACCAGCCTCATGCTCGTCTATGTCGCCGAGCTCCTGCTCGACTATCTGGTGCGCGGCCGCTGGCGCGATCCGCAGGGGTTCAATTTCCCGCAATCGGTGAGCTTCGAGCCGGAAGCGACCATGCCCATCCTGTTCGGTGCCGGGCGCCTGCATATCGGCTTCGCCATCGCCGTCGCCGTGGCGCTCGTCGCCGCGCTGTTGATGGCGCGCAGCCTCAAGGGCTTCGAGATCCGCCTCGCCGGCGAGGCACCGCGCGCCGCCCGTTTCGCCGGCTTCGGCACGGCCCGGACGACGCTGCTCGTCTTCGCCGTCTCGGGGGGGCTTGCCGGCCTTGCCGGCATCATCGAGGTGGCCGGGCCGCTCGGCCAGCTCCAGCCGTCGATCTCGCCCGGCTACGGATTCACCGCCATCATCGTCGCCTTTCTCGGCCGGCTGAACCCGATCGGCGCGCTGATCGCCGGCCTGTTCCTGGCGCTCACCTTCATCGGCGGCGAGAACGCCCAGATCGCCATGCGCATTCCCCTCGACGTGACGCGCGTCTTCCAGGGTCTCCTGCTCTTCTTCGTGCTCGGCTGCGACACGTTCCTCCTCTACCGGCTGCGCCGGGTTCCCAACTTGAGGACCGCCTGATGGGCATGACCGAGGCGATCCTGCTGACCATCATCACCGCGGCGACGCCGCTGCTGATCGCGGCACTCGGCGAACTGGTCGTCGAACGATCCGGCGTCCTCAATCTCGGCGTCGAGGGCATGATGATCGTCGGGGCGGCCAGCGGTTTCGCCGCGGCGATCCTGACCGGCTCGACCGTCATCGGCATCCTCGCGGGGATCGGCGCCGGCATGATCCTCGCCGCGATCTTCGCCGCCCTGGCGCTCGGCCTCGCGGCCAACCAGGTGGCGACGGGCCTGGCGCTGACCATCCTCGGCCTCGGCGTCTCCGGGCTGATCGGGAGCGAGTTCGTCGGCGCCCGGCGCGACGCCCTGGCCAAGATCGACCTGCCCTGGCTGTCCGACCTGCCCGTGGTGGGCAAGATTCTCTTCGGGCAGGACCCGCTCGTCTATGTCTCGGTGCTCCTCGCTGTCGGCGTCTGGTGGTTCCTGTGGAAGACCCGGGCCGGCCTCGTGCTCCGGGCGGTGGGCGAGAGCCACGGCGCGGCCCATGCGCTTGGCTATTCGGTGCTGAAGATCCGCTTCCTCGCGGTGTTGTTCGGCGGCGGCTGCGCCGGCCTCGCGGGTGCCTATCTCTCGCTCGCCTACACGCCCTTCTGGTCACCGGGCATGACGGCGGGGCGCGGCTGGATCGCGCTGGCGATCGTCGTCTTCGCCAGCTGGCTGCCGCTGCGCGCCGTCATCGGCGCCTATCTCTTCGGCGGTGTCACGGTGCTGCAGCTCCATGCCCAGGCGCGCGGCTGGGGCATTCCCAGCCAGGCCATGTCGGCGCTGCCCTATCTGGCGACGATCCTGGTGCTCGTCCTCATCAGCGTGCGGCGGCGCGGCGACGCGCAGGCGCCGGCGGCCCTCGGCACGCCCTTCGTCCCCGATCGCTGACGGCGGCGCCGTACCGGTCCCGCCGGCGCGACATCGGCGCCATCGCGATCAGAAGTCTGGCGTTATTTCAATGGTTTGCTGAAAAGCCGTTGCAGATGCGCGGCGCAGACGCAGCACGGCTCCGGCCGCCGGTCGCATTGACTTGTCCCAAGGCAGACCTTACCCGTTGTGACTATAAGAAGACGGCTTCGGAGTGCTTCCCTTCGGTGGCGCCGGTTCGAACAGACAATCGGAGGAGCCCCATGGCTCTGCGCATTTCCGGCAAGAATCTCGACATCGGCGAGGCCCTGCGAGAGCGGATCGCGGGACGGGTCGGAGAAGCAGCGCAGCGCTATCTCGACGGGCGGGTGACGGGCCATGTGACCGTCGAAAAGGAAGCGCACGGCTTCCGCACCATCGCAGCGCTGCATCTTCCCACCGGCACGTCCCTCCAGGCCGAGGCCTTCGCGGCGGATGCCTATGCCGCCTGTGATCTGGGCGTCGAGCGGATCGAGAAGCGGCTGCGGCGCTATGCGCGCCGGCTCAAGGACCGGGCAGGCCACCAAGCCCATCCGATCGCCATGGACATGCCGTATGTCGTCATCGAGGCGCCGAAGGAGACGCACGAGGACGAATCGGAAGGTGCCTTCGAACCCGTCATCATCGCCGAGCAGACCTCGTCGATGCGGCGGATGACGGTGGCCGAGGCGGTCATGGAACTCGACGTCACGGGTGCGGCCGCGCTGGTCTTCCATCATGCTGTTCACGGTCGCGTGAATGTGGTTTACAGGCGCGCGGATGGCCATGTGGGTTGGATCGACCCGCCGGCCGTGGCGAACGGCTCTGCCTGAGCGCGTCATGGCACCGTCATTGCATGGGGTTTAATGGCGGGCCTGACGAATCGGTCCGCATCTCAGCCGAGAAGGCAGCCAATGCCGCTTCCAGACATCATAGCCGACGGCGCGATCATTCCCGCCCTCCGGGCGACGTCGAAGAAACATCTGCTCCAGGAACTCGCGGAGCGCGCGGCCACCCTGACGGGCCGCCCCGCCCAGGACATTTTCGACACGCTGGTTGCGCGTGAGAATCTCGGCTCGACCGGCGCGGGGAGCGGCATCGCCATTCCGCACGGAAAACTGCCCAAGCTGGAGCGGGTCTTCGGCCTGTTCGCGCGGCTCGAGCGCCCGGTGGACTTCGATGCGATCGACGGCCAGCCGGTCGACCTGGTGTTCACGCTCCTCGCCCCCGAAGGCGCCGGCGCGGACCACCTGAAGGCGCTGTCGCGCATAGCCCGGCTCACCCGCGATCCCGGCAATGTCCAGAAGCTGCGCAACGCCCGTGACGAGGCGACGCTGCGCGCCCTTCTCGCGAGTTCCCCGGAAACCCACGCGGCGTGAGACGTCACGCCATCGCCGCGGCCGTCATCGCCGGCGGTTTCGCCATCGCCGCGACTCCGGCCGGCGCGATGCCGCAGCGCGTCGTCTCCCTCAATCTATGCGCCGACCAGCTCCTGCTGGCGCTGGCCGACCGCAGCCAGATCGCCGCCCTGTCGGCGCTCGCCCGCGACCCCGGTGCGTCGGCGGCGGCAGAGACCGCAGAGGGCCTGCCGCAGACGCGCGGGACGGCCGAGGAGGCGCTGGCGCTGGCGCCGGACCTCGTGTTTCTCGGCCCGCTCGACCGGCTCGGCACCGGTCGGGTGCTGGCAGCCCGCGGCGTGCGGGTCGAGAGGCTCGCCCTGCCCGCCTCCCTCGCCGAGGCGCGGGCACTGGTGCGCCAGACGGCCGCGCTGCTCGGTCACCCCGGACGCGGCGAAGCGCTGGCGCGGCAGCTGGACATCCCCCCGCCGCAGGAAGGTCGGGCACCCTCGGCGCTGCCCTATGAACGGCGCGGCTACGCCTCCGGTCCGCAATCGATTCTCGGCGAACTGATCGGGCGAGCCGGCTTCCTCCATGCAGGACCCGGTGCCGGTCTCGGCGGCTTCGTCAGCCTGGAAACGGTGGTGGCGCGACGCCCGGAGGTCCTGATCGTCGGATCGGGGACGACGGGCGCCGGCGACCAGGGCGCGGCCCTTCTCGCCCACCCGGCCCTCGCCCGCCTCTATCCCGCAGAGCGGCGCATCCTCGTGCCGGACGCGCTGACCGTCTGCCCGGGACCGGGCTTCCTCGCCGCCGTCGATCGGTTGCGCCGGGCGCGCGCGGTCCTGTCGCCCTGACGGCGGGCACCGTAACGCCGCAATTGGCCGCCAGCATTGACGCCACTCTCGGCTTGCCCGCGGCGCTGGCCGAGATAAAGTTGTGGGGGCCGCATCGCCCTCAACCGATGCCAGAGCGGAGCCAGCGTGTCCGACCGGATTGCCTTCGACGAATGTCTGCAGCTCGTCCTGAAGCTCGACGCCATGAAGCCGGCCAAGGGCCAGCCGAAGCGTCTCGACGCGCTGTTTCGCGACCTCGCGCGGTTCAAGCCGCACCTGCCCGCCTATGAGCTGCAGGACCTGATCTGGGCGATCTGGACCAACCACGAGGACGACTATGCCGACGAGGCGATGGAACAGGCGATCAACGCCATCGCGGTGAAGGACTATGACGTCGCCCAGCTCGTGCTCGATGCGCTGGTCGATGCCCGGCCGGAATGGTCCGAGGCCTGGAACAAGCGCGCCACGCTCAACTTCATCCGAGGCGACGACGTCTATGCGGTCCGCGATGTGATGGAGGCGCTGCGGCGCGAACCGCGCCATTTCGGCGCGCTCTCCGGCTTCGCCCAGATATGCCTGCGCCATGGCCGCGAGATGGAGGCGCTGATCGCCTTCGAGGCGGCGCTGGCGGTGAACCCGCATCTCGAGGGCGTCGCGGCGCTGGTCGCCGAGATGCACGCCAATGGCGGGCGCGTCCTGCACTGAGACGGCTGCCTCGCGGTGCGCGAAACGGCTAGAGCCTCGGGTCCCTCCGGCCGGCGCGTGCTGATCCCGTGTTCCTCCTCTCCCTCATCCTGAAGGCTGCCACGACGGCGATCATCGTCGTCGCCGCTTCGCTCGTCGCCGAGCGCTCGCGGCCCTTCATCGCCGCGCTGGTGCTGGCGCTCCCGGTCTCGACGGGGCCGGCCTATGTGCTGCTGGCGCTCGACCATGACGCGGCCTTCATCGCCGATGCGGCCTTGTCGAGCCTCGCCGGCAATGTCGCCATCGTGCCGGCGGCGCTCGCCTATGCCTTCCTCGCCCGGCGCGGCGCCGGCCTTGCCGCGGCCTATGCCGGCATGCTCGCCGCCTGGCTCGCCGGCGTTCTCGCGGTCAGGGCCTTCGACTGGACGATCCTCTCCGCCCTGGTGCTCAATCTCGTCGTCTTCGCCGCCGCGGTTGCCGTCACCTGGTCCTGGCGACGCGGCGAGCGACCGCCGGCCATGCGGCGGCGCTGGTACGACGTGCCGCTCCGCGCGGCGATCGTCGTCACGGTGGTGGTCGGCGTCATCCTCGTCTCGGAGCGCGTCGGGCCAGCGGCGACGGGCCTGGCGGCGCTGTTCCCGGCGAGCTTTTCCAGCTTCATCCTGCTGATGCACCGGCGCCTCGGCGGCCCGGCCGTCGCCGCGGCCTTCATCAACGGCATGACGATGATCTTCGGCTTCACCGGCTACCTGCTGGTGATGCACCTCTTCGCGCTGCGCGGCGAGGTCTGGACCGGCATGGCGCTCGGCCTCGCCATTCCGCTCGCCTGGTCAGCGCTGCTGCTGATGTTCAACCGGGTCAGGGCGCCCTGATCCGCCGCGCCTTCAGGACATAGAGCGCGTCGTGCGCCTCACGCGGCGTCATGTCGTCGGGGTCCATGCCGTCGAGGAGATCGAGCACCGGGTCGGGCGGCGGGGCGGCGAGAGGCCGCGGCGCCGCTGCGAAGAGCGGCAGGTCTTCCACCATGCGCCGCCTCGGCGCGGAACGGTCGGTCGCCTCCAGTTCGGCGAGCACCTGGCGCGCCCGCTCGACCACACCGGCGGGAAGCCCTGCGAGCTTGGCCACCTGGATGCCATAGGAGCGGTCGGCCGCCCCTTCCGTGACCTCGTGCAGGAAGATCACGTCGCCGCGCCATTCCTTCACCCGCATGGTGGCGTTGGAGAGCCGCTCGAGCCGATGCGAAAGCACGGTGAGCTCGTGGAAATGGGTGGCGAACAGCGCCCGGCAGCGGTTCGTCTCGTGCAGATGCTCCACCGCCGCCCAGGCGATGGAGAGGCCGTCGAAGGTCGCCGTGCCGCGACCGATCTCGTCGAGGATGACGAGGGCGCGCGGCCCCGACTGGTTGAGGATCGCCGCCGTCTCGACCATCTCGACCATGAAGGTGGAACGGCCGCGGGCGAGATCGTCCGCCGCGCCGACGCGCGAGAACAGCCGGTCGACGATGCCGATATGGGCGGAGGTCGCCGGCACGAAGGCGCCCGCCTGCGCCAGCACGGCGACCAGGGCGTTCTGCCTCAGGAAGGTCGACTTGCCCGCCATGTTGGGGCCGGTGACGAGCCAGATGCGGCCGCGCGGCTCATCGCCCCTGGCCTCGCTGCCGGACAGGTCGCAGTCGTTGGCGACGAAGGGCGCGCGGCCGCGGATCGCCTGTTCGACGACGGGGTGGCGCGCCTGCTTCACCGCGAAGGCGAGCGAGGCGTCGACCAGCGGTCGGCAATAGGCCTCTTCGGCTGCGAGGCTGGCGTTGGAGGCGGCGACGTCGAGCACGGCGATGGCCGCGGCCGCCGCGCGGATCGACTCGGACCTGTCGAGCACGGCGCGGGCGAGGCCGGCGAAGACGTCGAGTTCGATGCCAAGCGCGCGGTCGGCGGCGCCGGCGATCTTCGCCTCGAGCTGGCCGAGCTCGGTGGTGGAGAAGCGCATCGCTCCGGCCATGGTCTGACGGTGGATGAAGGTCTCGTTGAGCGGCGCCCTGAGGAAGGTCTCGCCGTGCTGCTGCGCAACCTCGACGAAATAGCCGAGCACGTTGTTGTGCTTGACCTTCAGGGCGCGGATGCCGGTCTCCTCGGCATAGCGGATCTGCAGCGAGGCGATGACGCGGCGGCTCTCGTCGCGCAGGGCCCGCGTCTCGTCGAGGCTGTCGCGGAAGCCCGGCCGCACGAAGCCACCGTCGCGCCTGAGCAGCGGCAGGTCGTCGGCGAGGGCGCAGGCCAGTTCCGCGGCGAGCGCACCGTCGGGACGGGCGAGGCCTGCCGCCGCCGCGGTAAGCTCTCCGGCACGGGTGTCGGCAATGAGGTCGGCGAGGCTCGCCGCGGCGACGAGGCCCTGGCCGATGGCGGCGAGATCGCGCGGGCCGCCGCGCTCCATGGCGATGCGGGTCAGGGCGCGGGCCATATCCGGCGCGTTCTGCAGGCGGGAACGGATCTCGGTGCGCAACGACGACGCCTCGACGAGGGCTTCCACCGCATCGAGGCGGCCGGTGATCGCGGCAGGGTCGGTCAAGGGGCTCGCGAGGCGGGCGGCGAGAAGGCGGGCGCCGGCCGCGGTGACAGTCCGGTCGATGGCGGCGAGGAGTGAGCCTTGCCGCTCGCCGCCGAGGGTGCGGACGAGTTCGAGATTGGCGCGCGTCGCCGCGTCGATCAGCATGGCGGCGCCCGCCGGCTCGCGCACCGGAGGCGAGAGCGGCGCGCGCGTGGCGATCTGGGTGCGCTCGACATAGGTCGCGACCGCCGCCGCCGCCGACAGTTCGAGACGGGAGAAGGCGCCGAAACCGTCGAGGGTGCCGACGCCGAAATAGGAAGCGAGCCGGCGCTCGGCGCTCGCCCCGTCGAAGAGGTCGCGCGGCGTCGGCGACACCGCCTTGAAGCCGCGCCAGAAGTCGGCGAGGGCCGGATCGGCGTGGAGCGCGTCGGAGACGACGATCTCGCGCGGATCGACACGCGCGATGTCGGCGGCGAGACGGCCGCCGTCGGTCTCGGCGACGCGGAACTCGCCGGTGGAGATGTCGACCCAGGCGAGCCCGTAGCCTTCGCCGGCGCCGACCGAGGCGGTACGGGCGCGTGTCACCGCCAGGAGGTAGTTGCTGCGCCGCGGCTCCAGCAGCGAATCCTCGGTCAGCGTGCCCGGCGTGACGAGGCGGACCACGTCGCGCTTCACCACCGATTTCGCGCCGCGCTTCTTCGCTTCGGCCGGGTCCTCGACCTGTTCGCAGACCGCAACCTTGAAGCCGAGCTGGATGACGCGCTGGAGATAGTCGTCGGCGGCATGGACCGGCACGCCGGCCATGGGAATGTCCTCGCCGAGATGCTTGCCGCGCTTGGTCAGCGCGATGCCGAGCGCCCGCGACGCGGCAACCGCGTCGTCGAAGAACAGCTCGTAGAAATCGCCCATCCGGTAGAACAGGAGCGAACCCGGGTTCGCCGCCTTGATCTCGATATACTGTTCCATCAGCGGCGTGACACGGCCGTCCGGCTCGGCAGGCGGGGTCGGAGCGGGCTGGGGCTGCGGGGCGTCGAGCATCTGCGGCGACGCTCGCAGGTGACAGCGGCGAATTCAACCGCCGCGGTGCAAAGCCCACAGGCTTTGGGGCTCCAGTACCCGCGAAAGACGGACGCGATCACCGGACGTCTACCTTTCTCCTGCACCATATGAACCGGCACGACTTCACCTCTCCCCGGTAGGGAGAGGTCGCCGAGCGCAGCGAGGCGGGTGAGGGGGAGAAGTCCAGACATCAGACCCCCTCACCCGACCTTCGGTCGACCTCTCCCCGCAGGGGGGAGGTGAAGAGGCGCCCCATTCTCGCAGGGCAATGCGGCGGGCACATCCGGGCCCATGAAAGGGCCGCTTGAGCGACAGCCCTCGCCTCACAGCATGCGCGCGAGATCCGCCTGCATGGCGGTCAGCTTCGGCAGGAGGTCGCGCACCATGGCGTCTGGTGGAAAGCGCGTCGCCTGGGTGCCGATGTTGATGGCGGCGAGAACCCGGCCGGCCCTGTCGGTCACCGGCACAGCGATGGAGGTGAGGCCAACCTCCAGCTCCTGGTCGATGACGGCATGGCCCTCGGCGCGGGCGCGGGCGAGACGCGCCATGATCGCCTCGACGCCGGTGACGGTGCGGGCGGTCAGCGCCCGCCGGTCGGAAGCCTCGACGAGGGCCCGCGCCTCCGCCTCGGGCAGGGCCGCAAGGAGGACACGGCCCATGGAGGTGCAGTAGGCCGGCAGCCGCGCACCGACGGCGAGGCCGACCGACATGATGCGCTTGGTGGCGGCGCGGGCGACATAGACGATCTCGCCGCCGTCGAGGATGGAGGCGGAGGAGCTCTCGCCGATCGTCTCGCTCAGCCGCTCCAGCGCGTTCTGCAGCACGGCGGTGAGCGGGGTCGAGGCGAGATAGGCATAGCCGAGCTTCAGGACGCGCGGGGTCAGGGTGAAGAAGCGCCCGTCAGTGTCGGCATAGCCGATGCGGACGAGAGTGATCAGGCAGCGGCGGGCGGTGGCCCGCGTCAGGCCGGTCATCCGCGCCACGTCGGCGATGGTCAGGCGTGCATGGGCGCCATCGAAACAGGCGATGACGGCCAGGCCCTTCTCGAGGCCGAGCATGTGGTCGCGGTCGATCTGGCGGAAGGGGGCGGCGGGCGGGTCCACGGGTGCGACGATCCTGTGCGGTCACCGCACAGTGTCGCGCCTTCGCACCAGGCCGGCAATGGCCGCGCCCCATTTTCCTTGGCGCCGCGATGTGCCATCTGAGGGACGAACGTCACCCCCGCCGCCGCAGGCTCTCCATGCCCCTCCGTCTCCTCGTCGTCGAAGGCAATACGGCCACCGACCGCGCCCGCCATGCCGGCAGCCGCGGCGCCACCCCGTCGCAGGCCTATGCCGACGTGCTGCGCGAACTCGCGCCGGAGGCCGTGGTCGACATCGCATTCCCGGCCGATCGCGGCGCCAACCTGCCGGATGCCGGCGGGCTGGCCGGCTATGACGGCGTGGCGCTGACCGGGTCCTCCCTGAACCTCTACGACATGACGCCCGAGATCCGCGCCCAGGTCGACCTGGCGCGCGAGGTCCTAGCCTCCGGCACGCCGGTCTTCGGCTCGTGCTGGGGCCTGCAGGTGCTGACCACGGCGGCCGGCGGGGTGGTCAGGCGCAATCCGAAGGGCCGCGAGATGGGCTTCGCCCGCAAGATCGTGCCCACCGAGGCCGGCCGCAGCCATCCGATGCTGGCGGGCCGCCCGGTCGCCTATGACGCACCGGCCGTCCACCTCGACGAAGTAGAGACCATGGCGCCGGGGACCACGCTCCTCGCCTCCAATGCCATGAGCGAGGTGCAGGCCGTGGAGATCCGCGTCGGCGAGGCCGTGGCCTGGGCGGTGCAGTACCACCCCGAGTTCTCGCTGGCGGAAGTCGCGGCGATCGGCGGCGCCATCGGCCCGCGGCTCGTGGAGGAAGGCTTCTTCGAGGACATGGAGGCCCTGGCACGCTGGCGCTCCGACCTCGACGCACTTGATGCCGACCCGGCGAACACCCCCGTCGCCTGGCGCCATGGGCTGGATGTCGAGATGCTCGACACCGGCCGCCGCAGAACCGAGATCGCCAACTGGCTGACGGCCATGGTAAAGCCCACGAAGAGCGCGCGCGGCCGCGCATGAACCCAGCCGGCCGGGATGCCTCATGTCATCGTCGACACCTGAACCGAAACGTCCCCAACTGAGGCTCAGACCCGCTTCGCTCGCTGCGCGCTGGGCCCGTGCGCTCCATGACGGGTTTTTCAACGGCGCTGCCTATGCGATGCCGACCTATTTCGGCACGAGCCCCAACCGCGTCGATCCGGAGAGCGTCTGGCACTTCGCGACTTGCGAGAGAACGATCCCCAGCCAGGCCTTCATCGACCACTGGCCACCCGCGCCGATGCGCCGGAGGATCATGGACAGGTTCCTGAGCCAGAGCCACGCCGAGGGGATCGAGTATCACTACGATGTCTCGAACGACTTCTACGCGCTGTTCCTCGACCGCGACTACATGTTCTACACCTGTGCCGATTTCCATGCCCCGACCGACACCATCGAGCAGGCCCAGCGTCAGAAGGCCGACTACATCATGGCGCTGCTCGATCCGAAGCCGGGAGAGCGGATCATCGAACTCGGCTGCGGCTGGGGCGCCATGCTCAAGCATATCGCTACGGCGATCGGCGACGGCAGCAACCTGTCGGGGCTGACGCTGTCGCGAGACCAGTTCGACTACATCGGCTCGCAGATGGGCTTTGCGGTGGAGCTCGCCGACCTGATCACCCACGACTATGGAACGGCGACCTACGACAAGATCTATGCGATCGGCGCCCTGGAGCACGTGCGGCCCGACAGCATCCTGCCGCTCTTCCAGCGCCTGCATGCGGCGCTGAAGCCCGGCGGATGGATGGTCCAGCACTTCTTCTCGCTCAACGGAACGGACCCGGTGCCGACGTCGATGATCGCCGCCCAGGCCTATTTTCCGGGTTCGATCCTGTCGTTGCACGGCGACATCCGCGCCAAGGCCGAGCGTGCGGGATTTCGCATCACGCACGATTCCGAGCACGACTACCGGCCAACCCTCCGGGCCTGGTTCGACCGGCTGGTGGAGAATCGGCACAAGGCCGAGGCCATCGTCGGCGTCCAGGTCGTCAACAAGTACCTCGTCTATTTCGCCTCATCCTGGCGGTTCTTCGACCTTCGGCAGGCGTCGCTGCACCGGCTGGTGCTGATGAAGGACTGACCACTCAGGCCTTCTCGTCCATCAGCCTGCGGATGAGCCCTTCCACCCAGCGCACGTCGGGAATGCCCTGCAGCGTCTCGGACCGCTCCACCTTGTCGCCATCGGAGTCGCGGCCCTCGCCGAAGATCAGCTTCAGCGTGCCCGAGCCGTCGGTCTTCTCGGTCCGCTCGACGGCGAAGAGGTCGCGCGGCGAGATGCTGCGCACGGTGACGCCGCGGCGACCCAGCGTCAGACAGGCGATGCGGCGGGTGGTGATCACCCAGACGCTGCGCTGCGCCCGGCGCGCGAGCCAGAGAGGCGCGGCCATCATGCCGAGGCCGACGGCGACGAAGGGCAGGCCGAACAGCACGAAGAAGGCGCCGAACCAGGACCATGACTGGCCCTTCGTCCCGCCGAAGCCGAAGAAGCCGCCAAGCGCCAGCGATTCCCAGAACAGGGCGAAGACTGTCCAGGGCACAGCGAAGAGCCAGATCCCGGCCGAGCGCCAGAAGGCAGTCCGGGCGGAGGGCTGGCCGGCCCAGCGGATCGGCTCGCCGGCGAACTCGCTGATCGCGGCGCGGCGCAGGTCGTCGGGCAGGTCGGGCGGCAAGGTCATTGCCCGAAAAGTACCCCGAACAGGCGAAGAATCGGTGAAGGCGACCGTGCTAAGAGGATCCGGGTCCGAAACCTTCCGTCAACCGCCGGGTGCCCTGCCTCAGGCGTCCATCTTCAGGGCGGCGATGAAGGCTTCCTGCGGGATATCGACCTTGCCGAACTGGCGCATCTTCTTCTTGCCCTCCTTCTGCTTGTCGAGAAGCTTGCGCTTTCTGGAGATGTCGCCGCCGTAGCACTTGGCGGTGACGTCCTTGCGCAGGGCCGAGATGGTCTCGCGGGCGATGACCTTGGCGCCGATGGAGGCCTGGATCGGGATCTTGAACAGGTGCTGCGGGATCAGGTCCTTCAGCTTCTCGCACATGGCCCGGCCGCGGCTCTCGGCGCGGTTCTTGTGGACCAGCATGGAGAGGGCGTCGACCGGCTCGGCATTGACGAGGATCGACATCTTCACGAGGTCGCCCTCGCGATAGTCGGTGATCTGGTAGTCGAAGGAGGCGTAGCCCTTGGAGATCGACTTCAGGCGGTCGTAGAAGTCGAAGACCACCTCGTTGAGCGGCAGGTCATAGGTGACCATGGCGCGCGAGCCGACATAGGTGAGGTCGATCTGCACGCCGCGACGGTCCTGGCAGAGCTTCAGCACCGAGCCGAGATAATCGTCCGGCGTCATGATCTTGGCGCGGATCCAAGGCTCCGAGATGACCTCGATCTTCATCGGATCGGGCATGTCGGCGGGGTTGTGGAGTTCGAGCAGCGTGCCGTCGCGCTGCAGGATCTGGTAGACGACCGAAGGGGCGGTGGCGATGAGGTCGAGGTTGAACTCGCGCTCCAGCCGCTCCTGGATGATCTCGAGGTGGAGCAGGCCGAGGAAGCCGCAGCGGAAGCCGAAGCCGAGGGCGGCCGAACTCTCCATCTCGAAGGAAAAGCTGGCGTCGTTGAGTCGCAGGCGGCCCATGGCGGCGCGCAGGTCCTCGAAATTGGCGGCGTCCTGCGGGAAAAGGCCGCAGAAGACCACCGGCTGCGCCGGCTTGAAGCCGGGCAGCGCCTTGGCCGTCGGCTTCTTGTCGTCGGTGATGGTGTCGCCGACGCGCGTGTCGGCGACCTCCTTGATCGAGGCGGTGATGAAGCCGACCTCGCCGGGACCGAGATCGGTGACGTCCTTCATCTTCGGGGTGAAGACGCCGATCTTGTCGACGTCATAGACCGCGTCGGTGCCCATCATCTTGATGCGCTGGTGCTTCTTCATCACGCCGTCGATGATGCGGACGAGAACGACGACGCCGAGATAGGGGTCGTACCAGCTGTCGACCAGCATGGCCTTCAGAGGCGCGGCACGGTCGCCCTTCGGCGGCGGAAGGCGCGTGACGATGGCCTCCAGCACGCCTTCGATGTTGATGCCGGTCTTGGCGGAGACCTCGATCGCATCGGAGGCGTCGAGGCCGATGACGTCCTCGATCTGCTGCTTGACGCGCTCCGGCTCGGCTGCCGGCAGGTCGATTTTGTTGAGGACCGGCACGATCTCGTGGCCGGCATCGAGCGCCTGGTAGACGTTGGCGAGCGTCTGGGCCTCGACGCCCTGCGAGGCGTCGACGACGAGGATGGAGCCCTCGCAGGCGGCGAGCGAGCGCGACACCTCATAGGCGAAGTCGACGTGGCCGGGCGTGTCCATCAGGTTGAGGACATAGGTCTTGCCGTCCTTGGCCGGATAGTCGAGGCGCACGGTCTGCGCCTTGATGGTGATGCCGCGTTCCTTCTCGATATCCATGTTGTCGAGGACCTGTTCGGTCATCTCGCGCGCGGTGAGGCCTCCCGTCACCTGAATCAGGCGGTCGGCGAGCGTCGATTTGCCGTGGTCGATATGGGCCACGATGGAGAAATTGCGGATGAGGTCGAGCGGCGTGTCGGTCATGGCCCGCACATAGCAGCGAAGTGGCCGGTTTGGAAGGATTGCGACGCTAACGTTCGCCTGATGGGACGGGTATGCCGCCGATACCGGCTGCGACCGGCGGCAGCAGCCGCGGCCGGACGCCGCGCAGGAACCGCATCAGCGGCTTTTCGAAGATCAGATGCACGCCGACGCCGACCGCGACGGCAGCCATTCCGGTCGCAAGCGCCAGGAACGGCTGATCGAGAGCCGTGCCGGTCGCCCAGCCGGCCCGGCGGCTGGCGAGCGAGAGGACCGATATGGCGATGCCGTGGCTCAGATAGACGGCGTAGGAGGCATCGCCGAGAAGCAGCGGGAAAGCGTGCGCGCCGATCCGGCGCGAATCGTCGAGGATCACCGCGCCGGTGACGAGGGCAAGGGCCGGCAGGCCCCACCAGAGGATGCGCGGCCAGCCTTCCGGCGCGCCCGCGAAGCCGGCTGCGGCAATGAAGCCGAGGAGGCCGATCCCGACCAGCAGCAGGCCCGACGCGGCGGGGAGCCTGCCGCCGGCCTGACGCCAGGTTCCGAAGAGATAGCCGGCGAGAAATTCGAGCAGCAGCGGGCTCGTGAAGGAGATGCCCACCGGACCCTGCGGGTCGAGCATAGCGCCGGTAGCGACGAGGGCGAGCAGGACGAGCGAGAGGATGACCGCCTTGCGGCGGCGCGACACGAGCATGGCGGCGAGGACGAGAAGATAAAACAGCGCCTCGAACCACAGGGTCCAGCCCTGATAGAGGAAGGGAAACCGGTCGGCGGTGCCCGGAACGACGGTCGGGATCAGCAGGAACGAACTGACGATCCAGCCGGTGTCGAGCGGCAGCCGCGGCAGAAGGTCGGGCGCCAGCAGCTTGGTCGCGACCAGAAGCGCCGTGAACAGCCAGTAGAGCGGCAGGATGCGCGCCACGCGGTCATAGGCAAAGACCATCGGCCGAACCGGCTTCGACGCCGTGACCATGGCGATCACCAGGCCGCTGATGACGAAAAACACGTCGACGCCCGCCGCCCCGATGACCGCGACATCGCCGAGCACGTGATAGGCGACGACCATCAACGCGGCGAGTGCCCGGAGATACTGGATCGATGCGAGGCGGTCGTTCGGCGTCATGCGGTCCCGTCGGTCGGCGGTCGTGCCGCAGATGCGCTTGCCAAAGGTCATTCCGGCACAGGCCTGTGCCAAAAGGAGCCAGACGGGATGCGCCACCCCGCCGGCGCCGTTTCAACCGCAAGGACCGCGCCAGCGCCGGCCGGCGTGCCGATCACGACCGGACCCGCTTGCCAATCCCGATCGCCGGGTGCGACATAGCGCCTGTTGCGGTGCAGAGAGAGGCCCCGATGACCCGCAAGCGCGAAGCCTATCAATCCGGCCACACGCCGAAATTCATGGTGGTGGTGGACGATTCGCAGGAATGCGACCGCGCCGTCGTCTTCGCCGCGCGCCGGGCGTCGCGCACCGGCCACCGGCTGCAGATGCTGGCCGTGGTGGAACCCAAGATCGGCGACGGCCAGGCGCTGTTCGGCGTCGCCGACGTCATGCGTGCGGAGGCCCATGCCGATGCCCGTGCCAAGCTCGACGCCGCCGCCGACCGCGCCATGAAGCTCGTCGGCGTCGAGCCCGAACTCGTGGTGCGCGAGGGCACGCTGGCGGAGGCGATCCTCGCCCAGATCGAGGACGACCCGGACATCTCCATCCTGGTCCTCGCCGCCGGCGCCGGCAAGGACGGGCCGGGGCCGCTGGTCTCCAGCCTCGCCCGCACGGCGGGGTCCTATCCGATCCCCGTGGCAATCGTGCCGGGGCAGCTCTCCGACGACGAGATCGAGGCGCTGGCCTGAGGCCGCGTCACCAGGTCAGTTCGGCGATGGCGACACGGTTCTCGGCGGCACTCCAGGCGCGTGCGGCGATGCGCTCCTCGTTGAAGAGGCCGACGACCGTCCGCCCGATCTCCGCAGCCGGCAGCCGGACGGTGGTGGTGGCGTCGGTCGCCACGCCCTTGGTCACGTCGCCGGGCTCCTTGCCGTCGAAGAGGACGACGTCACGGGGGATGCCGAAATAGCCGCGCGGCCGCGTCATCTGCACGACGGCGCCGGCGGCGCGGTCGGCCTCCGGCAGGGGCCGCGCCGGGCGTAGATGCACCACCTGCGAGGAGCGCGGGAAGGGCGAGCGGTAGGTATGCGTCACCGGGTGGCCCGCCACGGCGAGCACGAATTCCAAAGCGTCCGCAGGACCGGCGACGACCTCGCCCCAGAGGCCGTCAGACGCCGTGGTCCGCTTCAGCAGGGCCTCGCCCCGGCGTTCGCCGGTCGCCGGATCGACGCGATAGACCTCGACGACGGCGCCGGCCAGAGGGCGATTGCTGGGCACGCCGCCGACATTGCCGGTGACGAGGCCGGAGAGCCGGATGTTCTGTTCCAGCGCCACCGCGAGCGTCGAGGGCTCGCGGTCGGCGATGAAGCGATGGATCTCGCGGAAGGCGCGCGGGTGGAAGGCGACCTCGCGGTGGTCGAGCTGGCCGAGGGCGAGATTGGCCGCGCCGCGCAGCGCCGGCCCTTCGGCGGTGATGCCCGTGGCAACGCCCGGCCGCCCGATGAGGCGCCCGTCGGGCTGCGCAAACTTGTCGTTGCCGTCGCTGCGCAGGGTGAGGAAGGCGGTGCCGGGCACCACGTCGCTGTCGCGGCGGTTGAGCATGGTCAGGAAGGGGCCGCGACCATTGAACTCGCTGCCGGGACTGGCCTCCCAGTTGAAGACGCCGCGATTGGGCGTGCCGCACAGCACGGCATGGCTGACGCGGGCGGCACCGCCGGCTTCGACCACGTAGTTGCGCACCGCGTTACCGCCGCGCGAACTGGCGACGAGGGCGATGCGGGCCGCCCCGGTGCGGGCACAGAGCGCCTCGACCTCGGCGGCGAGTTCGCGCAGCTGGTCGGCGGTTCCCGAACGGCCGGCGAGCGGCACCGCATCGTCGGCGCGGGAGAGCGGATCGGTGAAGTTCAAGGCGTGCAGCCGGTCGCGCGGCCAGCCATTGGTCTCGAAACGCCACAGCGTCGTCATCCAAAGCGCCGCATGGTCGCCGTTGCCGTGGACGAACAGGATGGGAACGGGCGGGGCGGTCTGTGCACGCAGGGGGCTCGCGGCGGCGAGAACCAGGGCGGATCCGCCCATCAGGATGGTACGGCGTGTCGGCATGGATGCTCTCCCGATCCGGTGGGATGCGCGGCGGGCGGGCCGCCCGGCCACCGGGGTCTTTGCGGTTGACGGCAGGCCCTAGCATCGCCACATGATGTTTGGAAGAATTCGTTTTAATCATTCCAGTCCGCCCGGCCTTGAACCGGAGCGCGTGGAGAAAATCATGTTCATCCAGACGGAAGCGACCCCCAATCCGGCGACGCTGAAGTTCCTGCCGGGCCGCACCGTGCTCTCCGAGGGCACGCTCCACATGCCCAATCCGGAGGCGGCGCGGCAGTCGCCGCTGGCCGAGAAGCTCTTCGCCATCGACGGCATCGCCGGCGTCTTCTTCGGCAACGACTTCATCACCGTGACCAAGGGCGGGGCCGAGTGGCCGCACCTGAAGCCCGCCATCCTCGGCGCCATCATGGAACATTTCATGTCGGGCCAGCCGCTGGTCCGCAGCGACGCCTCGCTCGCCCCCGGCGGCGACGAGGAATTCTTCGACCCTGCCGATTCCGGCACGGTCGACACCATCAAGGAACTCCTGGAGACGCGGGTGCGCCCGGCGGTTGCCGCCGACGGCGGCGACATCACCTTCCGCGGCTACAAGGACGGCATCGTCTATCTCGCCATGCAGGGCTCCTGCGCCGGCTGCCCGTCCTCGACCGCGACCCTCAAGCACGGCATCCAGAACCTGATGCGCCACTTCCTTCCCGACGTGCGGGAAGTCCAGGCCATCTGACGCCGGCGATCCGGCGGGGGCTCTTTCCGCCCCGCCGCAGACGGTGTAGCACCGGCGGATGCTCGTTCTCGCCCTCGATACGGCGCTCGGCGCCTGCTCGGCAGCCGTCCTCGACACCGCGTCGGGACGGGTGCTGGCGGCGCTGTCGGAGCCGATGGCGCGCGGCCATGCGGAACGGCTGATCCCGCTCGTCGCCGAGACCTGCGCGCAAGCCGGCGTTGCGCCCGGCGCCTGCCTGCGCTTCGTCGCGACGACCGGGCCGGGCAGTTTCACCGGCCTCAGGGTCGCCGTGGCCGCGGCCCGCGCCATGGCGCTCGCCACCGGGGGCGAGGCCGTCGGCCTGTCGACGCTCGCCGTGCTCGCCGAACCCCATCTCGCCGCTGCCGAACCCCTCGCCGTTCTCGCGGTGATCGATGCGCGTTACGGCCATGTCTATGCCGCGCTCACCGCCGCCGACCGGTCGGAGATCTTTCCCCCCTCCTATGTCGCGGTCGCGGAAGCGGCGCGGCGCGCCGCCGCCATGCCGGTGGCCATCGTCGGCCCCGGGGTCGAGGCCGTCCTCGCCGCCTGGCCGGAGGGCGCCTCCGCCCCGGTGATCCTCGACGGACGGGCGGCACCCGACATCGGCCTCCTCGCCCGCCTCGGCGCTGCGGTCGACGCCGCCTCCGCGCCATGCCGGCCGCTCTACCTGAAGGCGGTGGACGCCAAGCCCCAGGCTGCCCCGCCGGTGATCTCCGGGCCGCCGCCATGATGATGCTTTCCGACCTGGTGTTCTGGTGGCCGCGGTCGGAACCCGTCGTCGGGCGCGCGGCGACGGCCGACTGCGACGATCTCGCCGCCATCCATGCCGCCTGCTTCCACCGCGGCTGGGGCGCTGAAGACCTCGCCGCCATGCTGACGGAGCCCTGGGTCATCGCCCATGTCGTCCGCCGCCGCGCGACGGCACCGGCGGCGGGCTTCATCCTCAGCCGCATCGCTGCCGACGAGGCGGAAATCCTCACCGTCGCCACGGCGCCACGGCTGCGCGGGCGGGGTTATGCCGGCCGGCTGGTCGCCGCGCATCTGCCGGATCTGATGCGGGCCGGGGTCCGCAACCTGTTCCTCGAGGTCGAGGCGGAGAACGCGGCCGCCCTGAAACTCTACGCCCGCGCCGGGTTCGAGCCGATCGGGCGGCGCAAAGGCTACTACCGCACGGCAGGCGGGGCGGCCGATGCGCTCACCATGCGGCGGGCGCTGCCGGCGATCTGACAGGCCACCACGGCGCGACACTGGAAAATTCCCGCCCCCGTTCCCGTTCTGGACTCTTAGACCGCGAGTCTCCGCAAGGTTAGATTGGTCGTGATTCGCGCCGCGGGCGGCACCGGCGCAGATCCCTCATCCCGCACCCGTGCCGCATCGTGGACCCAAGGATACGAGATGCCGGGCCTGCAAAGGGTCGACGACGCATCCTGCCCGGAGAGAGCGCCGGAACCGACGCCGGCGTCGCGGGTCTTGCGGCTCGCCCCGGCGACCGCCGCCGCCCTGTTGGCGAGCACGGCGCTGGTCGCGGCCGACGAGGCGGCGCCCATGCTTTCGAAGCTCGTCGGCGCCATCCCGGCACATGAATTGGCCGCCTTCGGGCTCAATGTCGGCATCGTGGTCTTCGCCGTCATGACCGCCATAGGCCTCCTGCGGACACGGGCGAGCGCCGCCGCGGCGGCCCGCCAGACGCGCCGTGAAATCAACGAGTTGCGCCTCGCTCTCGACCGCAACGCCGAGCTGCTGACGCTCGATCCCCATGTCGTCGTCGTCTGGGGCGGCGATCGCGACGAGCCGGAGATCGCCGGTGACGTGGCGCTCGTCACCGATCTTCCGGTGGCGCGCCGCGTGCTC
>NZ_JAUYFA010000060.1 GCF_030691135.1 Phreatobacter sp.
CGGAGGAGGCCGCTGCGCCGCCGCGCGCCGCCCAGCTTGCCGCCGTCCAGCCCCCCATGCCCGTGCCGCCGCAGCCGATGCCGCGGCCGACGCCGCCTGCACCCGCCGCCGTTGCTGAACAGCAGGAAGATCCCGCCGCCAAGGAGGCCGAGCTCCAGGCCCAGCGGAAGCGCGAGGAGGACCAGCGCCGGCAAGAGCAGCAGCGTCAGGAGCAGGCGCGTCAGGAGCAGGCGCGCCGCCAGCAGGAACAGCGCGAACGCGAGCAGCGTGAAGCCCGCGAGCGCCAGGAGCGTGAACGCGTCGCCCGCGAAGCCCGCGAACGCCAGCAGCGGGAGGCCCGCGAGCGGGCCGAGCGCCAGCGCGTGGAACAGGCCAACGCGCGCCAGTTCGACGCCAATTCCATCGCCGCCCGGCTCGCCACCAGCCAGACCCAGGAGAACGACCGTCGGCAGGCCTCGCGTACCGAGGCGACGGGCGCCACCGCGCCCGCCCGTACGGCCTCGCTCGGCACCGCGACGGGTGCGGCCTCGCGCATCTCCGGCCGGGAGATCGACGCGATCCGCGCCTGGGCCGAGCGCTGCTGGGAAATTCCGATCGCCGCGCGCGAAGGCAACAGCCCCGCGGTGCGGCTGCGCGTCTCCTTCAATCCCGACGGGACCGTCACCGCGCGCCCCGAGGTGCAGAACCCGCGCGGCGATTCCAGTTTTCAGGTGCTGGCCAATTCCGCCGTGCGCGCCGTCATGCGCTGCTCTGCGGAAGGCGGCGTGCGCCTGCCGCGTGAGCGCTACGATACGTGGCGCGAAGTCGTCCTCAATTTCGATCCAAAGGAAATGATGCGCTGACGGACGAGTCGCGCCGGGTTGTCGTCATGCTCTCGACGAACCGCCCTGCTAGCGCCATCTGAAGGCCTCGAGAGACCTGATCATGACCCTGCTTCTGAACCGCCGCACCATCCTCTCCGCCGGCACGGCCATCGCCGGGACGAGCCTGTTCTCGCCCTGGTCGCTGGCGCAGGGTGCGCCGCCGGTCATCGACATCCGGCGTGGCCAGGTGCAGCCCTTCCCCATCGTCGTGCCGAACCTCGGCGGCGAGGGCGACATGGGCCGCAACATTTCCGGCGTGATCGAGAACAACCTGCGGCGCTCGGGCTTCTTCCGCATCATCGAGAAGCAGGCCTACGGCAATGCGACGCTCGACCCCGATCAGCCGCCGAACTTCGCCCAGTTCCGCCAGCTCGGGGCGGCGGCGATCGTCACCGGTCGTGCCGGCCGCGGCGCCGACGGGCGCTCGCGCGTCGAGTTCCGCCTGTGGGACGTCGCCCAGGGCGGCCAGCTCCACGGCCAGCAGTTCGCCACCCAGGAGGCCAACTGGCGGCGCATCGCCCATCTGGTCTCCGACCAAATTTTCGAGCGCGTCACCGGCGAGAAGGGCCATTTCGACACCCGCATCGTCTTCGTCGACGAAACCGGCCCGAAAGAGCGGCGCCAGAAGCGCCTCGCCATCATGGATCAGGACGGCGCCAATGTGCGCTATCTGACCCGCGGCGGCGATCTGGTGCTGACGCCGCGCTTCTCGCCGTCCAGCCAGGACATCACCTACATGGCCTATACCGGCGGCGAGCCGCGGGTCTATCTCCTCAACATCGAGACGGGCCAGCGCGAGCAGGTCGGCAACTTCCCCGGCATGACCTTCTCGCCGCGCTTCTCGCCGGACGGGCAGCGCATCGCCCTGTCGCTGCAGCAGGGCTCGGGATCCTCGCTCTATTCGCTCGACCTGCGTTCGCGCGCGGCCGTGCGCCTGACCGACGGCGCGGCCATCGACACCTCGCCCTCCTATTCCCCGGACGGCAGCCAGATCGTCTTCGAAAGCGACCGCGGTGGTGGCCAGCAGCTCTATGTGATGAGCGCCGGCGGCGGGGCGGCCAACCGCATCTCCTTCGGTCAGGGCCGCTATTCCACCCCGGTCTGGTCGCCGCGCGGCGACTTCATCGCCTTCACCCGGCAGGGTGGCGGCCAGTTCGCCATCGGCGTCATCAAGCCGGACGGCTCGGGCGAGCGCATCATCACCTCGGGTTTCCACAACGAGGGGCCGACCTTCTCGCCCAACGGCCTGTTCGTGATGTTCTTCCGCGAGCAGGGCGCCGGTCCGCGGCTGTTCCAGGCCGACATCTTCGCGCGCTCCGAGGTCGTCGTGCCGACCCCGAGCTTCGCCTCCGACCCGGCCTGGAGCCCGACGCTTCGCTGAGCCCGCTGAACCTCAGCGCGGCCGCGGCGGGAAGCGATAGAGCGGCTGGCCGAGCGGCGCCTGCGGCCACAGGACGCCGCCACACATCTGGTCGAGCGCCACGAGCAGGGTATGGACCCGCTGGCGCGCCTCGTCACCGGTGCCCATGGCCCTCAGGACATTGATCGCCGCCGCGTTGCGTCCGATCACATGCAGCAGTTCCGCCTCGACACCGCGATAGCTCTCGGATGCCGGTTCCCCCTTGCGGATGGCCTCCGCCGCATTGCGCCAGCCCGACCAGTCGAAAGACGACGACAGGAGCGGGGGACGGGACGGCGCCGGCTCGTCGCCCCGCGCGAAGCCGGCCAGGGAATTGCGGACGAGAGCGCGTTCGAGCGTTGCGAGCGCGGTCTCGCCAACGACCGTTTCGGTTGGCCCCGGGAAAGACGAGAAGAGCACGCGCGTCCGATCGATGCCGAGGATGCGGACTGTTCCGGCAAGTATGACGGCGCGGATCCGGTCCATGTCGGCGGCGGGATCGATCCGCCGCTCGCGGATGCCCGTGACCAGCGGGGCGGCCACTTCGGCGCCGAGACGATGCTCGCCGGTCTGGTTGACCGCGGTGGCGAGGATCATGGCACCGGGGGCGAGGCCGATCAGTTCGAGAACCGTGGCGAAATCTCCGGCTGTCTGCGGGCGCCCCCTGTCGATGAAAGCAACGGCGGTCTGCAGTTCCGCCGGGAGCGCATCGCGTTGGGGCCGCGTCATGCCGGGCATGAGGCTGCCGCGCCAGACCGGAGCGAAAAGGTCGGCGAGAGCCTGCGGATCGGCGGGAGAATGCGGGGACCGGCGCAGCGTCGCGAGCCAGGCGTCTATATCGCCACCGATTGCGGTCAGGTCGAGTGCGAGGCGCCAGAGGCCATGGGCCTCGGCGCGGGCGGCGACGCGGATCCGGGTACCGTGGTCGAGGTCTGACAGGGCGCGGGCGAGGGCGACCTGCAACTGCTGCATCGCCTGCGGCTGGGCCGAAGGCTCCGCGGCACGGCGCAAGATGTCGGCGAAGAGCCAGTCCTCGTCGCCGTCGACGACAAAGGCGCGCAACACCGACAGATCGGTGAGCGTCCGAAGGGCGGGCTGGGCGGAGGCTGCATAGGCGGTCCTGCGCTCCGCAGGCGGCAGGAGAGACAGGCGCAGTTCCGCGATGCGCTGTGGCGGTTTCGGCCGGGCCCCGAGGGCGTCGACCAGGCCGAGGGCAGCGCCCGGCGTGAGTTCGCCGTAACGGATCAGGAGATAGGCGGCGTCGTCGCTGAAGCGGTCACGCCAGAAGCGACGCTCGCTCTTCGGATCGACGAGCAGGGCGTCGGCGGCGGCGACGATGTCGGGCGTGAAGCGGCAGGTGCGCGGATCAGCGGCGACAGCCGGCCCGGCCATCGCGATAAACCCGACAAGTACGGACATGCGGGAGAAGCGCCTCATGACCGGGGTCCTCCGGACCGTGCCTGCGGGGTACCCTAGGCGCGCGGCCAAGGCCCATGCAAGGGGTTCTGTGGCGGCTCTGGACTTGCCTGCATATGCAGGTAACATCCCTGCATGAGCCTTCCGGCGCAGTTCCCGGCAATGAACCTGCCCTGCATCTGTTCCCGCGTCCGCCGCACGGCGAGGCGGGTGTCGCAGATCTACGACCGGCATCTCGAGCCCTATGGTCTCACCATCAGCCAGTTCGGTGTGCTCGCGCAGATCCGCATCGGCGGGTCGCCGTCCATCGGCGAACTCGCCGAGCGGATTGTGATGGACCCGACAACCCTCACCCGCAGCGTGCGGCCGCTGCGGCAGCGCGGCCTCGTCGTCCTTACGCCCGATGCGCGGGATCGGCGGACGCGCCGCCTGGCGCTGACGGAAGCCGGCCTCGTCGCCTTTCAGGTCGCGTTGCCGGGATGGGCGGCGGCACAGCACGAGGTCAGCCGTGCCCTCGGGGAGGACGCCAGCAAGATGCTGGTTTTACGTCTCGACGAGGCGCTCGTCCGGCTGTCGCCGCCGTGAGCCGCGATCCCGCCGTCTCCAACCCAGCAGGACCGGCCTTATGACAGTCACACCCGCGCCGGCCGGCAATCCGATCCTCACCGCGCCCATCGTCGCCACGATCCTCAGGCTGTCGACGCCCAACATGTTGGCGATGGTGGCGACCGCCGCCGTCGCTATCGCCGAGACCGCCTATGTGGGCCTTCTCGGCACGGCGGCCCTCGCCGGCATGGCCCTCGTCTTTCCCATGGTGATGCTGCAGCAGATGATGTCGGCCGGCGCCATGGGCGGCGGCGTGTCCTCGGCGGTCAGCCGGGCATTGGGGGCAGGGGACATCGCCCGCGCCCGTTCCCTCGCCTTCCATACGGTGCTGATCGCGCTCGCCGGCGGGCTCGGCATGAGCGCGCTGTTCCTGGCGATCGGCCCGGCGCTCTACCGCCTGCTCGGCGGACGCGGCGCCGCGCTGGAGGAGGCGCTGGTCTATTCCAACGTCATTTTCGCCGGGATCCTCGCCGTCTGGCTGTGCAACCTTCTGGCCTCCGTGGTGCGCGGCATGGGCAACATGGCGGTGCCCTCGTCTACCCTCCTCGCCGTCGCGGCCATCCAGATCGCGGTCGGCGGTGGCCTCGGCCTCGGCCTGGGTCCGCTGCCGCGGCTCGGCATGGTCGGCGTCGGGCTGGGCCAGGTGCTAGCCTACGGCCTCGGCGCGCTGTGGCTCCTGCGCTACCTGCGATCGGGCAAGGGGCGCTTCGTGCTGCCGCTTTCGGGCCTGCCGGTGCGCTTCGACCATGCCGCCGACATCCTCAGGGTCGGCACGGTGGCGATGCTCTCGTCGTTCCAGTCGGTCCTGACAGTGCTCATCCTCACCCGCCTGGTGGCGGAGTTCGGCGAGGAGGCGCTGGCCGGCTACGGCATCGGCTCGCGGCTGGAATTCCTGCTGATCCCGGTGACCTTCGCCGTCGGCGTCTCGTTGGTGCCGATGGTCGGGATGGCGATCGGGGCGGGCAATGCACCGCGTGCCCGTCGCGCCGCCTGGACCGGCGGTGCCATGGCCTTCGCGATCACCGGAGCCGTCGGCCTTGCCGCCTGGCTGATGCCGGAGGCCTGGGCCCGGTTGTTCACGAGCGATCCCGCCGTGATCGCCGCGGCCAGCTCCTATCTCGTGTGGGCCGGCCCTGGCTTCGGATTCTACGGTCTCGGTCTCTGCCTCTATTTCGCGGCGCAGGGGGCCGGCCGCGTCTTCGGGCCGATGATGGCGGGAACGGCGCGGCTCGCGGTGATCGCGGTCGGTGGGTGGTGGCTGGCCTCGACGGGTCAGCCGGCCTGGACCATGTTCGCGCTCGTCGGCTTCGCTATGGTCGTCTACGGCCTCGTCACCATGGCGGCGATCTGGTCGACCCGCTGGGGCCGTTGAGCCCCGGATCCGCGCGATGTGGCAATTCTGTCACAGGCACCGGGCGCCTGTCGTGGCGGGGCAAGCTTCTCGCCAGCGCCACCCGCCTGCCACAGTCTCGTCACGCTCCGCCGCGATGCGGGAGAGATGTCGCTGCCGGTTCCGGTGTGCGGTGTCGGCGGCCAGCTTCCATTAACGGATGGTTGACCATCCCGGCGATTGGTCGGGCGGCGAGGCGTTAAGGCCTCACCGCCCGACCAATTGCAAAAAAGAGCATCAA
>NZ_JAUYFA010000061.1 GCF_030691135.1 Phreatobacter sp.
GGACGGCGCGCCGAACGTCGTCAAGATCCACCGCGGCAGCGAGACGACGATCCCGGAACATCTGTCCAAGGATCAGGGCCTCGCCATCCGCGCCGGCGACCGGGTCGAGGTGATGACGCCCGGCGGCGGCGGCTACGGCGACCCGGCGGAACGCGACCCGGCCGCGATCGCCCGCGACGTCGCCCGCGGCTACTACACCGCGGCGCAGGCCGAGGCGCTGTGGGGATGGAGGGGTTGATGCACTACTTCCGTCCGACCAGCCTCGCTGACGCCCTCGCCATCCGCGCCGACCACGACGTGACCGTCCTCGCGGGGGGCACGGACGTCTATCCGGTTCGCACCGCCCGCCGAGCCTGGGGCGATCCCGCCCACAAGGACGTGCTCGACATTTCCGCTGTAACAGAACTCCGGGGGATCAGCGAGGAGGCCGATCACGTCCGCCTCGGGGCGCTGACGACGTGGAGCGCGCTCGCATCGGCCGGCCTGCCGCCCCTCTTCGACGGCTATGTGCAGGCCGCCCGTGCGGTCGGCGGCGTCCAGGTGCAGAATCTCGGGACACTCGCCGGCAACATCGTCACGGCCTCACCGGCCGGCGACGGAATCCCCAACCTTCTGGCCCTCGACGCCATGGTGGAACTGGCGAGCCGCGCCGGCACGCGCACCCTGCCCTTTGCCGGCTTCGCCACCGGCTACCGGCAGACGGCGCTGCGGCCCGACGAGATCGTGACCGCCCTCATCTTGCCGAAGCTCACCGGCGCCCGCTCGACCTTCCTCAAACTCGGCGCCAGGGCCTATCTCGTCATCTCCATCGCCATGGTCGCGGCCGTGGTGGCGACCGATGCAGAGGACCGGATCACCGCCGTGCGGATCGCCGTCGGTGCCTGTTCGGCGGTGGCGCAGCGCCTCACCGCCCTCGAAGCCGCCCTCCTCGGCCAGCCCCTCGGGCAGGCCGCGGGACTGGTCATGGCGGGCCATCTCGCCGGCCTCGCCCCCATCGACGACGTGCGCGCGACCGCCGCCTACCGTCTCGCCGCGGCGGAGTCGCTGGTGCGCGACGCGCTCACCGATCTTGCCGCCACCGCCGCCCGGAGGGCTGCCTGATGCTCGACCGTCCCGCGTTTCCCACCGTCTCGCTCATCGTCAACGGCACCGACCGGACGGTCGCCGCCGATCCCTTCGCCAGCCTTGCCGACACATTGCGCGAAGGGCTCGGCCTCACCGGCACCAAGGTCGGCTGCGATGCGGGTGACTGCGGCGCCTGCACGGTGCTGATGGACGGCGCGCAGGTCTGCGCCTGCCTCGTCGCGACGGCGCAGGCCGAGGGCCGCGCCATCACCACGATTGAGGCCGCCGACCCGCTCATCGACCGTTTGCGCGCCGCCTTTCTAGCCGCCGGCGCCGCCCAGTGCGGCATCTGCACGCCGGGCATGATCATGGCGGCGGCGGACCTGCTGGCGCGCAACCCCTCCCCGACCCGCCGGGAGATCGAGGACGGCATCGGCGGCGTGCTCTGCCGCTGCACAGGCTACATCAAGATCATCGAGGCCATCGAGGCGGTGGCGCGCGGCGCCAATGCCTTCGCCCCGGTGGCCGAGGCGGGAGCGGCCGTCGGCGCCCGTATCGCCCGTGCCGACGGCCTGCCGAAGGTTCAGGGCACCGACCGCTTCGGCGCGGACTTCGCGCCGGAGGGCGCGCTGTGGCTGCGCGCCGTGCGCTCGCCCCACGCACGCGCCCGCTTCACCCTCGGCAACCTCGCGGCGGTGAAGGCGGCCCATCCCGGGCTCGAGGCCATCCTCACCGCTTCGGACATTCCCGGCGCCAATTCCTTCGGCATCTTCCCGACCATCAAGGACCAGCCGGTGCTGGCGCCGGGCTTCGTGCGCTACCGGGGCGAAGCCATCCTCGCCCTTGTCGGCTCGCGCGCGGCGGTGGAGGGAATCGCCGATGCCGCGCTGCCGATCACCTGGGAGGTGGAGCCGGCGCTGATCGGCGTCGAAGCGGCGCTCGCCGCGGGCGCAACGCCGCTCCACGCCAATATCCCGGACAACGTGCTGACCCGCGGCTATCTGGAGACCGGCGATGTCGCCGAGGGTCATCGCCTCGGCGCGGCCACCGCCGAGGGCCGCTTCCGCACCGGCTTCGTCGAGCATGCCTATATCGAGCCGGAGGCAGGTTACGCGATCCGCGTGGGGGACCGCATCGAGGTCACCGCCTGCACCCAGGCCGCCGTCATGGACCAGGAGGAGGTCGCCCGCGTCGTCGGCATCTCCATGGCGCAGGTCCGCATCATCCCGAGTGCCTGCGGCGGCGGTTTCGGCGGCAAGCTCGACGTCTCGATCCAGCCGCTCATCGCGGTCGCCGCCTGGCTGACGAAGAAGCCGGTCCGCATCGTCTATTCGCGCACCGAGAGCATGGCCTCGACCACCAAGCGCCATCCCTCGCAGATCCATGCGCTGATGTCCGCGGACGCGGAAGGCCGCTTCACCGCCTATGAGATGACCGGCGATTTCAACACCGGTGCCTATGCCTCCTGGGGGCCGACGGTGGCGAACCGCGTGCCGGTCCATGCCACCGGCCCCTACAAGGTGCCGCATGTGCGCAATGCGACCCGTGCCGTCCACACCAACGAGGTGCCGGCCGGCGCCTTCCGCGGCTTCGGCGTGCCGCAGGCGGCGCTCGCCGGCGAGACGCTGATCGACGATCTCGCCGAAAGGCTCGGGATCGACCGCTGGGCCATCCGCCGGATCAACGCCATCGACCACGGCGACAGGACCCCGACCGGGCAGATCCTTCATGCCTCGGCCGGCCTGCCGCAGTGCCTCGATGCGGTGAAGGCCGGGTACGATACCCTGATGGCCGAAGCTGCCGCCCACAATGCCCCCGGCGGCCGCATGGCCCGCGGCGTCGGCGTCGCCTGCATGTGGTACGGCTGCGGCAACACCTCCATGTCCAACCCGTCGAAGATGCGGATCACGCTCGGACGCGACGGACGGCTGACCTTCCTCAACGGAGCCGTCGATATCGGCCAGGGCTCGTCAACCGTACTGCTGCAGATCGCCGCGGATGCGCTGGGGCTGCCGACGGCCGCCTTCGATTTCGTCGTCGGCGATACCGACAGGACTCCCGATGCCGGCAAGACCTCGGCGTCGCGCCAGACCTTCGTCTCGGGCAATGCGGCGAAGCTCGCCGGCATGGATCTCAGGGCGAAGATCCTGGCGCTGGCCAATGCCGGCCCGCAGGCGCGGATGAGCCTCGACGGTGACAGGCTGACGGTCGAGGACGGCGAGGCGAGCCGGGTCATCGATCTGTCGGTCCTGGGGTCGGAAGCGGATGCCATCGTCCTCGCCGGCGAGGGCGAATATGACCCGCCGACCACGGCGCTGGACGCCAGGGGCCAGGGCATCCCCTACGCCACCTACGGCTTCGCCGCTCAGGTGGCCGAGGTGGAGGTCGACCGCCTGCTCGGCACGGTGAAGGTGACGCGCATCCTGGCCGCCCACGATGTCGGGCGGGCCGTCAACCCGACCCTGACAGAAGGGCAGATCCACGGCGGCATCGCCCAGGGGCTGGGTCTGGCGCTGATGGAGGAATATCTCCCCGGCCGCACCGAGAACCTGCACGACTACCTGATCCCCACGGCGGGCGACATGCCGGAGATCACCATCCATCTGGTCGAGGATACGGAGCCCGAGGGGCCGTTCGGCGCCAAGGGCGTCGGCGAACCGGCGCTGGTGGCCACCGCCCCGGCCATTCTCGGGGCGATCCGTCACGCGGTCGGCGTGCGGATGACCGAGGTGCCCGTGCTGCCGCACCGGCTTTGGGCGGCGATGCAGGGGCGGGAGGCGGCGGAATGAGGGCGGCTTTCCCAGCGCTTCGGGTCCATGCCCCACCCGCACCCTCCCCGCTGCGCGGGGAGGGGGACTTCGACGTTCCGCCTTCGTCTCGTTGGCTGGGCCAGGCGCATACGGTTCAAACAATTCGCGACGCCGTGGTCCCCCTCCCCGCGCGAGCGGGGAGGGTAAGGGTGGGGACTTCGATTCAAAAAGAACCCCACGACCACGCCCGATACCCCATCCCAGGAGGTCGCCATGACCGCCACTGACCATCTCTCGCTCGCGGCACGCTCGAAGAAGTTCGGCGCCGACGAGGGCGACGGCATCCTGCGATGCGACGCCTGCCCGGTGCTCTGCCGCATCCGGCCGGGGCGGGCGGGCGCCTGTTCGCGCTATGCCAACGAGAACGGCCAGCTGGTGCGCACCGACCCGGTCGTGCTGCTGGCGAAGACCGTCGAGGACGGCGGCAAGATGGTCCCCTTCGGCACGAATGACTGGGATGGCCAGGCGCTGGATCCCCAACGCACCTTCGTCACCGCCATCGGCGCGGGTACCACCTATCCCGACTACAAGCCGGCCCCCTTCATCGTCTCGGCGGTGCACGAGGGCGTCGACACCGTCACCGTCGTGACCGAGGGCATCTTCAGCTATTGCGGCGTCAAGGTGAAGATCGACACCGACCGCCATCTCGGGCCCGAAGCGGCGCCGATCCGCGTCGGCGGCGAGCAGGTCGGCCATGTCACGACGGCCGAATATGGCAGCCAGATGCTCTCCATCGGCGGCGTACGCCATCTCACCGGCGGCTCGAAGAAGGAGGGCAATGTCACTTGCGACACGATGCTCAAGCTCTGCGCTGGCGAGCCCGTGACCATGGTGATCGACGGCGGCCATGAGGTGGTGGTCGCAGCGAACCAGGCCCCCATCGTCGACGGCAAGCCCGAGCAGCGCATGCGGGTGGGCTGCGGCTCGGCGACCGTCGGCATCTTCGCCAAGCAATGGCTCGGCCATGTCGACGAGGTCATCGTCGTCGATGACCACATCACCGGCGTGCTGACCGAGCACCAGGCCGGCAAGGTGCTGGACATGCGGGCCGCCGGCATCCGCGTGCGCGGGCGCAAGTCGACGCCCGGCCGCTATTTCCAGGTCGCCAATCCCGGCATCGGCTGGGGCGGCACCGACATCGAGGACCCGCTGTCGATCATCCAGAAGATCGATCCCGAGACGGCCTGGCCGGGCCTGCGCCTCCTCATGACCTCCACCACCGGCGAGCATTTCCTCTATTGCGTCCTGGACGAGAACCTCGTGCCGGTGCCCGCCCCGATCCCGGAGGCGGTGATGAAGGTGGTCGACCGCATCGGCGAGAACTGCGAGCCCTCGCTCTGCACCGTGCTGTTCATGGCGGGGGCGGGCGGAAGCCTCCGGGCCGGCGTCACCGAAAACCCGGTGCTGCTCACCCGGTCCGTCGCCGCCGGGCAGACGAAGGTCACCATGGGCGGCGCGCCGGTCTATCTGTGGCCAGGCGGCGGCATCACCGTCATGGCCGATGTGACGAAACTGCCGAAGAACGCGTTCGGCTATGTGCCGACTCCGGCCATCGTCGCGCCGATCGAGTTCACCCTGCCGCGGGCGCTCTACGAGCAGCTCGGCGGGCATATGGACGACGTCGTCTCCATCGACGACATCCTGCGCGACGTCGCCCCGCAGGCACGGATCGACGGCTGGATCGACGGCAACCCGTGGCCCTTCCCGGAGAGGCGTCCATGACGGCGAAGCGAGCGAAGCGCGCCGGCGAGACGCCGCCGGAGAGACCCTATGTCCTCGAAGACCAGATCGGCTTCCTGGTCCGGCGCGCCCATCAACGCGCCAGTGCTATTTTCGAGCAGGTGATGGACGGGCTGGACGTGACGCCGGTGCAATATGCCGCGCTCGCCAAGCTGCATGACCTCGGTCCCACCTCGCAGAACCAGCTGGGCCGCCTGGTCGGCATCGATCCGGCGACGATGTTCGGGGTGGCGGGGCGGCTTGCCAAACGCGGCCTCGTCTCGCCTTCGGTCGATCCGAACGATGCGCGCCTCGTCCTCCTCGAACTCACCGCCATAGGCCGTGAGACCGTGGAAGCAATGAAGGCGCGCGGCCCCGACGTGTCGGCGCGCACCCTCGAGCCGCTGTCGGCGGAGGAAGCCGAGACGCTGCTCGCCCTGCTCGGCCGGATCGGCTGACCATGTGGGACGCGCCGACTGTCCAGCGCCTCGACGGCGACCGGCTGCATCTGCAGCAGGGGCCGATCGACGTCGTGCTCAGGGCCTGGGGCGCGACGAGCGCGGTGCGCGAGGCCTATGAGGCGGTGGTCACACGGTTCGGCGCAATCCTGCCGGAGCTCGCCGGCGAGCTCACCGAATTACGGCGGCCCATCGCCGATCGCCCGCTGGTGGAAACGCCGGTGGCCCGCCGCATGGTGGCGGCCTGCCGGCCCTTTGCCGGCCTGTTCGTGACGCCGATGGCGGCGGTGGCCGGCGCGGTGGCCGACGAGTTGATGGAGACGATGGTGAAGGCGGCCCCGCTCGACCGCGCCTTCGTCAATGACGGCGGCGACATCGCCATCCACCTGACCGAAGGCGAGACGATGGACGTTGCGGTGGCAGCCGACTTCGCGCACGGCGCCGTTCCCGCACTCAACGGCCGCATCACCCTCACGGAGCGGGACGGGATCGGCGGCATCGCCACCTCCGGCGCGCAGGGGCGCTCGTTCTCACTCGGCATCGCCGATTCCGTCACGGTCCTCGCCCGCGACGCCGCCACGGCCGATGTCGCCGCGACGCTGATCGCCAATGCCGTCGATATCGACGACCCGCTGATCAGCCGCAGTCCGGCCTGCGAGCTCGACCCCGACAGCGACCTCGGCGAGCGCCTGGTGACGACCGCCGTCGGCCCGCTGGCCGCGCCGCAGATCGCGGCCGCTCTCGACGCCGGACGGGCGCGCGCCGAGCAGTTCCGCCGGCGCGGCCTGATTTTCGATGCGGCACTGATGCTCAGGGGCGAAGCCCGCATCCTCGGACAGACACGCAGCCTCAGGGAGATGAAACCATGACCATCGACGTCAGGAAGATCGTCGTCGGCGTCGAGGAGGTCCGCCACGACGGCGGGCCGAAGCTCGATAGGCCGATCCTCAAGGGCTGGATCGCCGCCGTGCTGAAGAACCCCTATGCCGGCCGCTATGTCGAGGACATCCAGCCGATGATGGACGACCTGAAGCCGCTCGGCCTCGAATGCGCGACCAAGCTGCTGAACGCGCTGGGCGGCGACACGGCTGCCATCGAGGCCTATGGCAAGGGCTCACTGATCGGCTCGGCGGGCGAACTCGAGCACGGCGCGCTGTGGCATGTGCCAGGCGGCTATGCCATGCGCGAACTGCTCGGCGAGGCGCTGGCCATCGTGCCCTCGATGACCAAGGTCGGGCCGCTGGGCGCCATCCTCGACGTGCCGATCCACCACCGCAATGCGGCTTACGTGCGCTCGCATTTCGACGGCGTGACGCTGATGGTGCAGGACTCACCACGCCCCGACGAGATCCTCTTCGCGCTGGCCATGACCACTGGCGGCCGGCCACATCCGCGCATGGGCGGGCTGACGCAGGACCAGATTGCGAAGCGCGACGGGCAGAGGTGAGACAGAGGGCGCGATACACGTCATGATTGCGTATCGTGCGGATTTTCCGTATGATAGCTTATGGCGTCGTCGCTCGACTTCGACTGGCATGATGGGAAGGCTTCTTCAAACCTGAAGAAGCATGGCTTCAGCTTTCCCGAGGCCGTCGACGTTTTCGCAGATCCGGCAAGGATCGACGTTGACGTCACGCGGCCGGGAGACGGGGAGGACCGCAGGAAAACGGTCGGGATGCTCGACGGCCGTCTGATGACGGTGGTCTACACGCGACGTGGCGCGATCCACTGGATCATCTCGGCACGGCGCGCCAACCGGACAGAGGCGAGACGTTATGGTCAAGGCTAGGCTGATCATCGACCCGAGCAATCCGCCGCGGCTGTCCGCCGAAACGCGCGCCCGCCTCGACGCCATGACGCCGGAGGAGATCGAACAGAACGCCATCGACGACCCGGACAACCCGCCCTCCACCGACGAGGAACTCGACCGCGGTGTTGCGGGCCGGCGCGTCCGGCTGCTGCGCCAGTCGCTCGGCCTCAGCCAGCCGGAATTCGCCGAGCGCTACCGGATCAACGTCGCGCGCCTCCGCGACATCGAGCAGGGCCGCACCATGCCGGACAGCGCCTTCCTCGCCTATATCACCGTCATCGAGACCGAGCGCGAGGCGGTGGACCGGGCGCTGGCCTCCTGACGACAGGCTCAGGCCTGCTCCCCGGCAGGGGCTCTGGACCGGACGGCCAGGCTGTCTCTATGGAGAGGGCCCGACCCTCGTGTGAGCCCGCCCCCATGTCGTCCCAGACCGATCTCGCCGGCCTTCTCGTCGTCTCCGTCGAACAGGCGGTGGCGGCGCCCTATGCCGCCTCACGCCTCGCCGATGCCGGGGCCCGCGTCATCAAGATCGAGCGCGAGGAGGGCGACTTCGCCCGCCGCTACGACAAGGCAGTGGACGGCGAGAGCGCCTATTTCGTTTGGCTCAACCGGGGCAAGGAATCGGTCGTCCTCGACCTCAAGGATGGTGGCGACCAGGCGGTGCTGGCGGCCATGGTCGCCAAGGCCGACGTTTTCATCCAGAACCTCGCACCCGGCGCGCTGAAGCGCATCGGCTTCGACATGGAGACGCTGCGCCGGCGCCACCCACGCCTCATCACCTGTTCCATCTCCGGCTATGGCGAGGAGGGTCCCTGGCAGCACCTCAAGGCCTATGACCTGCTGGTGCAGGCCGAGTCGGGCCTGTCGGAGATCACCGGCGAGGGCGAGAGCCGGGCGCGCGTCGGCGTTTCGGTCTGCGACATCGCTGCCGGCATGACCGCCTACCAGGCCATCCTGCAGGCCCTCATCGGCCGCTCGATCACCGGAGAGGGCCGGCACATCGCGGTGTCGCTCTACCACGCGCTCGCCGACTGGATGAACGTGCCCTATCTCCAGTATGCCTATGGCGGCATCTATCCGCCGCGTTCGGGCCTCAACCACCCGACGATCGCGCCCTATGGCGCCTACCCCTGCGCCGACGGCAAGGCGATCCTCTTCTCCATCCAGAACGAACGGGAATGGGTCTCGCTCTGCGAGAACGTGCTGGACAATGCCACCATCGCCACCGACCCGCGCTTCGACGCCAACGTCAAGCGCGTCGCCAACCGCCCGGCGCTCGATGCGCTCATCCTCGCCGCCTTCGCGCAGCATCCGCGCGAGGCGGTCGTGGAGCGATTGGAAGCGGCCAGGGTCGCCTATGGCCGGGTGTCCTCGCTCGACGACCTGAAGATCCACCCGCAGAACCGCTATATCGAGGTGGAGACCCCCGCCGGCCGCAAGCGCATGCTCGCCCCGGGCGCGCTCCATGACGGGACCATCCCGCAGTTCGGCCCGGTGCCGGCGCTCGGGGAGCACACGGCGAAGGTGAAGGCCGAATTCGGCGGGTGATCAGCCCGCGGCGGTCGCTTCCCAGCCGCCGGTGGTGCGCGAGAACAGGATCGGCGTCGCGTTGCGGCGCAGTTCGGTGTGGACATCGACCCCGGTCAGGGCGGCGAGGACCAGCAGCACGCCGCCATGGGCGACGATCAGCAGGTCGCCCTCCGGATCGTCCTCCAGCGCCGTCCAGCGCGACAGGGCATGACCGGTGCGGTGGACGAAGGTCGCCAGGCTCTCGCAGGCCGGCGGATCGACACGCCAGTTGAGCGTGCCGACCGGGGTGCCGAACAGGCCCATATACATGCGCTCCTGCAGGGCTGCGTCCGGCTCGGGCGTGATGTCGCGGCCGTCGGTGACGATGGCGGCGGTGCGCCATGCGCGCATCATCGGGCTGGCGGCGACGCGGGTGATGGAGGCCAGCGCCAGGATGGAGGCGGCCTCGGCGGCCTGCGCCTCACCCGCCGGGTTCAGAGGCGTGTCGGGGAACTGGTAGATGCCCTTGCGGTTACCCTCGGTCTCGCCGTGGCGCAGGAAGATCAGCCGCGACAGGCGCGGCCGGAACGGAACCGCCCGCGAGAGGTCCTGGATCGCGTCGTAACCGAGCGTCGGAGCGACCTGTGTCGGGGTTCCGCTGGCCAAGGGACATCTCCTCGAAAATCGGGCGTTGGCATGGACCAGCCCGGGACCGATGTCAAAGGGGTGCGGCGCGCCATCCGCTGTTCCCCCTCGCCTTCCGCGGGACCTTGGGCTAGCAAAGGGCCATGACGACCGAGACGCAGCGCCCCTCCATCCGTGAACGCATCCGCCCGATCGATGCCGGCGAAACGGTGCTCTCCGCCCATTTTCTCGGCGCCGATGCGGTGCTCGTCCTCGCCTCCGGCGAGATCGTCATCGCCGGCGAGGCAGACCGGCGGGTGCCCCTCCACGACGGTGGCATTCTCGACGCCGCCTGTGACGGCACGGTGCTGCTGACCGGCGGCGACGACGGCCGCGTCCTCGCCATGGATCGCAGGGGAGACCTGCGCCGCATCCATGACAGCGGCGGCACCTGGATCGACAGGGTCGCGCTCGGCCCGAACGGCGCCATCGCCTGGAGCGCGGGCCGCAAGGTCTTCGTCGCCCAGGCGAAAGGCGAGCCGATGACCCTGTCGCTGCCCTCGGCGGCGGGCGGCATCGCTTTCTTTACCAAGGGGCTGCGGCTCGCCATCGCCCACTACAACGGCGCGACGCTCTGGTATCCGAACGTCCAGGGTGACCCCGTGAAGCTCGAATGGAAGGGCTCACATCTCGGCGTC
This sequence comes from Phreatobacter sp., assembly GCF_030691135.1. GTDB lineage: Bacteria > Pseudomonadota > Alphaproteobacteria > Rhizobiales > Phreatobacteraceae > Phreatobacter. Next base: position 10,694 of record NZ_JAUYFA010000061.1, read on the forward strand.
ACCGTCAGCGCCGACCAGCGCTTCGTCGTCACCACGATGCAGGATGCCCAGTTGCACGGCTGGCGGCTCGAGGACGGCCAGCACATGCGCATGTCAGGCTATCCCGGCAAGGTGCGCTCCTTCTCGTGGTCGCAGGGCGGCAAGTTCCTCGCGACCTCCGGGGCCGCCGAGGCCATCCTCTGGCCCTTCTCCGGCAAGAACGGCCCGATGGGCGCGACCCCGACCATGATCGCCCCCGCCGCCAAGGCCGGCATCAAGGTGACGCAGGTGGCCGGCCACCCCGCCGCCCCGGTGATCGCCACGGGGTTCGCCGACGGCCTCATCCTGCTCTGCCGCATCGAGGACGGGGCGGAGATCCTGATGCGCGAGCCGGACGGCGACGCCGTGACGGCGCTCGCCTGGCGCGCCGACGGCAAGGCGGTCGCCTTCGGCACCGAAGGTGGCAAGGCCGGCCTCGCCAGCCTCTAGGGTCTCACGCAGCCGGCGGAGGCGCGGCCCCGCTGCGCGCCTGGGCGATGCCCAGAACCCGCTGGTAGACCCGCCCGACGACCAGCAGCACCAGGCCGAGGCCGATGAAGGACAGCGCCCGCCACAGGCCGGTCAGCCCGGCCATGTCGACGAGGAAGACCTTCAGCACGGCGAGAGCCACCATGGCGGCCGAGGCGAGGCGGAATGTGCGGCTGCCGAAGGCGGCACCGGCGGCGAGCAGGGCGATGCCGACGACGAGCCAGACGGCGGAATAGGCGTAGAGTTCGCCATCGCCGATATTCCAGAACGAGACCTCGCCACGGGCGAGCATCGCCACGGTAATGTTGAGATAGTTGACCAGCATGGCGAGGCCGAAGAGGCCCATGACGCGGCATTCGACAATGCGGCCGGCGCGCCGTTCCATGACCGCCGCCAGGACGGCCAGCACGGCGCCGAGCCCGTAGCCGAGCAGGGCCCAGTTGACGATCGGGTGCGGGCCGACATAGCCGCCGGTGATCCAGGGATTGAAGGCGAAGCCCATGACCACCGCGATCCAGGCCCAGGAGGCGAAGCGGAGGACGAGGACCGCATTGTCCCAGAAGGCGCCGGTGCGGATGGCCGCGAGGCGCGACAGGCCGAGGCCGAAGGCGAGCATGGTCACGGTATGGGTCGCCGCCTCGGGGAACTGCATGGGCGCGGCGAAGAGGCGGATGCCGTGAGCGCCGAAGGCGTGGCGGACCTGGACGATCACCAGCAGCGCCGCGAAGACCATGGCGAGGGCCTCGAGGGTGCGGACCGGGGCGTCCTCGCCACGCCGCCGGCGCAGCAACAGGGCCGCCGCCACGGCGCTGAGCGCGGGAAGACCGTAACCCGGGAGCAGCCAGTTGAGGATCACCATGTCGCCGACATCGATGCCGTTGATCGCCGGGTCCCAGATGACGCGCAGGAGGACGGCGCAGCCGGCCAGCGCCGCCGTCCAGCGCAGATGCGGCAGCGGCCGGAACGTGTAGACCCAGGCGATGCCGGCGATCATCGCGGCGAGCGCGAGGGTGAGCCAGGCGCGTTCGAGCAGCAGCGTCAGGGCGAAGGCGAGGGCCGCCAGGGCGCCGATGGCATAGAGCGCCGAGGCCGAGGCGAGGCCCGGCCGCCGGCCCGATCGCAGGCGATGCGCCGCCTCGGTGGCCGCACCGAATGTCGCGGCGAGCACCATGGCGAGCGCGGCGAAGCGCGGCGAGATGACGAAGCCCTCGACCTTGCCATAGACGATGGCGAGGACGGCCAGCGGCATGACGATTGAGGTCATGGCGAGGGTCAGCACCACCCAGGCCTCGCGCTGGCGACGCCAGACGGCGAGGAACGCCGGGCCGATGCCGAAGACCAGCGCGACGGCGAGACCGGTCCAGACGATGCGCGCGAGGATGTCGGGAAAGTCGGGCGGCACGCCGAGCGGATCGACGAGGGTCGTGGGCCTGACACCCACCGCCCAGCCGAGCAGGACGAGAAGTGCGAAGAGACCGGTGACGGGGGCTGCCGGAGCGACCGAGGGGGCGCGCCAGACCAGAGCGAGGACAGCGAGCGCGACGGCGAGGAACAGCCCGACGGCCGCCATGTCCTGGCGGCTCTCCATGACTGCGAGAAGGCCGAGGAAGGCGAAGGCGCCGAGAATGCCGACAGCTCCGACATCGGCGCCCTTTTCGCGCGCCGGGGCGAAGCGGATGCCGGGGACGACGAAGAGCGCCGCGGTGACGAGGCCCGCCAGCGCCTGGACGAGGCTCGGATAGGCCCCGCCGGAGGTGACGAACAGCGTCAGGGCGCCGAGCGAAACGGCGAACGAGGTCGCAACGTAGCGCAGCCAGGGCCAGTCGCGGATCCAGGCGAGCGCGAAACAGGCCGCGGTGATGACCGCCGCATAGATCGGGAAGACGAAGGGGTTCGGGTCGCTGGCGGTGACCAGGAAGGGCGCGGCGAAGGCCGCGACCAGGCCGATGGCGCCGAGCAGCGGGCCGTGGACGCCGGCGAGAACGAGCGTTCCGAGACCGACCGCGCCAAGCGCGATGAAGGTCGGGGCCGGGCCGATGAAGTCGTAAAGCGCATGGGCGGCATAGATAGTGGCGAAGGCGGCCACCGCGCCGACGCCGGTCAGCGCCGAGGGAATGTCGGCAACCGGCAGGGTGGGCAGACCCTTGTCGTTGCGGCGCAGCCATTCGCCGCCGGCCAGCAGCGCCAGCGAGAAGAGGAAGCCGAGGGCGATGCGCAGGCCGGGGCCGACGAGGCCCTGTTCAATCGAATAGCGGACGAGGAAGATGCCGCCGAGGCCGAGAGCGATGGCGCCGACCCAGACCGCCCAGCGCGAGCCGATGGTCTCCTCGAAGCCGCCGAGGCCGGGCGGCGGCGGGGGTACCGGCGCCGCGGCGGGCGCCTCGATCGGATCGATGGCCTCCAGCGGGCGCGTGCTGGCGACGGCGGGCACGGAGCGCGTCAGCGGCGGCAGCGGCTGCACCGCGAAGGCGGGCGCCTCGTAGGGTTGCGCCGGCAAGGGCGGCGCCGGCGAGGGCGGCGCCGGCGAGGGTTGCCGGGCGAACCCGTCCGCGGCCTGGGGACGGGCGACGAAGGCGGTCCCGGAGGCGAGGCCCGCCCGCAGGAGGCGGAGTTCGGTCTCCGCCTGTCCCAGCCGCGTTTCGACGCCGTCGAGCCGCCGCCTGGCGTCGCCGGCCCTGATGAAGGCGGTGATGGCGAGAATGGGCAGGCCGACGACGATCGCGATGGCGAGGATGGCGAAGAAGAAGAAGAAATCCATGCGCTGCGGCCCCCTGATGGCCGAAAACATCATTGCGCCGACGCGGCATGCGCTGGCGACGTCAGCCCAATGCGACCTCAAGGTTTCGGACCGATGGCGTCCGCGGCGGCGATTGTGACTTCAGGATGTTGCGATCAGGTTGATGCAACCGCAGCAATATGGTCAGCGGCCGAGACGAAGTGCGAAGGGCTCGCCCTCATAGGCATCGCGGCCGCGGCCGATTCCCTCGATGGCGGAGACCATCCGGCCATCGCGGGCGAGCATGCGGTCGGCGATGGTGACGAGACGCAGGTTGGGAGTGGCGCTGGGGCTGAGCCGCCGCAGCTCGGCGGCGAGCGCCTCCTCGTCGTCGGCGGGATTGATGGCGCAGGCGGTGATGAAGGCGGCGGCGGTGGAGCGGCTGATGCCAGCCCAGCAATGGACCACGAGCGGGCTCTGCGCGCCGTGGGTGCGCCACCAGCCGCCGACGAAGCCGAGCAGCCGCTCGACATGGGCATCGGCGGGCACGACATAGCCCTCCATCGGCGCGACGATGTCGTTCATGCCGAGGAAGAGGTGATCGTTCGCCGCGACCGCTGCCGGCCGATCGACGGCGGTGCCCTCGTTGATCAGCGTCACCACGTGGCGCGCGCCGGACGCTTCGACGGTCGCGGAGAGGCGGGACAGCGAACAGACGTGAACCTGCATGGACGTGCCCTCCTGGCGCCCGCAACGGCTTCTTGCCTGATAGCGCGGGATCGATGACGAGACGATGCGGCAGATCGGAGCGGCAGACAACGGGTCGCACGCGGCCGTCGGAATTCTCTCAGGAGGCGAGCGCCGCGAACCTCGCGAGATAGGCGGCCTTGGCACTGTCCGAATCCATCGGCACCAGAACCGGCGGGACGCCCTTGGCGCCGCCGAAGACGCCGTTCGGCGCGCCGAAGATCGCGGTCGCCTCTTCGTGCCCGAAGCCGGCGAGTTGGGTCGCCTCGAGGAAGGCGGCGACATGGTCGGCCCGCTTGGTCAGGGTGGAAATGGCGGCCGGGGCCGTCGCCGGCAGCCCGAAACGGATGTGGATGGCCGCCATCAGGCGCGCCTCGACCGTCTTGTAGTCGCCGCCGATCACCGCCTTGAACGGCGAGATCATGTCGCCGATGACATATTCGGGCGCGTCGTGCAGCAGCACGGCGAGCCGCCAGCGCGTCTCCAGGCCGGGCTGCAGCCGCACCGCGATCTCCTCCACGAGCAGGCAGTGCTGGGCAACGGAAAAGACGTGAGGGCCGGTGGTCTGGCCGTTCCAGCGGGCGACGCGCGCCAGGCCATGGGCGATGTCCTCGATCTCGACATCGAGCGGCGAGGGATCCAGCAGGTCGAGCCTGCGGCCGGAGAGCATGCGTTGCCAGGCGCGTGGCGGACGCTGGCGCGGGGACGGGGAGCGGGTGACCATGGCCTTTCCTGCCTGCTTCGCCCGTCGCCGGCAAGCCGGGTTTTGGCAGCAGCATGGCGCGAGCGGGGACGGCGCGCCGGTGGACGTGGGAACGCCGAGGGGATAACGGGGTTGACCCTGCCTGCGCCCGGCGCGGGCCCTGGCCGAAGGATGCCGCATGACCATCGCCGACATGGCACGCCTTCCGCCACCTCCCGAAGCCGGACCGCGCCGCCCGCGCATCGCGCTGGTCGACATCGCCCGCGGCGCGGCGCTGGTCGCGATGTTCGTCTATCACTTTGCCTGGGACCTCTCCTTCTTCCGGCTGATCGAGACCGACATCGTCGCCCATGCCGGCTGGCGCTGGTTCGCCCACGCCATCGCCGGCTCGTTCCTGGCGCTGGTCGGAGCCAGTCTGGTACTGGCGACGCGTCAGGGCTTCGACCGCGACGGCTATCTGCGGCGGCTCGCCCTGGTGGCCGGCGCGGCGGTGCTGGTGACGGCCGGCACCTATCTCTTCATGCCGGACACCTATGTGTTCTTCGGGATCCTGCATCACATCGCCGTGGCGAGCGTCCTCGCCCTGCCCTTTCTCGCGCTGCCGACGCTGGCGGTGGCCGGGGGCGCCATCACCGCCTTCGCGCTGCCCGCGCTCGTCGGCCACCCCGTTCTCGACACCGACCTGATGCTCTGGCTCGGCCTCAGCGACCGGCCCATCCGCTCCGGCGACTTCGTGCCGCTGTTCCCCTGGTTCGGCTGCGTCCTCGGCGGGATCGTGGCGGCGCGGGCAGGGCTCGCCCTCATCGGCGAGGAGCGGCTCGCGGCGATCGGCGCGGGCGGCCGCCCGGCGGCGCTGCTGGCCACGATGGGGCGCCATTCCCTGCCGATCTATCTCGTCCATCAGCCGCTGTTCATCGCCCTGCTCTCGGCCTGGATCTGGCTCTTTCCGGCTGCCGTCCACCGCGGCCCGCTGGTCGGCGACCCGCAGACGCGGCCCTTCGTCGAGGCCTGCATGCGGACCTGCGTCAGCAACGGCCAGGAACCGGATCTCTGCCGCGAGGCGTGCGAATGCACGGCGGACCGGCTCAAGCGCGACAATCTCTGGGGCCAGGCGCTGTCGGGCCAGTTGAGCGCGACGGAGCGCGCCCGCGTCGGCGAGATCGCGCGCATCTGCACGCGGGGTGAGTGAGGACGCCCGGAGGCTGTAGCGCCGCCCGTGCCGTCTTGCGCGGGCTTGGCCCGGGCATGACGCAGGGTTTCAACCAGAAGCCAGCGCCTTGACCTCCGCGTGGCGGAAGCAGCCGACCATGTGGTCGTTGGTCATGCCCACCGCCTGCATGAAGGCATAGACGATGGTCGGACCGACGAAGCTGAACCCGCGGGCCTTCAGATCCTTCGACAGCTTCTGCGCCACCGCGGTCTCGGTCGGCACCTGGCTGCGGTCGCGGTGGTCCGGCTGCAGCGGCCGGCCATCGACGAAGTCCCAGAGATAGTCGGAGAAGCCTTCACCGCGGCCCATCATGTCGCAATAGATGCCGGCCGCCTTCACCGTGCCGACGATCTTCGCGCGGTTGCGGATGATGCCGGGGTCCTCCATCAGGGCGGCTACCTTGGCCGCTCCGTAGCCGGCGACGACATCCGGCCGGAAGCCGTCGAAGACCGTCCGGAAATGCTCGCGCTTGCGCAGGATGGTGATCCAGGACAGGCCGGCCTGGAATCCGTCGAGGATCAGTTTCTCGAACAGGGCGCGATCGTCGCGCTCGGGCACGCCCCAGTCGGTGTCGTGATAGGCGACATAGAGCGGATCGTGGCCGGGCCACCAGCACCGCGGCTTGCCGTCTGCATGATCGGTGAGCAACATGCCGGTCTCCTGCCGATTTATTTTACACTTAAAATATTTTTGACGGGTGGGGTTGTTCGGGAAAAATCCACGTTGATAATGCCTTCGCATTGGCTGCGACCACGGACAAGCCCGGGAGCGGTCTTCGACCCGAGCACGACTCGGGGTGGGAGGTTTTCGATGAAGCGCATCCTTCTCTCTCTGGCGCTGGGAGCGGCCACGCTCGCCGGCGTCGCCCAGGCCCAGGCTCAGGAGCCGATCCGTATCGGGGTGATCCAGACCCTGTCCGGTCCCGCCGCCGTTCTCGGTCAGCAGGCGCGTGACGGGCTGCAGCTCGCCGTCCGCCAGCTCGGCGGAAAGATGGGTGGCCGCGATGTCCAGGTCATCGTCGTCGACGACGAACTGAAGCCGGATGTCGCCTTGCAGCGAGTCCAGGCGATGATCGACCGCGACCGCGTCGACTTCGTCGTCGGCCCGATCTTCTCCAACATCCTGCAGGCGATCCACGCACCGGTGGTCAATTCGCCGCGCGCCTTCCTGATCAGCGCCAATGCCGGCCCGTCGAGCTATGCCGGCCGCGGCTGCCACGAGAACTTCTTCGTCACCTCCTACCAGAACGACCAGGTGCACGAGGTGCTCGGCGCCTATGCGCAGCGGCGGGGCATGCAGAAGGTGTTCCTGCTCACCCCGAACTACCAGGCCGGGCGCGACGCCATGGCCGGCTTCAAGCGGCATTTCCGCGGCCAGATCGTCGACGAGGTCTATACCCCCCTCGGCCATCTCGACTTCTCGGCGGAGCTCGCCCGCATCGGCGCCTCGGGAGCCGATGCCCTGTTCACCTTCATGCCCGGCGGCATGGGCGTGAACCTGGTGCGCCAGTACGGCCAGGCCGGCCTCACCCAGCGTGTGCCCTTCCTCTCGGCCTTCACCGTCGACGAATCGACGCTGCCGGCCCAGCAGGATGCGGCCCTCGGCATGCTCGCCGGCATGACCTGGGCGCCGAACATGGACAATCCGCAGAACAAGAAGTTCGTCGCCGACTACGAGGCAGCCTTCGGTTCGGTGCCGGGCTCCTACGCCATGCAGGCCTATGATGCGGCCATGCTGATCAACAGCGCGGTGGTCGCCACCGGCGGCAACCTGACGGACCGTGCCGCGGTCCGCACGGCGCTGCGCAAGGCCGACTTCACCTCGCTGCGCGGCCGCTTCCGCTTCGCCAACAACCACTATCCGATCCAGGACTTCTACACCGTGCGCGCCGCCAAGCGGCCGGACGGCAAGTTCCAGACCGAGATCGTGGAGCGGATCTTCGAGAACTACACCGACGTCTACGCCGCCCAGTGCCCAATGCGCTGGTGAGCCGCCCGCATCGCGACCCTCTCCCCTCGCGGGAGGGGGTCGCAGCGCGAACTGTCGGGTGAGGGGCCGCAAGGCGCCGCCCCTGCGAGCATTCTGTTCCGCGGACCGCCACAGGTCCGCCTGCCCTCACCCGGCGCCTCACGGCGCCATCCTCTCCCGTGAGGGGAGAGGGTTTCCGATCGGACCGCGATGTCCTCCACGCTCCTCATCATCCAGACGCTGAACGGGCTGCAGCTCGGCGTGCTGCTGTTCCTCATCGCCGCCGGCCTGACGCTGGTCTTCGGCGTGATGGACTTCATCAACCTCGCCCACGGCGTCCAGTACATGCTGGGAGCCTATCTCGCCGCCATGTTCGTCGCCTGGACCGGCAACTTCTTCATCGGCATCGCCCTCGCCCTGATCAGCGCCCTCGCCTTCGGCCTGCTGCTGGAGGTCGTGGTGATGCGCCATCTCTACGACCGCGACCATCTCGAACAGGTTCTGGCGACCTTCGGGCTGATCCTGTTCCTCAACGAGGGCGTCAAGATCGTCTGGGGCGCGGCGCCGCTGCAGGTGCCGATCCCCGACTCGCTGTCCGGCACGATCCGCATCGCCGACGGCGTGCTCTATCCGGTCTGGCGCCTCGCCATCATCGGCTCGGGGCTGGCTGTGGCGCTCGGGCTCTATCTGATCGTCGCCAAGACGCGTGTCGGCATGCTGATCCGGGCGGGCGCCAGCAATGCGCCGATGGTCTCGGCGCTCGGCGTCGACATCCGCCGCCTGTTCATGATCGTCTTCGGCTTCGGCGCCATGCTCGCCGGTTTCGCCGGTTCGATGGCCGCCCCGGTTTTCTCGGTCGAGCCGGGCATGGGTGACAACCTCCTGATCCTCGCCTTCGTCGTCATCGTCATCGGCGGCATCGGCTCGATCCGCGGCGCCTTCGTCGGCGCCCTGCTGGTCGGCCTCGTCGACACGCTGCTGCGCTCGTTCTCGGTCGATCTGCTGCGGCTCTCCGGCCTGTCGCCGTCGGATGCGCGCACCATCGGCCCGGCGATCGCCTCCATGTCGATCTACATCCTGATGGCGGCGGTCCTGTTCTTCCGGCCGACCGGCCTGTTCCCGGCCAAGGGCTGAACCATGGCCGAAAACCCCGTCACCCCGCCCGCCCTGCCCGCGTCGCCGCCGCTCTGGCGCCGGCTCTGGCTGCCCGTCCTCGTCTTCGCGCTGCTGGCGCTGGTGCCCTTCGTCTGGGGCGAGCGCTTCATTCTCGGCCTCGTCACCCGCGCCATGATCATGGCAATCGCCGCCCTGTCGCTCGACCTCATCCTCGGCTATGGCGCGCTCGTCTCCTTCGGCCATGCGGCCTTTCTCGGTCTCGGCGCCTATGCGGTGGCGATCCTGTTCTCCCACGACATCGTCGACGCGGCGATCGCATTCCCGGTGGCCATCCTGATCGGCGCCGGCTTCGCCTTCGTCACCGGCGCCATCTCGCTGAAGACCCGCGGCGTCTATTTCATCATGATCACGCTGGCCTTCGGGCAGATGGCCTTCTTCACCGCGACGAGCCTGTCGGCCTATGGCGGCGACGACGGCCTGCGCATGTTCCATCGCTCGGAAGTCTTCGGCACCCGCATCCTCGCCAACGACACCACCTTCTATTTCGTCGTGCTCGGCACGCTCGCCGGCTGTTTCGTGCTCCTGAAGACGATCGTCGGCTCGCGCTTCGGGCGGGTGCTGCGCGGCGCCAAGGAGAACGAGCGGAGGATGCGGGCGCTCGGCTTCGATCCGTTCCGCTACCGGCTCGCCGCCTATGTCATCGCCGGCTCCATCTGCGCCCTGGCCGGCGCGCTTTTCGCCAATCTCGGCATGTTCGTCGCCCCCGCCTACATGACCTGGCAGCGCTCCGGCGAGTTCATCGCCATGGTGGTGCTCGGCGGCATGGGCACCCTGATCGGCCCGATCATCGGCGCCATCGGCGTGACGCTGATCGAGGAATGGCTCGCCGCGGTGACGCAACACTGGAAGGTGATCTTCGGACCCATGGTTGTACTGGTCGCCATCTTCGCGCGCGGCGGCATCGTCAAGCTGCTGGAGCGGGGGACGGGCCGATGACAGCGCCTATCCTCTCACTGTCCAACCTGCACAAGGCCTATGGCGCGCTGAAAGTGACGGACGGCGTCAGCCTCGACGTCGGCGCCGGCGAGTTGCACGCCATCATCGGCCCGAACGGTGCCGGCAAGACGACGCTGATCTCGGAGATCACCGGCGAGGTGGCGCTCGATGCCGGCACGGTGACCTTCGACGGCGCCGATGTTACCGCCCTGCCCGTCCATGCCAGGGCCCTGAAGGGCCTGACGCGCTCGTTCCAGATCACCCAGGTCCTGCCCGGCTTCACGGTGCTGGAGAACGTCGCGACCGCCGCACAGGCCCATGACGGATCGTCCTTCCGCTTCTTCCGGTCGGCAGGCGCCGACAAGCGGCTCACCGATATCGCCATGGCGGCCCTCGGAGAGGTCGGCCTCGCCGCGCGCGCGGCCCTGCCGGCGGCCAGCCTGTCGCATGGCGAGAAGCGCCAGCTCGAGATCGCCATGGCGCTGGTGTCGCAGCCCAAGCTCCTGCTCCTCGACGAGCCCATGGCCGGCATGGGGCGGGAGGAGACCGAGCGGCTGGTCGCGGTGCTGATGGCGCTCAAGGGCCGCTATCCCATGGTGCTGGTGGAACACGACATGCACGCCGTCTTCCGCCTCGCCGACCGCATCTCCGTGCTGGTCTACGGCCAGGTCATCGCCTCCGGCAGCCCCGAGGCGGTGCGCGCCGATCCGGCGGTCCGCGAGGCCTATCTCGGCGAGGAGGAGTTCGGATGACCGCGCCCGATCTCGCCATCGACGCCGAGACGCGCCTGGCGCATCAGAGCGGCGATACAAGGCCGGAACTCAGGCTCTGGCTCCGGCTGCTCACCTGCACGACGATGATCGAGCGCGAGATCCGCCGCCGCCTCGCCGAACGGTTCCAGATCACCCTGCCGCGCTTCGACCTGCTGGCCCAGCTCGACAAGTCGCCGGAGGGCATGACGCTCGGCGACATCTCCCGCCGCATGATGGTCACCAACGGCAACGTCACCGGCCTCGTCGCCCGCATCGCCGAGCAGGGCTATGTCGAGAAGCGCCGGGATGCGCTCGACGGCCGGGCCCAGCGCATCGTCATGACCGCCAAGGGCCATCAGGACTTCGCCCGCATGGCGCGCGAGCATGGCGCCTGGGTGCGCGAACTGCTCGCCGACGTCGATCCCACCGAGCGCGAGGTGCTGATGGGGCTGCTGGCCAGGACCAAGGCCTCCGTCGCCCGCGCCGCGGCGGCGCGGATGGAGGGCGGAGCATGAGGTCCCAACCCCGGAACATCCGATGCTGAGCGTCTCGAACCTCGAATCCGGCTATGGCGACGTCCAGGTGCTGTTTGGCGTCTCGCTCTCGGTCGGCACGGGCGAGGTGGTCACGCTGCTCGGCCGCAACGGCATGGGCAAGACCACGACGATCAAGTCGATCTTCGGCCTCCTGAAGCCCTCCGCCGGGTCGATCGACGTCGACGGGGTGGCGCTCGCCGGCCAGCCGCCGTTCAGGGTCGCCAAGGCCGGGCTCGGCCTGGTGCCCGAGGGCCGGCAGATCTTCCCCAATCTCGATGTCGAGGAGAACCTCGTCGCCACCGCCGCCAACCGCGACCGGCGCACCGCGGCCTGGACGCTGGAGCGCGTCTATGAATTCTTCCCGCGGCTGAAGGAGCGCCGCCGCAACATGGGCAACCAGCTCTCGGGCGGCGAGCAGCAGATGCTGGCCATCGGCCGGGCGCTTATGACCAACCCGAAGCTCCTGGTGCTCGACGAGGCGACGGAAGGCCTCGCCCCGGTCATCCGGGCGGAGATCTGGGCCTGTCTCGCCCGCCTCAAGCAGGACGGCCAATCGATCCTGGTCATCGACAAGAACGTCGATGCTCTGGTCAAACTGGCGGACCGGCACCTGATCCTGGAGAAGGGCCGGATCGTCTGGGAAGGGACGAGCGGCGACTTCCTCGCCAGTCCCGACCTGAAGGATCGCTACCTGCACGTTTGATCGGACCTGCCCATGGCCACCCCGCTCGCCGAAACCATCGCCCGCGAATACGGCACGCCGGCCGTCGTCATCGACATGGACCGGGTGGAGGCCAACATCGCCCGCGTCCAGGCCCAGTGCGACGCCGCCGGCATCGCCAACCGGCCGCATATCAAGACCCACAAGAGCCCGGAACTGGCGAAGCTGCAGGTCGCCGCCGGCGCCAGGGGCATCACCTGCCAGAAGATCGGCGAAGCCGAGATCATGGCCGCCGCCGGCCTCGACGACATCCTGATCAGCTACAATCTCCTCGGCGAGGAGAAGATGAACCGGCTGGGACGGCTGCTGGAGAGCACCACCGTCACGGTGGCCGCCGACAACGCCACGGTCATCGGCGACCTGCCGAAGGCGGCGGCCATCGCGGGACGGCCGCTCGGCGTCGTCATCGAATGCGATACGGGCCGCAAGCGCGCCGGCGTCGAGACGCCGGGCGAGGCCATCGAGCTCGCCAAGCTGATCGCCGCCTCGCCCGGCCTCGCCTTCAAGGGCTTCATGATGTACCCGACCGAGGACGGCTGGCCGGAAGCGCAGAAATTCCTCGACACGGCGCTGGCCGGTATCAGGCTCGAAGGCCTCGACGCTGAGATCATCTCCACCGGAGGCTCGCCGAACATGAAAAATGTCGGCAAGCTCAAGGGCGCCACCGAGCACCGCCCGGGCACCTATATCTACAACGATCGCATGCAGGTGGAGGTCGGTGTCGCGACGCTCGATGACTGCGCGCTGACGGTCTATTCCACCGTGGTGAGCCGCGCCGGCGCCGATCGCGGCATTCTCGACGCCGGGTCGAAGACGCTGACCGCCGATCCCGGCGGCGGGCTCGACGGATATGGCCTGATCCTCGAACACCCGGAAGCGCGCATCGCCAAATTCGCCGAGGAACACGGCTTCCTCGACCTGTCGAAGTGCAACGAGCGGCCGAAGGTCGGCGACATCGTGCGCGTCGTGCCGAACCACGTCTGCGTGGTGGTCAACATGGTCGACGAGGTGGTGATGGTGCGCGGCGACGCGATCGTCGGTATCCTCCCCGTCGCCGCCCGCGGCAAGCTCAGGTGAGGAGACGGACATGACCCCGGAAGACAAGCTCGCCCAGCTGGGCCTGACGCTGCCCGCGACGCCGATGCCGGCCGGCAATTACGTGCCGTTCAAGCGCGACGGCAACATCGCCTATCTCGCGGGACAGGGCCCGCGGAAGGCCGACGGCTCACTGCATACCGGCAAGGTCGGCGGCGACGTGACGGTGGAGGCGGCCTATGAGCACGCCAAGCTCGTCGGCCTGCAGATCCTCGCCTCCGCCAAGGCGGCGGCCGGCGGCGATCTCTCCAAGGTCGAGTTCCTCAAAGTTCTCGGCATGGTCAACGGCACGCCGGATTTCGGCGACCATCCCCGTGTCATCAACGGCTTCTCCGACCTGATGGTGGCGGTCCTCGGCGACCGTGGCCGGCACGCCCGCTCCGCCGTCGGCATGGGCTCGCTGCCCATGGGGATCACCGTGGAGATCGAGGCGGTGATCCGCATCCACGACTGAGAGGGGTGGGCGGAACATCTCCGCGTCCGGGCCGGGCATGATGGCAGGCGCGGTTGGGAATGCCCCACCCTTACCCTCCCCTCTGGCGAGGGGAGGGAGACCACGGCGTCGAGCCCCAACGAATAACCTCTGCACCAAGCCCAATCGCGTCGGGTCGGCGATACGATGACAGCGCCAGAAAAGGCGTCGGCTGTGCCTGGCCCAGCCATATCGACCTGTCCGCGACGCGGTAGTCTCCCTCCCCTCACCAGAGGGGAGGGTAAGGGTGGGGCCTTGTTTCCGCCCCCTACTCCGCCACGACCGCCGTCGCCTCGATCTCGATCTTGGCAGCCTTCTCGACCAGCCTGACCACCTGCACCACGGCCATGGCCGGATAGTGCGCACCGAAGACGTCGCGATAGGCCTGGCCGAGCGGGCGGAGGTTCGCCTGATACTCCTCCACGTCGGTCACGTACCAGGTCAGCCGGACGATGTGGTGCGGCAGCGCCCCGCCCTCGGCCAGAATCAGCCGGATGTTCTCGAAGCACTGGCGCGCCTGGGCGGCGAAGCCCTCGGGGAAATTGCCCATGACGTCCCAGCCGACGACGCCACCGGTGACGATGATGCGGCCCTTGGCGGCCATGCCGTTGGCATAGCCGCGCGGCACCGGCCAGCCCTGGGGGTTGAGCGTCACCGGCAGGACGTCCTCGTCCGGCAGGGCGAGCGGGATCACGGGCTTCATCGGATGGGACATGGTCGGGTCTCCGGCGCGCGTCTATTCGGCGGCCTTGGCGGTCTCTGTGGCGGGTCCGGCGCCGGCCTCGCGGGCGGCGCGTTCGCGGAGCGCAAAGCGCTGCAGCTTGCCGGTCTCGGTGCGCGGCAGTTGCGGCACGAAAGCGATGTCGCGGGGATATTTGTAGGGCGCGATCTCGTCCTTGACGAAGGCCTGGAGCTCGACGACGAGGGCCGGCGTGACCGTCACGTCGGGCTTCGGGACGACATAGGCCTTGACGATCATGCCGCGCTCGGGATCGGGCTGGCCGACGACGCCGGCCTCGGCGACGGCGGGATGGGCGAGCAGCGCCGCCTCCACCTCCGGGCCGGCGATGTTGTAGCCGGCGGAGACGATCATGTCGTCGTTGCGCGCCTGGTACCAGAAATAGCCGTCCTCATCCTGCACGTAAGTGTCGCCAGTGACGTTCCAGCCATCGACGACATATTTGCGCTGGCGTTCGTCGGCGAGATAGCGGCAGCCGGTCGGGCCTTTCACCGCCAGATTACCCACTTCACCCACCGGCGCCGGTCGGCCATTGTCGTCCATCACGCAGGCGACATAGCCGGGAACCACGGTACCGGTGGCGCCGGGACGCGCATGCGCTTCGTCGGCGG
>NZ_JAUYFA010000062.1 GCF_030691135.1 Phreatobacter sp.
TCGCCGCCGCCGCCGGGGCACGGCTCGGCAAGGTGATCTCCATCACCGAGCGCGGCGGGCCGGTGCCGCCGCCGATGGAGCGCGCCACGTCGGCGCGTGCGCTCTCGGCCGCCGCGCCGACGCCGGTTGCGACCGGCGACCAGACGTTCCGCCTGTCCGTCGCGGTGGTGTGGGAACTGGTGGACTGAGGCCGGATGTGGCGCGGCCTATTCGGCCGCGTCGTCGCGCTCGCCGAACTGGATCGCGACGTAATGGGCGTAGAGCCCGTTGCGGGCGATGAGTTCGGCATGGGTGCCGGTCTCGGCGACGCGGCCCGCCTCGATCACCAGGATCTTGTCGGCGCGCATGATGGTCGAGAGGCGGTGCGCGATGACGATGGACGTGCGGCCGCTGAGCAGCCGGTCGAGCGCCCGCTGCACCTCGAACTCGCTCTCCGAATCGAGCGCCGAGGTCGCCTCGTCCAGCAGCATGATCGGCGCATCCTTGAGGATGGCGCGGGCGATGGCGACGCGCTGGCGCTGGCCGCCCGACAGGCCCTGCCCGTGCTCGCCGATCAGCGTCTGGTAGCCCTCCGGCAGGGCGAGGATGAAGTCATGGGCGTGGGCGGCCTTGGCCGCGGCGTGGATCTCCGCCTCGGTGGCGCCGGGACGGCCGACCGCGATGTTCTCGCGCACCGTGCCCTGGAACAGGAAGACGTCCTGGCTGACGAAGGCCATGCCCCCGCGCAGCGAGGCGAAGGTGACGTCGCGCACGTCCTGTCCGTCGACCGAGATGGCGCCGCTGCGGACGTCGAAGAAGCGCTGGACGAGGGAGATGATGGTCGACTTGCCGCCGCCCGAGGGTCCGACCAGCGCTGTCGTCTTGCCCCCCATCGCGACGAAGGACAGGTCGCGCAGCACCGGCTCTTCCGCGTGATAGCCGAAGGTGACGCGGTCGAAGGCGACGGTGCCGGCGCCGATGGCGAGCGGAGGGGCCGCCGGCTTTTCCTTGAGCGTCGGCTCGGTGTCGAGCAGCTCGTACATGAGGCGGACGCCGACGAGGCCCTTCTCGACCTCGACGCCGAGCCGGGCGAGGCGCTTGGCCGGGTCATAGGCGAGCAGCAGCGCCGTCACGAAGGCGAAGAAGGCGCCGGCATCGACACCCTGGTGGATGACGCGCCAGGCGCCGTAGATGATGGCCGCCGAAATGGCGAGGCCGCCGAGCGTTTCCATCAGCGGCGCCGTGCGCGCGCCGAGCGTCGCGATCTTGTCGGCGCGATGGCGGACCGCCTCGATGGTCTCGTACATCCGGGCCTGCATGCGGTCCTCCATGCCGAAGGACTTGACGATGCGCACGCCCTGGACCGTCTCCTGGACGACGCCGACCATCGAGGACAGCGAGGTGAATTCGCTCTGCGCCAGCCGGCGCACCCGCCGCCGCAGCCGGTTCACGCCATAGACCGCCACCGGCATGACGGCGCCGGAGACGAGGAACATCAGCGGATCTGTGATGATCATCACGACCAGCAGGCCGGCAACCGTCAGGAGATCGCGGCCGACCGTGGTGACGATGTTCTGCAGCACGTCCCGCGCCGCCTGGGCATTGTGCGTCACCCGCGTGACGAGATCGGCGGAGGCGTGCTGCTGGTAGAAGTCGACGCCCTGGGAGAGCAGGTGGTTGAAGATACGCGTCTGCTGCGCGGCGACGATGGCATTGCCGATCCGCGACAGGATGACGTTGGAGGCATAGGACGCCAGGCCCTTGACCAGGAAGATCGAGAAGACCGTCACGCCGAACCAGACCGCGAGGGTGAAGTCGCGGTTCTGGAACACGCCGTTGATCAGGTCCCGCATGATCCAGGCGCTGAACGCCGTGCAGGCCGCGACGATCGCCATGAAGACGAAGGCCAGCGCATAGCGCGGCGCATAGGCCCGCAGGCTCTCTCCCACAAGGCGCTTCAGCGTCTGGCCGCGCTGGGACTGGAATGTCGAAAACAGGCGGAAAGGCCTCATGGTGCGCGCGACTCGCAGCGATCTTGTCGGGCCGAATAACAGGTTTCGGGGGCAAGACCAAGGCAAGCGCCCCGGCCGGCCGCCGGCCGGTGGCGAGGCAGCCGGCAAGCGAGCGAAACCGGCAGCTTGCGAGGCCCTGTCTTCGGTGCGAAGACAGCCCGATGGCGACCATCGAGAACCTCTTCGTGACCCGGCTCTATCGCGGCGAGATCGACCGCGACGACGGCCTTCTGGACGAGCTCGAACAGGCCTGCCGCTCGCTGGCGTTGGATGACGCGGCGGGCATCCGCTGGTGCCGCAAGAACGGCTATCCCGGCTATACCAGCTACGCCTCCCTGAATGACCTGCCCTGGCGGTTCCCCGTCTTCAAGGCGCTGGCGCGCCAGCTCGACCGGCACGTCGCCGCCTTCGCCAAGGATCTCGCACTCGATCTCGGCGGGAAGAAGCTCGTCCTCGACTCGCTCTGGGTCAACGTCCTGCCGGAAGGCGGGGCGCATGCGTCCCACATCCATCCGCACAGCGTCCTGTCCGGCACGCTTTATGTGACCATGCCGAAGGGCGCCGCGGCGCTGAAGCTCGAGGATCCCCGCAGCGGCCGCATGATGGCCCATCCGCCGCGCAAGGCCGCGGCGCCCCGCGAGTTGCAGACCTTCGTCTCGGTGGCGACCGGGCCCGGCGACGTGCTGCTCTGGGAGAGCTTCGTGCGCCACGAGGTTCCGGTGAACCGCAGCGCCGAGGAGCGCATCTCGGTCAGCTTCAACCATCGCTGGGGCTAGCGCCGTCGGCCTCAGGCGACGGGACAGGCCGCGGACGGCCATCCTCGTCGATGGCGACGAAGGCGAAAGTCGCCTCCGTCACCCTCTCCCGCTCCGTCGTGCGGAAACGCTGCGCCCAGGCCTCGACATGGATCTTCATCGAGGTCCGGCCGACATGAAACACCTCGGTGTAGACTTCCAGCACGTCCCCCACCCGCACCGGGCGGATGAAGGTCATGGCCTCGACGGCGATCGTCACCACGCGCCCCTGCGCGCGCTCGACGCCGGCGATGCCGCCGGCCTGGTCCATCCGCGCCATCACCCAGCCGCCGAAAATGTCGCCATTGGCGTTGGTGTCCGCCGGCATCGCGCTGATGCGCACCGTCATCTGGCCACGCGGGGCGGCGTCGATCGAGCGGATAGGACGAGGCATGGGTGATTCCGTCTCGCGTGCGAAAAACCAATTGAGCCAGCCTTCGCCGGGTGGCACAACAGGCTCGCGTCCGATCGGCGCAACCGCCGGATGCATGGCGACCCCAGGGGCGCGGCTCAAAGGAAAGCCGAGCAAATCCATTGTTCTGATCGAATGGCGGCCTGCCCGGGAGGCTGCGGCAAAGTTCCTTGTTGCAATTGCCCGCCGAACGGCGTATCTCATGGCGACGTTTCGGCCGTTCTTTTTTGGCCCCGCGCCGGTAAATCGGCGCACCGCTGACAAAAACTCTTCGAAAACGTGACCCGAACTACTCGTGCGTGACGCGAGTCGTCGATCTCTGCTCGCTTCGCGAAAGGATACCCCATGCAGACCGGAACCGTGAAATGGTTCAACTCCCAGAAGGGCTTCGGCTTCATTCAGCCGGACGGTGGCGGCACTGACGTGTTCGTCCACATCAGCGCCGTCGAGCGCGCTGGCCTCTACGGCCTCAACGAAGGCCAGAAGATTTCCTTCGAAGTCGTCGCCGACCGCCGCTCGGGCAAGTCGTCGGCCGACAACCTGAAGGCTGTCGACTGATTTCTCGCATCGCTCCTGCGCGTCGCCGTGGATGTATCGGCGACGCTTCGGAGCACGGATCGACACGCGGGCGCCATGGCTCCCGGCAGATCCAGTTGACTGCCTGAAAATTCGGAGCCGCACCGTTCCCCGGATCGCGCGGCTCCGTTCGCATTTCTTGGCCGGTGTTTACAGCGGCTTCGCGGCGATCGAGGACGAGTGATGAATTCCGAACGCGCGAGGCTCTTCATGTTCCGGTCGGGGAGCAACGAGAAGCTCTACGGCTTCGCTTCCGACCATACGGGCGGCAAGCTGCCTGACAAATTCGCCCCGTGGACCAGCATCGGCGTGATCCGCGGTGACCAGAAACCACCCCATGGCCTGAAGCGCGAAGCCATCGAGAACGGCATTGCCGAATTCGGCTTCCAGCTTTGGCGCAAGAAGGATGCTCCGGCCAAGACGGCCTGAGCCCTTTCAACCAACGACCCGACCGGGAGAAGACATGCAGGTTCTCGTCCGCGACAACAATGTCGATCAGGCTTTGCGCGTGCTGAAGAAGAAGATGCAGCGCGAGGGCATTTTCCGCGAAATGAAGCAGCGGAAATCGTTCGAGAAGCCGTCGGAGCGGAAGAACCGCGAGAAGGCCGAGGCCATCCGTCGTGCCCGCAAGGCCGCCCGCAAGCAGGCCCAGCGCGACGGCCTCATTGCCGCCCCCAAGCCGAAGCCGCGTCCCGACCGCAAGCCGAAGTTCGGCGCCGGCCCGGGTCCGCTGGCAGCACCGCCGGCTGCCGATACCGGCACGCGCTGACACACATCGGGTCTTCGGACCACCTGTCACGACAAAGGGCCCTCACGGGCCCTTTTTTGTTTTCGCGGCGTTCAAGTGCCTCGCAGGCGGATCAGCCGAACAGACGCTCTCCGCGCTCGTCGACGATCTGCCGGCCCTTGGCGATCGAGAAGGTCACGGCATCGTCCAGCGAGGCGTGCCGGTCGGCGCGGATGAACTTGTGCTCCTTCACCTCCCCATCGACCGTCTTGGTGATGGTGCCGGCCGTCTGGAACTGGCCCTCGTTGCGGAACGGGGCGGCCGTGATGGAGAAGCCCTTGTGCTCGACGGCGGGCGCGCTCGCCGCGACTTCGGCTTCCGCGGCGTCGGTCTTGCCCCAACCGAACAGTGACTTGAGAAAGGACATGGATCATCTCGCGTGTCTGGGCCTCGTCGCCCGCCCCTCTTGATACCGCGTCTGCGGCGGCGGGGAAACGGCCCGCCCGGAGGGTGAAGGCAAGGCCCCCGCGACATCGTGGAACATTCGCACGGGCTGCCGGTTCATGACGGGTTCATGGCCCCCTGAGCAGGGTGCATCAGCGTTTTGAAGCTCATCCACGCATGGCCGCAGCGAAGCGCCGCGTGAGAAAGGTACCGCCACCATGGCTTTCGACTTGAGACGGTTCCTGCCACTGGCCGGATCGCTCGTCATCTCCACCTTCTTTGCCGGCGCGGCCCTGGCGCAGGACGCCGTCACCACCGGCGACGTCAACATGCGGGCAGGTCCGGGCACGCAGTTCGAGCGCCTGGCCACCCTGCCCGCCGGCACCGGCGTCGACATCGCGGGCTGCTCCGGCAGCTGGTGCCGCGTCGTCCATCGCGGCATCACCGGCTTCGTCTCGCGGAGCTTCCTCGACGAGGACGGCGTCGTTGCCGCACCGCGCCGACGCTATGTCGAGCCGCCGCTCTATGCCGCGCCGCGCGTCTATGTCGAACCGCCCTTCTACGTCGATCCGCCCTATTACCCGTCCTACCGGCCCGGCTGGCGCCCGTCCTATCGCTATGACCGACCGGGCTTTGGTCCGCGCCCGGGTTGGGGCGGCGGTGGCCGTCCCGGCTGGAGTGGCGGCGGCGGACGTCCTGGTCCTGGTCCCGGCTGGAGCGGCGGTGGCGGTGGTCGTCCCGGCCCCGGTCCCGGCTGGAGCGGCGGTGGTCGTCCCGGCCCCGGCATGGGCGGGGGTGGCGGTCGTCCTCCCGGTCCGGGCATGGGCGGCGGCGGTGGTCGTCCTCCGACGGCCCAGCCCGGTCAGCGTCCTCCCGGCATGGTCCCCGGATTTACCGGCGCCCGTCCCGATCGCAGTTGAGCCGAAGCGGAATCAACCGTGACGACGGCGGGGCCAGCACCCGCCGTTCGTCGTGAAATCCGGCAGCGCGCTCACTTCTCCTGCAGCGCGAGCCGCGCCCCGAGCGCCACGAAGGCGCCCGCGAAGATCCGCCGCATCCAGGCCATCACGGCCGGCCGCGAGATGACCCTGTCGCGCATGGCGGCGGCGAAAAGGCCGTAGACGGCGAAGACCACGAAGGTCATCGCCATGAACACCGCCGAGAGCTCCAGCATGCGCGCAAGCGGCGCCGGTTCGCCCACCGCGATGAACTGTGGCAGGAAGGCGACGAAGAAGATCGACAGCTTGGGGTTCAGCACGTTGATGGCGATGCCATCGACGATGACGCGCCACGACGAGCGTGCGTCAGGCCCCTCCTCGACCTTCAGCGCGCCGTCGTCGCGCAGGGTCTGCCAGGCCATCCAGAGGAGATAGGCGACGCCGGCATATTTCACGAGATTGTAGGCGAGCGCGCTGGTGTGCAGCAGCGCAGCGAGGCCCATCATCGCGGCGAGGAGATGCGGCACGATGCCGAGCGTGCAGGCGAAGGCGGCGAGCACGCTGGCCCGGCTGCCGCGCGAGAGGCCGGCGGCGAGCGTGTAGATGACGCCGGTGCCGGGCGACGCCACGATGATCAGGGTGGTCAGCAGGAATTCGGGCGTCATGGAAAGGCTCCGCAGGCTCGGTCACATCAGACCTCAGACATCCGAGCCTGACAAGCGGCCCCACTGCAGATCGAACACTTAGGCATTGACCTAAGTTTTATCCGGCCTTAGCCTTCCCCCATGAACGCCGCACCCGCCCACCTCGACGACACGTTCCGCGCCCTCGCCGACCCGACACGCCGCGCGGTGGTCGAGGCGCTCGGCCGCGGGCCCGCCTCGGTGAGCGACCTCGCCCGCCCCTTCTCCATGGCCTTGCCGAGCTTCCTCCAGCACCTGAAGCTGCTCGAGGAGTGCGGCCTCGTCGCCACCGAGAAGACCGGGCGCGTCCGCATCTGCCGGCTGAGGCAGGAACCCTTCGCCGCGGCGGAGCATTGGCTAGAAGAGCAGCGCAGCTTCTGGACGCGCCGCCTCGACCGTCTCGACGCCATGCTCGCCACGATGAAGGACGAGGCGGGCGACGCGCCCGACCCCTCCCCCCGAGAAGCAGCCCACAAGGACACGCCATGACGACAGAGCCCTACTCCGTCTTCGACCCCGCCCTCGACCTGGAGCTCCGCCGCGAAGTGGACGTGCCGCCGCATCTCGTCTGGCGCGCCTGGACCGAGCCGGCGCTGCTGATGAAATGGTTCACGCCCGCGCCCTGGCGCACCACCGCCTGCGAGCTCGACCTGCGCCCAGGTGGCGGGTTCCGCACGGTGATGGAGGGACCGAACGGGGAGAAGCACGACAACGCCGGCTGTGTACTCCACGTGATCCCGGAGAGGCTGTTCGTCTTCACCGACGCGCTCGGGCCCGGCTTCCGCCCCACCGGGAGCGCCTTCATGACCGGCGTGATCGCGATCGAGGCGACGGCGAGGGGTACGCTCTACACCGCCCGCGCCCTGCACAAGGACCCGGAAGCCAGGCAGCAGCACGAGGCGATGGGCTTCCACGCGGGCTGGGGCACGGCTCTCGACCAGTTGGTGGCGCTGGTGAAGGCGATGTGAGGGATCAGCGTGCCGCGAGGAGATCGGCGATCCGCGGGTCGTCGTACCAGATGACGTCAACCACCACGAAGGCGCTCTGGGCGATCCATGTGCCGATGACCTCCCCGCGCGACAGCCCGGTGGCGACGAAGCCCTTCACCTTCTCCAGCCTCGGTTCCGCATCGATCACCATGAAGCCGATGGTTTCGCTGCGCCGGAACAGCAGGCTGACCAGCGCGCGGTCGTCAGCCGTGGTGCCATCGCCCCAAGCGCCGAGGAGGAGGTCAATGTTGGCGTCATGGTCCGGGCGGTCAACGGTCCAATGACAGTAGTAGGGCACGATGCTGCCGGCACGATCATAGACCTCACCCCAGATCGTGCGGGACAGCTTCCCACAACACGGACAGTCGAACGTCGACTCTCCGGCCGTGACCGCACGAATCCTGTCGGGCTGCTCCATGGGAACCTCGTGAACGACGCGCAACCATTTCGCGCGTATCCTGGTTCTTGTGCAACCTCCGGGTGAATACCGATGGACCCGGTTGCCCTCACCGCTTCCGCTCGTCGTCGTCCGTGTCGGCGTGGAACACGTGAAGCACGTGCTGGACGATGGGCGAGAGCACCACGCCCGTCGCCAGTACGATCACCAGCCCGGAAAAGATGGCGTAGGTGCCGGCAAAGAGCTTGCCCCCGTCGGTCTTGAGCTCGGTGACCGGTCCCATGCCGGAGAGGATCATCGCGGCATTGAGGTAGGAATCGCGCCAGCCCATGCCTTCGAAGCCGGAATAGCCGGCCATGCCGACGGTGAGGCCGGCGAGCATCAGGCAGAACCAGATGGCGATGGAGCGGGCGAGCCGGCCCCACAGGGGGGGATTCCTTCGGAACGTGGAAAAGGGAGCGTGAACGGCGGCCATCGGTGCCGCCGTGCTGGTCTCTGGTCCTCGCGCCCTCCGTCATCGCGCTGTACCTCGTGACGGAGACCTTGCCGTCAGTTGTCCAGGAAGCTCCTGAGCTTCCGCGACCGACTCGGATGCTTCAGCTTCCGCAGCGCCTTCGCCTCGATCTGGCGGATGCGCTCGCGGGTGACGCTGAACTGCTGGCCGACCTCTTCGAGCGTGTGGTCGGTGTTCATGCCGATGCCGAAGCGCATGCGCAGCACGCGCTCCTCGCGCGGCGTGAGCGAGGCGAGAACACGCGTCGTCGTCTCGCGCAGGTTGCTCTGGATCGCCGCGTCGATGGGCAGGATGGCGTTCTTGTCCTCGATGAAGTCGCCGAGGTGTGAATCCTCCTCGTCGCCGATCGGCGTCTCGAGGGAGATCGGCTCCTTGGCGATCTTGAGGACCTTGCGGACCTTCTCCAGCGGCATGCCGAGCTTCTCGGCGAGCTCTTCCGGGGTCGGCTCGCGGCCGATCTCGTGCAGCATCTGCCGCGACGTGCGCACGATCTTGTTGATCGTCTCGATCATGTGCACGGGGATGCGGATGGTGCGGGCCTGGTCGGCGATCGAACGGGTGATCGCCTGCCGGATCCACCAGGTGGCATAGGTCGAGAACTTGTAGCCGCGGCGGTACTCGAACTTGTCGACCGCCTTCATCAGGCCGATGTTCCCCTCCTGGATGAGGTCGAGGAACTGCAGGCCGCGGTTCGTGTACTTCTTGGCGATGGAGATGACGAGGCGCAGGTTCGCCTCGACCATTTCCTTCTTGGCCTGACGGGCCTCGCGCTCGCCCTTCTGCACCATCTGGACGATCTTGCGGAACTCGCCGATCTCCAGCGCCGTCTCGGTAGCCAGCGCCTGAATCTCGGCGCGGATCTCCTTCACCGTGTCCTTCTCTTCCGCCACGAAGCTCTTCCAGCCGCGCGCGCCGAGCGACGCCACGCGCCGGATCCAGTTCGGATCGAGCTCGGAGCCCTGATACTCCTTCAGGAAGGACATGCGGTCGACGCCATAGCTCTCGGCGAGGCGCAGCAGGCGCCCCTCGTAGCCAACGAGGCGCTTGTTGATGTCGTAGAGCTGCTCGACCAGCGCCTCGATGCGCGCCGTGTTGAGCGACAGCGACTTGACGTGGTCGACGAGATCCTCGCGCAGCTTCTTGGCACGGCGCTCCTGGCTCGGCGACAGCTTGGTGTCGTTCAGCCGGTTCTCGACGTTCTGGTCCTGCAGCCGCCGCAGCTTCTTGTACTCGTCGGCGATGGTGTCGAAGATTTCGAGCACCTTCGGCTTCAGCTCCGCCTCCATGGCGGCGAGCGACACGGCATTCTCCATGTCGTCCTCGTCGAGATCGCTCTCGGTGACGCCCGGCGGCAGGCCTTCGCCCTCGCCTTCCGCTGGGGGTGCGATCGGCGCCTCGCCTTCCGTCACCATCGGCGCGTTCTTGGCGTCGGGGCCGGCATAGGTGGCCTCAAGGTCGATGATGTCGCGGAGGTAGATCTTTCCCTCGTTGAGCTCGTCGCGCCAGATGATGATGGCCTGGAAGGTCAGCGGGCTCTCGCAGAGGCCTGCGATCATCGCCTCGCGGCCGGCCTCGATGCGCTTGGCGATGGCGATCTCACCCTCGCGGGACAGGAGCTCCACCGAGCCCATCTCGCGCAGATACATACGCACGGGATCGTCGGTGCGGTCGAGCGGCTCGGAGGCGCGCTCGGACTTCACCACCGCGCGGGGGGAGGCCTCCTGCAGCTCGCCGTCCGGCTCGTCGGCCTCCGGCTGCTGCTCCTCGCCCTCACCGTCCTCGGCGGCATCGTCGTTGTCGACGACATTGATGCCCATTTCCGAGAGCATCGAGTTCATGTCCTCGATCTGGTCCGAGGTGAACGCGGCGGCCGGCATGACGGCATTGATCTCGTCGATGGTCACATAGCCGCGCTTCTTCGCGCGCTTGATCATCGCCCGGACGCCGGCATCGGAGAGGTCGAGGAGCGGGCCGTCGGGACCCTCGGTCTCCTGATCCGCACCTTCCGGTTTCTCGGTTGCCTTGGTTGCCATCTAGACCGTCCATCCCTCACGAGCCGCAAGCGGCCCGCATGACGCGCCAGTGACGGGTTCAAGGCCCGCCTCAACGCAAAAAGAGGGGCTGCGCTCGCTCTTCAGCGCGCCCCCGTCACATCTGACATCACCGCCCTAAGGCCCACGTCGTTAAGACATGGTGAACCATGGCAAGCCGCCCCGTCTGCCCTGTGCGGTCGTGACACGTCCGTTTTGCCGACACAAGTCAAGCGTTGCGACCTCCCCGCCCGGATTGCGAACCGAACCCCTCGACGAGGGCCTCGGTTCCCACGAGCTCGGCCTCTCGCCGCTTGGCGTCGAGAAGCCAGTGCTCGTTTGCTTCGGTCGGGTCGTCGCCGAAGGCTCGCTCGGCATCCCGGATTTCCTTAATTAGCGCTTGCTTCTTCCGATGCAAGGCCAAGAGCTGGCCGAACGTCACTTCCACGTCGCTTTTCGCCGCCTCCGGCATGGCGCCCCACACCGCCTTGACCGAGACTGTGGCCCGGACCTGGTCGACCAGCACCCCGTGCCCGTCGGCCACCAGCGCCGCCTGATAGGCACCCTCTTCTCCCGCCACGCCCTGCGCATGCACGTCGAGAAGCGCGGCCTTCAGATTTTCGGCCTGCGGATGGCGCAGGTCGAGGGCGGCGATATCCTCCTCCTGCCCGTCGATCAGCCAGGGATGGTTGAGGAGCGCGGTGAGGATCAGCGCCTCGCGCATCGGCAGGGCGGCGCGTGGCCCGCGCACCAGAGCGCTCGCGGCGAGCGCAGGTGACGGGCGGTGGTCCGGGACCGCGAAGGGCGAGAAGCCGCGGCCGCCGCCCCTGTTCGGCGCGCCCTGCCCGCCGCGCCGCTCGCGCTGCATCGGCCGGAACAGGTCGGAGAGGCGGCCGAAGACGTCATCGCGGTAATGGCGGCGGACATTCTCGTCGCCGATCGTCGCCACCACCTCGGCGAAGCGGGCTTCCAGGGCGGCGCGCTTCTCCGGTGTGCCAAAGACTCCCGCCTCGGTCTCGCGCTGCCACAGCATGCTCGCCAGCGGCTGGGCCTGGGCCAGCACGGCATCCATCGCCTCGCGTCCGGAGGAGCGGATGAGATCGTCCGGATCCTGGCCCTCGGGTAGCGCGGCGAACTGGAGGCTGCGGCCCGGCTTGAGGAGCGGCAGGGCGATGTCCACGGCGCGGTAGGCGGCGCGCCGCCCGGCCTTGTCGCCGTCGAAGAGCAGCACCGGGTCCGGCGCCATCTTCCACAACAGGTCGAGCTGGCCCTCGGTCAGCGCCGTGCCGAGCGGGGCGACCGTCTCGCCGAAGCCGGCCATCACCATGGCGATGACGTCGACATAGCCCTCGACGGCGATGACGCGGTTCGCCTTGTGGGCAGCTTCGCGCGCGGCATGGGCATTGTAGAGCAGCGAGCCCTTGTGGAAGAGATCGGTCTCCGGCGAGTTCAGGTACTTGGCCGGGACGTCCTTCTCCAGCGCCCGGCCGCCGAAGGCCACCACCCGCCCGCGCAGATCGGTGATCGGGAACATGACGCGGTCGCGGAACCGGTCATAGGGAACGGGGATGTCGTCGCCATGGACAAGCAGTCCCGCGGCGATCATGTCGGCGACGGAGACGCCCTTGGCGCCGAGATGCTCCTTCAGGGCGAAACGCTCGGCCGGTGCATAGCCCATGCGGAACTTCACCTGGGTCGATGCCCTCAGCTCGCGGCCAGCGAGATAGCCGCGCGCCTTGGCGCCGGCGCGGTCCTGCAACTGGGCCTCAAAGAACTTCGCTGCCAGTTCCATGACGTCATAGAGGGTCTTCGCCTTCTCGGCGCGCTGCACCTCCTCGACCGAGACCTTCGGCATGGCAAGGCCGGCGTCCCCCGCCAGCCGCTCCACCGCCTCGGGGAAACTCACCCCCTCGGTCTCCATCAGGAAGCGAAACTGGTCGCCATGCTTGCCGGACGAGAAGCAGTGGTAGAAGCCCTTCTGGTCATTGACGTAGAAGGACGGCGTCTTCTCCGCATTGAAGGGCGACAGGCCGCGCCATTCGCGGCCCTGCTTCTTCAGCTTGACGCGCTTTCCCACCACCTCCGACACCGGGAGGCGTTGCCGGATCTCGTCCAGGAACGATGGCGGAAAGCGCATGGGCGAGCCATAGCACTTTCCGCCCCGCCGATCGAAGCAGCCTGTGGAAATGATCGCTACGGGAGCTCGCGGCGAGGCTGCGAGGTGGTCAGGCGACGGCGTTCCGGACTTCGGACTGAAGGCGCGAGACGAGGTTCGAGCTGCGGCCGGCGACCCACTGCCCCAGTTGCGCCGGATCCATCGGCGTGGCGAACAGGAAGCCCTGCATGGCGTCGCAGCCCGCCTTGCGCAGGAACGAGGCCTGGTAGGGCGTCTCGATCCCTTCAGCGACCACCTTGAGGCCGAGGGCGTGGGCCATGTCGGTGACCGCCTTGATGATCGCTTCCGCCTTCGAATCCTGGCCGATGCGCAGAGTGAGAGAGCGGTCGACCTTCAGCGTATTGACCGACAACTGCGCCAGTTGGGACAGGTTGGAATAGCCGACGCCGAAATCGTCGATCGACACCGTCACGCCCGCTTGGCGCAAAAGGCGCACCTTCTCG
Organism: Phreatobacter sp.; assembly: GCF_030691135.1. GTDB lineage: Bacteria > Pseudomonadota > Alphaproteobacteria > Rhizobiales > Phreatobacteraceae > Phreatobacter. The sequence goes on from NZ_JAUYFA010000062.1 coordinate 13,115, forward strand.
GCCGTCGCGGCAAAATCGTTGGTCAGGACCGTCTCGGTGATCTCGACCTCGATCAGTTCGGAGGCGACGCCGCTCGCGGCGATGACGCCGAGAACGCCAGGGACGAATTGCGGATCTTCGAACTGGCTCGGCGAAACGTTGATCGCCATGCCGATGACCAGCCCCTCGCTCGCCCAGACGCGATGCTGGCGCACGGCGGCCTCGAAGACGAACGTGCCGAGCGCCGGCATCAGCCCCGCCTTTTCGGCCAGGGCGACGAAGACGACTGGCGACACCGCGCCGCGGGTCGGATGGTTCCAGCGCAGCAGGGCCTCGACCCCGATGATGGACAGGCCGTCGGCGCTGACCTTCGGCTGGAAATGCACGTGCAGCGACTGATCGGCGATCGCCCGCCGGAGGTCGGCCTCCAGTTCGGCCTTGTCACGCGCCAGCGCCCGCAGTTCCTGGTCGAAGAGAACGGCATTGTTCTTGCCTTTCTCCTTGGCGACATACATGGCGAAATCGGCGAGGCAGAGCAGCTCGGCGCCATGCACCGTGTCGATCGGCGCGCGGGCGATGCCGATGCTCGCCCCCACCTGGATGTCGTTGCCGAAGACCTTGAAGGGTCGGCGCATGGCGGCGACGATGGCGTCGGCGTGGAGACGCAAGGTGTCGATCGAGGCATCGCCCGGCAGGAAAGCCACGAATTCGTCCCCTGCGAAACGCGCGAAGACCAGTTGCTTCGGGAACGTCTCGCAGAGCTCACCGAAGGCCGTCGTGCAGCTCTCGATCTGGTCGAGGGTGCGGCCAAACCCTTCGACCACGATGCGCTGGCTGACCTGTCGCAGCAATTCGTCCCCGGCCCTATGGCCATAGGTATCGTTGACCGCCTTGAAGCCGTCGAGATCGATGAAGAACAGGGCGCCGTGGCAGTCCCCCGAGCCTGTCATGGAGGGCAGCGCCATGATGTGGTTGATGACCACACGGTTCGGCAGGCCGGTGATCAAGTCCGTATGGGCCAGGACATTCATGCGGAAGATGTTGGCATTCAGCCGGGCCACCATCTTGCGGAAGCTGTCGGCGAGCCCGCCGACTTCGCAGGCGCAGTCAATCTTGACGGGCTCGTTCATGTCGCCGTCGGCGATGGCCTCCGTCGAACGGCGCAGCGCCGTGATGGACCCGCTCAGTTGCGAAGCGGCCAGGAAGGTGATCGAGGCCGGCATGACGCCGATGCTGAAGGCGATGCCCGCGACGGCATACCACGGCACCGGATGGTCCCAGAGGGTCGCGAGGATCTGGATGAGGGCACCGCTGCAAAGGCTGGCGAGGACGAAGCTCATCAGCGCGAACCGGACGGGGATGCTGTTCAAGCCCCGACCATAGGCAGTAACGCTTTCCGCCGTGTCCATGATCGCGATCGCCGAGCTCGTCCGGACGGACGCCCCTCGTCCGAATGGAACTGCCATACCTGCAAGCTCTGCCAATTTTGACTAAAACAAGCGGCGCCAGGACGAGAAACCGCTTTCATCATTTGCGCCGGGTTAAGGCCGAGGCAGAGACTTGCCCACATCTCGTTTGACCGATCGTGAAACGCGCAGCACCCGCTTCGACTGCGGCCGACCCTGAAGGTCAGGACTGCGCCCACCGGTCGGCCGCCGCGTCGTCGCCATCCTTCGCCGCGACCCAGCCCCCGACCTCGTCCGTCTCTTCGAATTTCCAGAACGGCGCCCGCGTCTTCAGAAAATCCATGATGAATTCGGCGGCGGCGAAGGCGGCCTGCCGATGTTCCGACAGCGTCACGACCAGGACGATGTTGTCGCCGGGCTCCATCCGCCCGAAACGATGAACGACCAGCACGTCGGTCAGCGGCCAGCGGCTGCGCGCATCGTCCTCGATCCGCTGCAACTCGGCGAGGGCCATCGCCTCATAGGTCTCCAGGGTCATGGCACCGACCGTCGTCGCCCCGGTCTGGCCGCGGCACAGGCCGGTGAAGGTCGCAACCGCCCCGACCTCGACACGACCGGCGGTGAGCCTCTTGACCTCGGCGCCGAGATCGAAATCCTCGCGCTGCACCCTGACCGTCATGGCGCCCTCGCCTGTTCGAGCGGCGCCGGGCGCCAGTCCATGCCCACATGGCCCGGAAGCGCCGCAATCCGCGCCACCCAGTCGCGCACCGCGGGAAACAGGGCGAGGTCGAGATCGGCCTCGTGGGCGAGATGGGTATTCGCATAGAGCGCCAAATCGGCGAGCGTGAGGCGGTGGCCGGCGATATAGGTGGTTGCCTCCAGTTGCGTCTCCATACGCGAGAGCGCCTGCTCGGCTCGCTCCATCCAGTCGTCGATAAGATCGCGCTTCAGTTCGCGGCCGCCGGGAACCAGCGACATCCAGAACCGCGCTTCGCCGATCGACGGGTGATGGGCGTTCTGCTCGAAGAACAGCCATTGCATCATGATGGCGCGCTCGACCTTGTCCTGCGGCACGAAATCGGTGCCCTCTCCGAGATAGGTGAGGATGGCGTCGGATTCGACCAGAACGGTCGTGTCTTCGAGCTGGACGACCGGCACGCGGCCGAGAGGGTTCATCGCCAGAAACGTTGGCGTGCGGGTATCGCCGCGCAGAAAATCGACATCCTTCAGCACGAAAGGCAGCCCGAGATGCGCCAGCAGCAGGCGCACCTTGTAGCAATTGGCCGAACGTTGCATCGCGTGAAGGACGAGGCTCATGCCGTTCGTTATAGCGAACGATTGAGCGGGAGTCAGCCGGCGGAGCGAACGTCGCGCATGGCGGCGGCGGGACCGGAGGCAGGTATGAGCCGCACCGCCAGCCAGCGGGCCGCCACGGCGACCGCGAGGCCGGCGATGAGGTCGACGAGATAGTGGCCGCCGACGATCGGCGTCGCCGCCAGCATCGCCACGTTGAGGGCAAAGCCCGCCCAGCGGAGCCAGGCCACGTGCCAGAAGGCGATGATGAAGAGGATCGCGCTCACCGTATGGAAGCTCGGCATGGTGACGATGCCTTCCGCCGTCGCCATCGAGACGAAGGTCATCTCGCCCGACCGGAGCGCCAGCACGTGGACGACGGAGTTCCAGGTCAGCCCGAGATGCGGCTGAGCCGCAACCGCGTCGCGGTAAAAATGGCCGGCGCAGAGCGACGGCGTCACGGTGCAGATGGCCATCGTCATCAGCGCCGCGAGGCCGAAGGCCAGAATGAAACGGTCGAGCTCGCCAAAAGCCCGCACGGTGACCAGCGCGACGATGACGACGGCCATCTGCGGCAGCATCGAGTAATAGGCGATCTTCAGCGCCAGCGCCGCTTCGGGATGGCGACCGGTCAGGGCGAGCAGCGCCGGCCAGTCGAAGCCGAGCGCCTTGTCCATCGCGTCGAACGTCGCATCCCAGAGCGGCAGGTTCGTCGCCATCGCCGAATAGGACAGGGCCCCGCCGAGGAAGGTCATCAGCACGAATTGCGGCGCAGCGTGCAGAAGCCGGGCGATCCTCTCGTCGGGCCGGACCCACGTATAGAAGGCCGCACCCGCCAGCAGCACCGTAGACAGGGCTGCATTGAGCGCGATGTCACGCAGCGACAGCGTCAGGCCGGCCAGCGGAAAGGTGACCGCGACCAGCAGGGCGAGGGTCGCCACCGTCGCCCAGATGGCGAGTGCCGGCCTCCCGAGAGCGTGGGGAAAAGCGCGCCAGTCGGTGCGGGCGGCGCGGAGGGCGACGGCAAATGCAGGCGCGGGCGTGGTGCTCACCGAAACCTCTTGAACGGCGCGGGGGTCTTCATGCGGTCGCGATCAGGACGCGTCCGCATGAAGACATGGCCGCCTGAAGATTTCGGAAACGGGCGGCTTACCCAGCCGGCTGGATGTTCGCGGCGCGGATGATCTCCGCCCAGGTCTGCATCTCCTGCGCGTGATAGGGCCGGAAGGCGGCCGGGTCGCGCGCCGTGATGGTGAAGCCGAGCTTGGTGATGGCCTCCACCACGGTCGGCTTGGCGAGGGCGGCGAGGATTTCCCGCGACAGCCGCTCGAGGGCGGGCTGCGGGGTCGCCGCCGGCGCGAAGAAGCCCGTCCAGCTCTCGGCATCGGCATTGATTACGCCCTGCTCGCGCAGCGTCGCGACATTCGGCAACTGCGCATTGCGCTTCGGCGAACCGATGGCGATGCCGCGCAGCGTACCGGCCTGGATCTGCGTGAAGACGCTGGCCATGGTGGAATTGGCGACGTCGATACGGTTGCCGACGATGTCCTGCACCAGCGGCGCGGCGCCGCGATAGGGCACATGCGTCATCTTGATGCCCGTGCGCACCATGAACAGCTCGGTGGACAGGTGCGAACCGGAACCGACACCGGTCGAGCCATAGTTGAGCTCGCCGGGCTTCGACTTGGCGAGCGCGACCAGCTCGGGAATGGTCTTCACCGGCAGGTCGTTCTTGACGACGAAGATGTGCTCGAAGGCGCCGGCGCCGGCCAGCGGGGCAAAATCCTTCACCGCGTCGTAGCCCGGCTCCTTCAGCAGGAACATGTTGTTGCCGTGCGTCTGGTTGTTGCCGAAGGTGATCGTGTGGCCGTCCGGATCGGCCTTGGCGACCTGGCGGGTACCGATCGAGCCGGAGGCGCCGCCGACATTCTCGACCACCACCTGCTGGCCGAGCGTCGTCGACAGATCCTGCGCCACGATGCGGGCGATGCCGTCGGTCGGGCCGCCGGCCGGATAGGCGACGACCAGCTTGACCGGGCGCGACGGCGCCCAGGCCTGGGCCGAGGCGCTGCGGATCAAGGCGGGGGCGGCAGCGAGCGCGCCGAGAGCGAAGATGGCGCTGCGGCGCGACGTCTTGATGCTGATGCTCATGGGGGTCCCTCCAGGATGATGGCTTCTATGATTGTTTTTCGCTTGTTCGCACCTTCCGGCGCGACTAAACGTCCCGCCGGAATGCCGAGGCGCCGCGGGATTGATTGCCGTGGTCATAACGCGCCTTCCGGGATTTTCAAACTCGACGGAGTCGACCGATGGCCTTTCTTGCCGACGCCCTGAAGCGCGTGAAGCCCTCTGCCACCATCGCCATGGCGCAGAAGGCCCGTGACCTGAATGCGCAGGGCAAGAAGGTCATCTCGCTCTCCGCCGGCGAGCCCGACTTCGACACGCCGGACAACATCAAGATGGCGGCGATCAAGGCGATCGCCGACGGCAAGACCAAGTACACGGCGGTCTCCGGCATCACCGAACTGCGCCAGGCCATCGTCGCCAAGTTCAAGCGCGAGAACGGCCTGGACTACAAGTGGCAGCAGGCCATCGTCTGCACCGGCGGCAAGCAGGTTCTCTTCAACGCCTTCATGGCGACGCTGAACGCCGGCGACGAGGTTCTGATCCCGGCACCCTACTGGGTCAGCTATCCCGAGATGGTCGCGCTCTGCGGCGGCACGCCGACCTTCGTCTCGGCCGGGCCTGAATCCAATTACAAGCTGACCGCCGAGGCGCTCGACCGGGCGATCACGCCGAAGACCAAGTGGTTCCTCTTCAACTCGCCGTCGAACCCGACCGGCGCGGCCTATACCCGCGACGAGCTGAAGGCGCTGACCGACGTGCTGATGAAGCATCCCCATGTCTGGATCCTCACCGACGACATGTACGAACACCTCGTCTATGGCGAGTTCACCTTCACCACGCCGGCCCAGGTCGAGCCCGCACTCTACGAGCGCACGCTGACCATGAACGGACTGTCCAAGGCCTATTCGATGACCGGCTGGCGCATCGGCTATGCCGCCGGTCCCGAGCACCTCATCAAGGCGATGGACCTCGTCCAGGGCCAGCAGACCTCCGGCGCCAACTCCATCGCCCAGTGGGCGGGCGTCGAGGCGCTGAACGGCACGCAGGATTACATCCCCGTCCGCCGCAAGGCCTTCGAGCAGCGCCGTGACCTCGTCGTCTCGATGCTCAACCAGGCCAGCGGCCTGTCCTGCCCGACGCCCGAGGGCGCCTTCTACGTCTATCCCTCGCTGAAGAGCGTGATCGGCAAGAAGACCGCCTCCGGCAAGACCATCGCCACCGACGAGGACTTCGCCATGGAGCTCGTCGAGAGTGAGGGCGTCGCCATCGTCCACGGCTCCGCCTTCGGCCTTGGCCCCGCCTTCCGCCTCTCCTATGCCGAATCCACCGAGGTGCTGACCTCGGCCTGCGAGAAGATCCAGAAGTTCTGCGCCGAGCTGCGCTGAGCCTTCCGCCGCATCCATGACGGCCGAGAAGCCCGCCCCCGCTCCGGGGCGGGTTTTTTGTTGAACCTTCCACCGCCCCGCCGCGACCCATGGTCAAGTGGGTGGCTTCAGGGCCTCTCTTCGAGACGATCCCAGGCGACACGGCGCCTCTCGCCGGGATGTCCAACAGCGAACGCGGATCTTAAGGGATCCTTTACCCTTCCCGCGCTGTTCTGATGGCGGTCATTGCACCGGAAGGTCGTTCCGATGCCCGCCTCGCATCTCTCCTCGCTTGCTGCGGCAGGCTTCGCGCTCGCCGGGGCCATGGGCCTGTCCGGCGACGCACCGCGTCATCAGACGACGGCCTTCCTCTATTGCACCGGCTGCCTCTGCGACGAGGACCGGCCGGACATGGCCGTTCCCGGCGACTGGCGACCGAGCGGTCGCATGGGCGACCGCGTCACCCTGCGCTACCATCCCCGCGACCCCGCCCGGACCGCTTCCGCCTGCCGGTCGGCGCCGCGCGGCTGAGCCGAATATTCTTTCTCCGAACTCGTGAACCTTTCGCGGTCTCCCCGCGACCCATGGTCAAGTTCATCGTCACGCGGCCATCCCGATCCAGCGCCGCCGACCCGGAGACAGACCATGTCCCTCATCCGCGCCACCACCGCCGCTCTCGTCCTCGCCGCAGGCTTCGCTGCCTCTGCCCAGGCCTCCGGCCCCGGACAATCGCCGGCACAGTCCATGGGAACCCGTGCCATCACCTATTGCGGCGCCTGCCTCTGCACCGCCGTCCCGCCCGCCATGACGACCGCCGGCGACTGGGTCCCGAACGGCCAGCTGCTCGGTGGCTCCCAGGTCTTCAAGTTCCGCCCGGCGGGCCAGCCGGTCTCCGCTCCCACCGTCTGCAACCGCTGACGCGGAAACTCAGGCGGGCCGCGGACCCATCGCCGTCAGCGTCTCGCGCATCTTCTCGTAGACGAGGTTGATCGCCTTCAAAGGCCGGATCATCACCTTGAAATGGATGATCCGGTCGGCCTCGTCCCAGGTGATCATGTCGATGCCGTTGACGGCGATGCCGTCGATCTCGGTGGCGAATTCCAGCACCGCCGAGCGCGCACCGAACCATTGGTTGGGATAGTGGAATCCCTCGTTGTTGAGGACCTGGAAGGCCGCGGCGAGATAGCGCATGACGATGGCCCGGCCCACCTGCGGCGTATGCACCACCGGACTCTCGAAAACGGCGTCCGCGGCCAGCAGGGCCTCCAGGCCGGCGACGTCGCGCGCCGCGGCGACGGCATGCCAGTGGCGGATGGCGGCAGGCATCGCATCGGCGGCGGACATGGAGCGCTCTCCCGTTCTTTCGGCCCCAGGCTAGGCCCGTCAGCCGCCGCGGCAATCCCCCGAAAGCCCGATACGGGCGTCGGCGTTAACCAATTCTTAACCTTATCGTTGCCGGCACCCGCTGCCGCTCCTAGGGTCCCGGCGGAGAATGCGGGAGAATGGCATGCGACGCCTCGTCATCACGTTCTGCGGGATCTATCTCGCAGCGGCAGGCTTCGCCGCCCTGACGACGGGCTGGGGCCTGATCGATCCCGTGCCCGGCTATCGCCTCGCCATCTTCTGGATGTCGCCCGACACGCTGGTCGCCCGGGTGGACGGGCTGCTGGCGGCCAACCGCGTCTTCGAGGCGCAGGTCTATGCCGGCATGCATGCGGTCTCCTGGGCCGTCGTCCTGACCCTCGTCCTGGTCGGCGCCCTGCGCCCGCTGATGGGGCCGAGCGCGCCCCTCGCCAATATCCGCTCCACCGCCGTGGTGATGGCGGGCGTCGCCGGCCTCGTCGTCCTGTCGGTTGTGGCACAGCCGCTGCTCGACCAGGCCTCGCGCATCCCCTCGCCCTCCAACGCGCTCTCGTCCATGCCCGGCTACTGGCTCTTCGGCATGGCGTTGTCGGCGGCGATCACCGCCGGCCACCTGTCGCTCTTCGCCCATGACGTGGTTCTGGCGGCACGGCGCCGGTGGAGCGGCGAGGACCTGTCGGCCGCCGCCTGACCAAGTCCGTTTCCCCCTAGACGGGGACGCGCACGTTCGCTCGCAATCCACCGAGCGGGCTGTCGCCCAGCGTGATCTCCCCACCATGGGAGCGGGCGATGTCCCGGGCGATGGCGAGGCCGAGCCCCGACCCGCCGTCGTCCACGTTGCGGGCGTCGTCGAGCCGCATGAACGGCTTGAACACGTCCTCGCGCCGGTCGGCCCGGATTCCGGGCCCGTCGTCGTCGACCGTGACGGTCAGCCAGCGGTGATCGCGATGGCCGGAAATGGCGATTGTGTCGCCGTGGCGGGCGGCATTGACCACCAGGTTCGAGATGCAGCGGCGGAAGGCGTCCGGCCGGACCTTCACCGTCGACATGCCGTGGAAGGTGACCGTGGTCTTGGCACCGGAGCGCTCGGCATCGTTGCCGATTTCCCGGAGCGAGGCCTCGATATCCGTCGATGCCGGCGCTTCCCCGGCATCGCCGCGCGCGAACGACAGATAGCCCTCCACCATCCGCCCCATCTCGTCGACGTCGCGGCGCAGCGCCTCGGTCTCCGGGCCCTCCGGCAGCAGCGCCAGTTCCAGCTTGAAGCGGGTCAGAATGGTGCGCAGGTCGTGGCTGACGCCGGCCAACATCGTCGTGCGCTGGTCGATCTGCCGCTCGATCCTGCGCCGCATCTCGATGAAGGCGAGCGCCGCCTGACGCACCTCGCTCGCCCCGCGCGGCCGGAACCCCGCCACGTCGCGCCCCTTGCCGAAATCCTCGGCAGCCGAGGCCAGCGCCTGGATGGGGCGGATCTGGTTGCGCAGGAAGAGGATCGCGATGCCGATCAGCACCAGCGAGGCGATGACCATCCACACGAGGAAGATGTGGCTGTTGGAGGCATAGGCCATGCCGCGGCGGGCGAAGACCTTCATGATCTTGCCGTCCTCGAGCTGGATGCGGATCTCGATCAGCGCCGAATTGCCCACCGTATCGACCCAGAAGGGCCGGCCGACCTGCAGCGCCAGTTCGCGGGACAGGGCGGCGTCCAGCACGTCAAAGAAGGGCCGCGGTCCCGGCAGCGGCAGCGGTTCGGGCGGCAGGATCTCCAGCAGCAGGCTCAGCCGCTCGCGCGCGAGGCGCCTGAGCGTCGCGTAATCGCGATCCTGAGGATAGGTGCGCTGCACCTCGATAAGCGCCGCGATGTCCTGGGTGACCGCGGCCGACAGGCGGTGGGTCACCAGTTGCCAGTGCCGCTCCATGAAGACATAGGCGACCACCGACTGGAGGATGACGATCGGGGCGATGACGATGATCAGCGAACGGGCATAGAGCCCTTTCGGCATCAGGTCGTTGAAGCGCTTCCCCGCCGTCTCGGCCAGGACGCGGAGCCGTATGGCCAGGTTGGAGATCAGGCCTCTGAGGCCGCCATGCGTGGATCGGGCGCGCTCTGCGGTGGACATGGGAGAAGCTTATCGCTGTCCGGGCACTCCGCTGCAACCCGCGGCGCTGTTCACGTGCGGTAAATCTGCGGTGTGGTGACTGGCGTGCAACCGCGGACAAATCACTTGAAAAACACAATCGATCACGTTTCAGTGACTGCCGCGGGCCATCATCCGGTCCCGGGGGGCTGAAGTGTCTTTGCAAGTACGGGTTGGTGCCGCCGGTCGCGGCGCGCACATACCGCATGCCATGCCCCCGAAATCATGGATGTCACGGCTGTCGGGCTCGCCCCGTGCCGGTCTCTTTGTCGCTCTCGCGGCCGTCTCCGCGATCTGGACCGCCGCCTGGATGCAATGGTGGCTGAACGATCTGGTCGTGCCCTGGGATTCCAAGAACCAGTTCTACGCCTTCTTCCGTTTCCTCGCCTCCTCGCTCCATTCCGGCGCCACCCCGTTCTGGAACGCCTATCACTATGCCGGCCACCCAAGCATTGCCGACCCGCAGTCGCTGATCTTCCAGCCGCCCTTCCTGATCTGGGCCTGGTTCGATGCCGAACCGACCATGTTCGCCTTCGATTTCATCGTCTATGCGCACCTGCTCGTCGGCGGGCTCGCCCTCGTCGTCCATGGCCACCGGCTCGGCTGGCCGGCGGCGGGCTCGGTTCTCGCGGCCACGATCTTCATGCTCGGCGGCGTCGTGTCGGGGCGGATGAACCATGTCGGGATCATCACCGCCTTCGGCCTGTTCCCGCTGGCGCTGCTGCTGCTCGACATCGCCCTCGGCCGTCGCTCGATCCTCGCTGCGATCGGCTTCACCGTCGTCGCGGTCGTCATCGCGCTCGGCAGGACGCAGACGCCCATGCTGCTCTGCGTGCTCCTGGCCGTCATGGCGATCCGGCAGGTGGTCACGCAGCCCGATCCCTGGCGTTTTTTCCTCGGACGGCTGCATCTCTTCGTCCTGATGGCCATCCTCGGCGCGGCGCTGATGGCCGTGCCGCTGCTGCTCACCGCCCAGTTCGCCGCCTTCTCGAACCGGCCCGGCATCGACCTCGCCTATGCGCTGACCTCCTCCTGGTACCCGGTCAACTTCGCCAATTTCATCGCTCCTGATGTGCTCGGCTCGCTGCAACCCAGCGCGACGGGCGACTGGGGGCCGAGCCACGGAACCCGCCCGGGGATCGACAGCACCGACCGGGCGTTCAACTATCTCTTTGCCGGTTCGCTCACCGCGCTGCTGGTGCTCTGGCACGGCCTCGCCGGTGGCAGGCTGGTGGCGTCGGGGCGCCGGGTCTTCGCCGCCATCGCCCTCATCGGGCTCTGCTATGCGCTCGGGCGCTATACGCCGCTCTTTCCGCTGCTGTTCCAGTATGCCCCCGGCGTCTCGCAGTTCCGGCGACCGGTCGGCGGTCTCTTCCTCGTCGTCCTGGCGCTCGCCTATCTCTCGGGCTTCCTCGTCGCCGACTATGTGCGCAACGGCCTGCCCCGGCTGAACCGGCTCGTCGCGGTGCCCCTCGCTCTCGTGGTGGTCACGGTCCTCGCGTGGGCGGTGCATTTCTCCAGCTTCTCCGGCAAGGGCTGGGACTCCGCGCTTGCCATCGCCAAGGTGGCGCCGATCTATGTCGCCCTCGCCGTCCTTCTGGCCTGGCCGAAGACCCCGCGTCTGCGCCTTGCGGCCGCAAGCCTCGCCGTAGCCTTCACCGCGGGCGAACTCGTGCTGCGGAACGCCGCCTCTTCCATGAATGCCGAGCCGCGCGCCAACTACGCCTTCCTGGAGAAACCCGCGGGGCGAGATGCGCAGATCATTGCGACCCTGACCCGCGAAATGAAGCGCCACAGCTCCGCCGCGACACGCCCGCGCGTGGAGATCGTCGGCCTCGGTGGCCCGTGGCAGAACGCGGCGATGGTCTATGGCCTTGAGGCAACCAACGGCTACAACCCGCTGCGCATCGGTGCCTATGACCGGCTCGTCGCGCCGGGCGAGAGCCCCTACACGGTCTTCCACCGGCGCTTCCCGACCTCGTTCCCGGGCTATAGCTGCGATCTCGGCAAGCTCCTCGGCATCGAGTACATCGTTCTCGACCGGCCGATCGAGCTCATGCCGCATCTCGCGCAATGGTCGTCGGTCGAGACGATCATGGCCGGGCCGACCGCCTGGATCTACCGCCTGCCCGACGCCGCCCCGCGCGTCGCGCTCGCCAGTGTGGTTCGGGTCGCCGATGCCGACGCCTTCGTCGATGCCGGACAGTTTCCGCCGAGCAACGGCACGTCGGAGGTGATGATCGACGACGACGACGATCTGAGCCCGGCGCGCACCGCGGCAGTGGCCGCCGCTGCCGCAAGCGCCCAATCGGCAACGACGGCGGGGCGCGACGGGCGATCGGCCGCTATGCTTTCAGCCGCGGTCCAGGCGCTCATCCGCTCGCCCGGCAAGGCGGAGATCACGGCCTGGCGCCCCGATCGCGTCGAGATCGCCGTCGACGCCCGCGTCTCGACGGTCCTGAGCCTGCACGAGCCCTGGTATCCCGGCTGGGAGGTCGAGGTGAACGGCGAGCGCAAGCCGCTGCTGCGCTCCGATATCCTGTTCCGCGGCGTCGAGGTGCCGGCTGGTGCCAGCCGCGTCATCTTCACCTACCGGCCGCTGTCGCTGGAAAACCTGAAATCGGCCCTCGACGGCGTGCTCGGCCGCGACGGCTGACCGCTCAGCCGGCGGCGCAGGCGGCTGCCGCGGCAGGGCGCAGCAGGAACACCCGATCGTCGCTGCGGGCGAGGTCGGGACTGGACCCGCGTCCGCCCTCGACCTCGAGCCGCTCCACCTCGACGCGCAGCGCCTCGGCGGCGAGGATCAGACGGAAGGCACCGGTATCGCCCTCGCCGGAGCAATCGGCCACCATGCCTCCGCCCGTGCAGATGGCGTTGGTCTCGTAGACGTCGCGATCATTGCGCAGGCGGAAGCCGACGCGGACCGTGAAGCGCTGCGGGCGGTTCTCGTCCGCCACCTCCACGCGCGCACGCGAGAGATGGATCCGCACCACCCGCTGCTGGGGATTTCGCCGCAGGTGCTCGCCGTCATAGGCGCGGGCGAAACAGGGGTCGGAGCGCGAGGACGATCCCGTCAGACGGTCGAAGACAGGCCCCGCCTCCGCGACACCCGACGCCGCAAGCATCATACCGAGGATCAGCGCAATCCGCATGTCTGTTCTCCTTCATTACACCCGTCCGGCGCGCCCGGCGCCGGATGGAAACATCGGACGGGCAGTTTCGACCCGGTTTCGGGGGAGGCCCGCCCTGGCTCCGGTTCGACCATCGCAGCTTGTTGTGTCGAACCGGTTCCGTCGGTCGTCCCCATTGTTGCAGAAGGAGGGAACATGCCGGAAGGAAGAAAGATGTCCCGGCGTGGCTGGTGTGCCAGCCTGGCAGCCGCGGTGGCGGGCATGACGATGCTCGCGTCGCCGCACGCTTCGGCCCAGCAGGGTCCGGCCGGTCCCGAAGACCTCGTGCGCCAGTTCACAGCGGCCATGGCCGAGCGTAATGCCGACAGGATCGCCGGCCTCTACGCTGAACGGGCTGTCCTGATGATGCCGGAGGGACCGGTCGCCGCCGGACGGGATCAGATCCGGGCGGTCTATGCGCGCAATTTCGCCTCCGCCGATACGAAGATGACGCTCGCCCAGGCGCGGATCGACGGCGGCGAGGACACGGCGGTGATGCTGTGGGTCTGGAATGTCGAGATCGGCCAGCCGGGACGCGAGCCCGTGCGCCGCAGGGTGCGCTCCATGGTCCACGTCAAGAAAACACCCGCCGGCTGGCAGATCTTCGCCGACATGTATCAGGTACTGCCGGCAGGATGAGGTCGGGCGGGGGAAACCGCCTCCGCCGCTTGCCCGTCCACCCCATTTCCGCTATAGGCCGGCGTCCCGTGGCATTCTCCGCACCCCTGGAGGCTCCCGCCACGGGTCTTTCATTTGGAGAACACGACCATGGCTGCCAACGAAACGTTGTCGGCGACGGTCCGCGCGAAGGGCGGCAAGGGGGCCGCACGCGCCGAACGTCGTCTGGGCCGCGTGCCCGGCGTCATCTACGGGGACAAGAAGCCCCCCGTGCTGATTTCGCTCGACTACAAGACCCTTCACCTGCGGATCTACGCCGGTCACTTCAAGTCGACCGTCTTCACCCTCGAGGTCGAAGGCGAACAGCACCGCGTCATTCCGCGTGACTACCAGCTCGATCCCGTCAAGGACACGCCGGTCCACGTCGACTTCCTGCGCCTCGGCGCCGGTGCCGAGATCAGCGTCGACATCCCGATCCACCTCAACGGTGCCGAGACCTCGCCCGGCGTGAAGCTCGGCGGTTCGGTGAACCTCGTTCTCCACTCGCTGTCGCTGCTGTGCAACGCCGACCACATCCCGGACGGCGTCGAGATCGACATCTCCGAAATGGGGATCGGCGATACGCTCCACATCGCCGACATCAAGCTGCCGACCGGCACCCGCCCGGCGACCAAGGAAAACGTCACGATCCTCTCGATCATGGCGCCGGCCGAGGCCGAGGCAGAGCCCGCCGCCCCGGCGGCTGCTGCGGCCCCCGCCGCCAAGAAGTGATCCGTCGGGGCCTGTGCCCCGCACGATTCCAGCATCGGGGCGCCCTCAAGCGGGGCGCCCCTTTCGTTTGAGGCAAGGCCCTCGGCAAGTGACGGACACGGTCCGATGATCCTCATGGCGGGCCTCGGCAATCCCGGGGCGAAATACCAGAACAACCGGCACAATATCGGCTTCATGGCGGCCGTGGCGATCCATCGCCGGCATCGCTTCGGCCCCTGGCGGCAGCGCTTCCAGGGCCTGTGTGCGGAAGGCGTCGTCGGCCTGCACAAGGTGCTGCTGCTGATGCCCGGCACCTTCATGAACGAGAGCGGCCGGGCCGTCGGCGAGGCCATGCGCTTCTTCAAGATCGACCTCGCCGGGGTCGTCGTCTTCCACGACGAGCTGGACCTTTCGCCCGCCAAGCTGCGCGTGAAAACCGGCGGCGGCAATGCCGGCCATAACGGCCTGCGCTCCATCACCGCCCAGTGCGGCAACGACTATCGCCGCGTGCGGATGGGCATCGGCCATCCCGGCGACAAGGCCCTCGTCCACGCCTATGTGCTCAACGACTTCGCCAAGGCCGAGATGCCCTGGGTGGAGGACCTGTGCGACGCCTGCGCCGACCAGGCCGAGATGCTCGCCGCCGGCGAGGACGCCGCGTTCCAGAACCGCATCCACCTCGCCATGGAGGGTCGCGGCTGGGGTGAGGTGAAGCGTCCCGGAGAGGCGAAGGACGCACCGAAAGCCTGACCCTGCCCTTGACACCCCTCGCCTTGCATTCGACAAGGCGCCACAGCTTCAGATCGGACCTTCCATGGGCTTCAAATGCGGCATCGTCGGCCTGCCGAACGTCGGCAAGTCGACCCTCTTCAACGCCCTGACGCAGACCGCGGCAGCGCAGGCGGCGAATTATCCGTTCTGCACCATCGAGCCGAATGTCGGTGATGTCGCGGTGCCCGACCCGCGCCTCGACCAGCTCGCGGCCATCGGCAAGTCGCAGCAGATCATCCCGACCCGCATCACCTTCGTCGACATCGCCGGCATCGTCCGCGGCGCCTCGAAGGGCGAGGGTCTCGGCAACCAGTTCCTCGCCAATATCCGTGAGGTCGACGCCATCGCCCATGTCGTCCGCTGCTTCGAGGACGGCGACATCACCCATGTCGAGGGCAAGGTCGACCCGATCGCCGATATCGAGACCATCGAGACCGAGCTGATGCTCGCCGACCTCGAGAGCCTCGAGAAGCGCGTCGTCAGCCTCGAGAAGAAGGCCAAGGGCGGCGACAAGGAGGCCAAGGAGCAGGTCGAACTCGTCAACCGCGCCCTCGTCCACCTGCGCGACGGCCGCCCCGCCCGCATGACCGAGGTGAAGCCGGAGGAGGCCAAGACCTTCGAGATGCTGAACCTGCTGACCTCCAAACCGGTCCTCTACGTTTGCAACGTCGAGGAGGCCTCCGCCGATCAGGGTAACGGCTTCTCGGCCAAGGTCTTCGCGCGCGCCGAGGCCGAGGGCGCCAGGGCCGTCGTCGTCTCGGCCAAGATCGAGAGCGAGATCGCGGTCATGGCGGCCGAGGATCAGAAGGACTTCCTGGAGGCGGTCGGCCTCGCCGAGCCCGGCCTCAACCGGGTCATCCGCGCCGGCTACGAGCTCCTCACGCTGGTCACCTATTTCACCGTGGGTCCGAAGGAGGCGCGTGCCTGGACCATCACCAGGGGGACGAAGGCCCCGGGAGCGGCCGGCGTCATCCACACCGATTTCGAGAAGGGTTTCATCCGCGCCGAGACCATCGCCTTCGCCGATTACACGGCGCTCGGCGGTGAGGCGGGCGCCCGCGACGCCGGCAAGCTGCGCCTCGAAGGCAAGGAATATGTCGTCGCCGACGGCGACGTGCTGCATTTCCGCTTCGCCAACTGAGCCGCGGGGCCCCGTCCCAGTTCGCCGCATTGTCATTCGTCGTCATGCCCGGGCTTGTCCCGGGCATCCACGACTTGACCACCGCCCGTCGAAAATTCGTGGATGCCCGGGACAAGCCCGGGCGTGACGATGTGGTTCCCGCGGAACCGGATGGGCGCATCTCGCCCCCCACCCTGCCGAAGGTCCAGCGGGACGAACCCTTCCGTTTCCGGCATAAGGCGGACAGCCACCGCGCCGGATGCCCCGATGACAGCCACGCCCTATCCCGCCTTCGAGGATTTCGTCCCCGGCGAGATCACGACCTTCGGCGCCTATGCGGTGACGAAGGAGGAGGTGATCGATTTCGCGCGGCAATTCGATCCGCAGCCGTTCCACCTCGACGAGGAGGCCGGCCGCGCCTCCATGCTCGGCGGCCTCGCCGCCTCCGGCTGGCACACCTGCTCGATCATGATGCGACTGATGTTCGACCACTTCATGGATGGCTCGTCGTCAATAGGGTCGCCCGGTATCGACGAGGTGAAGTGGCTGCGACCGGTCTTTCCCGGCGACGTCCTGTCGGTCCGGCGGGAGATCCTTGAGGCCCGCCCCTCCGCCTCCAGGCCCGACCGCGGCGTGGTGCGCTTCCGCTTCGAACTGATGAACCAGAAGGGCGAGGTGGTCATGGAACAGACCAACCCGATCTTCTTTGCCCGGCGCGGCCAGGACGCAGCCTGACATGTATGACGACATCGTCCTCGGCGAACGGGAGTGTCTCGGCGCCTACACCTTCACGCCCGAGGCCATCATCGCCTTCGCGCGGCTCTACGATCCCCAGCCCTTCCACCTGTCGGAGGAAGGCGGCGCCGCCACCCATTTCGGCGGCCTGGTGGCCTCCGGCTGGCACACCGGCAGCGTCTGGATGCGCATGCGCGTCGAGCAGTCCCAGCGCATCGCCGCCGACCGCGCGGCCAAGGGCCTGCCACCGCAATGGAACGGCCCTTCCGGCGGATTCAAGAACCTGAAATGGCCGCGGCCGGTCCGTGCCGGCGACACGGTGACCTATTTCACCGAATATGTGTCCAAGCGGCCGCTGGCCTCGCGCCCGGGCTGGGGGATCGTCTTCTCCCTCAACACCGGCGAGAACCAGCGGGGCGAACTGGTGTTTTCGTTCGACGGATCGGTCTTCGTGCCGCTGTGAGGGCGCGGCGGGCGCCTGAACTGTTGCCAAAGCCATCGCCACCCGGAACGCCAGGCGAGCGCACGCTCGCGCTGGGCCCGGCGGCGCGCTTCCCCATAGTTGAAGACGTCCCGGTGATTGCTCAGAGGGTCCATCGCGAAGTCTCCTGCGCCACCATCATGGTGACAGAGGAAGGCTAGGCCTGTTCCGCACGATCGATAATCAGGCTATTGTTCCACTCATTCTGGAACTGGGGGCACTAATGGACCGTGCCGAAGCGATGGAGATTCTGGTCGCCGCAGTCGACCGCGGCGGTTTCACCGCCGCCGCAGCGCATCTCGGCGTGACGCCATCGGCCGTCTCCAAGGCCATCAGGCGACTGGAGGAGCGGCTCGGTGTCCGCCTGCTCGAACGCACAACCCGGCGCATCGTCCCGACTCCGGCCGGACAGGACTATCTCGATTCCGCCCGCCGCATCATCGGCGCGATCGACGATGCGGAGGCCACGGCGATGGAGGGCGGCGGGCGGCCCCAGGGCCGGCTCCGCGTCAATTCCGGCATCAGCTTCGCCATGCGCCAGCTCGCCCCTGCCCTCGTCGCCTTCGGCGCCGCCTACCCGGATATCCGTCTCGATCTGACGGTCGAGGACCGCATATGCGACGTCGTCGGCGAGGAACTGGACGTTGCCATCCGCACCGGGCCGGTGACCGACGAGCGCCTGGCCGCCCGTCGCTTCGCCGAGGTCCGCCGCGTCATTGTCGCGTCCCCCGCCTATCTTGAGCGCCACGGCGTTCCGAAAAGGCCGGCGGACCTTGCCCGTCACGCCTGCCTTGCCATCACCACCACACCGGACATGGCGCGCTGGCCCTTCCGGGAGGACGGCCAGCTCAGCCAGATCACCGTGCAGGGACCGGTCGGCATCGGCACGGCAGAAGGAGCCTTGGCCCTATCCCTCGCTGATCTGGGCATCGCGCGCGTCGGCGACATGCTGGCCGCCCCGGCAATCCGCGAGGGGCGCCTGGTCCGGCTTCTCGCAGACACCCATGTCGATGATCCGGTTCCCATGCACCTCGTCTTTCCCCCGGGACGCCAGAGGCTCCCCAAGGTGCGCGCCTTCCTCGACTTCGTCAGCGCCAGGTTCAGCGACAGCCCCTGGCGGCTATGAGCCTCCGGCAACAGACCAGGGGCCCACGTGGCGGAGCAGCCGTCAGCGCCGCGGGCTCCGTCCGAGACCTTCAGTGGCAAGCGGGACCATCCGCCCCATTTGGTGATGCGCCCCTCAATGCCCGCCGAAGGCCATCAGCGTCCGCACCGGCACGCCCATGGCCCGGAGTTTGTCCGCCCCGCCGAGATCCGGCAGGTCGATGATGAAACAGGCGGCCACCACCTCGGCGCCGATCTGGCGTAGCAGCTTCACCGCGCCCTCCGCCGTGCCGCCCGTGGCGATGAGGTCGTCGATGAGGATGACCTTCTCGCCGGGGCGGATGGCGTCGACATGGATCTCCATCTCGTCGGTGCCATATTCCAGCGCATAGGCCATGCGCACCGTCTGGTGCGGCAGCTTGCCCTTCTTGCGGATCGGCACGAAGCCGGCGGAGAGCTGATGGGCCACTGCACCGCCGAGGATGAAGCCGCGCGCCTCGATGCCGGCCACCTGGTCGATCTTGCCGCCGGCATAGGGCTGCACCAGCAGGTCGACGGCGCGGCGGAAGGCGCGGGCATCGCCAAGCAGCGTGGTGATGTCGCGGAACATGATGCCCGGCTTGGGATAGTCCGGGATCGTCCGCACCGTCGCCTTGAGATCCTCGTCCTCGGCCATGTTGTCCCTCTCCGTCGGCGGCGAAACCTTACCGCGAATTCATTGGCGCCGCGTCTGCGCCGCTTCTAACTCTAGCGCATACGGAAACCCGCCGGACCATGGCGTGGGAATGCCGAACCAAGACGATGGAGAGACACCATGACCATGCCACAGGCACCGGCCGGACCGGCCCCCTACCAGCCGACACCGATCACCGTCACCGCCATCGACGTCCCCTTCACGAGGCTGGTCGCCTTCTTCTTCAAGGCGGCGCTGGCGGCTATTCCCGCCTTCATCGCGGTGGCACTCATCCTCAACCTCGTCGGCGCCCTGTTCTTCTGGGGATTCGGCGCCTGGCGACACGGCTATTTCGGCGGCCCGTTCGGCTGGCTGTGACGTCTCAGCGCGCCAGCACGCGGCCGGCCACGGCGTCGAGTTTGGCGACGAGGTCGGGGTCGCGGTGCTCGGCGGCGGTGATGATCGCGTGCTCGAGCGCCCGGTCGGAATGGATCGGGCAAGGCTCGTGTGCGGCGGGAAAGTCGCGGGCGAGCCGCGCCACGAGACGGCGGCCCTTGTCGGCGTTCGAATGCAGGTGATGGATCACCTGCGACACGTCCACCGGGCCCACCTCCTCGTGCCAGGCGTCGAAATCCGTCACCATGCCGACGAAGGCGTAGGAGATCTCGGCCTCACGGGCGAGCTTCGCCTCGGGCATTGACGTCATGCCGATCAGGTCCCAGCCCTGACCCTTGTGAAAAAGGCTCTCGGCCATCGTCGAGAAGGCCGGCCCCTCCATACAGACCGCCGTTCCGCCGATCTGGTGGGCGATGCCCTCGGCCTCGGCCGCCGCCGCCAGCCGCCTCTGCAGCAGCGGCGCGACCGGGTGCGAGAAGGCCACATGGGCAACGCAGCCCTTGCCGAAGAAGCTCGACGGGCGGAGATAGGTCCGGTCGACGAACTGGTCCGCCAGCACGAAATGGCCGGGCGGGAGATCGCCCTTGAACGAGCCCACCGCCGACAGCGACACGAGGTCGGTGACCCCGGCGCGCTTCAGCACGTCGATATTGGCGCGGTAGTTGATGTCGGAGGGGCTGTAGCGATGCCCCCGCCCATGACGCGGCAGGAAGACGATCTCGGTGGCGCCGATCCGCCCGCGGCGCAGGACGTCGGAGGCTTCGCCCCAGGGCGACGACACGGCGATCTCCTCGAGCCCCTCAAGACCCGGCAGGTCATAGATGCCGGAGCCTCCGATCACGCCGAGTACGGCTCTGGTCATCCTGCGTCTCCCTGTCCGGCTTCCGGTCTCGCCCCGCACGCACCGGATTCGTGCGAAGGCTGCATGACGTTACGGGGCTTGCCCCACGAAAAAGGGCCGCTCACGCGGCCCCTCGTCAAGTCTGCCGGCGAAACGGCGCGGCTCAGGAATGCCCTTCGACGTTCTTCCAGACCTTCTTCTTGGTGAAGTAGGTCAGACCGCCGAGAACCAGCAGGAACAGGAGAACCTGGAAGCCGATGCGCTTGCGCTGTTCCAGGTGCGGCTCCGCCGTCCACATCAGGAAGGCGGTGACGTCGGCGGCATATTGCTTTGCCGTCTGCGGTGAGCCGTCCGTGTAGGTCACAAGCCCATCCTGGAGGATGTTCGGCATGCCGACGAAATTGCCGGGATAATACTTGTTGTAATGCGTTCCCGGAGGGGTCTGCTTGCCTTCCTCGTAGCCCGTCAGGAAGGCCTTCACATAGTCGGCGCCGTGCTCCTGGTAGAGCGTGAAGATGTCCGTCAGGAACCAGGGGAAACCGCGCTCGTAGGAGCGCGCCCGCGGCATCAGGCTGAGGTCCGGCGGCGCCTTGCCGCCATGGGCGGCCTCGGCCGCCTTCTTGTTGGCGAAAGGACCGGGAATCCGGTCAGCCAGGCGCGGCGTGCGCTCGGCGGGCTGACCGTCGTCGCCGATCTCGCGCACCTTGTGCATCCAGTCGGCCGCAATGGCGGCCGCCTGCGCGGTCGAGAATTCCGGCCCACCCGGCTGGGCGAGGTTGCGGAACGACATCTGGTCGATGCCGTGGCAGGCGGAACAGGCCTCCTTGAAGACCTGGAAGCCGCGCTGGAGCTGCGCCCGGTCGAACGTCCCGAAGACACCGGAGGACGACCAGGTAAAGCGCGGCGGGGCGAGCTGCTCGGCGGCCTGTACCGGGCCGACGGAGGCCAGGACCAGGCCCGCGAGCCCGGCCGTCGCCATGCGGAGAGAGAAACGCTTCATCATCGTGGATCCTTGAGCTCTCTCTCGCCTCAACCCTTGGTCTGCGGCGCAGCCGCAGCCCCTGCCGTGACCGGGGCACCGCCCTTGCGCACCTTCGCCAATACCGCGTCCGCGATGGAGGCGGGAAGCTTCCGGGGTGTCTCGAACAGGCCCAGAAGCGGCAACACGACGAGGAAATAGGCGAAGTACAGACCGGTAAAGATCAGCGACAACACCGTGTAGGGGTATTCGGCAGGCTTGGAACCGAGCCAGCCGAGGATCAAGCAGACCACGACGAAGGCCCAGAAGAACTGCTTGTGCATCGGCCGGTAGGCCGTGGACTTGACCTTCGAGGTGTCGAGCCAGGGCAGGAAGGCCAGCACCGCGATGGCCGCGAACATGGCCAGCACGCCGCCGAGCTTCGACGGGATGGTGAAGATGATCAGGTTGATGTCGAAGGTGATGGCGCGGAGGATCGCGTAGAACGGCAGGAAGTACCATTCCGGAACGATATGCGGCGGCGTCACCAGCGGGTCGGCGGGCACGAAGTTGACCGCGTGGCCGAGATAGGTCGGCTGGAAGAAGACGAACCACATGAACAGGATGAGGAAGAAGATCAGACCGACCGCATCCTTGATCGTCGCATAGGGCGTGAACGGCACGGTGTCCTTCTTCACGTCCTTCACCTCGACGCCGGTCGGGTTGTTCTGGCCGGTAACGTGCAGCGCCCAGACGTGCAGGACGACGACGCCGGCGATCATGAACGGCAGCAGGTAATGCAGCGAGAAGAAGCGGTTCAGCGTCGGATTGTCGACGGAATAACCGCCCCACAGGAACTCGACCACGGTCGGCCCGACCAGCGGGATCGCCGAGAACAGGTTGGTGATGACGACGGCGCCCCACAGCGACATCTGACCCCAGGGCAGCACGTAGCCGAGGAAGGCGGTGGCCATCATCAGGAGATAGATGATGACGCCGAGGATCCACAGGACCTCGCGCGGCGCCTTGTAGGACCCGTAATAGAGCCCGCGGAACATGTGCACATAGACGGCGACGAAGAACATCGAAGCGCCATTGGCGTGCAGATAACGCAGCATCCAGCCATAATTGACGTCGCGCATCATCTTTTCGATGGAGTTGAACGCGAGGTCGACATGCGCCGTGTAGTGCATCGCCAGCACGACGCCGGTGATGATCTGGGCGATGAGCATGAAGGAGAGGATGGCGCCGAACGTGTAGAAGTAGTTGAGGTTCTTCGGCACCGGATAGGCAATGAAGCTGTCATAGACCAGCCGCGGCACGGGCAGACGGGAGTCCATCCACTTGCCAATGCCCGACGTCGGTACGTAGTGCGAATGACCCTGCATGGTCGAGTTACCTCTGGATCCGGGCGTCAGACGGCTGCCGCCGCACCCGTGATGCGGATGCGCGTGTCGTTGACGAATGTGTACTGCGGAACGGGAAGGTTGGTCGGGGCGGGACCCTTGCGGATACGGCCCGACGTGTCGAAGTGGGAGCCGTGGCACGGGCAGAACCAGCCGCCGTAGTCACCCTGGTTGCCGAGCGGCACGCAGCCGAGATGGGTGCAGTTGGCCGCGATGATCAGCCATTTGGCGCGGCCCTGCAGGACACGCGCCGAGTCGGGCTGCGGATCGCGCAGCGTGGCGACGTCGACGTCGACCGCCGCCTTGATCTCGGCTTCGGTCCGGTTGCGGACGAAATAGGGCTTGCCGCGCCAGAGGATCTTGATCTGCCCGCCGTCGGGAATGGCGGCGAGATCGATCTCGACCGGTGCGCCGGCTGCGATCGTCCCCGCATCGGGGGCCAATTGGCTGATGAACGGCCAGATCGCCGCACCGACGCCGATGGCAGCGGTCGCCCCGGTCGCCAGGTAGAGGAAATCGCGGCGATCACCCTCGGAATGTTGAACGCTTGCCACTTCTCTTCGTCCTTTCGCTCGTCCGCCCGTCATGGGGACCAGATCGCGCCGACCGCGCGAGGGGCGCACCCGCGCCACCTGATTCGACGCGCGGCAGCCTTCAGGGGCGGCGCCGCCACGCCGAATGAGCCCGAGGGCTTGGTGGAATCCGCGCGGGAACCATGATCGGCGCCGCTTATTCGCACCGTTATAAGGTGATGTCCAGTGTGCGGTTGTGAACATGGCATTGCGCCGCACGGTACCTTCGTCTGATCGGTGGACCGGGTCGCAGGCTCTTCCGTAAAGAGTAACTGTTGGTCAATGTTTGCGCATGATCCGCATCGCGCTCTACCAGCCCGACATCGCCCAGAACACCGGAACCATTCTCAGGCTGGCGGCATGCCTCGGCCTCGCTGTCGATATCATCGAACCCGCAGGGTTTCCGGTCTCCGACAAGTCGTTCCGTCGATCGGGGATGGATTACCTCGATCATGTCGTATGGAGACGCCATGATGACATGGCAGCCTTCGACTCGTGGCGCCGCGAAGACGGGCGGCGGCTCGTGCTGATGACCACGCAAGGCGCCCTGCCCTATGCCGATTTCGCCTTCCAGCCCGGCGACGTGCTGATGGCAGGCCGCGAATCGGCCGGCGTTCCGGAAACCGTCCATGCGGTTGCCGATGCCCGCATCCTCGTTCCCATGCGTCCCGGTCTGCGCTCGCTCAATGTCGCGGTCGCCACCGCCATGGTGACGGGTGAAGCGCTCAGGCAACTCGCCGCCTTCCCGATGCCCTGAGCCGGAAAAGGGCCGCCCGGAGGCGACCCTTTCGCACATCGGGCGCGAAGCCCGCGATCAGTATCGCGACGTGACAGCGCCCGGACCGGTCGAGAACAGATAGTTCAGGCCGATCTTGACGGTGTGGACGTCATTGCGGATGCGCGTGCTGGCGAAGCCGGTCGGGTCGAGCGAACCCAGGCCCGGCTGCTGCGTCGAGGAGCCGAAGTCATAGTACATGTACTCCAGCTTCGTCGTCACGTTCGGGGTCCAGGCATATTCGAGGCCTGCGCCCAGCGCGTAGCCGACACGCGAATTGCTGAAGGACCCGACCTGCGTGACCGTTGCTGCGTCATAGGTGCGATGGCGGAACGAGCCGAAGGCGACGCCGCCCGTGGCATAGATCAGCGTCCGGTCCCAGGCGTAGCCGACACGGCCGCGGATCGAGCCGAGAAAATTCGCCCGCGAGGCGCAGGTGAAGGCCGGGTTGGGGCAGGTCCGCCAGCCGCTGAGATCGGCCGCCGAGGCATCGCCCTCGATGCCGAGCACGATGTTGTTGACCTGGTAGTTGAAGCCGATCTGACCGCCGCCGAAGACGCCGTTGGTCGAGGGCGAGGTGAAGGTGCCGGCCGGCTGGAAGTTCCAGTTGGAGCGGCCCCAACCATAGCCGATATGGACGCCGCCGTAGAAGCCGGTCCAGGTGAAGGAGGCCGGGACGACGACCGTTTCAGAGACCGCGATGCGCGGTGACCGGAGATCGGCGGCGAGGGTTGCGGAGAAGATGGCGGACGTGGAGAGCGCCGCAGCGGCGACGCCGGCAAGGAGCAGCTTTTTCATATGTGTCGTCCCTTGAAGAGCCCGGGGACGAAGACCCCGGCTACCAGAGTTCAGAACCCCTCTCCCCTCAAAGCGGTTCCCGGATGCACGAAACAATTCCGGGGTGACACGACAGATGCGGCGGTGCAACCCGCTGGATTCAGAGTTCGGTAATATGGTGCAGACAGGCGGTATGATGGTGGCGGTTACGCTCAAAACTCGTGCAGGACCTGTCGCGTCAAAGACAATTACATTTCGTCATCTCCCATTCGACTGGCCAAAGACAGGGGTACCGCGGGCGCGCACGGGCGGCCTCGGGCGGCATCATGGCCGAACTCGGCTTTGGCGCGGCCCGCACGGCGTCACGGAGCCGCCCCCTGGCCGCGGCGTTCTCACGCCGCCGATTTGGGCCGGCAGGGCGGGCGTGCTTAAATGCAGTTAACTATGCCGGCACCGCCCGGCATCTCATCCGCGAGGTTCCGATGGACCCAAAGCCTGCCGCCGCCCTGACGGAAGCGATCCGCGCCATCCGCATCGACGAGGCCGAACGGACCGGCGTCGTCGTCGCGCTGCGTGAAGCCGACATCGCCCGGCTCGACATCCTGCACGACCGGCTGAAGCCGGTGCTGGCGGACGTGCCCCGCGGCATCGACCTGTTCGATGTCGCCGTCACGCCCGGCATGACGCCGCGTCTGTGGATCGACATGATCGCCTTCGTCGAGATCGCCCGTGACAAGCGCAGCTACCGCTTCCTGCAGGACACGCGCGAGGGCCGCCGCGTGATGATCGAGAGCGCCGATGTGGCGGCGGTAGCCGATCGCGTCACCGCCTATATCGCCCGCCGGCTCATCGAGCGCGAGCGGCTGCTGGCCCTGCCGCCGGCCTCGGTGGACCCCGTCCCTGCCCTGCCCCCGGCCGACCTCCCTCCGGTCTTTGCCGTGGCATCGCAGGGCATCGCGACGCCGGTGGCCGCACAGAAGGTGGCCGTCACGGCCGCCGCGACAACGGAAGCGTCACCGCCGCCCGCCGCTGCGCCGGCGCCGACAACCCGGCAGGGCGTACGATTCTCGGGGCTGGGCGCCTTCGTGCTGTTCCTGCTCGGCATCGGTGTAGGCATCGGCGGCGTCCTCGGCCTCGCCCAGATCGCCGCGCGCTTCTGACCGGAGCCCGCGGTGCGGCGCGGAAGGGCTCCCATGCGGCGCCCCTCTTTCGGAAAAAAGGGCTGAGGGCTAGCGTGCCTGCCCGATTTGCAGCGGCCCGAGGCCGATCACCGCCCGACAAGGAAGAGCATGACCACCCAGACCAGCCCCGCCGCCCGCGCCATGCCGCCGAGCTTCCTCAACATCGTCGACGGCCGGTCGGTCGCGGCGCTCGGCGGGGCCACCCTGGACGTGATCGGCCCGTCGGACGGCGCGGTCCTGACCCATATGCCGCGCAGCGGCGCCGCGGACGTCGACCGTGCCGTCGCAGCGGCCCGCAAGGCCTTCGAGGAGGGCCCCTGGGGCCGCATGACCGCCACAGAGCGCGGCCGGCTGCTCTGCAAGCTCGGCGAGGCCATCCTCGCCCACCACGACGAACTCTCGTTCCTCGAGAGCGTCGACACCGGCAAGCCCGCCCGACAGGGCAAGGCCGACATCACAGCGGCTGCGCGCTACTTCGAGTTCTACGGCACCGCCGCCGACAAGGTGCATGGCGAGACCATTCCCTTCCTCAACGGCTACACGGTGGCCGTGGTCCGCGATCCGCACGGCGTCACCGGCCATATCGTGCCGTGGAACTACCCCGCGCAGATCTTCGGCCGGTCGGTGGCAGCCTCGCTCGCCTGCGGCAATACCTGCGTGGTGAAGCCGGCCGAGGATGCCTGCCTCTCGCTGATCCGCATCAGCGAGCTCGCCCTCGAGGTCGGCTTCCCGCCGGGCGTCCTCAACCTCGTCACCGGCCTCGGCGAGGAGGCCGGCGCGGCCCTCTCCTCCCACCGCGGCATCGATTTCATCTCCTTCACCGGCTCGCCGGAGGTCGGCACGCTGATCCAGGCGGCGGCGGCGAAGAACCATATCGGCTGCACGCTCGAGCTCGGCGGCAAGTCGCCCCAGGTGGTGTTCAAGGACGCCGATTTCGACGCGGCCGTGCCGAGCCTCGTCAACGCCATCATCCAGAATGCCGGCCAGACCTGCTCGGCCGGCTCGCGCATGCTGGTCGAGCGCGCCGCCTATGACGAACTGGTGGCGCGCGTCGCCGAGCGGTTCAGCACGGTGCGCGTCGGGGCCTGGGACATGGACCTCGACTGCGGCCCGATGATCACCCCCGGCCAGAAGCAGCGCGTCGAGGATTTCCTCGCCCGCGCCCGCGCCGACGGCATTCCGGTTCTCGCCGAGGGCCAGTTCGCGCCTAACCTGCCGCCGAACGGCTACTACGTCGCGCCCACCCTGTTCGGCCCGGTGCCGCGGTCGAACCGCCTCGCCTGCGACGAGGTCTTCGGGCCCGTCCTCTCGGCCATTCCTTTCGACGACGAGGAGGATGCCGTCCGCCTCGCCAACGGCACCGATTTCGGCCTCGTCGCCGGCGTCTGGAGCCGCGATGCGAAGCGCTCCATGCGGGTTGCCCGCGCCATGCGCTGCGGCCAGGTCTTCGTCAACGGCTATGGCGCCGGCGGCGGAATCGAACTGCCCTTCGGCGGCGTCAAGAAATCCGGCCACGGCCGCGAGAAGGGCTTCGAGGCTCTCTATGAGTTCTCGGCTTCCAAGACCGTCGTCATCAACCACGGTTGAGCAGTCCGGCCAATCAACAAGCATCGCCTTAAGGAGAAACGCATGCGTCTCAAGGACAAGGTCGCCATCGTCACCGGAGGCGCCCAGGGCTTCGGTCTCGGCATCGTCGAGACTTTCGCCAGGGAGGGCGCGCGGGTCGTCGTCCTCGATCTCAATGAGGAGGGCGCCAAGGCGGCCGCCAAGCCCTATGGCCGCAAGGCCTTCGGCATGAAGTGCGACGTCTCCAAGGCGAAGGACGTCCAGCGCGCCGTGGCGAAGACGCTCGAACGCTTCGGCCAGATCGACGTGCTCGTCAACAATGCCGGCACCTCGCACCGCAACCGGCCGATGCTCGAGGTCGACGAGGAGACCTTTGACCGTGTCTTCGACGTCAACGTGAAGTCGATCTTCCACTTCGCCCATGCCGTCGTGCCGGCCATGCGCGAGAAGGGCGGCGGCGCCATCATCAATGTCGGCTCCACCGCCGGCATCCGGCCCCGCCCGGGCCTCGCCTGGTACAACGCCTCGAAGGGCGCGGTGAACCTCCTCACCAAATCGATGGCGGTGGAACTCGCCCCCGACAAGATCCGCGTCTGCGCGCTGGCCCCGGTGGCGGGCGACACGCCGCTGCTGGGCACCTTCATGGGCGAGGACACGCCGGAGATGCGGAAGAAGTTTATCGCATCGATCCCCATGGGGCGCCTGTCGACGCCGAAGGACATCGCCGATGCCGCCTTGTTCCTCGCGGCTGACCCAGGCAATTTCCTCACCGGCGTGGTGCTGGAAGTCGACGGCGGACGCTGCATATGAGCGCCCTCGTCCTCTCCGCCGCCACCACCCTTCCCGCCGACGGCACGGCGGGCACGCTCGTCGGCCGCATCTTCAGGCCGGGCTATGGCCCCTCGGTGGTCGCGATGCGTGCCGGCGGCGTCTTCGACGTCACGAGCAGCTTCCCGACCACGGCCGACCTCTTCGACACGGCCGATCCCGCCGAGGCCATCGCGGGCGTCACCGGCGAGCGGATCGGCGATCTCGACGCCATCCTCGCCAACACCGTGCCCGGGGGCCGCGACTCTGCGTCGCCCTTCCTGCTCTCCCCCATCGACCTGCAGGCAGTGAAGGCGGCCGGCGTCACCTTCGCCATCTCCATGGTGGAACGCGTCATCGAGGAACAGGCCAAGGGCGTGCCGGAGCGCGCCGCCGCCATCCGCGACGAGATTGGCGCCATCATCGGCGGTGAGCTCAAGGGCCTCAGGCCCGGCTCGCCGGAGGCCGCGGCCCTCAAGGCGCACCTGCAGCAGCGCGGCCTCTGGTCGCAATATCTCGAGGTCGGCATCGGCCCGGACGCCGAGATCTTCACCAAGGCACCGGTGCTCGCCTCGGTCGGGACGGGCGCCGATGTCGGCATCCATCCGATCTCCACCTGGAACAATCCCGAGCCGGAAGTGGTGCTGGTCATCTCGTCCGCCGGCCGCATCGTCGGCGCCACCCTCGGCAACGACGTCAACCTGCGCGACGTGGAAGGACGCTCGGCGCTGCTCCTCGGCAAGGCCAAGGACAACAATGCCTCGGCGGCCCTCGGCCCCTTCGTGCGCCTGTTCGATCGGACCTTTGGCATACAAGACGTCAGGACCATGAAGGTCGCGCTCACCGTGACCGGCGACGACGGCTTCGTCCTCGACGGCCGCAGCGACATGGCGGCGATCTCCCGTGACGTCGAGGACCTGGCGGCCCAGGCCATCGGCCCGCACCACCAATATCCCGACGGCCTCGTGCTTTATTGCGGAACGCTTTTCGCGCCGATCAAGGACCGTGGCGAGGCGGGCAAGGGCTTCACCCACAAGCTCGGCGATATCGTCACAATCGCCAGCGACAGCCTCGGCAGCCTGACCAACCGCGTCCGTCTGACCACCGATTGCCCGCCCTGGACCGAGGGGATCCGGGCCTTGATGGGGAGCCTCTCCAGGCGGCGCGCCTGAACCGGACGGCGGGGGTCGGACGGCCGGGAGCCGAGGCGCCCCGCCCACCCCCGTGTGATAGCGCCGTCACGGAGTGCAGCTACGGTCGCCTTGCACCCAACGGAGGCAACCATGACTTTTTCACCCGGCGACATCGTTATCCTCAAATCCGGCGGCCAGGCGCTGACGATCACCGCGATCGACAACGATGAGGCTTCCTGCATCTGGCTCGGCGAAGAGGGCGATCTCTTCCGCGAAGCCATTCCTCTCGTCGCGCTCCAGGCCATCGACCCTGAGGACGAGGAAGAAGAGGAAGACGAGGAAGACGAAGCCGAAAAGGACGAGGAAGAAGAAGAAGCAGCGGCCTGATTCGGCCTCAGTCCGAAGTCGGAAGGCGGCGCATCGTGAACTCGATGCGGCCGTCATCGAGTTCGCGCCAGAACTCGACCTCTGTCAGATAGGCGGCGCGGGGAAAGCGATCCAGAATTTCCCGCGCCTTGATGCGGGCCGCGTCCCGCGGCAGCACGAATGACTCGCGTTTCCAGCCGTCCGAGGCCCGGTTTCCCGATCCCGGCGCGCGGCGAAATGCATCAAAGGGCCTGCGGCTGCCGGATCTCATCGCCCTGGCCTCCCGACGGTTCAGGCAGCGGCAGCTTCTCCCGTCACCGGCGCCGCGCCATGGTCGCGCCGGGGGGCGCGGAAGCGACGTGAGCCGAACAGCCGATCCTGTTCTTCACGCGTCGACGCCATGAACGGATAGCGAGTGTAGACCCTTTGCCGCATCAGCGGGAAGGACACGCCCATCAGGTTGATCGGGTTTTTCAGGTTCGGATAGAGGCGCGGCTCGCCCACCGGTTCCATGAACAGCAGGCGGCGGTAGAAGGCCCTGTGCTCGGTCCTGACTGTCGCGAGGGCATAGTCTGCCTCGGCATGTTCGGAGGCAAGCATGCCCATGCGCACGGTCGCATAGGGCAGTCCCGGGTAGAGCCGGGAGAGCTCATGGTCCACGACGAAGCGGGTCGGGTCGACGATGGTCTCGCCCGCAGCGATGCGGGCGCCGAGGATGTCACCGAAAACGGCCAGGGCGGGGGCGAAGGGCACCTCCGCGGTAGCAACGTGCACACGGATGGAACTCGCCAGGACGCCGTCGATATAGAGCCCAAATATCGAGCCGTTGGGGGCGCTGTCGAAATCATCCTCGAAAAGGCACGTCTCGTTCGGCGCGATCGCCCCCTCGCGCAGGTAGCACTCGTATCTCAAGCGAAAGATGGCACGACGGTCCTCGTCCGACTGGATCCGCCGGTAGGCGATCCGGCCGATGAGATCGGCGACGTTCCGTGAAAACGAGCCTTCGGCATTCACCGTCGTCATCTGCCATGCCCCACGAGAAGCGTTCACACCCGCTGCTAACGTGAGGACGATGTTAATGCTTTTTTAACCGGTGGGAAGCGTTTGGTTAAATCATCGTTAATGCGTTCGGAGAAACGCAATTAAATACAATGATCGTTATGATGATACCGCCCTCGGCGCCGTGTCTTTACTCTGCCGCATCGCGGCATGGCCGCGGCAACAGCACGGTGGCGTTCCGCGATCGAAATTCGCCTTCACAGGATCGAAGCCGGCATCACCCAGCAAGAATTTCGCGATTCCGCGGAGATTTCGCGATCCTGAAACGCAATTTTTCCCGAGGTCACACGCTGGCGCGGTCGATCCGGTCAGAAGTGCAGCGCAAAGCCCTTCTGCTACCGGCAGACGCAGAGGGGTGGCCTTCAACCCGCTGGAAGTCTTTCGTGTGAATACTGGTGACGTAACGTCAGTATTGCTTCCGGATGTCAGGCGGCGCGCGCCAGAAGATCCTTGCCGGATCGGCCCATCAGGGCCCGCAGTTGGTCATCGGGGATGGCGGGGCTGAGGACGAAGCCCTGGACCTCACTGACGACACCAGGCGCGTCGATCAGCTTCAGCTGCTCCAGCGTTTCCACCCCTTCGACGACCACCGACAGGCCGAGTTCCGAACCGAGACGCGTCACACCGCGCAGCAGCTTGGCGGCCTTCTTGTCACTCGTGATGTTGCGGACGAAGGAGCGATCGATCTTGACCTTGTCCAGCGGGAACTTGTGCAGATAGCTCAGGCTGGAATAGCCGGTGCCGAAATCGTCGAGTGCCAGCCTGACACCCATCGCGCGCAACTGCGTCAGGACGGAGAGAACGCCCTCCGAGTCCTGCAGGAGCAGGGTCTCGGTGATCTCGAGTTCGAGGCGGTCGGGGTCGAGCCCGGTCGTCCTCAGGGTCTCGGCGACCAGAGCGACAACGTCGTCGCGTTCGAACTGCACGGAGGACAGGTTGACCGAGACGCGGATCCGGTCGGGCCAGGCAACGCAGGCCCGGCAGGCCTTGCGCAGCACCTGACGGCCGAGTTCGATGACAAGCCCGGTTTCCTCGGCGATCGGGATGAACTCCGCCGGGGAAATCATGCCGCGGACGCGATGTGGCCAGCGGGCGAGCGCCTCGCAGGTCGAGATAGTCAGCGACTTGAGATCGAGCATGGGCTGGAAATAGACCGCCAGATCCTCGTTCTGGATCGCCTTGCGCAGATCCATTTCGATGGCCCGGCGCGCCTGGGCCTGACGATCCATTTCCTCTTCGTAGAAATGCAGGATGCCGCGGCCACCGGCCTTGGCGCGGCTGAGCGCCATGTCGGCACTCTTCAGCAACTGATCCGGCTCGCGCCCGTCGCGCGGCGCCAGGGCGATACCGACCGACGCGCCACTGGCGATCGGCTTGTCGTCGATCTGCGAGATATCGGCGATGGTCTCGATGATCCGCGCGGCCAGCGTCGTGACGTCGTTGACGCTGCGCGCGCCGTTCTGGAGGATGACGAACTCGTCGGCACCGAAACGGGCCACCACGTCGTTCTCGCCCACCGCGAAGCGCAGCCGGTCGGCGACTTCCACAAGGAGCGCATCGCCGGCCGTGTGGCCGAGCGTGTCGTTGACCTGCTGGAAATGATCAAGATCGACGAAAAGCACCGCGAGCATGTCCTCGTCGGTGGTCATGGCGAGAGCCGTTTCCAGCCGTTCCTGGAACAGCGACCGGTTCGGAAGGCCGGTGAGCGCGTCGTGGCGCGCCATATGGGCGATCCGCGCCTCGGTGCGTCGCTTTTCGGTGATGTCCTCGATGGCGACGACGAGGCCGCCCGTTTCCATCGGCTGGAAAGTGAGGTCGACGTTGCAGCCGTTGGCCTGGAGTTCGAACTGCTCGCGCGTCAGCCCGTGGACGCGCCGTGCCACCGCGTCGAGCACCCGGCCGGCGTCACGCTCGCCGAGGATGCCGAGATCGACATAGGCGGCGATGATCGCCTCGGCGCGGGCGCCCTGCGCGAGGCTGTCGGGGTCGAGTGGCAGAATTTGTGCCCAGCGCCGGTTCACCACCACCAGACGGCCTTCGGCGTCGAACATGGCGAGGCCATGCGGCATGTTGGTGAGGGCGGTGTCGAAGCGATCGGCGAGCAGCGACACATCGCGCTTGGCGATGATGGCGTTGAGGAGGATCTCGCGGAGCCGGCGTGCGATGCTGCGCACGCTGCCGAAGAAGGGGATCGCGAAACAGGCGAGCACCATGTAGTCCCACACGCCGGTCATCATCATGCCGACCACCAGCGGCGCGCAGAGCAGGGCGATCTGGTTGTCGACGAAGGGACCGTTGGCGAAATTCCGACCGGTGACCCCGACCATGTAGGACAGCGCCACCGACACGCAGAACAGGTGGGCCGCCATGGACTGGGTCAGGTTGAAGGTCGCGAAGCACCACAAACCGATGGTGAAGACCAGCATATTGGCGCCGATCGTGTATTCTCGCTCCCAGCGGAGCGCCTGCTCGTAGGTCACGACAGAGGTCCGCACGCGCCGATAGGCGACCATCCGCAGGGTCCGCACGAAGCCGATCAGCACGATCGCAAAGGGAAATGCGATCAGCAGCGGATGACCGGTCAGATGTGCCGTGTAGATGGTGCCGGCCAGGGCGGCGACCACGCCGAGCAGCAGCGAGCGAACGTCCTCGTAGAGCGAGTCGACCATCGAAACATAAATTTCGACGGGCAGTTCGCGCATCGTATCGCTCGATGACTTGTCCTGTACCAACGCCATATCGACAAAAGACCACCGGGGGCCTGCTCCGATCGGAGCGGCTTGCCGATGAAATCAATCAAAAAAAACTTGCTTATCAATTAATTGGCGCGAGATGGTTGCTAGCACTCGCTTTCATGGCCTCGGCGGGATCCCGCGCCCAGGTGCCCGCATTCGGCGAGAGCCTCTTCCACGAGCGCACCGACCTGGTCCTTTGCGACGGGAAAATCGGCCGCCATCCAGCGCGTGCGGATGGCACTGAGGACGGTGCCGAGATCGGGGCCGGCGGCGAGGCCGCGGCGCTGGAGTTCCTCGCCCGAAACCGGAAAGTGAGGCGCCGTCCAGCGCTCCGGCAGGGAGAGGAGATCGCGCCAGGCGGGATCGGCGGGATCGGCCGCGGAGCGGGCAAAACCGATAAGCACCCGGTCGCGAAAACCGCGCGGGCCGACCGCATAGAGAAGCTCCTTGGCAGCGGTGAGGCCGGTCGCGGGATCGCGGCGCCAGCCATGGCCGATGCCGTCCAGGCGGCGGAATTCGGCATTGGACAGGGCGAGACGCTCGCGCAGCCGCAGCGCGTCCTCGCGGATCAGCACCGCGAGCGAAGCCAGGCGTTGCACGGGATCGGCGTCGATCGACAGCTCCGCCTCGACGGTGGCCAGGCGGTCGACGCCGGCGGCCAGCGGCACGCCGCCGAGCACCTGGCCGAGGAGACCGCAATCGGCCATCGCCTGCAGCGTCGCGCCCGCGCGCGGGGCGACGACGAGCTTCATGATCTCCGCGCGCAGGCGCTCGCGCGAAAGGTCGGCGAGCCCCTCCCGCTCGGCGATGCAGGCGGAGAGGGCCGCCCGGTCGACCTCGCCGCGGGCATAGGTGGCGTGGAAGCGGAACAGCCGGAGGATGCGCAGCCTATCCTCGCGCACGCGTTGGAGCGCATCACCGATGAACCTCACCTTGCCGCCGGCGAGATCGCTTCGGCCGCCGAAATAGTCGAAGAGGTCACCATCCGCCGACAGGCTCATGGCGTTGATGGTGAAGTCGCGCCGCGCCGCGTCAGCCTCCCAGTCGCGGCCGAAACGCACGATGGCCCTGCGCCCGTCCGTGGCGATGTCCTGGCGCAGCGTCGTCACCTCATAGCCGGTTCCGTCCACCACGACGGTGACGGTGCCGTGGGCGATCCCGGTCGGCACCACCTTGAAACCCGCCCCGACCGCCCGCGCCGAGACGGCGCCCGGCTCGGCCGTGGTGGCGAGGTCGATATCGCCCGGCGGCAGGCCGATCAGCCAGTTCCTCACCGCGCCGCCGACGACGCGCACTGCGTCGCCCTCGACACCGATGGCCCGGATGAGCCGCGGCACGTCTCCCGCGGCGAGCCAGCCCGGTGGGGGCGGCAGGGTGCTCATCGCGGCGCCGTGTCGGTCCGCCGCTCCATGCGGGCGGGATGGTAGACGCCGTTCTCCACCCGGGCAGGGCGATAGATCACGTTGGGGTCCCGCACCTGATAGGCGAGGTGATAGAGGAAATAGCCGCTCCCGAGCATGATCCCGAACAGGCCGAGCCAGATCACCGGCTGTCGGTCCCAGTGCTCCTTCAGGAAGGGGCTCTTCTCCTTGACGTGCAGCCAGATGAAATAGAGCACGAAGGGCAGGACGAAGAGCGCCAGATTGACCACGATCCTCATGTCTCGCCCCCGGCTTCCGCATCCTCGCTCAGGCGCTCCCACAAATTGCGCAGGATCCCGGCGGTAATTCCCCAGATGTAGCGGTCCTCGAAGGGCATGGCATAAAAATGCCGCGTCTGACCGTTGAAGTCGCGCGACTTCCTGTGGTGGTTACGCGGGTCCATCAGGAAGGCGAGCGGCACCTCGAAGGCGTCGGCCACCTCGCGCGGGTTCAAGGTCAGCGCGAAAGGCGGCGAGACGAGCCCGACCACCGGCGTGATCAGGTACCCCGTCCGCGACAGGAACGGCAGGAGATAGCCGAGCGGGCGCACATGGGCCCGCGACAGCCCCACCTCCTCCTCGGCCTCGCGCAGGGCCGCGTCCAGCGGCGTCGCGTCGCCCGGCTCGATCTTGCCGCCGGGAAAGGCGATCTGGCCGGAATGGTCCGGCATGTCGCTGGAGCGCTGGGTCAGGAGGATGGTGGGAACGGGCCTGGCGATCACCGGGATCAGCACCGCCGCAGGCTTCGCCGGCAGCCCCTCGTTGACCGTGTGGTCGCCGAGATCGGGCCCGTTGCCGAGGCGGCCGAACAGGTCCTGGCGGACCGAGGGCACGGTCAGCGACAGGCGGCTGGTGACGACCATGCTGAATGCGTCGGACGACAGGGGAATCACGTCAGGCCCTCGATCTCGGCCGCATCCACCATGGGATAAAAGGTTCCCGCAATGGAAATTCCGAACCAGTTCCGCCCGTCCCGGGAGGCGACTTCGCCGAGGCTCGCGAGATCGTGAAAGAGGGCGCGCGAGACCCGCGCCCACAGGTCGCCACGGACATGGACATAGGGCTTGACG
The DNA here is from genome assembly GCF_030691135.1 of Phreatobacter sp. Classification (GTDB taxonomy): domain Bacteria; phylum Pseudomonadota; class Alphaproteobacteria; order Rhizobiales; family Phreatobacteraceae; genus Phreatobacter. Next base: position 49,268 of record NZ_JAUYFA010000062.1, read on the forward strand.
CCTTCAGTCCCGTCCTCCTTCTCGAAGCGCAGCGGATGGGCTTCGCCCACCTCGATCCAGTCGTCGACCTGGGTGCGGAAGGCGATGCGCCGGTCCGCGCCATCCCCCTCCACCCGCATCTCGACCGCCGCGAAGGGCGCGTCGTCGACGATGATCCCGATCTTCTCGACCGGTGTGACGAGGAAGAAACGCCCGTCTTCACGCTTCAAAACCGAGGAAAACAGCTTGACCAGCGGCATGCGGCCGATCGGAGACTTCAGGTAATACCAGGTGCCGTCCGCCCCGATCCGGATGTCGAGGTCACCGCAATAGGGAGGGTTCCACAGATGCACCGGCGCGCCGCCGCCGCCGCCTCGAACCTGCGCGGCGATGGCGTCGAGCCCACCGGGCGGGGGCATCACTGGGGTCACCCTCGGCACCTCACGATTGAGTGAAACACTTCTCAAAAAGGCCTGACTCTCGCTCGAAGCCTGTGACGAACGTAAGTCTCGACTATCCCCGCCGCAACGCTTGGGCCATGATGCACTGCGATGAAACGCAGCCTCGAAGGAAGTGCCCATGACCGCCGAGACCGCTGAACGCATGGAAGACGCCATCGTTCGTGCCGCGGAGACGACCGCCGCCCAGATCCGCACGGCGCGTAGCCATATCTCGACCGTCATCTTCGGCCAGCAATCCGTCATCGACCGTGCCCTGATCACGGTCCTTTCGGGCGGCCATGCGCTGCTGGTCGGCCTTCCGGGCCTCGCCAAGACCAAGCTCGTGGAGACCATGGGCACCGTCCTCGGCCTCGACGCCCGACGCATCCAGTTCACCCCCGACCTCATGCCCTCCGACATTCTCGGCTCCGAGGTGCTCGAGGAAGCGGCGGGCGGAAAGCGCGCCTTCCGGTTCGTGAAAGGGCCGGTCTTCGCCCAGCTTCTGATGGCCGACGAGATCAACCGTGCCTCGCCGCGCACCCAGTCGGCCCTGCTCCAGTCCATGCAGGAGCATCACGTCACGGTGGCCGGCGAGACCTACGACCTGCCGCGGCCTTTCCACGTCCTCGCCACCCAGAACCCGCTGGAGCAGGAAGGCACCTATCCGCTGCCAGAAGCGCAGCTCGACCGTTTCATGCTGCAAATCGACATCGGCTATCCTTCAGGCGATGACGAGCGCAGAATGATGCTGGCGACAACCGGCACGCGCGAAGAAAAACCGGCAATCTTGTTCAGTGCCGCCGACGTGATCGCCGCGCAGTACGACATCCGCCAGCTCCCCATCGGGCAGAAAGTCGTCGACGGAATTCTGGCGCTGGTGC
>NZ_JAUYFA010000072.1 GCF_030691135.1 Phreatobacter sp.
CCAGATCGGCGAGTTCATCGAGACGCTGAAGACGGAACTGTCGCTCTCGGCGGACCAGAAGGAGCGGATCGACGCCATCGTCGCCGAGGTGCGCCCGCAGTTCCGCAGCCTTTCGGACCCGTCGATGGACCGCGCCCAGCGCGTGACGCGCATGCGCGAGATCCGCGCCGACATGGCCCGCCGGATCGACGCCGCGCTGACGGCCGACCAGCGCAAGGCCTTCGCCGACATCCGCGCCCGTTACGACGGCGCCAGGAGCGCCGATGGCGGCATGCCCGGGCGCGTCTTCGTGGTCGGAGCCGACGGCCAGCCGCAGGCGGTGGCGCTGCGCCTCGGTATTTCCGACGGCGCCATGACCGAGGTGCTGACCGGCGACCTGGAACCGGGACGCGAGCTGATCATCGGCACCGGCCAGGCGCCAGGGGCGGCGCCGGCGTCGCGCGGCTTCCGGATGTTCTGATGGCGCTGATCGACACCACCGATCTCGCCCGCCACTACACGCTCGGCGACCAGGTGGTCACGGCGCTGGCCGGCGTGTCCGTGAAGGTCGAGGAAGGCGAGTTCGTCGCCGTCATGGGGCCGTCTGGCTCCGGCAAGTCGACCTTCTTGAACCTGGTGGGATGCCTCGACCGGCCGACGGCCGGCCGCTACGTGCTCGACGGCGAGGAGGTCTCGGCCATGTCGGCCGATGCCCTCGCCGACGTGCGCAACCGCAAGATCGGCTTCGTCTTCCAGCAGTTCAACCTGCTCGACCGCCAGGACGCCCTGGCCAATGTGGCGCTGCCGATGGTCTATGCCGGCGTCGCCCGCCGCGAGCGCCGCATCCGCGCCGAGGAGGCCCTCGGCAATGTCGGCCTCGCCGAGCGGGTCCACCACCTGCCGACCCAGCTCTCGGGCGGCCAGCAGCAGCGCGTCGCCATCGCCCGCGCCCTGGTCAACCGGCCGAAGGTGCTGCTGGCGGACGAGCCCACCGGCGCCCTCGACAGCCGCACCTCGCTGGAGATCATGGCGCTGTTCCAGGACCTCAACCGGCGGGGCATGACGGTGCTCATCGTGACGCATGAGGCTGACGTGGCGAGTTTCGCCGGACGGGTGGTGCGGTTCCGCGACGGCAAGGTGCTGTCCGACACGCGGCAGGAGCCGCTGGATGCGGCCAAGGCGCTGGGGGAACTGGTGGACGAGGTGGCGTGAGGGGGTCATCGCTCCTCACCAGGACGCCGTACCCTCCACCGTCATGCCCGGCCTCCACGAACGACTTTCCATCACCGGAGAGGGCCATGGTTCCTCACGGCCCCACCCGCACCCTCCCCTTGTCGCTCCGCTCCAAGGAGAGGGGGACTACGACGTCGCGCCCTGCGGGCGCCGGCGGAGCCAGGCCCAGCCGATCCCGGCGGGAGGGCGTTCAGAGCGTCACCGGATGGGGTACCGGTAGGGCCAGGCCCAGCCGATCCAGGGGGAGCGGAACGTCATAGTCCCCTCTCCACGCGCAGCGTGGGGAGGGTGCGGGTGGGGCCTTCTTCGGCGAAGGTTCAGCCATTCGCGTCATTCAGGCCCAGTTCACGAACCTCCACCGTCATGCCCGGCCTCGTGCCGGGCATCCACGAATTCCATCTCCATCGTCGTGTTCAAGTCGTGGATGCCCGGGGCAAGCCCGGCCATGACGGAGAGGGCGGTGTCCCACCTCTCCCCGCCGGAGAGAGGTGGAGGCGGCGCCCCGCACGCGCCCGCCCCTCTCACCCTCCGTTCACCACCTCACTCCCACACATAAAGAAATCTTTATGTCTTTATTGCCTCCCGCCGGTCCCCGTGCTACAGCCCCGCGCGACAAGCCGGTCATTCCGCCGGCCCTGCGCACTTCCGAGGAACCCATGGCTCTCGACCAAGGCAACGACTTCATCGTCCAGGACATCTCGCTCGCTCCGTTCGGCCGCAAGGAGATCGACCTCGCCGAAACCGAAATGCCGGGCCTGATGGCGACGCGCGCCGAGTTCGGCGCCTCGCAGCCGCTGAAGGGCGCCCGCATCGCCGGCTCGCTGCACATGACCATCCAGACCGCGGTGCTGATCGAGACCCTGAAGGCTCTCGGCGCCGACATCCGCTGGGTGTCCTGCAACATCTACTCGACCCAGGACCATGCCGCCGCCGCCATCGCCGCCGCCGGCATCCCGGTCTTCGCCTACAAGGGCGAGACGCTGACCGAGTACTGGGACTACACCGCCAAGCTGTTCGACTGGCACGGCGGCGGTTTTCCGAACATGATCCTCGACGACGGCGGCGACGCCACCATGTTCGTCCATCTCGGCCTGCGCGCCGAGAACGGCGACACCGCCTTCCTCGACAAGCCGGAATCCGACGAGGAAGTGATCTTCTTCGCGCTCCTGAAGAAGAAGCTGGCCGAGAAGCCGAAGGGCTGGTTCGCCGAGCTCGCCAAGTCGATCAAGGGCGTGTCGGAAGAGACCACCACGGGCGTCAACCGCCTGTATCAGCTGGCCGCAGCCGGCAAGCTGCTGTTCCCGGCGATCAACGTCAACGACAGCGTCACCAAGTCGAAGTTCGACAATCTCTACGGCTGCCGTGAATCGCTGGTCGACGCGATCCGTCGCGGCACCGACGTCATGATGTCGGGCAAGGTCGCCTTCGTCGCCGGCTTCGGCGATGTCGGCAAGGGTTCGGCCGCCTCGCTCCGCCAGGCCGGCTGCCGCGTGCTCGTCTCCGAAGTCGATCCGATCTGCGCCCTGCAGGCGGCGATGGAAGGCTACGAGGTCGTCACCATCGAGGACGCCCTGCCGCGCGCCGACATCTATGTCACCGCCACCGGCAACAAGGACATCATCACGGTCGACCACATGCGCGGCATGAAGGACCGGGCGATCGTCTGCAACATCGGCCACTTCGACAACGAGATTCAGGTCGCCGGCCTGAAGAACTTCAAGTGGAACAACATCAAGCCGCAGGTCGACGAGATCGAGATGTCGTCCGGCAAGCGCATCATCCTCCTGTCGGAGGGTCGCCTGGTGAACCTCGGCAACGCCATGGGTCATCCGTCCTTCGTCATGTCGGCCTCGTTCACCAACCAGACGATCGCCCAGATCGAGCTGTGGACGAACCCCGGCAAGTACGAGAACAAGGTCTACACGCTGCCCAAGCACCTCGATGAGAAGGTGGCCATGCTGCATCTGGAAAAGATCGGCGTGAAGCTGACCAAGCTGCGCCCCGACCAGGCCTCCTATATCGGCGTGCCGGAGACGGGCCCGTTCAAGTCCGACCACTACCGCTATTGATCGCAGGCTTCGGCTTTGCGACAGAAAGGCCCGGCCTCGCGCCGGGCCTTTTTTGTTTCGGGCGAGCTGCATCGGGGAATTGCGTCCTTCGAGGCTCGTTCGCTTCGCTCTCTCGCACCTCAGGATGTGGGATGGTGTGCATGGCATCGATGTCTGTTGAAGCGCGGCCGTTCCGGCTTGCTCAACCAGGGTGCCCTTCTTTCCCGTCCTCATCCTGAGGTGGGAGCGACAGCGGCCCTCGAAGGACGCACTGGACTGATGCAGCGCCATAGACAAGACCCGCCATGCCCCTGACCCTCTCCACCCTCGCCGCCGGCATCATCGCCCCCCTCGTCGGCTTCGCCGGCACGGTGGCGCTGGTCATCGCGGCGGCGCAGGCCGTCGGGGCGACGCCGGCGCAGACAATCTCCTGGCTTGCCGCCGTATCGCTCGCCAAGGCGCTCGGCGGCATGGCGCTGACCTGGCGCTACCGCATCCCGATCGTGCTCGCCTGGTCGACGCCGGGTGCGGCGCTGATCGGCGCCTCGTCCGGCATCGCCTTTCCCGAGGCGGTCGGCGCCTTCGTGCTGGCCGCCGGGCTCATCATCCTCACCGGCCTCGTCAAGCCGCTGGGCGACTGGGTGGCACGGCTGCCCGCCGCCATCGCCGCGGCCATGCTCGCCGGCATCCTCGTCAGGTTCGTCATGGACGTGGCGCTGGTCGCGCCCGGCGCCCCCTGGCTCGTCCTGCCGCTGGTGGCGATCTTCCTCGTCATGCGCCTCGCCCATCCGGCGAGCGCCATGCTGGTGGTCGTCGTGGCCGGCGTGGCCCTGACCTATGCGATGGGGCTCGCCGGGCCGCTGCCGACCGATCTCGGCCTCGCCCATCTGGAATGGACCAACCCGGTCTTCGCGCCGGCGGTGCTCATCGGCCTCGGCGTGCCGCTCTATCTCGTCACCATGGCGGGACAGAACCTGCCCGGCATCGCCGTGCTCAGGGCCAACGGCTATGACCCCAAGGTCGGGCCGATCATCGCCACGACCGGGTTCGTCTCGCTGGTCTCGGCGCCCTTCGGCGCCCACCCCTCGAACCTCGCCGCCATCACCGCGGCCATCGCGGCGGGGCCAGATTCCCATCCCGACCCGGCGAAGCGCTGGCCGGCCGGCATCGTCTACGGCCTCGCCTTCATCCTCTTCGCCGCCTTTGCCGGCCCCTTCGTGGCGCTGTTCGCCGCCATGCCCAAGGCGCTGATCACGACCATCGCCGGACTTGCCCTGAGCGGCGCGCTGATGGGCTCGCTGGCGGTCGCCATGGGCGAGGCGCGGACGCGCTTTCCGGCGCTGCTGACCTTCGCGGTGGCGGCCTCGGGGGTGACGGTCGCCGGCGTCGGCGCCGCCTTCTGGGGCCTCGCGATCGGGCTCCTGGCCTATGCGGTCGAGCGGGGCTGGCAGGCCATGTCGAAAGCGTGAGGCGCGTCACGAGGCGGTGAACATCCCATGCCCGCGCCTTGAACAGGGGGCGTCCGGCGCTTACCTTGACGGCAACGTTCCGATTCCTCCGGACCCACCAGGAGAACCACCATGGGCGCTGTCGCCGCCACCACCGACGCATCCTTCGACGCCGACGTCATCCAGTCGGACACGCCGGTCGTTGTCGATTTCTGGGCCCCCTGGTGCGGCCCCTGCCGCATGATCGCTCCCGCCCTCGACGCCATCTCGGCCGAGATGGGCGACAAGGTGAAGATCGTGAAGGTCAATGTCGACGAGAACCCGAAGATCGCGTCGAACTACGGGATCATGTCGATCCCGACGCTGATGATCTTCAAGGGCGGCCAGATGGTCGACCGCAAGACCGGCGCCTCGCCGCAGGCGGCCTTGAAGCAGTGGATCTCCGGCCACGCCTGACCGGCCTCTGCCCTCCCCGTCTCGCGAAAGCCGCCGGTTTCCGGCGGCTTTTTCGTATGCGGCCCCGGATTTCTCCGACTGCCGAAGGCCCCCGCGCCGTGACAGCCTGACGGGGTGACTGTCGAGAGCGACACGCTTCCCCCTCCCCCGATCCGCCGGCGCCTCGCGAACGGCGGGGCGCGGGTGCTTGACTGGCTGCTGCCGCCGCTCTGCATCGCCTGCCGCAATCCCGTCGGCAGCCACCACGCCCTCTGTCCCCATTGCTGGAAAGGCGTCGCCTTCATCACCGCCCCGGTCTGCGAGCGGCTCGGCACGCCGCTCGCCTTCGATCTCGGCCCCGGCGCGCTGTCGCCGGCCGCCATCGCCCAGCCGCCGGCCTTCGACCGGGCGCGGGCGGTGTTCCGCTTCGACGATGTCGGCCGGGCGCTGATCCATGCGCTGAAATATGGCGACCGGCTGGAAGTGGCGGTGGCACTGTCCGGCTGGATGGTGCGGGCCGGACGCGACCTGCTGATCGATGCCGATGCGCTGGTGCCGGTGCCGCTGCACTGGACGCGGCTCGTGGCCCGGCGGTTCAACCAGGCGGCCGAGCTCTCCCGCCACATGGCGGCGCAGACCGGCCTCGCCAATGAGGCGCTGCTGCTCAGGCGCGTCCGCCGCACCCGCCATCAGGTGGGGCTGACGCGGGCGCAGCGGCTGGACAATGTCACCGGCGCCTTCCGCATCGCCGAGGACCGCAAGGGCTGGGTGCGCGGCAAGCGGCTGGTGCTGGTGGACGACGTCCTGACCACGGGGGCGACCATCGAGGCCTGCTGCCGGGTGCTGAGACGGGCAGGTGCGGCCCGCATCGACGTGCTGACCGCGGCGAGGGTTGTGGAGGGGCCTTTCGCGGTCCATATCTGAGGGCCTGCCACCACCGCCACGGAAGCCGCGATGCCGGAAATCGTCGTCTACACCAAGGATTACTGCCCCTATTGCCACGCCGCCAAGGAGCTGCTGCGCAAGAAGGGCGCCGCCTTCACCGAGGTGGACATCCAGAAACATCCGGACCGGCGCGCCGAGATGATCCAGAAGGCCGGCGGCCGGACCACGGTGCCGCAGATCTTCATCGGCGGCAAACATGTGGGCGGCTGCGACGACATCCATGCGCTGGACGGCGCCGGCAAGCTCGACCCGATGATCGCGGCCTGAACCATGGCCGAAGCGATGGGCGGATCCTTCACGGCGGCCTGCGTGCAGATGCGCGCGGACGTCGCGGTCAAGCCGAGCGTCGATCAGGCCATCGCCCTGATCCGCGAGGCGGCGCGGGCCGGGGCGGATTATGTCCAGACGCCGGAAATGACCAATATCCTGCAGCCGGACCGGCCGAAATTCTTTGAGGCGATCCGCTCCGAGGCGGAGGATCCGTCGATCCCGCTGTTCCAGGCCGAGGCCATGGCGCTCGGCATCTGGCTGCATATCGGGTCGCTCGCCATCCGCATCGGCGAGAAACAGGCGGCGAACCGGGCCTATCTCATCTCGCCCGACGGCGAGGTGGTCGCCGCCTATGACAAGATCCACATGTTCGACGTCAACCTGCCCAACGGCCAGACCTACCGGGAATCGGCGGCCTATGCGCCCGGCGACGTGGCGGTGACGGCGGACCTGCCGTGGATGCGGCTCGGCGTCACCATCTGCTACGACCTGCGCTTTCCCCATCTCTACCGGAAGCTCGCCGAGCAGGGCGCCGGGGTCATGGCCATCCCCTCCTCCTTCACCGTGCCGACGGGGGAGGCGCACTGGCATGTGCTGATGCGCTCGCGCGCCATCGAGAACGGCGCCTTCGTGATCGCGGCGGCACAGGGCGGCCTGCATGCCTGCGGCCGGTCGACCTATGGCCACAGCCTGATCGTCGACCCCTGGGGCCGCATCCTGGCCGAGGCCGACCATGACGAGCCCGGCGTGATCCTCGCCGCCATCGACCCGTCCAGGGTCGGCGAGACCCGTGGCCGCATTCCCTCGCTGACGAATGGCCGGGTGTTCCGCGTGGCGGAGGCGCCATGATCCGCTACGCGCTCCAATGCGAGAAGGCCCATGCGTTCGAGAGCTGGTTCCCCTCCTCCGACAGCTATGAGGCGCAGCGCAAGCAGGGCTTCGTCGCCTGCCCGGTCTGCGGCTCGACCCGCGTCGACAAGGCGCTGATGGCGCCGCAGGTGGCCCGCAAGGACCGCCGCGCCGCGGCGGAATCGACGCCGCCTGCCGCCGCGCCGCCCGCCCCCGTCGCCATGGTCTCGCCGGCCGAACAGGAGCTGCGCGCCAAGATCCGCGAGTTGCGTGAGCATCTGGTGCAGAACGCCGATCCGGTCGGCGAGCGCTTCGCCGAGGAGGCGCGCAAGATCCATTACGGCGAGACCGAACACCGGTCGATCTATGGCCGGGCGAGCCCCGACGAGGCCCGCGAGCTCGCCGAGGAAGGCATCGAGTTCCATGCCCTGCCGGTGCTGCCCGACGACCGCAACTGATGCGGCACCGGGCGGGCTTTGCCGCGGCGGCGTGGCCTGCTAGGCGGTAGGCCCAAGGAGCTCTCCCATGCATCGTCCCCTGCTCGCCGCCGCCTTCCTCGCCCTTGTCGCCAGCCCGGCCCTCGCCGCCCCCGCGAGTGTCCGCATCGCCAATGAGAGCGTGGCGACGCTCTGCGCCGAGGAGGACAATGTCGACCTCAGGCTGCACAGCCCGTCGGTGCGGCGCTTCCGGGTCGAGGCGACCCATCCGGCGGTGATCGGCACGATCGTGCAGGACATCACGGCGCCGGACTTCACCGACTGCACCATCACCGACAAGGCCGATTTCCGCTTCACGCCGCGCACGGTGGTCATGCACGAGGACGACCGGCTCAAGGTCGTCGGCATCACCTTCGACAAGTTCTGGCGGCCCGAACAGGTGCCGGTGACGGTCGGTTCGCGCACCGAGAGCGGCTTCCACCTGTTCCAGCTCTTCCTCAAGGAGGGCACCGCGGCACCCTACGAGTTCCTGGTCATGTATCCGGTCGACGGCTACTGGCGGCTGAAGCCGCGGCCGCCGGCGCATCTGCCGGACATCGTCTACGGCACCTCGGCGCTGATCGGCCCGATCGAGGTGATGCAGCGGCCGGTGGTGAACCTCTCGGCCATCCGCTTCGACCCCGCGACGATGACCTTCCAGCTGAGCTTCCGGGCCGGTGGCAGCGCCACGGTCAAGGTGGCGGAGATCGACCGGGTGCGGGTCGCGCTCGACGTGACGCTGGAGCGGCCCGTGACCGGTGGCCCCTTCACCGGCCTGCGCTCCATGTATGTGACGGAGACCAATGCCGACGGTGCCCGCGTCGAATGGCGGGCGGCCGGCGCCAACCGCTGGCAGGAGGCCCCGGTCATGGATTTCCGCGGCGGCGAGGGCATCGAGATGAAGCTGACGCGGGCGGTGCCGAGCCGGCACAACACTTCGGCGCCGGACTATCGCTTCATCGGTTTCGCCGACTGAGACACCAACGAGCGGCCGCGCCGCGGGGGAAGAACGCCATGCACGCCATCGTCATCGAAGGGTTCGGCGATCCCGCCGCCACCATCCGCCTGAAGGAGATGCCCGAGCCGGCGCCGCCCGGCCCCGGCGAGGTGACGGTGGAGATGCTGGTGCTCAACATCAATCCCTCCGACCTCCTGCAGATCCAGGGTCTCTACGGCACGTCGCGGCCGCCGCTGCCCTTCATTCCCGGCGGCGAGGCGGTGGGCCGCATCGCGGCTGTGGGCGAGGGCGTCAGCGGCCTCGCCGTCGGCGACATCGTCTCGCCGATGATCCTCAATTGCTGGGTCGAGCGGGTGACGATGAAGGCCGGGCTGGTGATGAAACTGCCCGTCGACATCGACCTCAGCCAAGCCGCCATGCTGAAGGGCAATCCGGCCACCGCCGAGGCGCTGCTGTCGGATCAGGTGGCGCTAGCGCCCGGCGACTGGCTGATGCAGAACGCGGCGAATTCCGCCGTCGGCACCTTCCTGGTCAAGCTCGCGGCGCAGCGGGGGATCAAGACGCTGAACGTGGTGCGCCGCGACGGCGCGGTGGCGGGTGTGAGGGAGGCCGGCGGCACAGCCGTGCTCGCCGATGCGCTGGAGGACCCCCGCGCCTTCCGCAAGCGGGTGCAGGAGGCGACCGGCGGCGCGCCGGTGAAGCTCGCCATCGACGCGATCGGCGGGGCTGCGACCGGCGTCATGGCCGGGGCCCTCGCCGACGGCGGCACCGTGGTCAACTACGGGCTGCTCTCCGGCGAGCAGTGCCGGATCGACGCCCAGCACCTGATCTTCCGCAAGATCACGCTGAAGGGCTTCTGGCTGATCCACTGGTTCCAGGATGCCGGCCGGGCGCGCATCGCCGAGACCTATGGCCGGATCGCCCGCGGCATGGCCGAGGGCACGCTGACGACGCCGGTGGCGGAGGTGGTGCCCATGGCGGAAGCGGCGCGGGCCATGGCGCTGGCAGGCGAAAGCGGCCGGACCGGCAAGGTGCTGATGGTGACGCCGGCGGGCGTCGCGGCGGGGGTGTGACGGCAGGGAGCTGTTGCCTCATCGCCCCGTTCGGGAGCGCCGCTGTTCAGAGGCCCCACCCTGACCCTCCCCGCTGCGCGGGGAGGGGGACTTCCACGGCGGCCCATCCCGTCATCCCTGGCGCCAGGCGCGACCGGTAGAATGGAAGCGGGACGTCATAGTCCCCCTCCCCGCGCAGCGGGGAGGGTAAGGGTGGGGCCTCGTTTCGATGTCCGCTCGTGCCGAGTCTTGCTCCGGACGGACACCCCACAGGGCGCCCGCCGCATCACGCGTAGAGGCGCTTGATGGCCTCGGCATATTTCGCCTCGATGGCCTTGCGGCGCACCTTCATCGTGGCGGTGACCTCGCCGTCGTCGTGGTCGAGTTCCTTGTCGAGGATCTCGAAGCGGCGGATGTTGGCGACCTGGGCGATGGTCTCATTGGCCTTGTCGACGGCCTGCTGGACGAGGTCAACGACCTCGGGCGCCTGCGACAGGTTCTTGTAGTTGGTGAAGGCGATGCCCTTCATCTCGGCCCATTTGCCGACCGTGTCCATGTCGATCTGGATCAGCGCCGCGACATATTTCTGGCGGTCGCCAAAGACGATGCATTCCTTGATGAAGGGGCTGAGCTTCACCGCATGCTCGATCTCGGTGGGCGACAGGTTCTTGCCGCCGGCGGTGATCATGATGTCCTTCTTGCGGTCGATGACCTTGAAGTGGCCGCCCTGCATCTCGGCGACGTCGCCGGTGCGCAGCCAGCCGTCGACGATGGTCTGACGGGTGGCCTCCTCGTTCTTGTAATAGCCCTCGAAGATGGTGGCGCCGCGCGCCATGATCTCGCCGTCCTCGGCGAGCTGGACCTGCGTGCCCTTCATCGGCTTGCCGACCGTGCCGACGACGACGTCGTCGAGCGTCTGGCCGAGGATACCGCCCGAGGTTTCGGTCATGCCGTAGATCTCGACCAGCGGCACGCCGATGGTGCGGAAGAAGCGGATGACCTCGGGCGAGATCGGCGCCGCGCCGGTGAAGGCGATGCGGCAGCGGGTCAGGCCGATGGCGTTCTTCAGGGCGCGGAACACCGTGACATAGGCGAGGGCATAGGTTGCCCGCTCGGCGAGCGTCCATTGCGACCGGGGCTTGTCGGCGAAGGGCGCGCAGCGGTCGAAGGCGGTCTTGTACAGCCATTTCTGGACCGGACGCGCCTCGTACATCTTCACGCGGATGCCCGAATGCATCTTCTCCCAGATGCGCGGCACGCCCAGGAAGCTGGTGGGACCCACCTCGCGCAGGTCCTCCTGGACCGTGCGCAGCGACTCGCCGAAATCGACCCTGCTGCCGGCATAGAGCGGCCCGAAGACCGTGGTCGCCTGTTCCGCCACGTGGCAGAGCGGCAGATAGGACAGCGCCGTCCAGCCCGTGCCGATGCCGTAGCGGTCGATAAGGCCGTTGGCGCCGGCGCGGATGTTGCTGAAGGAGAGCATGGCACCCTTCGGCTTGCCGGTTGATCCAGAGGTATAGATCAATAGAGCAATGTCGGAGAGCCGATGGTCGCGCATCAGGTCGTCGATGATCGCGGGGTTCTTCTCGTACTCGGCGCGGCCCAGCGCCTCCACCGCATCGAAGGTCATGACCAGGCCCGGCTCGTAGCCGGCGAGGCCGCGGTCCTCGAGGGCGATGATCTTCCTGACCTTGGGCAGGTCGGCGCGCGCCTCCACCACCTTGTCGATCTGCTCCTGGTCCTCGCAGACGACGATGGTGCAGTCGGCATGGTCGAGCACATAGGCGACTTCGTTGGCCGGGCTGGTCGGATAGACGCCGACCGTGACGGCGCCGAGGACGCCGGCGCCCATCTGCGACAGCACCCATTCGATGCGGTTCTCGGAGATGATGCCGATATGGCCCCTGGGTTCGAGGCCGACGGCGCGGAAGCCGAGGGCGAGATGGCACGACCGCAGCCAGTAGTCGGCAAAGGTCGTCGGACGCCAGATGCCGAAGCGCTTCTGCCGGAGGGCGATCTCAGCCCCGCGCTCGACCGCGTGTTTCTTCAGCATCTGCACGACCGAGAGCGGCGGCAGGGCGGCTGCGGGATCGGCCGCCGCAGGGCTCGCCGCCTCGCGGGCCATGTCCAGCGGAAGGACGGTTGCGGTCATGACAGCCACCTCTTGCGCCTCTTGTAGTGCTTGATGTCGCGATAGCTCTTGTGGGCGAGACCGAGATAGAATTCCTGCACGTCGCGATCCGCGATCAGCTTCTCGGTCGGCCCGTCGATGACGATGCGCCCGGTCTCCATGATGTAGCCATAGTGGGCGATGGAGAGGGCGACGGAGGCGTTCTGCTCGACGAGGAGCATGGAGACGCCCTCCTCGGCATTGATGCGGGCGATGATGCCGAAGATCTCCTCCACCAGCAGCGGCGCGAGGCCGAGCGAGGGCTCGTCGAGGAGGATGACGCGGGGCTTGGCGACCAGGGCGCGGCCGATGGCCAGCATCTGCTGTTCGCCACCCGACAGATAGCCGGCAATAGACTTGCGCCGCTCGGCGAGGCGCGGGAAGTAGCGGTAGACGATGTCGAAGTCCGGCGTGACGCCGGAACGGCCGGTCAGGGCATAGGTTGCGGCGGTGAGGTTCTCCTCGACCGTCAGGTCGCCGAAGATGCGCCGGCCTTCCATGACGTGGAACAGGCCGCGGCGGACCAGCTTGTGCGGCGCGCTCTGCTCGACGGTCTCGCCGTCGAACCTGATCCGCCCCTCGGTGACGAGGCCGTTCTCCATCGGAAGGAGCGCCGACACGGCCTTGAGCACGGTCGACTTGCCGGCACCGTTGGAACCGAGGAGGGCGACGATCTTGCCCTTCGGCACGGCGAGCGACAGGCCGCGCAGGGCCTGGATCGCCTTGCTGTAGACCACCTCGATGTTGTTCACCTCGAGAATGAGGTCGCCGGTCGTCGCCATGGGGCCCTCGGGCACTGGAGATGGGATGGCGGGGCGGCCGCGCGCGGCGACCGCCCCTGCCGGGATCAGGCGCTGGCCGTGATGGTGATCCAGTCGGAGGCCGGCTTCAGCATCTTGTCGGCGGCGCTGTACTGGTAGACGCGGCCATGCGGGAAGGAGTTGTTCACCATCGAGACCGGCACGCCGAAGATGCCGCCGGTATCGTAGTTCTTCAGCGCGCGGGCGTGCTTCATCATGTTGACGACGTTCAGCTCCTCGTTGGCGCCGAGGGTGCGGCGCAGCACCTCGATGGCCAGCATGGCGTTGGTCCAGCCCTGGTAATAGGCGTGGGTGCGGGTCTTGCCGACATTGGCGGCCCGGATCGCCTCGACCTGGACGCCCTTGGCATCGGCGTCGAAGTTGTAGCAGGAGACGCCCATATAGCCGTCGGCGGCAGCGCCGGCGCGGTTCATCAGCACGGTGTCGGTGGAGTAGAACGTGCCCATGAACTTCGAGGTCATGCCGGCCTGGCGGGCCTGGGCCATGAATTCCGGGATCGGCTGCAGCACATAGCCGTGGAAGATGACGAAGTCGGGGTTGCGACGGCGGATCTTGAGGACATCGCCCGAGACGTCGACCGAACCCGGCTGCGTGACGATCTTCTCCACCACATTGAGCTCGAGGCGCTTGGCTTCGGCCTCGGCGGCAGCGATCGGGTCACGGCCGAACTCGGTGTCGGAATGGACGAAGACCACCGAGGCGCCCTTCTTCTGGGCGGCGATGTAGCGCAGCAGCACGCGCATCTGGTCCGAATAGTTGGGACCGGGGATCCACTGGTTCGGGAAGGCCTGCGCATTGTCGATCTCGGAGGCGAAGGAGGCGCCGCCCATGACGGTGGTGCCGCGGCGGTTCAGCTCCGGATTGATGGCCTTCTGGAAGCCGGTCGAATCACCGAAGAAGACCGGCGTCTGATGCTGCGAGGTGATGCGGGTGAAGATGGCGACGGCATTGTCGACGCGGTAGCCGGAATCCTCGTTGACATAGCGGATGCGGCGGCCGGCGACGCCGCCGGCGCGGTTGACGAACTCGAAATGGTCGCGGCCGCCCTCGAAGCCCTCGACGCCGGCGAAGGCGAAGACGCCGGACATCGGGTTGGCGGCGCCGATGACGATTTCGGGGGCCTGGGCAAAGGCGCGGCCGCTCGCGGTCGAGACGAGGGCGGCGCCGAGGCCGAGCTGGTGGAATGCACGGCGGGTCAGACGGGTCATGGTTGTCTCCTCTGGGGTTGGATCCCGCCTTGGCGGCGGTTCTTGTGTCTTGGGCTCACGTCCTGAACGGCCAGAGGGCGAAGTAGCGGCGCGTCCTGCGCCACATCTCCGCGAGCCCCATGGGTTCGAAGATGAGGAAGCCGATGATGAGCAGTCCGAAGATGATGTTGCGGACCGGGGCAAGATAGATGGATGCGTCGGGGAACCAGGGCACAAGGGCCGTGGCCGAGAGCTTCAGGAATTCCGGGATGAGCGTCATGAAGACGGCCCCGAAAATCCCGCCGACGATGGTGCCGGCCCCGCCGACGATGACGGCGGCGAGGAAGAAGATGGAGGCGAGCGCCGGGAAGCTCTCCGGCGTGACGACGCGGAAGAGATAGGCCCAGAGGCCGCCGGCGACGCCCGCATAGAAGGACGAGATGGCGAAGCTCATCAGCTTGTACTTGAGCAGCGAGATGCCGATGATCTCCGCCGAGATGTCGCGGTCGCGGATGGCGATGAAGGCGCGGCCGACGCGGCTGCGGAAGAGGTTCTTGGCCGCCAGCACCATGATCACGGTGATGGGCATGACCAGCCAGTAGAGCCGGTCCGGCGTCGCCAGCTCGATCCCGGCGATGGTGGCGGTGGGCACGTTGAGGCCGCGCAGGCCGCCGGTCACCGGCGTCCAGTTGAGGAAGACGAAGCCGAGGATGACGGCGGCGGCGAGCGTCGCGATGGCGAGGTAGAGACCCTTGATGCGCAGCGAGGGCAGGCCGACGAGATAGCCGATGCCGGCAGCGACGGCGCCGGCGAGGACGAGATTGAGCAGGACCGGCGTGTCGAAGCGGCCGTCGAAGAAGGCCACCGTATAGGCGCCGACCGCCATGAAGGCGGCATGGCCGAGGCTGACCTGGCCGGTATAGCCGGTGAGGATGTTGAGGCCGGTGGTGGAGATGACGTTGATCATCACCAGCACGGCGAGGAACATCCAGTAGTTCGAGCCGTTCAGCGGAAACAGGACGAGCCCTGCGAGCAGCAGGCCGAACCAGACCTTCTGGGTGTCGGTCTTGAACAGCCCCTCGTCGGCCGCGTAGCTCTCCTTGGCGGTACCGACGCGCATCAGAGCCTCTCGATCTCGTGGGTGCCGAACAGGCCGTAGGGCCTGACCACCAGCACGACGAGCAGGATGGTGAAGGTGGCGAGAAGCTTGAACTCGCCGCCCATGAAGCGGCCGACCATGGCTTCGAGCCAGCCGATGAAGAGGCCGGCGATGAGGGCGCCGAGGATCGAGTCGAGGCCGCCGACGATGACCACGACGAAGACCGACAGGCCGAACAGGCCCATCGCCGAGGAGATGCCGCCGACCGAGCCGACGAGGATGCCGGCCAGCGCCGCGACGACGGCGGCCAGCATCCAGGAGAAGGAGAAGACCCCGGGCACGTCGATGCCGACGGAGGAGGCCGCCGCGCGGTCGGTGGCCGTGGCGCGCAGCGCGATGCCGCCGCGCCAGAACGAGAAGACCGTGATCAGCACCGCCATCGCCGCCGCGGCGATGACGAAGGAATAGGCCGTCTTCGAGGGAATGAAGACCTCGCCGAAGAGGACCGGCTGCGAGGGCAGGAATTCCGGCAGGCGGCGCGGCTCGGCCGACCAGACGAGCTCGACGACGCCGATCAGCACCGAGGTCAGGCCGATCGTCACCATGAAGACCGAGACCGGATTGTCCTTGAGGAGCGGGCGGATCATCGTCCGCTCGATCAGCCCGCCGATGACGGCGGCCACCGCCAGCGTCAGCGGCACCGAGGCCCAGATCGGCAGCGAGAGGCCCGCCGAAAAGCCGTAGAAGACGAAGGCGCCGATCATCAGCATCTCGCCGATGGCCAGATTGATGACCTTGGTGGCCTTGTAGATGATGACGAAGGCGACCCCGGTCAGCGCCATGAGCGAACCGGTGCCGATACCGGCGAGGCTGGTCTCGACGATGTCGATGAATTCCACGGCCATCACGCCACCTCGCCCATTGCGGCGCCGTCGAGAGCAGCCTTGCGCGGATCGCCGGAGCCGCCGAGATAGGCCTTGATCACGTCGGGGTTGTTGCGCACCTCGGTCGGCGAGCCGGCGGCGATGCGGCGGCCGAAGTTCAGCACGCAGACATGGTCGGAAATGTCCATGACCATGCCCATGTCGTGCTCGACGAGCAGCACGGTGACGCCCCATTCGTCGCGCACGTCGAGGATGGCGCGGGCCATGTCCTCGGTCTCCTCGCGGTTCATGCCGGCGACGGGCTCGTCGAGCATGAGGATGCGCGGGCGCATGGCCAGCGCCCGGGCGAGTTCGACCTTCTTCTGCAGGCCGTAGGGCAGGATCGCCACCGGCACGTTGCGGATATGGTCGAGCTCGAGGAAGTCGATGACGTCGCGCTCGATCTCGGCGCGCAGCTCCATCTCCTCGCGCCGGGTCTTGCCCCAATAGAGGAAGGCGCCGAAGACGCCGGAGGTCAGATGGGCGTGGCGGCCGAGCTTGATGTTGTCGAGCACGGTCATGCCGCGGAACAGCGCGATGTTCTGGAAGGTGCGGGCGAGGCCGAGCTTGGCGCGGTCACGGGCCGGGACCTGGGTGATGTCGACGCCGTCGAGCTTCACTGTCCCGGTCTTCGGCCGGTAGAAGCCGGAGATGGCGTTGAAGGCCGAGGTCTTGCCGGCCCCGTTCGGGCCGATCAGGGCCGTGATGGAACCGGGCTCGACATGCAGGTCGATGCCGTCGAGCGCCTTCACCCCGCCGAACTGCAGCGACAGGTTCTCGACGTCGAGACGGGCGGCGGGCGGCCGCACGGGCGCGGCCGAATGTGATGGCGACACCGCCAATTCCTCCCCTGGAAGTGCCGCGCGGCTTCAGCCGTCTTCGACACCGATGCGTTCCTGCGCGGGCCGCGAGACCCGTTCCTTGCTGGCAACCTACTCATGGGTACGGCGAGGTCAATGTGAGTTGCGCCGAATTCGATCCGATTCAGCCCTTCGGAGGATGGCGAGACGTCGCATCCCATCAAAAATCAGCTTGGAACGTCCAGCCACGGAACCACTGCTCACCTAGTGGCCAGAATCTCCGACGCAGACGTGTTGCATAACCATTTTCGTATTAGCTTGATCTGTCCACTCGCCTGCCACGCATTGTAACTTTGCCAATACGTGAACGAACCATCTCTCAACGAATCTGGCTGCTCGTGCAATATGACAAGCGATTTACTCTTCGAAGAGTCCAACCACCCCTCAAAAAATGTGTTAATTGTGAAATCCCCCCAGCCGTACCCAGACATTATTACGTGATCTACATCCTTCAGATTTCTAGCAAAATGATAAAATACATCATTGTAAATGCCGTAATGGTACATAATTGCCTTTTCTCTTCCAGTGAGAAAAGAAGCCTGATGACGCAAAGGAACTACTCTTCGTCCGTTTAAGTCAATTATATTTGCTATTTTGCCCCTGTCTGCCATCCCAATTTTTGTTATCCCATCCTTCCAGAACCGGAACCAGTTTATTGCGCCATGAAGCTTAAAGATACGCACCCTTGAAGCCTTGTACGTCCCCTCATTAGCCCAACGAACATCCCCATCGGGCGGTCCGAAGCCATCCGCGTAATCTATCCCCTCCGACTGCAAAAATTGCTCAATCAGAACGTCGTGATTCAGCGAGAATATTGAAATATTTTTAGCTTTTTTATATTTTATTAATTCTAATAAAGACTCAAATCCATACTGATACTGTTTATCCAATGAATCGGATATTGTTTCCTCAATGTAGTCACATATCAGATTGCATTTGTCTGATAGGTATTGCATTTTTTCGTACTTTGATCCGCCGACTAGCTCATCTTTTATTCTATTGAGGCCGCTATGCATGAAGGAGGATGTAAATATGTTATCGCAACGCCCTTCTCCCCAAAACCCAATCTCACTACAAAGCGAAAACAAGTCCTCATAGTTTGGCTCGTTACTTCTAAATGCCGGCCCAGAAAACGAAAAACCAGAGCCTCTACGGAATATTCCTTGGCGTCTCATGTTTTTTTTAAATAACTTTGATAATACTTCTAGTATCCTCACATGCTCTTGATTGTTCAATAATGGATCTAAGGTGCGAATCTTTGTCGTCGCCTCCAGTGCCGTTGGCAGCTTAGAGGGAACAGAGACGCCAGCTCCAAAGAAAAACATTAGGTGCAATTTGAGCCCTCGCCCTATCGAACGCTGGGACATATTCTGTATGATTTTTTGCTTCATATTATTCGATTAAATACGTATACGTTCACTTTTAAATACGCGGATACATTACAATCAACACTTACAGATCTGCTTCGGCCGACCGCTTCCGTCGATCATCCATTCGGGCAGGGACGCCGAATGGCTGATGTCAATCGGCCAGGAAATTGGGGAGTGCTATTCGAAGGTCGGCTGGGCCATTTGCAGTGGCTCGACCGCCATCCCATGCCGGGTCTTGCCAGCGGCCCTGCCCTCGTCCCATGATCCCGCCCCACAACGGACCGTCAGATGTCCGGATCGTCGAGAGAAACGCACACAGGAAGGAGGCGCACCATGTCGGAGCGCAGGAAAGACTTCGCCGTCACGCGGCGCATCGCGGTTGCCGGCATCGGCGCCGCCGGCTTCGGCGCCGTCATGGCGCCCTGGGTCTCGAAGGCCCAGACGCTGAAGACCGAATACAAGCTCTCCGTCGTCGGCAACCGCCCGATCGCGCTGTCGGAAGGCGCGTTCCAGTGGGCGGAGATGGTGACGCAGCGCACCAACGGCCGCATCAACGTCAAAGTCTATCCGGGCTCGCAGCTGGTCGGCGGCGACCAGACCCGCGAACTCGTCGCCATGCGCCAGGGCATCATCGACTTCACGGTGTCCTCGACCATCAACATCTCGCCGCAGGTGCGCGAGATGAACATCTTCTCGCTGCCCTTCCTGATGCCGAACCACCGGGCCTTCGACGCCATCGTCAACGGCGAGGTCGGGCAGGCCCTGTTCAAGGTGATGGAGACACGCGACGTCGTGCCGCTCGCCTGGGGCGAGAACGGCTTCCGCGAACTGTCGAATTCCAAGCGGCCGATCCAGAAGCCGGAGGATCTGCGCGGCCTGAAGATCCGCTTCGCCGCCGGTGCCATCTTCGCCGACATCTACAATGGCCTCGGCGCCAATCCGGTGCAGATGTCCTTCGCCGACCTGCAGCCGGCGCTCTCCACCGGAGCGGTCGACGGCCAGGAGAATCCGGTCAACCTGTTCCTCGGGCTGAAGATGGACGCGCTCGCCCAGAAGCACATGACGATCTGGAACTATTGCGTCGATGCCGGCCTCTTCCATGTCGCCAAGCCGGTCTGGGACACGTTCTCGGCCGCTGACAAGGAGATCGTCCGCGAGAGCGCCCGCGATGCCGCCAAGGTGCAGATCGGCGCGACCCGCAAGGGCCTCGGCGTGGTCGACCCCAACGACAAGTCCTCGCTCGAGGAACTCGCCCGGCGCGGCGTCGCCACGGTGACGCTGACGGCCGAGGAGAAGCGCGTCTTCGCCCGCGCCACGCGCCCCGTCTTCGACAAGTGGGCGGCGCAGGTCGGTGCCGATCTCGTCAAGAAGGCCGAGGCGGCCGCCAACGCGGCGAGCTGATCCTCGCCTCCTTCCGATCAAACCCGGTGCAGCCGGTCGGTCCGCCGGCCGGCTGTCATCGCCTGCAGACCTCGCCCGCCTGCCCGATTCCGCCGTCCGAAAGCGTCCCGCCTTGCCCGTCGACCGCGACCCTACGGCGATCCCGCCGGCCCCGAAGACCCGCGTGCCCCTGAAGCTCGAGGAAATGCTGATCGCCGCCGCCATGGCGGCGATGGCGCTGATCACCTTCGGCAACGTGGTGGTGCGCTATCTCACCAATGTCTCCTTCGCCTTCACCGAGGAATATTCGGTGGTGCTGATGGTGGTGGTGACGATGGTCGGCTCGTCGCTGGCCATCGCCACCGGACGCCATATCCGCATCGGCGTGCTGATCGACGGGATGACGCCTGCCCGCTGGCGCTGGTGCGAGATCGCCGCCCTCGCCCTCGTCATCGTCTGTTTCGGCCTTCTTCTCGTCCATGGCGGCCGTCTCGCCTGGGACGAATACCGCTTCGAGGTCCTCTCGCCGGGCCTCGGCAACCCGCAATGGATCTATTCCGGGATGCTGCCGCTGCTGTCGATCGCCGTGATCGCGCGGGCCGCCGGCCGGATCATGCGGCTCGCCCGCGGCGAGGACGCATGACCGCCACCATCCTTTTCGTCGCCTTCGCGGCGATGCTGCTCGCCGCCGTCCCCGTCGGCGTCTCCCTCGGGCTCGCCGGTGCGCTGGCGATCTGGCTCGCCGGGCAGAGCATCATGGCCATGCCGACCAACGTCTATGCCGGCATCGCCAAATACCCGCTCATCGCCATTCCGATGTTCGTGCTGGTCGGCGCCGTCTTCGACCGGACCGGCGTCGCGCTGCGCCTGGTGCGCTTCGCCACCGCCCTGGTCGGTGCCGGCCGCGGCGCGCTGGCGACCGTCTCGGTGCTCGTCGCCATGGTCATCGGCGGCATCTCGGGTTCCGGTCCGGCCACCTCCGCTGCGGTCGGCCAGGTGGTGACGGATTCGATGGTGAAGGATGGCTATCCGCGCGCCTTCATCGCCTCCACCGTCGGCGCCGCCGCCGCCACCGACATTCTCATTCCGCCGTCCATCGCCTTCATCATCTATGCGGTGATGGTGCCGGGCGTCTCGGTTCCCGCCATCTTCGCGGCGGGCATGATCCCCGGCATTCTCGCCGGCCTCGCCATCATCGTGCCGATCCTCGTCATCTCCTGGCTGAAGGATTTCGGCGGCAAGTCGCGCGCCGAAGGCGATGCGCTGACCGTCTGGGGCACGTTCAAGGAGGCGATCTGGGGACTGATGGCGCCGATCATCATCCTCGGCGGCATGCGCATCGGCGCCTTCACGCCGACGGAAGCGGCCGTCATCGCCGTCGCCTACGGCCTGTTCATCGGTTTCTTCATCTACCGGACCCTGACCCTGCGCGACGTCTACGAGATGCTGGTGGAGGCGGGCGAACTCTCCGCCGTGATCCTCATCGTCGTGGCGCTGGCTTCGGTCTTCGCCTGGTCGATCTCGACGCTCGGCATCGTCCAGCCGATCGCCGACGCCATCGTCGGGCTCGGTCTCGGCGGGGCCGGCACGCTGGCGCTGCTGGTGGTCCTGCTCATTATCGTCGGCATGTTCCTCGACGGAATATCGATCTACCTGATCCTGCTGCCGATCCTCATCCCCATCGCCAATTCCTTCTCCTGGGACCTGGTCTGGTTCGGCGTGATCCTCACCATGATGATCGCCATCGGCCAGTTCACGCCGCCCGTGGCGGTCAACCTGATGGTCTCCTGCAAGATCGCCCGGGTGCCGATGGAGGCGACGATCCCCTGGGTCATCTGGATGGTGCTGGCCATGACCATTGCCATGGCGATGGTAGCGGCGGTGCCGGATCTGGCGCTCTGGCTGCCGCGGGTGCTGGGGCTCTGAGCGCGCCGCGCGGGCGCCCCGGCGTCCGGTTCATCCTTGATGCACCGCGGAAAATCCACCATTGTCCGCCGGTCGACTGCAACCGGACGGGCGCAGGTTCACCAGAGGCCGTCGAGGCCCGCTGAGAGGCGATTACGCGATGAGTTCAAAGGTCTATTCCTCCGCCAGGGAGGCCCTTGCGGGCCAGATCAAGGACGGCATGACGATCATGTCGGGCGGGTTCGGTCTCTGCGGCATTCCCGACGTGCTGATCGAGGCGGTGCGCGATTCGGGCGCCAAGAACCTCACGGTCATCTCGAACAATGCCGGCGTCGACGGGGCCGGCCTCGGCATCCTCCTGGAGACCAAGCAGATCGCCAAGATGATCTCGTCCTATGTCGGCGAGAACAAGCTCTTCGCCCAGCAGTTCCTCTCCGGCGAGCTGCAGCTCGAGTTCAACCCGCAGGGCACGCTCGCCGAGCGCATCCGGGCGGGGGGCGCCGGCATCCCGGCCTTCTTCACCAAGACGGGCGTCGGGACGGTGATCGCCGACGGCAAGGAAGTCCGTGACTTCGACGGCGAGACCTTCGTGATGGAGCGCGGCCTGTTCGCCGACATCTCCCTTGTCCACGCCTGGAAGGCCGACAAGGAGGGCAACCTTGTCTTCCGCAAGACCGCCCGCAACTTCAACCCGATGATGGCCACCGCCTCGCGCATGACCATCGTCCAGTGCGAACACCTGGTGGAAGCCGGCGAGATCGACGGCGACGCCATCCATACCGCCGGCATCTATGTGAAGCGCATCGTCCACGTGCCGAACGCCGCCAAGCGCATCGAGCAGCGCACCACCCGCCCCAAGGCAGCCTGAGAGGAACACTGACCATGGCCTGGACCCGTGACCAGATGGCCGCCCGCGCCGCCAAGGAACTGCGCGACGGCTTCTACGTGAATCTCGGCATCGGCATTCCGACGCTCGTCTCCAACCACATCCCCGCCGGCATGAACGTGCAGCTCCAGTCGGAGAACGGCATGCTCGGCATGGGCCCCTTCCCCTATGAGGGCGAGGAGGATCCCGACCTCATCAATGCCGGCAAGCAGACCATCACCGAACTGCCGACGACGAGCTATTTCTCCTCCTCGGACTCCTTCGCGATGATCCGCGGCGGCCACATCAACCTGTCGATCCTCGGCGCCATGCAGGTGGCGGAGAACGGCGATCTCGCCAACTGGATGATCCCGGGCAAGATGGTGAAGGGCATGGGCGGCGCGATGGATCTCGTCGCCGGCGTGCAGAAGGTCGTCGTCGTCATGGAGCACACGGCCAAGGACGGCCCCAAGCTCCTGAAGCGCTGCAACCTGCCGCTGACGGGCGCCGCGGTCGTCGATCTCGTCATCACCGATCTCGGCGTCTTCGCCATCGACAAGAAGGGCGGCACCGGCATGACGCTGATCGAGCTCGCCGAGGGCGTCACCCTCGCCGAGATCGAGGCCAACACCGAGGCGAGCTTCACCGTCGCGCCGGGCCTGGCGGCGGCGGCCTGAGCCCCGGGCGGGGCCTGCGCCCGGCACCGATCCGAGCCGGGAGGCCGCATGGGCCTCCCATTGTCATTGCCGCGCCGCGTCATGCATGATGTCACGTCGGTTTGCGGCCATCGAAATGCCATGTCGCATCTCCATGGTTCCGGCTTCTTCAGGATTGTGACCTCAACGGTCCGCCCAATCGGGGGCGGCCCGGGCCGGGATCGGGACCGCTGCGCTTGAGCCTTGCTTCACCCATCCGCCGCTTGGTCATCGTGGTCGGCGCGGTCACTCTGGCGCTGGCCGGCGTGCTGGCGCTGGTGCCGCTGCTGCTGCCCACCGAGACGGTGCGCCGCACGGTGGTGACCGAGCTCAGCGAGCGCCTGGGCATGCCGGTGTCCATCCGCGGCGACATCGCGGTCTCGGTGCTTCCGCAATTCTCCATCCGTCTCGCCGACGTCCGTTTCGGCGAGGGGGATGCGGCGACGGGCGAGCCGCCGGCGCGCGCCGATGCGGTGGTCGGCGCCCTGCGGCTGCTTCCGCTGCTGTTCGGCAACGTCGCGGTGTCCGACTACACGCTGATCCGGCCGAGCATCTCCGTCCAGGTCGCCGCCGACGGCGCGTCCAACTGGGACAAGTCCTTCGAGCGGCTGCGCGAGAAGACCCGCCTCAGGCGCGGCGGGCTGACCGATTTCCGCATCGCCGACGGGTCGGCGACGGTAAACGACCTGAAGACCGGCCGGCACTTCGCGGTGACCGG
Source organism: Phreatobacter sp. (assembly GCF_030691135.1). GTDB lineage: Bacteria > Pseudomonadota > Alphaproteobacteria > Rhizobiales > Phreatobacteraceae > Phreatobacter. Next base: position 23,687 of record NZ_JAUYFA010000072.1, read on the forward strand.
CATCGAATTCGCGGTGTCCTGGCCGGGAGCCGACCGGCAGGCCAATGTCTCGGGCAAGCTGACCGTCAACGGCGAGCAGCTGGAGGTCAACGCCATCGTCGCGCGGCCGCAGGCGCTCTTCATCGCCGAGCCGACCGGCCTCAAGATGCGATTCGCCTCGGGGCCGGTGCGTGGTGGCTTCGACGGCTCGCTGACCAACGGCGACACCGTCACCGCCGTCGGCGCCCTGACGCTGGAAGGCGCTTCGATGCGCAACTTCCTGCGCTGGATCGGGCAGAACCCGGGTATCGGCCCCTCGCTCGGCAGCTTCGCGCTGAAGGGCCAGGTGGAGGTCCTGCCGAATTCCCTCGCCTTCACGAAGGTCAATGCGGAGCTCGACGGCAATGTCGCCGACGGGGCGCTGATGGTGAGCTTCGCGGGGGAGCGGCCGCAGATCCGCGGCACGCTGGATGCCGGACGCTTCGTGGCGACGACCTATTTCCGCGACCTCAACCTGACGCCGTACGCCGGACGGGGCTGGAGCCGGCGACCGATCGACCTCTCGGCCATCTCCAGCATCGACCTCGACCTCAGGGTCTCGGCCCGCGAGCTGATCGTCGGCCGTGCCCAGTTCGGCCGGTCCGCCGCCGCGCTGAACGCCCGCAACGGTCGTGTGAACGTCACGCTGGGTGAGGCTCTGGCCTATGGCGGCGTCCTCAGCGGGGCCCTGGTGGTTTCGCCGAGCGGCGAGAGCATGGATGTCAGGGCGTCGATGACCGTGCAGCGCGGGCAACTCGCCCTGGGGCTCGGCGAGTGGTTCGGGTTCCGTCGTCTCGACGGCACGGCCAATATCCAGCTCGGCCTCGAGGCGCGCGGCGGCAGCATGGCCGAACTCGCCCGCACCACCAGCGGACAGATCACGCTCAACGCCATCGAGGGTGCCGTCTACGGCTTCAATGCGGAGGCGATCCTGCGGCGCCTCGAGCGGCGGCCACTCTCGGTCGTCGGCGCCGATGCGCGGTCCGGGCGCACGCCTTACGAGCGGGTCGCCGCCACGGTGCGCATCGTCGGCGGCGTGGCGACCACCACCGACATGCTGCTCGAGGGGCAGATGGTGCGCGTCAGCGTCGAGGGCTCGGCCCAGCTTCCGACGCGCGAACTCGACATGCGCGGCATCGCCACGCTGAAGCGCACCGCCAGTGCGGCGCCGCGCCCGGGGGAGGGCGATTTCGAGCTTCCCTTCGTCGTGCAGGGGTCCTGGGACGATCCCTTCATCCTGCCCGATCCCCAGATCCTGATCCGCCGCTCCGGCGCCGCCGCGCCGCTGCGCGACATCACCCGCGATCGCGACGCGCTGCGCGCGGTGCTGGACGCCATCAACCGGCAGGCCGGTTTCGACAGCGACCCCGCGCCACTGCCGCCGATTTCGTCCTACACCCCCTATCCGCCGATCCCGCCGCGGAACTGACGCTTCGCCTCTCCTCCACGGGATGGCGGTGTGCGAGGGTTTCGGTATCACGGTGCCCGTCCCGATTCGCCTGCCAGAGCCGCCATGCCCTTCCAACGAGACCTCTTCCCGCCCCCGTTCCGGGTCACCCGTCCCTGGCCCTCCGCGAGACGCCTCGTCGCCGCCGCGCTCGTGGCGATGATCGCGACGGCGGTCGCCTTCCCGACCCTCGCCCAGGTGGCCGCGCCGCCGGCCGCGTCGCAGCAGGTTCCGGCACCGACGCCTGCGATCGCCGCCGCCCAGTCGGCGCTCGACACGGCGCGCGCGACCCTCGACCAGTCCGAAGCCATGCTGGAGCGCCATCTCTCCGAGGGTGAACTCGCCGGATTGCGCAGCCGGCTCGACCCGGTGCGCCAGGCGCTGATCGAGGTGGTCGGCCAGATCGAACCGCGGCTGACCGATGCCCGCGACCGCCTCAACCAGCTCGGACCGAAGCCGGCCGAAGATGCGCCGGCCGAATCGGCCGAGGCACGCCAGCAGCGCGACGAGCAGACGCGGGTCGTCGGCGAACTCGATGCCCGGGTGAAAGCGCTGAAGGTGCAGCAGGTGCGCGTCGACCAGATCGCCGAGCGCATCACCGACCGCCGGCGGCAGCTGTTCACGGCGCAGCTCCTCGAGCGCTCCGTTCCCATCGTCGATCCACGCTTCTGGCTGCAACTGTCCGAGGCCCTGCCACGGCTCGGAATCTCGGCCCGATTTCTCGCCGAGGACTGGTGGCATCACCTGACGCAGGTGGCGGGCGTGAGCCGCATCGCCGCTGCGCTCGGTCTCGGCCTGATCGTGGCGCTGATGCTCTATTCGCTGTACCGCCAGGCCCGTCGCTACGGGCTCTACGCGAGCCCCGCGGACGTTCCGACCTCCGGCCTGGCGCGCATCAAGGCGGCGATCCGCACCGCCCTCGAACGCTCGCTCGTCCTGCCGATCCTCGCGGCGAGCCCGCTGCTCATCGTGCAGAACTTCGACCTCGTGCTGCCGCGCGCCCAGCCCATTCCCTGGGCGCTGTTCTTCGCCGTGCTGATCGTTTCCGTCACGCGCGGCGTGATGCAGGCCGTCATGGCGCCCGGCGCCCCGGCCTACCGGCTGGTGGCTCTGCCGGACGCTTTCGCCGAGGCGGTCTTCGTGTCGGTCAGGGCGGCCGCCTGGATCCTCGCTGTCGGCATCGTGGCGCTCGCCTTCGCCCGGGTGATGATCGCGCCTGTCGCCGTGACCGTGGTCGTCACCGGGCTGACCGCCGCCGGCATCGCGGTGGTGATCTTCCTGTTTCTGCGCGGCACGACCCAGCGCCACTTCGACAGCGAGGACGGCGGTGTTCCAGAATCCGCCCATCATGTCATGCCGCCGCCATGGGCATGGACACGCCCGGCGCTCTGGATCGCGCTCGCCCTCATCACGGTCGCCCTCGTCGCCGGCTATACGGCGCTGGCAGCCTTCATCGCCAGCCGCATCGCCGGCGCCGTCGTCATCGCCGCCATCACTGTGATGGTGCTGGCCTTTCTCCACGCCATCATCGCCGAATGGTTCGGCCCCTCGACGGTTCGCGGACGCTCGCTCTCCGCCGCCATCGGCATCCGCCCGGACCGGCTCGACCTCATCGGCACGCTGTTCGGCGGCGCCCTTCACGTCATGGTGCTGCTGGCTTCGGCCATGGCGGTCTTCGGCCCCTGGGGCTTCGGCGGCGCGGCGGCCTCGCTCGACGACGCCTTCTTCGGCATCCGCTTCGCCGAACTCTATTCCCTCGCCGTCACCCTTCTCGGTGCGGGCGTGATCCTCGCCATCGGCATCCTCGTGGTGCGCGCCGTGATGAGCTGGTTTCGCGACAAGGTCCTGCCGCGGACGGGCATGGATTCGGGCCTGCAGAACTCCATCGGCACCATCGTCGGCTATGCCGCCTTCGCGCTGGTGGGGAGCCTGGTGCTGCGCCAGATGGGTCTCGACCTGTCGAACATCACCATCATCGCCGGTGCCCTTTCAGTCGGCATCGGCTTCGGCCTGCAGTCCATCGTGCAGAACTTCGTCTCGGGCCTGATCCTGCTCGCCGAGCGGCCGATCCGGGTGGGCGATTCCATCGTCGTGAAGGGCGAGGAAGGCCATGTCCGCAAGATTTCCGTGCGCTCGACCGAGATCGAGACCTTCGACCGCGCCACCGTCATCCTGCCGAACGCCGAACTCATCAGCGGCGTCGTCAAGAACTGGACGCTGTCGAACACGCTGAGCCGCATCACCATTCCGGTGCGCGTCGCCTATGATTCCGACCCCGACCTCGTCCGCGACCAGATGGTCGCCGCGGCCTGCGACAACCGCTTCATCGTGCAGGACCCGCCGCCACGGGTGCTGCTGATGAGGTTCGGCGATACGGGGCTCGAATTCGAGCTGCGCGGCGTCGTGACCAATGTCGAATATGCGCTGACGACGCGTTCGGACCTGCAACTGGCGATCCTCAGCCGCTTCCGCCGCTACGGCATCATCATCGCGCCGCCAGTGCAGAATGTTCAGACGACGGCCGATCCGGCGCTGGAGGCGGCCGAGACCGCAGTCGCGGAGGCCCCCGCCGAGACGCCCGCGAAGCCCAAGGCGGCTTCCCCGACGCCGGGCAAGCCCGGGCCGAAGCCCTCGCACTGAGGCGGATTCCGGCGGGGTCGTCCCCGATCCCGCTGGTGAATGTTCAGCCCCCGGCCCGGCCGATGGTCTCCGACAGCGGCGTCACCGCATCGCCGACCCAGGCGCGCAGGGCCATCAGCCCCGGCGGTGTCACGGTCAGGGCGCGGCCTTCGGTGGACGGGCGGACCCAGCGGCGTGCCACGGCGTGGTCGAGAATGGCGCGGCCGAGCGTGCCGCCGAGATGTGGCCGCCTTTCGCTCCAGTCGAGACAGGCGCGGCAGAGCGGCCGGCGGCCGGCCTCGAGGGCGGAGAGGTCGACGCCCTCGGCGCGGAAGAAGCTGCGGCCGGCTTCTGTCAGGCTGACCTGACCCTCCGCCGCGGTGAGGCGCCCGTCGGCGAGGAGGCCCTCGTAGAGGCGCACGGCCCATTCACCGGCCATGTGGTCATAGCAGGTGCGGGCCTGGCGCAGGGCCGGGTCGCGCGGGCCGGGCCGCGTGCGCAGACGCCCGGTGCGGGCGGCGAGCCCCATCAGGCCCTCCAGCACATGGGCGACGTCGGGCCCGGAGAGACGGAAATAGCGGTGGCGGCCCTGCGCCTCGACGAGCACGAGGCCGGCCTCGCTGAGCCGCGCCAGATGGCCGCTCGCCGTGGGGGCCCTGACGCCGGCCTCGCGCGCGAGCTCGCCGGCGGTCAGCGCCCGGCCGGCCATCAGCGCGCCGAGCATGTTGGCGCGGGCGGGATCGCCGATCAGGGCGGCGATGGTGGCGATGGACGGACCTTCCTTCATGTGACGCCTCCCCGGACGACGGGATGTCCCGCAACCTCGGACAGGCTACACCGGGCGGGGCACGATTGCTTCGTCCTCCGCCGAAACGTCGGGCCCCCGAACCGGTGGATTGTGCGGCTCTCGCCTTCGCAGTCAGGATCCCGCCATGGCCATGCTCGCCCTCGCCGCCGCCGTCTTCGTCCTCGCCGGCCTCGTCAAGGGCGTTATCGGGCTCGGCCTGCCGACGATCGCGGTCGGCCTCCTCAGCCTGTTCATGGCGCCGGCCCAGGCGGCATCGTGGATGCTGGTGCCCTCGCTGCTGACCAATGTCTGGCAGGTGGCGGCGGGGCCGAATCTCTGGCCGCTGACCCGGCGGCTCGCCACCCTGCTCATAGGGCTCGTGGCGGGCACCTGGCTCGGCAGCGGCATCATCACCGGGGCCTCCGCCGGTCACGCCTCGGTGGCACTCGGGGTGGTGCTGATGGTCTATGCCGGGCTCGGCCTGTCGCCGCTACGGCCGCGCGTGCCGGCCCGCGCCGAGCCTTTCCTCTCGCCGCTGGTGGGGCTTATGACGGGGGTGGTCTCGGCGGGGACGGGCATCTTCGTCATGCCGTCGGTTCCCTATCTGCAGGCGCTGGGGCTCGAGAAGGACGACCTCGTCCAGGCCCTCGGCATCACCTTCCTCGTGGCGACCGTGGCGCTCGGGGTGGGCCTGTTCAGCGAGGGCGTGCTGGCGGGCGGCACCGCCCTCATATCGCTGTGGATGCTGGCGCCCGCGCTGCTCGGCATGGCGCTGGGACAGGCGATCCGCGCCCGCATCAGCCCCGCCGCGTTCCGGACATGGTTCATGATCGGGCTGATGCTGCTCGGCGCGCATCTGGCGGTGAAGCCGCTGCTGTGAGGTGGATGCGAGAAGGATGACCCACCCGCACCCTCCCCGCGCTGCGCGCAGGGAGGGGGACTTTGACGTCCCGCCTCTCCGTCGACGGCTGGGCCTGGCGCAGCCGATGCTAAGGGTTCGAGACGTCGTAGTCCCCCTCCCCTTGGAGCGGAGCGCAAAGGGGAGGGTGAGGGTGGGGCATTCGGCAGCGAGCGCGCCCCCCGCCCTACCCCGTCAGCCATTCCCGGAGCTTGGTCACCCGCGGCTTCATGCGGCCGCCGTCGACGGCGATGCGCAGCGCGCGTATCTCGCCGACCATGACGACCAGCGACCGCCCACGCGTCACCGCGGTGTAGATGAGGTTGCGGGCGAGCATGGCGTAATGCTGCGTCGTCACCGGGATGACCACCGCCGGATATTCCGAGCCCTGGCTCTTGTGGATCGTCGTGGCATAGGCCGGCATGAGGTTTTCGAGGTCGCCGAACGAGTATGAGATCTGGCGGCCGTCGAAGAGCGCGACCAGCTCGCCCTCGTCCTGATCGATGCGCAGCACCTGGCCGAGATCGCCGTTGAAGACGTCGCGGTCATAGTCGTTGGCGGTCTGCATGATCCGGTCGCCGGCGGCATAGGTCCAGCCGTAGCGCTCGATGGAGCGGCCGGCCGGGGGATTGAGCACCTTCTGCAGCTCGACATTGAGGTTGCGGGCGCCGAGCACGCCCTTGTTCATCGGCGCCAGAACCTGGACGTCGCGCATAGGGTCGAGGCCGAAGCGGCGCGGGATGCGCTCCTTAACCATCTCGATGATCTTGGCGAGGCCGCTCTCGGGCGTCGTCGCCTCGACCCAGTAGAAGTCGCTCTCGGCGCCGGCCGGCACGGCTTCCGGCATCTCGCCGCGGTTGATGCGGTGGGCGGTGGCGATGATGCGGCTCGCCTCGGCCTGGCGGAAGACTTCCGTGAGACGCGCGACCGGAACGAGGCCCGAGGCGATGATGTCGGCAAGCGCCTGACCGGGACCGACGGGGGGCAACTGGTCGACGTCGCCGACGAGCAGCAGGCCGGCATCGGCGGGCAGCGCCTCGACCAGGGCGAGCATGAGCGGGATATCGACCATGGAGGTCTCGTCGACCACCAAGAGGTCGCAGTCGATGAGGTTCTCGCGCCCGCGCGAGAAGGCGCCGAATTCCGGATCGATCTCCAGCAGGCGGTGGATGGTCTTCGCCTCGATGCCGGTCTGCTCGGTCATGCGCTTGGCGGCGCGGCCGGTCGGGGCGGCGAGCACCACGGAGATCTCCTGCCGGGTGAGGAGCTTGAGGATGGTGTCGAGCAGCGTCGTCTTGCCGACGCCGGGGCCGCCGGTGATGACGGAGACCTTGGCCGACAGGATCGTCGCCAGGGCTTCCCGCTGCGAGGGGGCGAGCGGCTTGCCGGTGCGCGCCTCGACGCGCGGCACTTCCGTGGCGAGGTCGATCTTGCCCCAGGGCGGCGAGCCCCTGGCCAGATCGCGCAACCGCTCGGCGATGATCGTCTCGGCGCGGTGCAGGTCCTTCAGGAAGAGGTGCGGCTCGCCGCCGATCGTGTCGGCGACGAGGTTGCGGGCGGCGATTTCGGCGGCTGCCGCGTCCTCGATGAGGGCGATGTCGCCGTCGAGCAGGCGGGCGGCGAGCGCCACCGCCTCGTCGCGCGGCAGGCCGGTATGGCCGTCGTCGCGCGCCTCCTGGAGGGCATAGGTGATGCCGGCACGCAGGCGCTCGGGCGCGTCGCGGGCAAGGCCCAGCGACACCGCCACCTGGTCGGCGGTGAGGAAACCGATGCCTTTGACATCGCGGGCGAGGCGGTAGGGATCCTGGCGGATAAGGCCGATGGCGTCGGTGCCGAGCGCCCGGAAGACACGCGCCGCCTGGCCGAGGCCGAGGCCGTGCTCCTGCAGGAAGACGCCGAGATCGCGGACGATGCGATCCTCGGTCCAGCTCTCGGTGATGCGGCGGATGCGGGCCTCGGTGAGGCCGACGATCTCCTTGAGGCGGTGCGGCTCGTGGTCCAGCACCTCGAAGGTGCGCTTGCCGAAGGCCTGGACGATCTTGTGGGCGGTGGCGATGCCGATGCCCTTGATGGCGCCGGAGGCGAGATAGCGCTCGATGCCATCCTTGGAGGCGGGCGGCGCGGTGACGAGGCGGGTCGCCTTGAACTGCAGGCCATGGGTGCGGTCGTTCACCCAGGAGCCCTCGGCCGTCATCATCTCGCCGGCCGCCACCGCCGAGGTCGTGCCGACGATCGAGACGGGCTGCGGCTTGCCGCGGACGCGCACCTTCAGCACCGCGAATCCCGTCGCGGGGGAGTGGAAGGTGACGCGCTCGATGGTGCCCGTCAGGGTCTCCAGCGGGCTGTCGGAGGACGAAGGCAGGGCGCTCGCGCGCATGGAGGCGAATCGCGTGGGGGTTGCGGTGAACGGAGCCGGAACCCTAGACCGGTGGGGATGGGTCGTCCACGCACAAGCGCCCGCCCGGGCCCTGCCCCTTGCAATCGGCCGCCGCGTCCCCATCTGAAGTTCACTGGCCGACGCGGCCTGCCTCTCCGGCGATGCGCGCAACGTTTCCCTCGGGAACCTGTTGCAGCCCGCCACGTTCGAGACGGCATGGCGGTTCCCGCCGGACATCATGCCCTGCCGACCGGCAGAGCGATGCCCCGGCGAGTATCTCGGCCTGACGCGAGATCACCTCATCCAGTCGACCGCGGATGTAACGGCGGCAAGAGGGTGGTCCAGCGTCGACAAATTCTGTATGACGCGAACCCTGGCATCGAGCGGAAGACCCGCTTCGCCGGGGTTTTCTGCGCCGGGAACGCCGGCGCAACGACGGAGAAGCCGAGCTTATGGCGAAGGAAGACGTCCTCAATTTCGAAGGCAAGGTGACGGAGGTCATGCCCGATGCCCGGTTCCGCGTGGAACTGGACAATGGTCACATGGTCGTCGTCTACACGGCCGGGAAGATGAAGAAGAACCGGATCAAGACGCTGGTCGGTGATCGCGTGACCGTGGAGATGACGCCCTACGATCTCGACAAGGGCCGCCTCGTCTTCCGTCACAAGGGCGATGCCCCGCCCCCCGGCCCGCGTCCCGGCGGTGCCCGTCCCGGCGGTCCGCAGCGCCGGCGCTGAGCCGACATCTCCCGGCGCGGATTCATCCGCGCCCGACGGTGCCCACCACGGCGACCTGACGGTCGCCGCTTGCCGTTATGGGCCTTCCATGTCCGCCGGATCTTCACTTTCCCGCCCCGCCACCCTCGCCGGCTTCGGCGCCATCGGCCTCTGGGGCCTGCTGGCGCTGTTCACCGCGGCGTCGGGGACGGTGCCGCCGTTCCAGCTGACGGCCATGACCTTCGCCGTCGGCGGCGGCATCGGGCTGGCGGTGGTGGCGACGCGGCCGGGCGGCCTGTCCCTGCTGGTCCAGCCGCCGCGGGTCTGGCTGCACGGCGTCGCCGGGCTGTTCGGCTATCACGCGCTGTATTTCACCGCGCTGCGCTTCGCCCCGGCGGCGGAGGCCAATCTCCTCAACTATCTCTGGCCGCTGCTGATCGTCGTCTTCTCGGCGCTGCTGCCGGGCCAGCGGCTGAAGCCGCATCACGTGCTCGGCGCGCTTCTCGGCCTCGCCGGAACGGTGCTGCTCATCGCCGGCCGCGGCGATCTCGGGGCCGGCTTCTCGTCCGGCCATCTCCTCGGCTACGCCGCCGCCCTCGGCTGCGCCGTGGTCTGGTCGGTCTATTCGGTGACGGCGCGGCTCCTGCCCAACGTCCCGACCGAGGCGGTCGCCGGCTTCTGCCTCGCCACGGCGGGCCTGGCGCTCGGCTGCCACCTGGTGCTGGAGACCACCGTCTGGCCAGCCTCCGCCGTCGAGTGGCTGGCGATCCTCGCCCTCGGCCTCGGTCCGGTGGGGGCGGCCTTCTATCTGTGGGACCGCGGCATGAAGCGCGGCGACATCCAGGTGCTGGGGGCGGCGAGCTATGCCGCGCCGGTGATCTCGACCCTGGCGCTGGTCGCCTTCGGCCATGCCCAGGCGAGTCTGATCCTGGGGGTGTCGGTGGCGCTCATCGTCGTGGGGTCCGTGGTCGCGGCGAAGGACATGCTCAGGCGGTAAGGACTGAAAAGGCCCCACCCGCACCCTCCCCTCGCTCACGCGAGGAGAGGGGGACTTCGGCGTGGCGTTCATGTCTCGCCGGTCGCGCCAGGCTCATCGCCGGTGATCTCACTCCAAGGTTGTAGTCCCCCCTCTCCGCGAAGCGGGGAGGGTGAGGGCGGGGCCTTGCTGCCGTGGTCAAGTCATGGAGGCCAGGCATGACGCACTTGCCCCATGCAGGTCTGCCGACCCCCCTCAGCCCTGGGCCATCCGCCGGCAATGGTAGTCATAGCCCAGGGTGAAGCCGAGGCGCGTGTAGAGCGCATGGGCCTTCAGGTTGGTCTTGCGCACCTGGAGATAGGCGGTATGGGCGCCGTGCGAGCGGCCCCAGTGCAGCAGCGCGCCGATCATGCGCTGTCCGGCGCCCGAGCCGCGCGCGGCGGGCGTCACGGCGAGATCATAGAGGCCAACATAGCCGCGATCGGCGACGGCGAGGCCGAAGCCGACCGCCTGCTTGTCGATATAGACGGTGGCGAAGGCGGTCTCGACGCGGATGGCGCCGACGATGCGGGCGAGCATGTCGCGCTGCCAGTCGGCGAGCTCATAGGCCCCCGCCGCCCCGTCGATCCAGGCCTGCGAGGGCTCCTCGGACAGGACGACGGCGGCATCGGGCGCGCCCGTCATCTTCACCCGCTCGGCCAGCGAGGCGACCATGACATCGGTCTCGTCGTAGACGGTCCAGCCGGCGCTGGCGAGGGCGGCGTCGATCCCCTCCCCGGCCAGCGGCGTGATGCGGACCATCGGCTCGATGCCGGCCTTGCGGTAGAGCGTGCGGACGGTGCGGATCAGCTCCTCGCCGGAGATCGACGAGGGGTAGAAGGGGCTCGCCGCATTGGAGCGCTTGGTATGGCCGCCGGCCATGCGCAGGAGCCAGCCGTCGCAATAGACGGTCTGCAGCGCCGGCCAGGCATTGAAGAGGCGCTCCTCGAGGGTGCGGACGAGGGCGATGTCGGTCATGGGACTGCCTGTCAGGTGCCCGGCATCCAGCCGGGGGGCGCCAGCCGGAAGCCGGCAAAGTCGAAACCGGGGGCGACGGTGCAGCCGACCAGCGTCCAGTCGCCGAGGCTCTCGGCCGCCTGCCAGTGGTGCGGCGGCACGACGCCCTGCGGCCGCTCGCCGCCGGCGAGATCGGCGCCGAGGACGAGGTGGGTGACCGGCCCGGCATCGCTCGCCGCCAGCGACAGTCTCAGCGGCGCACCGGCGTGCCAGTGCCAGATCTCGACGGCATCGACCGTGTGCCAGTGGGACCGCTCGCCGCGCCTGAGCAGGAAGTAGATCGCGGTGGAGGCGGCGCGCCCGTCCGCGCCCGGCGCATCGCGGAAGGTCTCGACGAAGAAGCCACCCTCGGGATGGGGTTTCATGCCGAGCAGGGCGATGATGGCGTCGGCGGTCATGGTCGTGGTCATGCTGGCGGTCACTTGCGGTTGCGCCCGAAATCCGGATCGGCGGTGTCCTGACGCTGGTCGATGATCGAACGGCGGATGGCACGCGTGCGGGTGAACAGGTCGAAGAGCTGGTCGCCCTGCCCCCAGCGGATGTTGCGCTGGAGGGCGATGAGATCCTCGGTGAAGCGGCCCAGCACCTCCAGCACCGCCTCCTTGTTGTGGAGGAAGACATCGCGCCACATGGTCGGGTCGGAGGCGGCGATGCGGGTGAAGTCGCGGAAGCCGCCGGCCGAGAATTTGATGACCTCGCTCTCGGTGACGGTCTCGAGGTCCGAGGCGGTGCCGACGATGTTGTAGGCGATGAGATGCGGCACGTGGCTGGTGATGGCCAGAACCAGGTCGTGATGGTCGGGCGCCATGACCTCGGTCTTCGAGCCGAGGCCCTGCCAGAAGGCCGCGAGCCGCTCGACGGCGTCCGGGTCGGTGTCCGGTACCGGGGTGAGGATGCACCAGCGGCCGTGGAAGAGTTCCGGGAAACCCGAATCCGGTCCCGAATGCTCGGTGCCGGCCACTGGGTGGGCGGGGATGAGATGCACGCCGGCCGGCATGTGCGGCGCCATCTGCGCGACGATGGAGCCCTTGGTGGAGCCGACATCGGAGACGATGGCGCCGGGTTTGAGATGCGGGCCGATGGCCTCGGCCACCGCGCCCATGGCGCCGACGGGCACGCAGGCGATGACCAGATCGGCACCGCGGACGGCAGCCGCCAGGTCGGTCGTCGTCTCGTCGGCGATGACGAGCTCGCGGACGCGCGCGATCACCGCCTCGGAACGGTCCGCGGCGACCACGCTACCGGCGAGCGGCAGGGTGCGCAGGGCACGGGCGATCGACGAGCCGATGAGGCCCATGCCGATCAGCGCGACCTTGCCGAAGAGAGGGGGCTCGGGACGAGGCTCGCCGGTCACCGCGTCATGAACTCGGCAAGGGTCGCGACGAAGTGGCGGTTGGCCTCTTCGTCGCCAATGGTGAGGCGCAGCGCATCGGGCAGGCCATAGGCGCCGACCCGGCGCAGGACGAGGCCCTTCGAGACCAGATAGGCGTCGGCATCGGCGGCGGTCTTGCCGGCATCCCTGGGGAAATGCAGCAGCAGGAAATTGCCGACGGAGGGAGTCACGGTCAGGCCGAGCTTCTCGATCTCGGCGGTCAGCCAGGGCAGCCAGGTGTCGTTGTGCTCGACCGCCTTCTGCAGGAAGGCCTGGTCGGCGATGGCGGCGGCACCGGCGGCGATCGCCGCGGCATTGACGTTGAAGGGCCCGCGGATGCGGTTCACCGCGTCGATGAGATGGGCCGGGCCGACCATCCAGCCGATGCGCAAAGCGGCGAGGCCATAGATCTTCGAGAAGGTGCGCGTCATCACGACATTCTCGTTGGTCGCCACCAGTTCGAGGCCGCTCTCGTAGTCGTTGCGGCGGACATATTCGGCATAGGCGGCGTCGAGGATCAGCAGCACCGATTTCGGCAGGCCGGCATGCAGCCGCTTGACCTCGTCGAAGGGGATGTAGGTGCCGGTCGGGTTGTTGGGGTTGGCGAGGTAGACGATCTTCGTCTTCGGCGTCACCGCCGCGAGAATGGCGTCGACATCGGCCGTGAGGTTCTTCTCCTTGACGATGACCGGGGTGCCGCCGGCCGCCAGGATGGCGATCTTGTAGACGAGGAAGCCGTGCTCGGTGAAGACACCCTCGTCGCCGGGCCCGAGATAGGCGTTGGTGAGCAGCGACAGCAGTTCGTCCGAGCCCGAACCGCAAAGGATGCGGTCGGCATCGAGGCCGTAGAGCGCGGCGATGGCCTGGCGCAGCTCGGCCGAGGTGCCCTCGGGATAGAGTTCGAGCTTGCCGGCGAGCTTGCTGTAGGCCGCGATGGCGTTCGGGCTGGCGCCGAGCGGCGTCTCGTTGGAGGAGAGCTTGTAGACCTTGGCGACGCCCGGCGCGCCGGACTTGCCGGGAACATAGGCATCGATCGCCATCACACCGGGACGGGGAACGGGACGCGTGGCTTCAAGGGTCATGTCGGCACCGGATGAGGGGCGGGCCCGGCGGCAGGAACCGTCAGGCGGCTATCGGCTTTGCGGTGTAGCCGACCGTGCGGGCGGCTTCAACAGCCATGCCCGAGGCGACGTCCTGGGCGATCTCGGCCTCGGAGGCCTCGCGCGGGCCCCAGGCGAGGAGATGGTGGCGCCCACCCTCCTCGGCGCTGGCCAGAACCGCGTCGACATGAACCGGCGGCGCACCCTTCAGGGTCAGCGCGACGAGGCGCGTGTCGAGGCCGGCCGTGTCGATCGAGGGGTGGCCGATGACCAGGGCCTGGGGCGGCCGCGGGCTGGCGGCGCGGGCAATGGCGGGGGCGGTCGCCATGGCGATGGGCTGGTCCGGGCCGCCGAGCTTCTCCCACCAGGCGTCGCGGGCGGGACCGAGGCCGATGAGGCCGAGATCGCCGCGGTCGCGGGCAATGGCGGCGATGACCGAGCCGGGGCTGGAATGTTTGACCAGCGGCACGCCGAAGCCGAAATGGAAGCGGGCGAGTTCGCGGGCGTTCTCCTGCTCCGGCCCCATCACCACATGGACGGAGTGGGGCGACTGGACATAGGTGAAGGTCGAGATGATCTGCCGCCAGATCTGCACCACGAGTTCCACCGGCAGGCGGCCCTTGTGGTTGTCGACGAGGCGGCGGACGACGTCGGCCTCGCGGGCAGGCCTGAAGGCGGAGCCGGTCTCGGCGGTCTTCTTCACCTCGATCAGCGTCTCGATGATCTGGCCGCGCTCCATGAGAAGGCCGTGCATGGCGGCATCGATGCGGTCGATCTCGCCGCGCAGGTCGGCAAGGCTCGGCAAGGTGGGATCGGTCATGGCAGGTCCGGCCGGTCGCGGCGTCAGGAGAAGAGGGTGTCGGTGGCGGTGCCCGGCAGGGCGGCTGTGACCTCGATCTCGACCTTCATCTCGGGCTTGAACAGGCCGGCGACGACGAGAAGGGTGGAGGCCGGGCGGATGTCGCCGAAGACCTCGCCGAAGATCGGGAACACCTTCTCGGCATCGGCCGCATCGGTGATGTAGTAGGTGGCGCGGACGACGTTGGCCATCGAGGTGCCGGCCTCCTTCAGCGTCGCCGCGATGGTGCGGAAGCAGTTGCGCGTCTGCTCCTCGACGCCCTCGGGCAGCGTCATGGTGGCATAGTCGTAGCCGGTGGTGCCGGCGACGAAGACGAAGCCGCCCTGCACCACGGCGCGGGAATAGCCGGCGGTCTTCTCGAAGGGCGAGCCGGTGGAGATGAGGCGGCGTTCCATGGCGGTGGTCCTGTCGTGGGGCGCGGGCCGAGAGGTTTACACAGTCGCGGCCGCCGGGAACAGATCGCGCAGCGCGGGGAAGGGGCTCGCTCCCGGCGCGGCGGGAACCGCTCAGTCGGCGGGCGTGCGGCCGGCGGCGGGATCGGCCTCCAGGCGATAGCCGAGGCCGCGCTGGGTATGGATCAGCGGCACCGCTCCGCTGTCGATCTTGTTGCGCAGCCGGCCGATATAGACGTCGACGATATTGGTGAGCGGGTCCTCGTTGACGCCCCAGACATTGGCGAGGATGCGCTCGCGGCTGAACAGCCGCCCCGGCGCGCTCATCAGCAGCTCGAGCAAGGCCAGTTCGCGCACCGTGAGGGCCACGACCTTGCCGGCGCGGGTCACCTTCATCGTGGTGCGGTCCAGTTCCAGGTCGGCGACCCGCAGGACGGTGGTGGCGGCCGCCTTGAGGCCGCGGCCGCGACGCCGCAGGGCCTCGATCCGCGCCAGCAGCTCCTCGAAGTCGAAGGGTTTGCACAGATAGTCGTCGGCCCCGAGGCGCAATCCGGCGACGCGGTCCTCGACGGTCGAGAGCGCGGTCAGGACGAGAATGGGAAGCTCGACCTGGGCGGCGCGCAGGGTCTGGCAGACCTCCAGGCCGGTGATGTCGCCGAGCATGATGTCGAGGATGACCAGCGTCGTCTCGCCGCCGGCGGACTGCTCCTTCCAGGCCGCCCGGGCGAGGTCCAGCCCGTCGCGGCCGTTGCGGGCCACCTGCACGCGCATGCCCTCGGCGCGCAGGCCGCGCTGCAGGAAGTCGGCGATGCGGTGGTCGTCCTCGACGATCAGGATGTTCATGCGGGAACCTTCGGCACCTGGACGGCGAGCGGCAATGTCACGGTCGCCGTCGTTCCGCGTTCGGGGGCGCTGGTGAGTGAAATCTCGCCGCCGTGACCGCGGACGAGGACCCTTGCGATGGGAAGGCCAAGCCCGCTGCCATCGGCCCGATGGCTGATCGCGTTGGGCGCCCGGTGGCTGCGGTCGAAGACCTTCGGCAGTTCCTCGGCGGCGATCCCGATCCCCTCGTCGTGGATCCGCACCTCGACCTTCGCCGGTTCACTCGCGATCCGCACGGCCTCCAGCCGGACCGCCTGGCCGGGGCGCGAATAGCGCACGGCATTGTCGACGAGCGCCAGCAGGAGCTGTCTGAGGCGGTCGGCATCGCCGCTCATCTCGAGCGCCGCGGGCCAGGGTTCGTGATGGAGCCGCACCCCGCTCGCCAGGGCCATGGCCTCGCCGTGGGAGAGCACGTCGTTCAGGACGTCGACGAGATCGACGGCAACCCTGCGCAGCGACAAGGCGTCGATGTCGCTGCGGGCCATCGTCAGGAGATCGTCGATGGCGAGGCCGAGCTGGCGCGAGGCGTCGTCGATCCGACGCAGCGAGCTCCGGTACTCGTCGACGGGCTTGAGGGAACCGCGCAGGGCGACCTGCGCCTCGCCGCGGATGGCGGTCGTCGGCGTGCGCAATTCGTGGCTGATGTCGGCGAAGAGCTGGCGTCGGCGCACCTCCGCCTCGCGCTGGGCCGCCAGCGCGGAGGTCAGTTCGTCGGTGCGGGCGGCGACCTGCTCCTCGAGAGCCTGGCGCGCCTCGGTCTCGATGCGCCGGCGCTCGGCCAGTTCGGCCGCCATCGCATCCATGCTGCGGGCGACGGCGGCGAACTCGTCGGAACCGGACAGGGCGATGCGGTGCGACAGGCGGCCCGCCCGCAGCGCGGCGGCGCCCTCGGACAGGCTGCGCAGCGGACCACGCAGGGCGCGGGCGAAGAAGACGGCGAGCAGCAGCGCCGCCAGGGCGAGCGTCGTGGTCGATCCGACCCAGAGCCGTCTCAGCCAGGCCAGCGCATCGTTCGTGTCGGCCCGCTTCTCGCGCAGGGAGACATCCTCCCGGTCGATGCTTTCGGCGAGCAGCAGGCGCAGATCCTGCCCTTCCGCCCGGTCGAACAATTCGTTGGCGATCGACCAGGCGAGGTTGGTGTCCATGCCGACGGGTGGCGGGTTCAGGCTCGCGAGCCCCCGCTCCAGCTGCGCGATGCTCCCGTCGAGCACCACCAGCGCATCGCGGCGCTGGGCCTGCCGCTGGCGCGCGGCCGGGCCGTCATCGAGCACCACGGCCTGGTCGGCGAGCCTCTTGAGATCGGCGAGGATGATCCGCATCCGCTGCAGCAGCGCGTCGCGATGGCTGTCGCGCGCATCCGCCCCGAACTGCCGCTGGGCGAGCCAGGTGCGCAATTGCTGCTTCTCGGAGCGCAGCTCGGTGAAGCCCTGCCTGATGTCGGCGGCGACACGCCCGCGCAGCACGTGGCGCTCCGCCTCCCCCACGGCCCACAGCGCCACGGCGCCCTGGATCACGGCGATCGAGCCGAGGGCCGCCAGGGCCAGCGTCAGGCGCCGCCCGAAGACATTGGTCTGCTGCGTCGGCGGTGGGGTCGTCATCCGATGTTCATGAAGAATTCAGTGCGCGCTCATGCCGGGTTCAAGTCGGCGTCAGCCGCGGTGCCTACAACGTCAGGGCGCGGTCGAAAACGCCCGCCCCGCCTGACGACGACAACGTAACCCTAGGAGAGCACATGTCCGCCCGAAACTCCATCATGACCGCCGCGCTTCTCGCTCTGGCCGTTCCGTTCGGCGCCGCCTCGGCCCAGACCACCGTGGTCAACCAGGCCGTGACCCAGACCGAGGTCCTCGCCGCCCAGCGCGCCTGGTGCGACGCCCTCGTGAGCATCAGCACCACCCATGCGTCCCAGGGGCAGGCTGCCGCCAAGGCCCTGGCCGAGCGGGTGATCGACGCCGCCTACGGCTACCAGATGGGCGCCGTCCTGTTCAAACCGACCCTGACCGTGGCGCCGCAGACGTTCCGCACCACCCGCGCCGGCGCGCTGGCCTATTTCGTCGGCGGCGACACCGCCTTCCCGAACGACAAGGGCTTTGCCCTGAACGGCTGGACGAAGTGCGAGATCGCCAACAGCGCCATCTTCATCGCCGGCGACTCCGCCACGACCATGGGCAATGTCAGCATCACCGGCCCGAACGGCGCGGTAACGACGGTCGACAAGACCTGGAAGTTCGTGAAGGACGATGCCGGCCGGCTGCGCATCGTCGTCCATCACTCGTCGCTGCCCTACCGTCCGAACTGAGCCGGCGGGGCGGGCGGGTTGCGCCCGTTCCATCATCGACCCGTTCCCCCGGATGACCCGGCGCCCCTCGCGCCGGGTCGTTCCGTCAGAGCCAGGGACGCGCCGTCGAGACCGTCTTCTCGAAGCTGTCGATCGACTTTTCCTTGACCATGGTCAGGCCGATATCGTCGAGGCCGTTGAGGAGGCAGTGCTTGCGGAAGGGGTCGAGGTCGAACTTGATCGTGCCGCCGTCGGGGCCGCGGATCTCCTGCGCCTCGAGGTCGACGGTGAGCGTCGCGTTGGAGCCGCGGTCGGCATCCTCGAACAGCTTCTCGAGCTGCTCCGGGGTGACGGTGATCGGCAGGACGCCGTTCTTGAAGCAGTTGTTGTAGAAGATGTCGGCGAAGCTGGTGGAGATCACGCAGCGGATGCCGAAATCGAGCAGCGCCCAGGGGGCATGCTCGCGCGACGAGCCGCAGCCGAAATTGTCGCCCGCGACCAGGATCTGGGCGTTGCGATAGGCCGGCTTGTTCAGCACGAAATCCGGGTTTTCCGACCCGTCGTCCTTGAAGCGCGCCTCGGAGAACAGGCCCTTGCCGAGGCCGGTGCGCTTGATGGTCTTCAGATACTGCTTGGGGATGATCATGTCGGTGTCGACATTGATCGTGCGCATGGGCGCGGCGACGCCGGTGAGAACGGTGAATTTCTGCATGGGTTTTCCCCTCGATGCTCGTTGCCGCCCGTGTATCAGAGCCGTGACATGCCCTGCAAGCAGGCCGCCGGGACGGGCGGGGTTGCAGCGACGGTCCGGCCGGCCGATATGGCGGTGACGAGGGAGAATGCGATGAGCCTGTCCGACACCATCACCGAGAAGCTGACAGCGGCCTTCGCCCCCGAGGCGCTGGAGGTCATCGACGAGAGCCACCAGCATCAGGGGCATGGCGGCTGGCGCGAGGGCGGCGAGACGCATTTCCGGGTGAAGCTCGTCTCGGCGGCCTTTGCCGGCAAGTCGCGGGTCGACCGCCACCGCATGGTCAACCAGGTCCTCGATGCGGAACTGAAGGGCCGCGTCCATGCCCTGGCGATGCAGACCAAGGCGCCGGGGGAGTGAGGAGAGGGCCTCGCGGCCCCACCCACCGACTACAGCCCCGCCACCAGCCGGTCAGCGGTGGCGAGATTGCAGGCCATCGGCACATCGTAGACCACGGCGAGGCGGGTCAGCGCCTTGACGTCGACGTCGTGGGGGTGGGGCGACAGCGGATCGACGAGGAAGACCAGCAGGCCGATCCTGTCCTCGACGATCAGCGCGCCGATCTGCTGGTCGCCGCCGAGCGGCCCGCTCTTCATCAGGCGGATGTCGAGGTCCGGCATGTCGGCCTTCAGTAGCGCCCCTGTCGTGCCGGTCGCCACCAGCGGATAGCGGACGAGACGCCCGTGGTGGCGGCGCGCCCAGGCCAGCATGTCCGGCTTCTTCTTGTCATGGGCGATGAGGGCGATCAGCCCCCGCGTCGGGTCGGTTGCCGCGTCGTCGGCCATCGGCTGTCCTTTCTGCCTGTCGTCCCGTGATCAGTTGAGGCGGTCGAGCGGCGTGATCTTGAGGGCCGAGATGCGGTTGCGCTGGCGGCGCAGGACCTGGAAGCGGAAGCCGTGGAAGGTGAAGGTCTGGCCGCTCTCGGGGATGGAGCGCGCCTCGTGGATGACGAGGCCGGCAATGGTCGTTGCCTCCTCGTCCGGCAGGCGCCAGTCCATGGCGCGGTTGAGGTCGCGCACCGGCACCGAGCCGTCGACATTGACCGAACCGTCGGGCTGCGGGCGCACGCCGGTGACCTGCACATCGTGCTCGTCTTTGATGTCGCCGACGATCTCCTCGATGATGTCCTCGAGGGTGACGAGCCCCATGACCTCGCCATATTCGTCGACGACCAGGGCGAAATGGGTCTTGCGGCGCAGGAAGGCCTTGAGCTGGTCCTGCAGGCTCGTCGAGTCGGGCACGAACCAGGCCGGCAGGGCGAGCGCCGCGGGATCGATCTTGGTCATGTCGCCGCCGGCAGCGGCGAGGGCGCGCAGCAGATCCTTGCCATGCAACACGCCGATGATGTTCTCCGGCGTGTCGCGCCACAGCGGAATGCGGGTATAGGGCGCGGCGAGAACGTCGCGCACGACCTTTTCCGGGGCATCGCCCGCATCGATCGTCACCATCTTGGTGCGGTGGACCATGACGTCCTCGACGGTGAGGTCCTTGAGGTCGAGAATGCCGCCGACCATGTCGCGGTCGAGCTTGCCGAAGGAGCCCTCCTTGTGCATCAGGTCGACCGTTCCGCGCAGTTCCTCCGCGCCGGTCAGCACGTTCTGATTGTCGCTGATCCGCATGCCGAACAGGCGCAGCACGCCGCGCACGATGGCCTCGACGGCGATCAGGATCGGCCCGAACAGGGCGACGACAACAGCGACCGGTCGCGCCAGGGCAAGGGCGGTCTGTTCCGGCCGCGAGATGGCCACCGTCTTCGGCAACACCGCGGCGAAGACGATGATCAGCACCGACATGATGACGGTCGCGTAGATCACGCCCTCGGCGCCGAAGAAGGCGACGAAGAGGGAGGTGGCGAAGGCCGACACGCCGACATTGACGATGTTGTTGCCCACCAGCATGGCGCCGATGAGGCGCTCGCGCGTGTCGAGCAGACGGCTGATGATACCGGCCCGTTTGTCACCGGCGCTCTCCAGCGCCAGCATCCGCGCCTTCGAGGCGGCGGACATGGCGGTCTCGGCGCTGGAAAAGAAGGCCGACAGCAGCAGGCAGACGACAATGAGTGTCACCGCCAGCCACGGGTTGATCGCAAGTTCGTCCATGATGCTCCCGGCCCAGACGGCCCGCCTCGTCACACGCGGGAAGAAAGACTTCCCCCGCCTAGACCTAACGCCTTCGCGACGCCCGGCAAAGGGTGCGGCCTGGCGCCATAGGCCCCGTCACGCCTCAGGGGGCTCGCTTCTTCGCCATCAGCTCCGCGTCGGACCAGTCGTCCTCGAAACCCATCCGCGTGTAATAGGCGAGCCCACCGGCGTTCTCGCGCCGGATGGTGGCGTCGATCATCTGAACGCCGGCGGCCCTCGCGGCGTTCCGCGTCGCGGCGAAGAGGCGACTGCCGATCCCGCTCTTCTGCGTGCCGATCGCGACGAATGTGGCGATGAAGGCCCAGCCGGGCGGCCGCGGGTTGGCGCCCTTCCAGTCGGGATCGCACCAGGCCAGCGCCTGGAACCCGAGGACGACGCCGTCGACCTCCGCGACATGGCAGCAAATGCCACCCGGGACGTCGATGTGGTGGGCGATCATCCTCTCGGTGTCGAAGGGTGTGCGGTGGGCGGTCGTCCCGCCGCGGCGGATGATGGCGTTGAGGAGATCGGCCATGGCGGCAGCGTCGTGGATCGTCGCCGGGCGGATGACGGGTTCTGCGGTCATGGCCGGGCTCATCCGCGCGCCAGTTCCGCGGCCAGGAAAGCGCGCACCGCAGCCGGATCGACATCCTTGGCGATGAAGCTCTCACCGATGCCACGGGCGAGGATGAAGGTGAGCTTGCCGCGGGCGACCTTCTTGTCCTGGCCGATGGCGGCCATCAGGCGGTCGACGTCGCCGACGCCGCCGGGGATCTCGGACAGTTCGGTGGGCAGGCCGACTTGCTTCAGGTGGTTCGCCATGCGCTCGGCCGCATCCGGCGGGCAAAGGCCGAGCTTCGCCGAGAAGCGGAAGGCCTGGCACATGCCGATGGCGACGCCCTCGCCGTGGACGAGGCGGGCGCCGTCATAGGCGGTGGCGGCCTCCAGGGCATGGCCGAAGGTGTGGCCGAGATTGAGCAGGGCGCGGTCGCCAGTCTCGGTCTCGTCGCGGGCGACGACGGCCGCCTTGGCGCGGCAGGAGGTGGCGATGGCGTGGACGCGGTCGCGGCCGCCCTGGAAGACGCCGCGCCAGTTGGCCTCCAGCCAGGCGAAGAAACCGGGATCGTCGATGAGGCCGTATTTCGCCACCTCGGCATAGCCGGCGCGGAACTCGCGGGTGGAGAGCGTATCGAGCACGTCGGTATCGGCCAGAACCAGGCCCGGCTGGTAGAAGGCGCCGATGAGGTTCTTGCCGTGGCGGGAATTGATGCCGGTCTTGCCGCCCACCGAGGAATCGACCTGGGCGAGCAGCGAGGTCGGCATCTGCACGAAGCCCATGCCGCGGCGGACGATGGCGGCGGCGAAACCGGCGAGATCGCCGACAACCCCGCCGCCGAGGGCGAGGACGATGTCGCCGCGCTCCAGCCGGTGGCTCAGGATCTGGTCGACAACCTCTTCCAGCACGGCGAAACGCTTGGTCGCCTCGCCGGGGGTGACGGTGATGCGGTGATGGCGGATGCCGGCTGCGGTGAGGCTCGCCTCCAGCGCCGGTCCATGGAGATCGCCGACATGGGCATCGGTGACGATCGCCACGGCGCGGCCGGGAAAGCGGGCGGCGATGCGCGCCCCGGCGCCGGCGATGAGGCCGGCACCGATGAGGATGTCGTAGGAGCGATCGCCGAGCACGACGGGAACGCGCGTCGCCGCACCGGCTTCGTCGAGGTCGGAAAGCAGGGTCACGGCAGCGCTCGTTCGGCGGGCGGGAGGATGTGGCAGGCGAGAGCCCGGATGACGTCGTCGGCGACGTCCTCGTGGGTCGCCTCGCGGGAGACGACGGTCAGCGCCGCCTCGGCATAGACGGGATAGCGCTCGTCCATCAGGCGCTTCAGCACCGCCTGCGGATCATCGGCCTTGAGCAGCGGCCGGTCGCCGCGCCGCTTGACGCGCTTCATCAGTACGTCGAGCTCGGCCTTGAGCCAGATGGAGATGCCGCGCTCGCGGATGCGATCGCGCGTGTCGGGGTTCATATAGGCGCCGCCGCCGGTCGCCAGCACCTGCGGACCGGTATCGAGGATGCGGGCGACGACGCGGACCTCTCCCGAGCGGAAATAGGCCTCGCCGTGCTTGTCGAAGATTTCGGGGATGGTGAGGTCCGCCGCCTTCTCGATCTCGGTGTCGGCATCGACGAAGGGCAGGCCGAGCCGGTGGGCGAGCCGCCGGCCGATGGAGGATTTGCCCGCGCCCATCAGCCCGACGAGCACGATGGAGCGCGCGCCGAGTGCCTCGCGCAGCCGCTTCACGTCGATGTCGGCCCCCGCCGCACTCATGACCATACCGCCATGCTCCCGTCTCTCACGAAAACGGCGGGAAGGGCAACCGGCAGGATCGGACGCGGGTCAGGCTTCGGCCGCCCGTGCCGCGATGGCGTCGGCGATGGCGACGAGCTTGCGGGCCATGTCGGCGTGCAGCCGCTCGACCATGCGGCCCTCGACCTGGATGGCGCCCCTGGCGGCGTTCTCGGGCAGGTCGAAGGCGGCGATGATGGTCCGCGCCCAGGCGACCTCCTTCTCGGCCGGCGAGAAGGCGGCGTTGCAGGGACCGATCTGGTTCGGATGGATCAGCGTCTTGCCGTCGAAACCCATGTCGCGGGCTTCGGCGCATTCGCGGGCGAAACCGGCCTCATCGGCGATCTCGTTCCAGACGCCGTCGAGGATGGCGAGGCCATGGGCGCGCGCGGCGGCGAGCGAGAGCATCAGCCAGGCGTTCATCGGCGCCCGGCCGGGCACGATGCGCGCGCCGGTCTCCTTGGCGAGGTCGTTGGTACCCATGACGAAGCCGGAGAGCCGCGTCCGCCGGTCCGCCGCGGCGGCGGCGATGGCGGCGGCGTTCAGCATGGCGAGCGGCGTCTCCATCATCGCCCAGACGGCGGTGCGATCGGGCCCGCCGGCGCCGACGATGGCCTTGCCGGCGGCGACGAGATCCTCCGGGCGGCTGACCTTGGGGATGAGGATGACATCGGGGCCGGTCGGCGCCAGCGCCTTCAGATCGTCGGCGCCCCAGGCGGTGTCGAGGCCGTTGATGCGCACCACCACCTCGCGATGGCCGAAGCCGCCTGCGGTCACGGCGGCGGCGACCTGGCCGCGGGCAACCTCCTTGGCATCGGGCGCCACCGCATCCTCGAGGTCGAGGATGACGACGTCGGCGGCAAGCGTGCGGGCCTTGTCCAGCGCGCGGGCATTGGAGCCGGGCATGTAGAGGACGGAGCGGCGGGGACGGAGCGGCATGGCTTTCGGGTCCGAAGGTGGGCTATGTGCGGGCAAGGCTAGCTGCATCGCAGCATGCATGCCATCGTCCTTCCGAACGAGACCGGCCCACCCCGAAAGAGACCGAGCGTGACACACGCTGATGTGCTGATCGTCGGCGGCGGAATCATGGGTTCCTGCACCGCCTATTTCCTCAAGAAGGAGCTCGGCTATGCCGGGACGGTGCGCGTCATCGAGCGCGATCCGACCTATGCACAGGCCTCCACGACGCTGTCGGCCGCTTCCATCCGGCAGCAGTTCTCGACCCCTGAGAACATCCGCATGAGCCGCTTCGGCATCGACGTGATCCGCTCCCTCAAGGACCGGTTCGGCGCGGATGCCGATATCGGCTTCCGCGAGGGCGGCTATCTGATCCTCGCCTCGCCGGATGGGCAGGAGGTGCTGGAGGCCAACTGGCGGACTCAGGCCGCCGAGGGCGCCGACATCCTGCTCCTCGGCCCATCCGAGCTGCAGGCGCGCTTTCCCTGGCTCTCCACCGAGGACATCGCGCTCGGCGCCTTCGGCCGCAGCGGCGAGGGCTGGTTCGACGCGGCCATGCTGCTCGACCTGTTCCGCAAGGCGGCGCGGGAGGCCGGCGCGACCTACGAGAAGGGCGAGGTGGCCTCGCTGGTGCGCCAGGGCGACCGTGTCACCGGCGCGGTGATGACGGATGGCTCTTCGCGGGCCTGCGGCACGCTGGTGCTGGCCGCCGGCGCCTGGGCGGGACGGCTGGCGGCGGGCATCCAGGTGCCGCTGCCGGTGGAACCGCGGAAGCGCACGGTCTTCGTGGTGAAGTGCCCGGCGACCTTCCCGGACATGCCGCTGATCGTCGATCCCTCCGGGGTGTGGATGCGGCCCGAGCGCGATCTCGTCATCGGCGGCTGGGGGCCGGGCGCCGACGATCCCGACCCGGCAGCCTACGGCGACTTCGAGCCGAACCACGATGAGTTCGAATCCTACGTCTGGCCGGCCTGGGCAACGCGCATCCCGGCCATGGAACAGCTCCGCCAGATGCGCGCCTGGGCCGGGCATTACGATTTCAACACGCTCGACCACAACGCCATCCTCGGCCCCCATCCGGATGTCGCCGGCCTGATGTTCATCAACGGCTTTTCCGGCCACGGCCTGCAGCAGGCCCCGGCCGCCGGACGGGCGCTGGCCGAGCTCATCGTCCATGGCGGCTATCGCAGCCTCGACCTCTCCGTCTTCGGTTTCGACCGCATCCTGCGGAACGAGCCGGTTCTCGAACTCAATGTGATCTGACCCCGGAGCCTCCCCCATGAAGATCTGCATCTTTGGCGCCGGCGCGGTCGGCGGCAATGCCGCGGCACGGCTGATCGCGGCGGGTGACGCCGAGGTCTCCATCGTGGCGCGCGGCGCCCATCTCGCCGCCATCCGCGAGAAGGGCCTCACGCTGCATACCGAGGGCCAGACGCTCGGCGGCAAGCCCCATGCGGCGACCGACGATCCCGCCACCCTGCCGCCGCAGGACCTCGTCGTGGTGACACTGAAGGCCCATTCGCTGCCGGCCATCGCCGCGCCGCTGAAGGCGCTGCTGGCCCCCGGCGCGGCGGCGGTGTTCTTCACCAATGGCGTCCCGTGGTGGTGGAACCACGGCCTCAGCGAGGACGGTTCGCTGCCGCTGCTCGATCCGGAGGGCCGGCTGTGGCGCGACCTCGGGCCGGAGAGCGTGCTCGGCGGCGTGGTCTATTCCGCCAATGCGGTGACCGAGCCGGGCGTGATCGCCCATTCGGCCGGCAACCGCTGGATCATCGGCGAGCCGACGGGCGACGTCTCGACCCGCGCCGATGCCGCCGCCGCGATCTTCCAGAAGGCCGGCCTCAACGGCGAGGTCACCGGCGACATCCGCAAGGCCATGTGGGAGAAGCTCGTCCTCAACATCGCCGCCAATCCGCTCTGCGCCCTCTCCCGCCTGCCGCTCGGCCGCTGGCACGAGGTGCCGGGTCTCGGCGATCTCGGCGTGACGCTGATCCGCGAGCTCCTCGAGGTGGCGAAGGCGCTGGGCTGGGACCTGACCGCGACGGTCGATCCCGCCGCTTCGCTGCCGGCGCGGCCCGGCCGCCCCGGCGGCAAGCCCTCCATGCTGCAGGACGCGGAGGCCGGCCGTCCCATGGAGGTCGAGGCGATCGTCGGCCAGTTGCAGGCCTTCGGCCGCGAACAGGGGATCGCCACGCCGGCCATCGACGTGGTGCTGCCGCTGCTGCGCTCGCTCGACGCGGCGGTGAGCCGTCCGCCGGTGAAGGTGTGAGGGGGTGAGGGTGTGAAGCGGTTTCGCCGATGAACCCGTGCATCGTGCCCCACCCGCACCCTCCCCTCGCTGCGCGAGGAGAGGCGGACTTCCACCGCGCGTTTCGTTCCGACGGCGCGAGCCTGGCGCTACCGCCGCCATCTGGCTGGCGGTCGTAGTCCCCCTCTCCGCGCAGCGCGGAGGGTGAGGGTGGGGCGTTCCCGAACTGCCGCTCCGGCGCGCTCCGGATCACCCTTCACCGGTTCGACATCGGCCTCCGGCGCACGTCGGGACGCAGGTGGTGGAACGGGATGACGCCGGTATCGTCGAGCGCGGCGCCCGGCGAGGCACCGACCACCACCGAATCGGCATAGGGCTGCCAGTCGCCGCGGAAATGCACCGAGCTCTTCAGCACGACCACCTTGTAGGCGGTGATATCGACGCCGAGATGGGTGCAGACCGCGATGCAATGCGGCTGCTGGCGGACCGAGCCGACGACGAGGTCGATGCCGCCGATCCTGAGCCAGGCCGAGAGACCCATATTGATCGGCTGGCCGCCGACCATCGGCCCGGTGCCGGTGAAGCGGCCGTCGGAGACGGCGACCACCTCCGCCTGCGTCGTCAGCGGCTCCTCGCCGGGGCCTGATCCCTTCGCGGCGAAGGTGACGGCGATGGTCGCGCCCTTGCCGGCGGCACGGGCGGCCGTGGCGATCTCCGGCTCGTGGAAGAGCGCCATCAGCGTCTCCTTGGCGCCGCGGTTGATCATGGCCTTGAGGAAACCGGTGGTGATGGAGGAGCCGCCGGCGCCGGGATTGTCCTGGGTATCGGCGATGATGACCGGCTTCGAGGCGAGCGCGGCGCGGGCAAAGGCGAGCGTCACCGCCTCGTCCTGCGGCTTGGCGAGATGTTCGAGGAAAGCGGCTTCCGATCTCAGCACCGCCTTGAACAGCCGGTCCACGGCCTCGTCCACCACGGCCTGTTCGGCGCCGTAGCCGATGACGGTGGCGCCCATGTCGAAGATGTCGGCGGAGGGAAAGCCCGGGCAGAGCGAGAGATGCACGCCGGTTTCCGCCTCGATCTCGCCGAGCAGGGCATAGAGCCCCTTCATCGGCTCGATCATCGAGCAGCCCGAGGCGATGGGAATGAGGAAGGGCATCTGCCGGAAGGCGCGGGCGGGCCGCGGACCCCAGGACACCACCCGGTCGAACCATTCGGCGACGCGCTGGCCCGTCTGCAGCCAGTCGATATGGGGATAGGTGCGGTAGGCCGACATAAAGCTGGCGGCATCGACCATCTGCCGGGTCACGTTGGCGTGGAGGTCGAGGGAGGCGACGACCGGCACGGCGGGGCCGACGAGGCGGCGGACGCGGGCGAGCAGTTCGCCCTCGGCATCCTCGATGGTCTCGGTGGTCATGGCGCCGTGCAGTTCGAGGAAGACGGCATCGGGGGCGGCATCGGCGATGTCGGCGAGGATGTAGGCGACCGCGCGCTCGAAGACCGCGTCCTCGACCCGGCCCGAGGGCTGGGCGAAGGACCAGGAGAGCGGCACCATCTGATGCCCGGCCTTCTCGGCGACGCCCATGAAGCCGGAAACCGCGATGTTGAAGGGGCGGAACTTGGTCAGGATCTCAGGCCCGCGGGTGAAGCCCGGCCAGGCGCCTTCCTGGTTGAACATCGCCCAGGGCGTCGGTGCGGGAACGAAGGTGTTGGTCTCGTGCATGAAACCGCCGACGGCGATGCGCATGGGAAGGGTCTTTCGGGCGTTGAATGGGGCACCATTGGTGGCGGATCAGCCTCCCAGCGTCACCCCTCGATGCGGCGTGGCAGGTGTGCGGCACGAAAAACGCCGCCGCGTTGACCGCGGCGGCGTCCCACTCGGCAAGGTCCGAAACCGTCACCCCATGGTCGGGATGACGAAGCTGGCGCCGTCCTTGATGCCGGAGGGCCAGCGGGAGGTGACGGTCTTGGTCTTGGTGTAGAAGCGGAAAGCGTCCGGGCCGTGCTGGTTGAGGTCGCCGAAGGACGAGCGCTTCCAGCCGCCGAAGGTGTAGTAGGCCAGCGGCACCGGGATCGGCACGTTGATGCCGACCATGCCGACCTGCACCTTGGCGGCGAAGTCGCGGGCGGCATCGCCGTCGCGGGTGTAGATGGCGACGCCATTGCCGTATTCGTGGTCGTTGGCGAGGTCGAGGGCCTCATTGTAGGTCTTGGCGCGGACAACGGAGAGGACGGGACCGAAGATCTCCTCCTTGTAGATTCGCATGTCCTTGGTGACGTTGTCGAACAGGCAGCCGCCCATGTAGTAGCCGTTCTCGTAGCCCTGCATCTTGAAGCCGCGGCCGTCGACGACGAGCCTGGCGCCTTCCTCGACACCGATATTGACGTAGCCCTTGACGCGCTCGAGCGCCTGGGCGGTGACGAGCGGGCCGAAATCGGCGTCGGCCGAGGTCGAGGGGCCGATCTTCAGGGCCTCGACGCGCGGCACGAGCTTGTCCATCAGGCGGTTGGCGGCTTCCTCACCGACCGGAACAGCGACTGAGATCGCCATGCAGCGCTCGCCGGCCGAGCCGTAGCCGGCGCCGATGAGTGCATCCGCTGCCTGGTCCATGTCGGCGTCGGGCATGATGATCATGTGGTTCTTGGCGCCGCCGAAGCACTGGACGCGCTTGCCGCTGGCACAGCCGCGGGCATAGACATATTCGGCGATGGAGGTGGAGCCGACAAAGCCGACGGCCTTGATGTCCGGGTCGTCCAGCACCGCGTCCACCGCTTCCTTGTCGCCGTTGACGACGTTGAAGATGCCCGGCGGCAGGCCGGCCTCGAGGAAGAGTTCGGCGAGCATGAGCGGCACGCCCGGATCGCGCTCGGAGGGCTTCAGCACGAAGGCATTGCCGGCGGCAATCGCCGGGCCGGCCTTCCACAGCGGGATCATGGCCGGGAAGTTGAACGGGGTGATGCCGGCGCAGACGCCGAGCGGCTGGCGCATCGAGTAGATGTCGATGCCGGGGCCGGCGCCCTCGGTATATTCGCCCTTCATCATCTGCGGGGCGCCGATGGCGAATTCGACCACTTCGAGGCCGCGCTGGATGTCGCCCTTGGCGTCGGGGATGGTCTTGCCGTGTTCGCGGGCGAGCAGCTCGGCCATCTTGTCGTTGTCGCGGGCACAGAGCTCGAGGAACTTCATGAGGACGCGGGCGCGACGCTGCGGATTGGTCGCGGCCCAGGCGGGCTGGGCGGCCGCGGCATTCTCCACCGCCGCGCGCACTTCCGCCCTGGAGGCGAGCGCCACCTTGCCGAAGACCGAACCGTCGAGCGGCTGGAACACGTCGGCGGTGCGGCCGGAGGTGCCGGCGACATGCTTGCCGCCGATGAAGTGACCATAGTTGCGCATGGGATCGTCTCCTCTGGGATGGTCATCCCTAGAGCGAAGCCATGCGGCAACCAAGCGCCAAGTTGGCGCATGCGTTGTGCGCAAATTGGCGTAAGATGACGGGATGACGCCAAACTGGGATCATGTCCGGGTCTTCCTCGCCGTGGCGCGCGCCGGGCAGTTCCTCGCCGCGGCGCGGGCGCTGGCGCTCGACCATGCGACGGTGGCGCGGCGCATCACGCTGCTGGAGGACCAGCTCGGCACGCAGCTCGTGGCCCGGTCGACGGCCGGCATCGCCCTGACCATTGCCGGCGAAAAGTTCGTTGCCGCCGCCGAGTCCATGGAGACCGCCTGGCTCGATGCCCAGGCCGATGTCTCGCAGGTCGACCGCGTCATTTCCGGGACGATCCGCATCGGCGCGCCGGAGGGGTTCGGCGCCCTGTTCCTGAGCGCCCGGCTCGGGCGGCTGGCCGAACGCCATCCGGACCTCACCATCCAGCTCGTGCCGTTGCAGCGGACCATGTCGCTGTCGAAGCGCGACGCCGACCTCGCCGTGGTCATCGACCCGCCGACCGACGGGCGCCTGACCGTGCGCAAGCTGACCGATTACGGCCTCGGCATGTATGCGACAGCGCCCTATCTCGCCCGCCATGGCCGGCCGGAAACGCCGGAGGCGCTGCGCCGGCACCTGCTCGTCACCTCGGTGCAGGAACTGCATTATTCGCAGTCGCTGACCTATTATCCGCCCGCCTTCGATGCGGGACAGCGCCGCTTCGAATGCGCCAGCGTCCTCGCCCTGATGGAAGCGGTGAAGGCCGGCGTCGGCATCGGCGTGCTGCACGACTACGCGGCCCGCGACGCCGGCGGGCTCATCCGCGTGCTGCCGGAGCTGGCGATCCGCCGCACCTATCACCTCGTCGCCCATGTCGATACCCGCCGCATCGCCCGGATCGACGAGGCCTACAGGTTCCTGGTGGAAGAGGTGGAGGCGGCCGCAGGCCTGTTCCTCTGACGGTGCTCAGGGCGGCGGACGATCGAGATCGAGCGCCTGCGCGACCCGCTCGCTCGCCGGACGGGCGAGGACTTCCGCCGGCGCCCCCACCTGGAGAATGTCGCCCCGGTCGATGACGGCGAGACGGTCGGCGAGGCCCGCCGCCTCGTCGAGGTCGTGGGTGACGAGGAGGATGGGCACCCGGATGGCCGTGCGGATCGCCGCCAGTTCAGCATGGAGCTCGCGGCGCACGCGCCTGTCGACCGCCGAGAAGGGTTCGTCGAGGAGAAGGACGGCGGGATCGCGGGCGAGAGCCCGGGCGAGCGCCACGCGCTGCTGCTGGCCGCCGGAGAGTTCGGCGGGATAGCGCCCTTCCAGCCCGGCGAGATGGACGAGGGCGAGCAGCCGGCCGGCCTCGGCGGCGCGCTCCGCCGCCGGCCGGTGGCCCATGGCCGCCGCGACATTGGCGAGTGCCGTCATGTGGGGGAAGAGCGCGTAGTGCTGGAAGACCAGGCCGGCCCGCCGCTCATGCGGCGGCAAGGCGATGCCGGCGGCGCTGTCGAGCCAGGTGGTGCCGCCGCACCGGACCCGGCCCTGGCGCGGCTGGTAGAGCCCGGCAATGGCCCTGAGCACGGTGGTCTTGCCGCTGCCGGAGGGTCCGACGAGAGCCAGCATCTCGCCGGCCGCGCAGGTCAGCGCGACGGCGAGGGGAATGGGTGACACCTGGTGCAGCTCGACGGTCAGGCCCACCTCATCCATGGCGGCGGACCATGCGGCCGGAGAGCAGCGAGGTCGCGGCGAGGGCCACGACCGAGACGACGACGAGCACCGCCGACATGGCATGGGCCGCCGCATCGTCGAAGGCCTGGACGCGGTCGTAGATGGCGATGGAGAGGGTGCGCGTCTCGCCCGGCAGCGATCCGCCGACCATCAGCACGACGCCGAACTCGCCGAGCGTATGGGCGAAGGTCAGCACCATGCCGGTGACGATCCCCGGCCAGGCCAGCGGCAGGTCAATGCGGCGCATGACCGTCAGCGGCGCCATGCCGGAGACGGCGGCGGCCTCGCGCACCTCCTGCGGGATCGCCCGGAAGGCCTGGACCATCGGCTGGATGGCGAAGGGCAGGTTGGCGATAACCGAGGCGATGAGCAGCGCCTCGAAATGGAAGACGAGCTGGCGTCCGACGAGCGCCTGCCAGACCTGGCCGATGGGCGAGGCGGCGCCAAGGCCGACCAGCAGATAGTAGCCGAGGACGGTCGGCGGCAGGACCAGCGGCAGGGCGATGAGCGCCTCGACCAGCCCCTGGCCGCGGAACGGATGGAAGGCGAGGCGGCGCGCCACGACGAAGCCGATGGGCAGCAGGATCAGGACGGTCGCCGCGCCCAGTTTCAGCGACAGGGAAAGCGCGACCCAATCCATCGCGATGTCAGGACTGTTCGCCGGCGATGAGGAAACCGTGCCGGCGAAAGATCACCCGCGCCGCCGGACTGCCGAGATAGGCGTAGAAGTCGCGCGCCACCGGCCCAGCCGTCTTCAAGAGCGCCATGCGCTGGCGCAGCGGCAGATGCCATTCCGCCGGTACGAGGGCGAAGCTGCCGAGCGCCCGGACCTGCGGCGCCAGCACCAGGGACGAGGCGACGAGGCCGCCCTGCGCCGAGCCCGTGGTGGCGAAGCGGAGGGCCTGGGCGATGTCCTCGCCGATGGCGAGCCGGCCCTGCAGCGGCTCCCACAGGCCCTGCCCCTTCAGCACCTGTTCGGCGGCGCGGCCATAGGGCGCGTGTTCGGGGCTGGCGATGGCGAAGCGCGTGACGCGCCCGTCCCTGAGCCCGGCGCGCAGGTCCGCGAGGGCCGCGTCGGCCTTCAGCGATGAGCCGTTGGGGACGAAGAGGGCGAGCTGGCCTTCGGCATAGACGGCGCCGCGGTCGGCGGCGAGGCCGGCATCGGCGAGCTGGAAGATGAAGCCCTCGTCGGCGGAGAGGAAGAGCTGGAACGGCGCGCCCTGCCGGATCTGCCGGGTGAAATTGCCGGAGGCGCCATAGACCACCGAAACCTCCTGCCCGGTGGCCTGCCGGAAGGCGACGACGAGGTCGTCCATCGCCGTCTTGACGCTGGCGGCGACAGCGATCTGCGGCGCCTGGGCCAGGGCCGGCGCGACGAGGGCGGCAACGATGCCGGCGGCGAGGAGGAGACGACGGACCATGGCCATGCAGGCTCCAGCGATATTTCCGTTCGGCTATATCGCTGGACTGGACCCGGCCTGTCAATCGCCCGCCGGACGGAGGAGCCGCGACAGGGTGGCGATTTCACCGGCGGAGGAAGTCCTGAGCCTGTCCTCCATGATGCGGAAGGCCGCGAGGATGTCCTGCCCGGCCGCGGTCAGTTCGGCGCCGCCGCCGGCCCGCCCGCCCTTGGACGAGGTCACGAGCGGCTCGGCGAACATGGCGTTCATGGTCTCCACCAGCATCCAGGC
Source organism: Phreatobacter sp. (assembly GCF_030691135.1). GTDB lineage: Bacteria > Pseudomonadota > Alphaproteobacteria > Rhizobiales > Phreatobacteraceae > Phreatobacter. Next base: position 56,717 of record NZ_JAUYFA010000072.1, read on the forward strand.
GCGCTTGTAGCTCATGCCCATGCGCCGGCCGGCGGCGGCGATGGAGCCGGTGTCGCGGATACCCTCCAGCAGGTCGGCCTTGCCGGGCCCCAGCCTGACGCCGGGGGCGAAGTCGACCCGCAGGGTGACGAGGGGGGCGGAGGTCAAGGCGATCGGTTTCCTCGGGCGGCTGCGCGCCGAGCCTAGCGGCGACGCGCCTCGCTGTCAGCCGGACAGGAAAGAGCCCGGCGTCCACGGGGGCGGACCCATGGATGCCGGGCTCCCGTGCCCTTCTGCACCCTTTCGGGCCACAGGAGGACGCGTTCGCTATTCCGCCGCGACGCGGATCGGCCGTGGTGCCTCGCCGGGGGGTGAGGCATCGGCCGGGAGAAGGAGCGGCGGCGCGCCGTGGCCGCCACGACCGGCCTCGTCGGCGCCCGGCTCGTCGGTGGGACCGACGAAACGGCCGAAGACCCAGCCGAAGAAGCGTCCGACATCATCCATCACCGTGTAGAAGGACGGCACGAAGACGAGGCTGAGCACGGTCGAGACCAGCAGGCCGCCGATCACCGCGATGGCCATGGGCGCGCGGAACTCGCCGCCGTCGCCCGAGCCGAGCGCCGGCGGAATCATGCCCGCCCCCATGGCGAGGGTGGTCATGATGATCGGGCGGGCGCGCTTGCGGCCGGCATCGAGGATGGCCTCGCGGCGCGGCATGCCCTCGCGGGTCTTCTCGACGGCGAAGTCGACCAGCATGATGGCGTTCTTGGTGACGATGCCCATCAGCATCAGGATGCCGATGACCACCGGCATGGAGATGGCATTGTTGGTCAGCAGCAGGGCGACGATGACGCCGCCGAGCGACAGCGGCAGCGACATCAGGATGGTCAGCGGCTGGAACACCGAGTGGAACAGCAGGACGAGGACGCCGAGCACCATCAGGATGCCGGTGCCCATCGCCACGGCGAAGCTCTGGAAGACCTCCTGCATGACCTCGGCATCGCCGCCGCGCTGGAACGAGACGCCGGCCGGCAGGTTCTGCGCCGCGGGAAGGGCGTAGACCTTCTCGAGGGCTGGACCGAGCTCGAGACCCCTGCCGAGATCGGTGCCGATGTTGACGCGGCGCACCCGGTTGTAGCGCTCGATGGACGAGGGCCCCTGGCCGAAGGTGACGTCGGCGACGGCGGTGAGCGGCACCTGCTGACCCGCAGGCGTCGTCACGGTCAGGGCGGAGAGAATGTCGAGGCGCGTGCGGGCGTCGGTGTCGAGCTGGACGCGGATCGGCACCAGCCGGTCACCGGCATTGAACTTGGCGAGGTTGGCGGCGACGTCGCCGATGGTGGCGATGCGCACTGCTTCCGAAATCTGATCGGTGGTGATGCCGTAGCGCGCGGCCTCGTCGGTCTTCGGCACGACCCTGATCTCGGGACGGTCGAGACCGGCGGTCGCCGCGACGTTGACGAAACCGGGGAGCTGGCGCATCTCGGCTTCGAGCGCCGCCACCGCCTTCGACAGGTTTGCGGCATCGTTGCCGCGCACGATGATGGAGAGCTCGCGCTCGCCGCGGTCGTTGACGTACCAGGCCCGGATGTCCGGGATTTCGGTGAAGAGCGGCGATGTCGCCTGCTGGATCTGGCGCTGCTTGCGCTCGCGCTTGGTCTTGTGGACGAGGCGGACGATGACGGTGGCGCGGCGGATCTCCAGCGTGCCGACCGGGTTGGAGCCGCCGATGACGAGGACCGATTCCACTTCCGGCGTCTTCTCGCGGATCAGCTTGGCGAGCCTGTCGGACCGCTCGCGGGTGTCCTCCAGCGTCGAACCCGGCGGCAGTTCCATCGAAATGACGAATCGGGCCTCGTCGGGGAAGGGGATGAAGCCGGTCGGCAGGAACTTCACCGCCCAGATGGAGAGGGCGAAGACGCCGATGCCGGCGAGGAGGGTGAGGTAGCGGAACCGAATGGTCACCGACAGGAAGCGCAGATAGCCGCGCATCAGCGCCCCGTCCTTGGGCTCCTTGTAGGCGTGTGGCCTGAGGAAATAGGCCGCCAGCATGGGCGTTATGAGCCGCGCCACCAGCAGTGAGAACAGTACCGCGATGGCGACGACCAGGCCGAACTGCTTGAAATACTGGCCAGCGATGCCGCCCATGAAGGAGACGGGCGCGAAGACGGCGACGATGGTCAGTGAGATGGCGATGACGGCGAGACCGATCTCGTCCGCCGCCTCCATCGAGGCGCGGTAGGGCGACTTGCCCATCTTCATATGTCTGACGATGTTCTCGATCTCGACGATGGCGTCGTCGACGAGAATGCCGGTGACGAGGATCACCGCCAGCAACGACACGAGATTCATCGAGAAGCCGAGCATGTCCATCACCCAGAAGGTCGGGATGATGGAAAGCGGCAGGGCGACCGCCGAGATGACGGTGGCGCGGAAATCGCGCAGGAACAGGAACACGACGATGACCGTGAGCCCGGCGCCCTCGAGCAGCATGGTCATGGCCGAGGTGTGGTTGCCGGCCGTGTAGTTCACCGAATTGTCGATCTCGTTGAAGGCGATGTCCGGGTTAGCGGCGCGCAGTTCGTCGATCTTGGCGCGGGCGAGCGCTGCAACGCGCACGTCGGAGGCTCCCTTCGAGCGGAATATCTGGAAGGCCACCGTCGGCGTCTCGCCGTTGAGGCGGGTGAAGCTGCGCGGTTCCTCGAAGAGGTCGGTGACGGTGCCGAGGTCGGAGAGGACCACAGCACGCCCGCCGGACAGCACGATGCGGGTGGCGGCGAGTTCCTCCACGCTCTCGGCGCCGGCCAGGGTGCGGATCGACTGCTGCTGGCCGCCGATATCCCCCTGGCCACCGGCGAGATCGACATTGGTGGCGCGCAGCTGGCGGTTGACTTCCCCCGCCGTGATGCCGAGCGCCATCAGCCGGCTGGGGTCGAGGGCGACGCGGATCTCGCGCAGCACGCCGCCGTTGCGGCTGATGCGGCCGATGCCACGCAGGCCCTGGAGCTCGCGCTTGACGGTGTCGTCGACGAACCAGGACAGCTGTTCCAGCGTCTTGGCGGGAGCTGCGACCGCCACCGTCATGATCGCCTGGTTCTCGATGTCGAGCCGTTCGATGATCGGCTCGTCGATGTTGCGCGGCAGGTCGGCGCGGATCTTGGCGATGGCGTCCTTGACGTCGTTCAACGCCCGGTCGGCGTTCACCTCGAGGCGGAACTCGACCACCGTCGAGGACTGGCCGTCGGTCAGGTTGGAGATGACGTTCTTGACGCCGGTGATGTTAGCGACGGCGTCCTCGACCCGCTTGGAGATCTGGCTTTCCAGCTCGGCCGGAGCGGCGCCCGCCTGGGTCACCCGGATCTGCACCAGCGGCACGTCGATATTGGGAAACCGCGTGATCGGCAGGTTGTTGTAGCTCATCCATCCGAGGAAGCAGAGGACGATGAACAGCACGATCGAGGGGACCGGCTGGCGGATCGAATAGGCGGAGACGTTGAACGAGGACATGGCGCGGCCTCCTCAGCGCTGGACCGCGGCGACGGGCGTCACCCGGTCGCCGTTGCGAACGAAACTGCCGGAGACCGAGACGACCTGTTCGCCCTCGGCGATGCCCTCGCGGATCTCGACCCTGCCGGCGGCGCGCAGGCCGACGGCGACCGTGCGCGTCTGCACGATGCCGTCCTTGACCACCTGGACGGTGGTCGTCGGGCCGAACATCACGGCCGAGAGCGGGACGGTCAGGCCGGTGGCGCGCGCCACCTCGACGGTAGCGCGACCGAAGGCGCCGAGCGGCGGCCGCTCGGTGTCGGTCAGGGCGACACGGACCCGGCCGAGCCGGTTGGTGCGGTTCACCTCGGGCGCCACCAGGCGGACCTTGCCGGCGAAGGGGCGCGTGTAGCCGGCCGCCTCGATGGTCGCGGGCTGACCCGGCCGCATGCGCGCCAGCGTCGTCTCCGGCACGTCGGCCTCGAGCTCAACCTCCGATTCCGCGATGATGCGGAACAGCGGGTCGCCGGACGCGGCCGCCAGCGCGCCGAGGCGGGCCGTGCGGCGCGAAATCGTCCCGCCCACCTTCGCCTTGATCTCGGTGCGGGCGATGCGCAGCGTGATGTCGCGGCGCTGGGCGCCGGCGAGGACGAGATCGGCTTCGGCGAGGGCGAGGGCGTTGGTGACCGAATCCAGCCGGGCGGCGGTGCTGAGGGCGGCGCTGGTGCGCTGGTCGAGCGCATCGGCGGTGGCCGACCCGCTGCGCTGCAGCTGACGGGTGCGCTCCAGCTGCTGGTCGGCGAGGTTGCGGGCGGAAGTGGCCTCGGCGATGGCGGCGCGGGCCTGGGCGATAGCGGCTTCGGCACGCGCCAGCTGGGCGCTGTTCTGGGCGAGCTGCACGTCCAGCATCTCGCGGTTGAGGCGGGCGAGCACCTGGCCGGTGGTGACCTTGTCGCCCTCCTCGGCGAGGATTTCGGTGATCGTCAGACCGTCGACCTCGGGCGAGACCATGACCTCGTCGCGGGCGACGAAAGAGCCGGTGAGGATGACGGTCTCGCGCAGCTCGGACCGGGCGGCGGCGGCCACCGTGATGGAGGGCGCGACGCCCTGACCGGTCGCACCACCGCCGAGGGCGGCGGTCAAGAAGGCGGCGAGAAGGGTGGTTCGGGCGACGGTCATCATGGTGTTTTCAGCCTAGCAGTGGCCGGCGTGGCGGGTGGCAGCAGCATCGAACGCAGGATCGAGAACATCAGGACGACATGCGGATCCGGATCGAAATTCACGTCGCGGGCGCGCCGGAGCATCAGGCCGTCGGCGTAGGTGATGAGGAACTGCACGGCTCGGTCGAGGTCGGCGCCCGGATCGGTCTGGCCGCGATCCCGCGCCGTTTCCAGCGCAAAGCGGATCTTGGCCTCGATGAACTGGTCGATCTTCCTACGAAGGATACCGATCTGCGGATTTCTCGCGACCTCCGACATGATCTCGACCCAGAGCTGGCAGCTCTCGCGGGGTTCCTCGATCATGTGGAAACGCGCCAGCGCCTCGAAGGCCGTCCAGATGTCCGGCGCCTGCGCAAGGGCGGAGAAGCCCTCCCCGACCTCGGCGAAGTCGCGCTCGCACAGGCCCTCGATCATCGCCTCCTTGGAGGGGAAGTAGCGGTAGAGGTTGCCGGGGCTCATGCCCGCCTCGCCGCAGATATCGCTCATCGAGGCGCCATGGAAGCCGGAACGCACGAAGCAGCGCTCGGCGGCATCGAGGATGGCCGTCTTCCGGTCTATGCGCTGGGCAGTGTCGATGCGCGGCATGGCGACGGCAGGTCCTCGGGGCAGAGCCTGATTAGGGCAGGCGGACAAAAGGCGCAACAAAAAAGAGAATGAACATTCATTTTTATGAGACACCGCATGATGCATGCCCCATGGCTCCCGCGCTGATGCCGGTCCGCGGAACAGCCGTTCGGCTGGCGTTCATCGGCGGAACACAGTGGCAGCGAAAAGCCGTCTTGCATGCGCCATCAACCGATGGTGACCTCGCGGGGTCGGCACGGGAGACGCAGTCTGGCGCCAAGCCCCGAACCCGACCCACGGAAGGACACGTCCATGCTCAAGACCCTGATGCTCGCCGCCTCCCTCGCGCTCGCCGGGACCGCCGCCATGGCGCAGACCGCGACCCAGCCTGCGACCCGTCCCACTGCTCCGGCGACCACCCCGGCGCCCGCCGCGACGACGACGCCCCCCGCAACGACGACGCCGGCCGCGGCGCTCATCGACATCAATTCGGCGACCGAGACGGAACTTCGGGTGCTGCCGGGCATCGGCGAGGCCCGGGCCCGGGCGATCATCGCCGGCCGGCCCTATCGCGGCAAGGACGAGCTGGTGCGCAAGAACATCGTCCCGCAGGGTGTCTATGACGGCATCCAGGCGCGGATCATCGCCCGCCAGCGCTGATCTCCGATGCTGTTTCCCTCGCCCTTCCCGCTCCGGCGGGGAGGGTTGTTCTTTTGAGCGACCAGGGCGCTTGTTCCAAGGCCCCACCCGCACCATCCCCTCCGGCGAGGGGAGGGAGACCACCGCGTCGTGTCAGGTGGGTTACGGCGGAGCCAGGCCCAACCGTCCCGATCAGGCGGGACGCCATCGTCCCCCTCCCTGCGCGGGGAGGGTGAGGGTGGGGCATGATCAAGCGCGGGTTCGCAGCCGCCCTCAGGCGGAACACTCGCGAATCAGGCCGGCGAGGAAGGCGTCGCACTTGGCGAGTTCCGACACCTCGACCCATTCGTCGGGCTGGTGCGCCTGGGCGATGTCGCCGGGGCCGCAGATGACGGTGGAGATCCCGGCCGCCTGGAACAGGCCGGCCTCGGCGCCATAGGGCACGACCTGGATGCCGTTGTCGCCGGTGAGCCGGCGGGCCAGGCGCTCGGCCTCGCCGTCCTCCTCGCGCACCAGCGGCTCGCCGCCGACCCGCCAGGTGAGGTTGACGCCCGAATCGGGATGCACGGCCTTCATGGCCGGCTCGATCTCGCGGCGGACGAAATCCTCGTATTCGCGCACATAGCGCATGCCGTCGTCGCCGGGCACCACACGGATGCCGGTGACGAAATGGCAGTCGAGGGCGGTGATGTTGTGGGCGGTGCCGCCGGAGAGCGTGCCGACATGGATCATGGTCCAGTCGGGATCGAAATAGGGCGCGCCGCCATTCGCCTCGGCCTCGGCCTTGTTCTGGAGGTCGCGGTCCTCGAGCCAGGTCACCAGCCGCGCCGCGACGAAGATGGCGGAGACGCCGGCATAACGGTTGGAGGAATGGACCTCATGGCCGCGCACATGGGTGTCGATGCGCATATAGCCCTTGTGGCCGGTGACGACCTTCATGCGGCTCGGCTCGCCGACGATGCAGAGGGAGGGCCGCGTCCAGTCCTTGCCGAGACGGGCGATCAGGGCGCGGGCGCCGTCCATGCGGATTTCCTCGTCCGCCGTCAGGCAGATGTGGATGGGGCGCTTCAGGTCGGCGGCGACCATGGCCGGCACGGCGGCGAGCACGCAGGCATCGAAGCCCTTCATGTCGCAGGCGCCGCGGCCATAGAGGCGGTCACCCTTGGCGGTGAGGGTGAAGGGGTCGGTGGTCCAGGGCTGACCCTCCACCGGCACGACGTCGAGATGGCCGGAGAGCACGATGCCGCCATCCACATTCGGGCCGATCGTCGCCCAGATATTGGCATTGCGACCATCGGGCATCGGCACGATCTCGCAGCCGACACCATGGGCGGCGAGATAGTCGCGGATGAAGGCGACGAGGTCGAGGTTGCTGGCGTCGGAGACCGAGGGGAAGCCGACGAGGCGCTCAAGGAGTGCGGTGCTGGTCAATGTCATGTCCCCGAGGGAGCCGATAGGAGCCATGCGCGTCAAGAGCACGTGCCCGCATGGCAGCCCGGTTGACCGCCCGCCCGGCGTTCGGTTCTCTTGGACTTTCTCCGCTCAGGACATATCCATGCCCATCGTGAACCGGATCGCCGGGCTGCATGAAGAAGCCACGGCGTGGCGCCGCGATTTCCACCAGCATCCCGAACTGCTCTTCGACCTGCCGCGCACCTCGGCGATCGTGGCGGAGAAGCTGCGCGCATTCGGCTGCGACGCGGTCATCACCGGCATCGGCCGCACCGGTGTCGTCGGCCTGATCCACGGGGCGAAGACCACGTCGGGCAAGGTGATCGGCCTCAGGTCGGACATGGACGCGTTGCCGCTCACCGAGATCACCGGACTGCCCCATGCCTCGACCGTGCCGGGAAAGATGCATGCCTGCGGCCATGACGGCCACATGGCGATGTTGCTGGGCGCGGCGAAATATCTCGCCGAGACCCGCCATTTCGACGGGACGGTGGCGCTGATCTTCCAGCCGGCGGAAGAGGGCGGCGGCGGCGCCCGCGAAATGGTCGCTGACGGCCTGATGGAGCGCTTCGGCATCCAGGAGGTCTATGGCATGCACAACAACCTCGACCCGGCCGGAACGCTCGCCGTGCGGGCCGGGCCGACCAGCGCGGCGGCCGACAAGATCCACATCCTCGTCGAGGGCAAGGGCGGCCATGCGGCGAAGCCCCATCTCGCCGTCGACACGGTCCTGGTCGCCGCCCAGATCATCATTGCGGTCCAGTCCGTTGTGGCGCGCAACATCGATCCGCTGGGCAGCGCGGTCGTGTCGATCTGCGCCTTCAATGCCGGCCATGCCAACAACGTCATCCCGCAGACGGCGGAACTGCTCGGCACGGTGCGCACGCTGACCAAGGACATCCAGGCGCTTGTCGAGCAGCGGTTGCGGCAGGTGGTCGAGATGACCGCCGCAAGCTACGGCGCCAGGGCGGCCTTCACCTATATCCACGGCTGCCCGATGGTGGTGAACCATGCCGCCGAGGCCGAGCATGCCGCGGCGGTGGCCGCCTCCATCGTCGGCGAGGCCCTCGTGCGCCGCGACAAGCCGCCGACCATGGGCGCGGAGGATTTCTCCTTCATGCTGGAAGAACGGCCCGGCTGCATGATCGGTATCGGCCAGGGCGGGGAGTTCGGCGTCCATCATCCCGCCTATGACTTCAACGACGAGATCCTGCCCATCGGCATGAGCTACTGGGCCCGCCTCGTCGAAACCCGCATGCCGGCCTGACTGCCTGCCACCGGAGGCCAAGGTGCCGATCATCAACCGCATCGCCGCATTGCACGAGGAGGCCGCCGGCTGGCGGCGGGATTTCCATCGCCACCCGGAGCTCGGCTTCGACCTGCCGCGCACAGCCGGGATCGTCGCGGCGAAACTCAGGGAGTTCGGCTGCGACGAGGTCATCACCGGCATCGGCCGCTCCGGCGTCGTCGGCATCATCCGTGGCGCGCGGACGACGTCGGGACGGGTGGTCGGGCTGCGCGCCGACATGGACGCGCTGCCCATTCACGAGACCACCGGCGCAGACCATGCCTCCACGGTGTCCGGAAAGATGCACGCCTGCGGCCATGACGGGCACATGGCCATGCTGCTCGGCGCCGGAAAATACCTCGCCGAGACCCGCAACTTCGACGGCACCGCCGTGCTGATCTTCCAGCCCGACGAGGAGGGGGGTCACGGCGCCCGCGCCATGATCGCCGACGACCTGATGGACCGGTTCGGCATCCACGAGGTCTATGGCATGCACAACAGCCAGGACCCGGTCGGCACGATCTCGGTGATCTCCGGCGCCGCCAGCGCCGCCGTCGACTGGATCCACATTGCCATCGAGGGCAAGGGCGGCCATGCGGCACGCCCGCATATCGCCGTCGACACCGTCCTTGTCGCGGCCCATCTCGTCGCAGCGGTCCAGTCCGTCACGGCGCGCAACGTCGATCCCCTCGCCAATGCCGTCGTCTCCCTCTGCCATGTCGATGCGGGCTCGGCCTTCAACGTCATTCCGCAGACCGCGGCGCTGCGCGGTACCGTGCGCACGCTGTCGAAGGTGGTGCAGGATCTCGTCGAGGTGCGGCTGCACGCCATCGTCGCCGGCGTCGCGGCGACCTTCGGCGCCACCGCCACCCTGACCTATGACCGCGCCTGCCCGAGCGTGATGAATACGACGGCCGAATCCGGCCATGCCGCCCGCGCCGCAGTCTCGGTGCTCGGCGAGGCCGGTGTCTGGCGCGACGTCGACCCGGCCATGGGCGGCGAGGACTTCGCCTTCATGCTGGAGGAGCGGCCCGGCTGCATGATCGGCATCGGCCAGGGCGGTGAATTCGGCCTGCACCACCCCTCCTACGATTTCAACGACGAGATTCTTCCCATCGGCATGAGCTATTGGGCCAAACTCGTCGAGACCCGCCTGCCGAGCTGATAGAAAGGCCGCAAGGCCCCCGCCCTTTCCGGAGAATGACCATGCCCATCAACAACCGCATCGCCTCCCTCCACGACGAGGTGACCGCCTGGCGCCGCGACCTGCACGAGCATCCCGAGCTGATGTTCGACGTGCACCGGACCGCCGGCATCGTCGCCGACAAGTTGCGCGCATTCGGCTGCGACGAGGTCGTCACCGGCATCGGCCAGACCGGCGTCGTCGGCATCATCAAGGGCCGCAACGGCGGCGCGGGCAAGGTGATCGGGCTGCGCGCCGACATGGACGCCCTGCCGCTGAGCGAGATCACCGGCCTGCCGCACGCCTCCAAGGTTCCGGGGAAGATGCATGCCTGCGGCCATGACGGCCACACGGCGATGCTGCTGGGTGCCGCCAAGTACCTCGCCGAGACGCGCAATTTCGACGGCACGGTGGCGGTCATCTTCCAGCCGGCCGAAGAGGGCGGCGGCGGCGGCCGCGAGATGGTCAATGACGGGATGATGGACCGTTTCGGCATCCAGGAGGTCTATGGCAAGCACAATGCGCCGGGACTGCCGGTGGGCAAGTTCGCCCTGCGCGCCGGCCCGCTCATGGCCGCGGCCGACCGCATCCAGATCGACGTCGAGGGCAAGGGTGGCCATGCCGCGCGCCCGCACCAGTCGATCGACACGATCCTTATCGCCTCGCAGATCGTCAACGCGGTGCAGTCCATCGTCTCGCGCAATGTCGACCCGCTCGGCAATGCAGTCGTCTCCATCTGCGCCTTCAATGCCGGCTTCACCGACAACGTCATTCCGCAGACGGCGACGCTGCTCGGCACGGTCCGCACGCTCACCCCGGAGATGCGCGACTTCATCGAGAAGCGGCTGCACGCCATCGTCGAGGGCACGGCCGCCGTCTATGGCGGCACCGCCAAGCTCACCTATTTCCGCGACTATCCGGTGACGCGGAACCATGCCGAGAACGCCGTCTTCGCCGGCGATGCGGCCGCCGCCGTGGTCGGCGACGACGGCGTCAACCGCGACACCGTACCGGTGATGGGCGGCGAGGACTTCTCCTTCATGCTGGAAGCACGCCCCGGCGCCTTCATCTTCATCGGCCAGGGCGACACCGCCTCCGTCCATCACCCCGCCTATGACTTCAACGACGAGATCATCCCGATCGGCATGAGCTACTGGGCCAAGCTCGTCGAGAGCCGCCTGGCGGCCTGATCCTCATTCCCGGCGCGGCCCTGGTCCGCGCCGGCCTTCCCTCTCCGCAGGACCACCGCCATGCCCATCGTCAACCGCATCGCCGCCCTCCACGAAGAGGTCACCGCCTGGCGCCGCGACATCCATGAATATCCGGAGCTGCAGTTCGACGTGCACCGTACCGCCGGGATCGTCGCCGACAAGCTGAGGGAGTTCGGCTGCGACGAGGTGGTCCCGGGAATCGGCCGCACCGGCGTCGTCGGCATCATCAGGGGCCGCGCCACCGGATCCGGCAAGGTGGTGGGCCTGCGTGCCGACATGGACGCGCTGCCGCTGACCGAGATCACCGGCTTGGCCCATGCCTCCAAGGTGCCGGGGAAGATGCATGCCTGCGGCCATGACGGCCATACCGCCATGCTGCTTGGCGCCGCCAAGTACCTCGCCGAGACGCGCAATTTCGACGGCACCGTCGCCGTCATCTTCCAGCCGGCGGAAGAGGGCGAGAAGGGCGGCGAGGCCATGGTGCTGGACGGCATGATGGAGCGCTTCGGCATCCAGGAGGTCTATGGCATGCACAATGCGCCGGGCCTGCCGGTCGGCCAGTTCGCCATCCGTCCGGGACCGATGCTGGCGGCGGTGGACAATTTCCGCATCCATGTCGAGGGCAAAGGCGGCCATGCCGCCAAGCCGCATCTGGCGGTCGACACGATCCTCGTCGGCGCGCATATCGTGGCGGCGGTGCAGTCGATCGTGGCGCGCAATGTCGACCCGCTGAAGAGCGCCGTCATCTCCATCTGCGCCTTCAATGCCGGCTTCACCAACAATGTCATTCCGCAGACGGCGGAGCTGCGTGGCACGGTGCGCACCCATGACGCAGAGGTGCGCGACCTCATCGAGGTCCGGCTTCGGGAGGTGGCGGAGAAGACTGCCGCGGCTTTCGGCGCCACAGCCACGGTGGAGCATGTGCGGGTGGTGCCGGCCACCGTCAACGATCCCGCCCACACGCCGCATGCGGTCGCCGCGGCGGCCGCCGTGGTCGGCGACAAGGCGGTGAATGACGACGCGCCGCAGATCATGGGCGGCGAGGATTTCTCCTACATGCTCGAGGCCCGGCCCGGCGCCTTCATCTTCATCGGGCAGGGCGACACGGCCTCGGTGCATCACCCCGCCTATGACTTCAACGACGAGATCATCCCGCTGGGCATGAGCTACTGGGCGAAGCTGGTCGAGAACCGCATGCCGGCGTGAGGAGGGCGCTGCCGCTTACCTCTCCCCGGCGGGGAGAGGATAAGGCCGCAGGCCGGGAGAGGGGGCCAAGCGCTGGCCGTGTTTCGCTCTCCCCCTCACCCGCCTCGCTATCGCTCGTCGACCTCTCCCCGCCTGGGAGAGGTGAATGTGCCGCGCATTCCAGCGATCCAGCTTCCCCCTCGCTTCGTGCCCCGCCCCGCGCTAGCCTCGCGCTTTCGCCTGCCCTTCCGGAGATTTCCATGCCCGTCATCAACCGCGTTGCCGACCTTCACGACGAGATCACCGCCTGGCGCCGCGACTTCCACGAGAATCCGGAACTGCTCTACGACGTGCACCGCACCGCCGGCATCGTCGCGGAGAAGCTGAAGGCCTTCGGCTGCGACGAGGTCGTCCC